>JBNJGY010000007.1:0-53666 GCA_051748045.1 Thermotogota bacterium
CAACAACAAGCTCCACAGCAACAACAACAAGCTCCACAACAACAACAAGCTCCACAACAACAACAAGCTCCACAACAACAACAAGCTCCACAACAACAACAATCGCCACAGCAACAACAACAGGCTCCGCAACAATTCAATAATGACTATGCGCAAAACTCAAATATAATTAATCAAGGAAGTGAGGTAAACGTGAATCCTGTTAATTTTGGAGAAATTTCAGACAGTAATCAACCTCAGCAAAATACACAAAATATAGATATGAACAAATTACAATTACTACTTGATGTTCCTCTTGAAATAAAAGTAGAACTTGGAAGAGTTCAAATGTCATTGAAAGAAGTTTTAGATTTACATAATGGTTCAATGCTTCAATTAGATAAACTTGCTGGTGAACCTTTAGATATATATGCAAATGGAAAATTAATTGCTAGAGGAGAAGTAGTTGTTATTGAAGAAAGTTTTGGTGTAAGAATAACTGAAATAGTATCATTAAAAGAAAGGCTTAGAACACTTAAATGATAAAAAGAAAAATATTGTTACTAATACTTTTTGTTTTATTTTCAATATTAATTATAGCTCAAAATCATTTCGAAGATTATATAAGCACTTATTCTGGAAAAGGAAACTTAGGAATAAGTGCTTCTTTGACATTTGAAATTGATGAAGAAATGAATTTTGAAACTACTGTTAAGTATATTAATAATAGATATTTAATTGTGGAAATCATAAAACCAGAAATATTTTATGGTATTGACTATATATATGATATGTATAAAGGTGTTTTCTTCACGAAACAAAATGAGAATTTAGATAAATATAGTGAGGTAAGTGTAATTACAGCTAGTATACCATCTATTTTTAACACTTTATTTATTTCATTTCAACCAAATAAACTTAACAAGGAATATGACGAAAATGATGAAAGACTAATAGAAACATACACTCCAAAATCAAAAAATATGCTTAGACTTTTGGGAATAGATTTTATTAAATTTAAAGTTTATTTTTCAAAACCAGTTAAAGGCATTTATACTTTTTCAAAATTTGAAATATTGAATTCTAATGAAGATAAAAAAATAATTTTAGAAATTGAGAATATAAGTTTTCTAAATGAACAACAAAGTTTAGAAATGATAAAAAATATTTTAAATAATTAATTCAGGTAGTAAATAATTTTTAAATTTTTCTTTTCTTTTTTCTTTATCTATACCTAAATAACCAATTTGGTTATTCAATATATCGATATCTCCGGGTTTACCATGACCTGGAGTTATTTTATTTATGTTGAAATTAATTGATAGTTCATTGAGAACCTTTTTCCAAACAAATTCATCACTTAGCATTTTCTCTGGATGAGAATCAGAAAAAATTAAATCGCCACTAATTAAAAGATTAATAGGTTTAACAAAATATACTGTACTATCTGGTGTATGCACACCTATTTTATTAGCAGAAATTATCTGGTTATCAAAAACAAAATGATTTGTTTTTTCAAAAAGATCCAATTTTTTATCATTTAGGTGATTTTTTATAAAAGAAAAATTATAACCAGCTTTAGAAGACAAACTCTTTAAATAATTCTTATTTAAATTAGAAAGAATATCATATAATGAATAATTCAAAACAACTTCTACATTCACATCTGAAAAAATCACGCCAAAAGAATGATCAGGATGCCAATGTGTTAAAAAAACTTTATCCAATTTTTTCCCTGTTTTGCTTTCCATTAGTTTTTTCATTTCAACAAATTTATTCGGATATAAAGTACTATCAAAACAAATTAAAGAATCAGTATATTCTATGAATACTACATTTGAAGATGCATTTTCAAACCAAAAAGTATAAGTATTTTCATATTTTTCTAACATTCAATCAACTCCTTTAATTAATATTTCCTTTAAAACTATTGTAAATCCTTTTATTTAATGATATAATTTTGTAAGTAATACTAACTAATTTATGAGGTGGTAAAATTGCTAATAAAAAGTTATTTTAAAAAATATTGGTGGAAATATGCACTTGGTATTATTTTTCTTTTAATTGTTGATTATATTCAAATTATAATTCCTAGAAGGATTGGTAGAATCATTGATTATATAGGAAATGATTCGTGGGATTTAGATAATTTAAAAATATTAGTTTTAGGAATTCTGATGCTTGCCACAGGGTTAGTTATAGGTAGATTTTTTTGGAGATTTTTTATAATAGGAGCAGCAAGATTATTTCAATATAAAAATATTAATGCAATGTTTGATCATATAATAGAAATGGATCAGAATTTTTATGACAAATGGAGAACAGGAGACCTAATGACAAGGTTTACTTCGGATACAAAGCAATTGGAAAGATTGATGGGACCAGCAATAATAATGTTTGTTGATACACTTTTTATGACAGTTATGACTGTTGTGGCGATGGGAACTTTTGTTGATTGGGAATTAACTTTCTTTTCAATACTCCCCTTACCTATTATAGCAATTATTTCTCTATTTTTTGGGAAGATTATTCATAAAAGATTTACAGAAGTACAAGAATCAACAAGTGAACTTTCAAATATAACTGAAGAAAGTTTATCAGGGATGGATGTAATTAAATTATACTCTAATAAAAAAACTATGAGGCGTTTATTCAACAATAGTTCAAAGGATTATTTCGATTCATACATAAAGCTAATTAAAATATGGGGTTTGATGCACCCATTAGTAACATTTTTAGGATCTTTAGCCCAATTATTTGTTTTCTTTTTTGGTGGGAAAATGGTTATCAATGGTGAAATTACTCTCGGAGATTTTATAATGACAAATCAATATGTAGGAATGTTGATTTGGCCAATGATGGCATTTGGTTTCTTAGTAAATACAATTCAAAGAGGTAGAGCTTCATTGAAAAGAATAAATAATGTATTAGCTCAGGAAAGAAATGTTATTGAACCTGAAAAGAAAGAAATAAACTTTGAAGGACATTTTGAAATAAAAAATTTGGATTTCAAATATCCTACAAGTGAACGAAAAATATTAAAAAATGTAGATATTGATATTAAACCTGGAGAAATGATAGCTTTTGTAGGTAAAGTGGGTTCAGGCAAGTCGACTGTGGGCAAATTGATGGCAAAACTTTATCCTATTGAAGAAAATTCTATTTTTGTTGATGGACAAGACATAAATAGTATACATGGAGAATTAATCAGAGAACATGTCTCATACGTACCTCAAGATAATTTTTTATTTTCAATGAGCATAAGAGAAAACATAGCATTTTCAAATATAGATTTAGCTCCTAGGGCTGAAGAGTTTGCTCAAAAAGCAAGTGTAGATGAGGATTTAAGAAAGCTTGATAAAGGTTATGAAACAGTTGTAGGCGAAAGAGGAGTTACTTTATCTGGTGGACAAAGACAAAGAGTAACTATTGCAAGAGCATTAGCTAAAAAATCAAAAGTAATCATTTTAGACGATTGCTTATCAGCTGTTGATACAGAAACAGAGGAAAAAATTATAAAAAATTTAAGAGAAGAAACTATTGGAAAAACAATAGTAGTTATTTCTCATAGATTAAAAGCGGTTAAAGATGCCAATAAAATTTATGTTTTTGAAGATGGAATAATTAAAGAAAGTGGAACACATAATGAATTACTTAATAATCACGATGTATATTATGACATGTATCAAAAACAACTAATAGAAGAAAAACTAGAGGAGGAATAAGGATGCCATCATCACATGAAGAAATCTTACTAGAAGAAAAAGAAAAAAGCAAAAGCGATATTCATACCTTTAAAAGATTATGGAAATATATTAGAAATTACAAGATGATATTAGTTATTGCTTTTATAACGCTTTTTTTGGCAGCAATAATAGATTTGGCATTACCTTATTTTATAAAATATGGAATAGATAATTATATAACTGTTGAATACAATTTCTCTTATAATGAAACTGAAAATTCTTTTGAAATAGATCCAGAGGGTAAATGGGTATATAAAGATAACAACAATGAAAATATAATAGTTAATCAAGAAACTAATGAAAAGAGAGAAATAAGTCAAGAGCTTGTTAATTTAGCTAAAAGTGATAATATCTCAAGCATAACATTCTTTTCATTAATATTCTTAGGTATTCTTTTAGTTGGAATTTTATTTAATTATGGGCAAGTTTATTTTTCTAATTTATTAGGTCAAAGAGTTATTTATAATATACGGAGTGATTTATTCGAACACATAACAAAAGTTCAATATAAATTTTTTACCAAAAATCCTACAGGTAAAATAAATACTAGAATTGTTTATGATACTCAAAATTTATCTGAATTTTTTTCTGAGGTTTTAAGTAGTTTGTTAAAAGATATTGCTGTTTTAACAGGAGTAGTAATATTGATATTCACTTTAAATGTTAGATTATCTTTATATACAGTTATTACTTTTCCTATTGTTTTATTTTCTTTATATTTATTCAGAATATTTGATAGAAAAGCTTACGATAAAGTTAGAACAAGAATAAGTGTAGTTAATTCATATCTAGCAGAAAATATATCTGGAAGTAGTGTAACTACTTTATTTAATCAGGAAAAAAGGAAGAAAAAAGAATTTGATCATTTAAGTAATAAATTGTATAGAGCAAGAATTCAACAAATGTATGTTTTTGCTATTTTTAGACCTGCGATGAATTTTCTCTATTTTTTAACACTATCAATTCTTTTATGGTTTGGTTCTCAAGGTGTAAGAGAAGGATTTACGACATTTGGTACTTTATACGCTTTTACTTCTTATGTTCAAATGTTCTTTAGACCTTTGTTTAATATAGCAGAAAAATATGACATAATGCAAAATGCCTTTGCTTCAGCAGGAAAAATATTTAGATTATTTGATGCGAAACATGAATACTTAGGAAAAGGAATAAAAAAAGACTTAACCCAAGGAGAAGTTAGGTTTGATAATGTAGAATTTTCATATAAGAAAGAAGAAGAACAAGTTTTAAGAGGAGTAAACTTTAATATTAAAGCCAATGATAGAGTTTCTATAGTTGGTGAAACTGGTTCAGGTAAAACTACTATGATTAAATTAATGAGTGGTTTATACGAAATCGATAAAGGTGAAATTTATTTTGACGAAGTTCCACTTTTTGATTATGATCTGGATTCTCTTAGAAGAAAAATAGCAGTTGTTCCTCAAGATGTTTTTCTTTTTTCAGGAAATATTATTGAAAATATTAGATTATTCAATAATGAAATAACTGAAGATGAAGCCATAAACGCAGCAAAGGAAGTTTATGCTCATGATATAATACAAAAATTACCAGAAGGTTATTATACAGAAATAATGGAAAGAGGGGGAACTTTATCTTCAGGAGAAAGACAGTTGATAGCATTGGCAAGAGCTGTATTATTCAATGCTAAGATAATAATTCTTGACGAAGCTACTGCAAATATAGATGTTCAGACAGAAGATTTGATTCAAAAAGCACTTGATAAGATTGCTCATAATACTACCATAATATCCATCGCACATAGATTATCTACTGTTAAAAGTTCAAATAAAATACTTGTAATGCATAAAGGATTAGTAGTTGAAGAAGGCTCTCATAATGAACTCATAGATAAAAGAGGAATTTATTATGATTTATATAAACTACAATTTGAAAATTAATTAAATTAAAAGCTCAAAATCTCTTTTAAAAAGAAGATTTTGAGCTTTTTTAAATAAAAGAAATATTACTCATACAATATATTGTGTATTTTCAGAGTTCATATAAATATTTTCATTAAATAGAATTATTATATTATTTATATAGCCAATAGTGAATTATAGATATTTTCGTATATAAACAAGTAAAATCGTAGACCACATATAAATGTTTCTGGTATATTACGGCAGTATAAAATATAAAATAATTAATTATATTAAAAACAGTATACAAGAAATATTTAATAAAAAAATAGTTACACAAAATATTAAACTTAAACTTCTAATTGATACATACAGAGCTAAGTTGAAACATAAAACCTTTGTATTCCTTTTATGACAATGGTTATAAAGAATTAATGAAAAATTTTCTTGATTAACAACCTTCAATATGATAAGCTTTATATTGGCTATATTTTGAAGGGGTGGATTAGATGTTCAAGGATGATCTTCTTGAAAAGTTAAAAATGAATATCTCTAGAGAAACTTGGAACAACTGGTTATCCAATTCCGAAATTCTACATATGAATGAAAAAGAAGTAGTAATGGGCTTGAGTAATCATTTTATAAAAGAGACAGTTGAAAAAAAGTTTAATAATGTTATAAAACAGACCATATCAGATATACTTGGTCAAGAAATGAAAGTATCCTATAAAATAAAAACTATAGATCAAGCAAAAAATAGAGCAGCTGGTCCATTAATAAAAAATAGGCCTCTAAAACTTTCTGAATTCAATTCTGAGTTTAATTTTGAGTCATTTGTAATTGGCGAATCTAATAGAATGGCCTATTATTCAGCTTATGAAGTTTCAAAAAGTCCTGGTAAGTTCAATCCTCTTTTTATTTATGGAGATGTTGGGTTAGGTAAAACACATCTAATGCATGCTATAGCGAATCATGTGTTAGAACATAGTACAGATCTTAGAGTTAAATATTTAACAGCTGAAGACTTTATGAATGAAATGATGGATGCAATAAGAGCTCAAAATATGGACAGTTTTAGAGAAAGATTTAGAAAAACTGTTGATATACTATTAATAGATGATGTTCAGTTTCTTATTGGAAAAAATAATGTACAAAATGAATTATTCCATACTTTCAATTCTTTGTTTAATGCAGGTAAACAAGTTATTGTTTGCTCTGATAGAACACCTGATGAACTAGCAACTTTTCATCCAAGATTAATATCAAGATTTCAAATGGGATTAATAGTAAATGTAGGCACTCCAGATGAAGATACAAGATATTTAATAGCAAAAAAAATGGCTTCAATGATATCATTACAAATATCAGATGATGTAGCTCATTATCTAGCTGAACATGTAAATAGAAACTTACGTAGGCTACGTGGAGCAATAATGAATTTGATGCTTCATACAAAAATTACTGGAGAACCAGCAACAGTTTATTCAGCAAAAAAAATTGTTGAATCAATAATGAGAATGAACAAATCAAAAGTAAAATATAACTCAAAAGAAGCATTTGAAACAATAAAAACAAATACTTTAATAAATTCCGTTTTAGAAGAATATGAAATTACTAGAGAAGATTTATATTCAAGTTCTAGAAAGAAAAGTATTTCTCAAGCAAGACAAGTTCTAGCTTATTTATTAAAAATTTATCTTAAGATGCCAGTTAAAAAAATTGCTAAGATGCTAAAAAGAAACCATTCAACAATAAGCCATTCAATAAAAAAGATAGACCAATCTTTATTAATTGGGAACAACAAGCTTAAAACAAAAATAGAAAATATAAAAGAAAAAATTGAAAATGAAAAAGTTGATATAGATATAGTATAGGAGAATGGTTAATTCCATTCTCTTTTTTTAAACATGTAAGATATTGGAATTTCAACCGATAAAAGGATATTATCTTTGATTATCAATAAAATTCAGTATTCTATGACATTGAAAAATTTTTCATTATATTTTAAACTATTAATGGTAAGTAATATAAATTAATTATAAAATATATGAGGAGTGAGATTATGAAAGCTCTTTTAAAAGCTAAAAAAACAAAAGGCTTTGAACTTGCAGATGTAGAAGAACCAAAAATTATTAATTCAGATGACGTTAAAATAAGGGTTTTAAGAGCGTCTGTTTGTGGTACTGACGTTCATATTTATGAATGGAATGAATGGGCAGAAGACAGAATCAAACCTCCACAAATAGGCGGTCATGAATTTGTAGGTGAAGTAATAGAGGTTGGTCCTGAAGTAAAAAATTTAAAAAAAGGTGATTTAGTAGCAAGTGAAACACATATCCCTTGTAAAGTTTGTTATCAATGTAAAACTGGCAAAATGCATGTATGTAAAGATATGGAAATATTAGGTGTTGATAGAGATGGTGTTTTCGCAGAATATACAGTTGTACCTGAAATTGTTTTATGGAAGATTGATGAAAATATACCTTTAAAATATGCTTCAGTTATGGAACCACTTGGAAATGCAATACATACAGCAACAGCAACTGATTTAAGAGGGAAAATTGTATTAATTACAGGAGCAGGACCAATTGGGGCAATGGCAATAGAAATTGCTAGAGTTTCAGGCGCAGCTGCTGTTATTGTTAGTGAATTATCTGAATATAGAATTAAAATGGCAAAAGATATGGGAGCAGATTTAGTTATTAATCCTGCAGAAACGGATATTCATGCTGAAATTGAAAAATTCACTGATGGACATGGAATAGATGTTTTAATGGAAATGTCAGGAAGTGTAAAAGCATTGAATGATGGAATTCTATCATTAACCAATGGAGGATTTGCATCTATTTTGGGAGTGTATAATGAAAAAGAAATACCATTTGTAATGAATGCTTCTGTTTTCAAAAATATTACTATACAAACAATAACTGGTAGAAAAATGTTTGAAACATGGCATATTGCTTCCCAGTTATTAAAATATAAAAAAATTAATTTAGATAGAGTAGTGACTCATGAATTAGATCTTGAAGATTATGAAAAAGCTTTTGATCTAATGATTTCAGGAAAAAGTGGTAAAATAGTATTAAAAATAGCAGATTAAAGGGGGACTATAAATGAATTTTTACGAAGATTTGAAAAATGAAATGCAAGAATTAGAAGATAATGGTCTATTAGTAACTATAAGAACATTAAACACAGCTCAAGGAGCATGGCTTAATGTTGATGGGAAAAAAGTTTTAAATATGTGCTCAAACAACTACTTGAATTTTGCTAATAATGAAGAACTTAAAAAAGGTGCTATTGAAGCAATAAAAGAATGGGGTGTTGGACCAGGTGCTGTTAGATCTATTGCTGGAACTCTGGAAATCCATAATCAATTAGAAAAAGAGTTAGCTGATTTTAAAGGTGTAGAAGATACATTAGTAGTTCAAAGCGGTTTTAACGCCAATCAAGCTGTTATTCCTGCTATAATGGGGAAAGAAGATGCTATATTATCCGATGAACTAAATCATGCTAGTATTATAGATGGAGTTAGACTTACAAAATCAAAAAAATATGTATGGAAACATAAAGATGTAAATTCATTAGAAGAAGCATTAAAAAAAGCTGATGAAGAAGGAGCAAGAAGAAAATTAGTCATTACTGATGGTGTATTTTCTATGGATGGTGACATAGCTCCTCTCGATGAAATAGCCAAAGTATCAAAAAAATATAATGCTCTCGTTATGGTTGATGATGCTCATGGAGAAGGTGTTTTAGGTAAAAACGGAAGAGGAATTGTAGATCATTTTGGTTTACATGAATCAGTTGATATAGAAGTTGGAACATTATCAAAAGCTTTTGGTGTAGTTGGAGGATTTGTTGCAGGGAAAAAAGAACTTATAAAATATTTAAAACAAAAAGCAAGACCATTTTTATTCTCAAGTTCACTGTCTCCTGCTGAAACAGGTGCTGCTTTAGCAGCAGTTAGATATTTAGAAGAAACTGGAAAACCTGTAGAAAAATTATGGGACAATGGAAAATATTTCCAAAATAAAATAAAAGAAATGGGATTTGATATAGGACATACTGTAACCCCAATAACTCCTGTTATGCTTTATGAAGCAAAAACAGCAAAAGAATTTTCTAAAAAATTATATGAAGAAGGTATATTCGCTTCAGCAATTGGATTTCCAACAGTACCAAAAGGGAAAGCTAGAATAAGAGTTATGATAAGTGCATCACACTCGAAAGATGATTTAGATTTTGCATTAGAAAGATTTGAAAAAATAGGTAAAGAATTAAAAGTTATATAAACTAACTTTAAACTGAAGAGACCAATTAAAATTGGTCTCTTTTTTAATAAATTTTTATCTTAAAGTATAATAATAAAAACCTTTAGATGATATAATATATTAAAAATAATCTATGAGGTGAAATGAATGAGTTATGATGAAAAATATGACATAATAGTAGTTGGAGCCGGACATGCAGGAATAGAAGCTGCAGTAGCTGCTGCTAAAATGAATAAAAATGTTTTAATTTTGAATATAAATTTAGATTCTGTAGGTTGGACTCCTTGTAACCCCGCGATTGGAGGACCAGCTAAAGGTATAGTAACAAGAGAAATTGATGCTTTAGGCGGCGTACAAGCTTCTGTCGCAGATAAAACTATGATAAACGTAAGAATGCTCAATACTTCAAAAGGAATTGCAGTAAGAGCTATGAGAGCACAAATAGATAAGTATGAATATTCTTTAGAAATGAAAAAAATATTAGAACAAACAAAAGGAATAACTCTAAGGTATGGTATTGCAAAAGAAATTTTAGCAGAAAAAAATAAAGTTATTGGATTAAAAACAGAATTAGGAATTGAATACTATTCTAACTCTATTATAATAACTACTGGTACTTATTTGAAAGGAAAAATATATATTGGAAGAAAAACATTTGAAGCTGGAAGAATGGGAGATTTATCTTCTAATATTTTAAGTGAATCTTTAAAATCATTAGGTTTACAAATGCAAAGATTTAAAACTGGAACACCTGCAAGAGTTAAAAAGTCATCAATAGATTTTTCTAAGTTACTAGAACAAAAAACTTCAGAAGATCCATTATCTTTTTCTTATTTTTCAGATAGAAAAGTTTTATCATCAGATTATCCTTGCTTTATAGGAAGAACAAATGAAACCACACATAAAGTAATAAAAGATAACATTAGCTTTTCTCCTTTATATGGAGATGTGAAACTAATTGAGTCAAAAGGCCCACGATATTGTCCATCTATTGAAGATAAAGTTATGAAATTTGAAAAAAATTCTCATCAAATATTTTTAGAGCCTGAATCAAAAATGTCAGAGGAATATTATATAAATGGAATGAGTACTAGTTTACCTTATGAATCTCAATTAGAAATGCTAAAAACTATACCTGGACTAGAAAATGTAGTCATCGAAAGGCCTGCTTATGCAGTTGAATATGATTTTGTTCTGCCACATCAATTAAAACATACTCTAGAAACAAAAATTATTGAAGGTTTATATTTAGCTGGACAAATAAATGGAACATCAGGTTATGAAGAAGCAGCTGGTCAAGGATTAATTGCGGGTATAAATGCTTCATTGAAACAAGATAATAAAGAACCTTTTATTTTGGATAGATCAGAAAGCTATATTGGAGTATTAATTGATGATATAATTACAAAAAGTGTAGATGAACCCTATAGGTTATTAACTTCAAGAGCAGAATATAGATTACATTTAAGACATGATAATTCTCATTTTAGGTTATATAAATATGCAGAAAAATATAACCTTTTATCAGAAAAAAAATTACAAAAAATTAAAAACGATGAAAAAAGAGCTAATGAAAAAATAGAAGAATTAAAAAAAATTAAAATAACTCCTGAAAAAATAAATGACTATTTGAAATCTAAAAATTCTGGATTAATAAAAAGTAGAACTCCTTTAGGAGATTTACTAAAAAGACCAGAAGTCTTGTACACGGAAATATCTTCTCATGATGAAAAACCATTAGATCCAGTTAAGGATTATCAAATAATTGAACAAGTTGAAATAAAATATAAATACAGTGGTTATTTAAAGAAAATGGAAGAAGAAATAGAAAAAATGAAAGAAATGGAAAATATTAAAATTCCAGAAAAATTTGATTATGATAAAATTCATAATTTAGCTTTCGAAGCTAAGGAAAAACTAAAAAAAATAAAACCTGAAAGTTTAGGTCAAATCAAAAGAATTCCTGGAATAAATCCAACAGATATAATTAACATATCAATAGCTTTAAAAAATAGATAATAAAAATGCGGGCTTTTAAGCCCGCATTAATTTATAATTACTATAAAATTTAGTTTATTCTGCTACTGTATATTTAAATACTATTGGATCTCCAGATTCATCAGCACCAAAATTTGTTGATGTTGAGTATCCAACCATGTATAAATTTCCATTGTTGTCTATATCAATTGAATAAGCAATATCGTCACCATTTCCACCAACAACTTCGTGAGAAAGGATTTCTCCTTCTGAGCTATATTCAACTAATAACATATCAAAATTATCATGGTCTTCAGGAGTTGTATAACCAGCGACATAAATATTTCCATTTTTAGCAACTTTTACTGAATAAGCATGATCACTTTCGTCTTGACCAAATTCACTTTCCCATAAAATTTCTCCATCATGTCCAACTTTTGTTAAGTAAAAATCTGACCAACCTTTGTCCCAAGAACCATTGTAACCTGCAACTACATATCCATCTTTTGTTTCTTGCACATCAAATCCTCTTGCGTAATCTCTACCAGTAAATGTTTTTGTCCAAATTTCTTCACCTGACAAGTTTACTTTTGTCAAATAAACTTCTGTTATACCAGAGAAAAAGTTGATTTTAGTACCAGCAATTATGAAATTACCATCTGTAGTTAATTGAATAGAAAGTGGTTTAATATCTATTCCAGGTTCTGATCCTGGAAGCCATTTAGTCCATTCTACTTCATTATTTGTTTTGTTAATTTTGATTAATTTTCCATCCATATTTAAGGTTTCTGGATTTGAACCGTAACCAACAACTATATAAGAATCACCTAATTCTAAACCAGCTGTACCTTTTTCTACACCAAAGTTTTTAATTGGTTTTGAAAAAGAATTTTTACCATTCTTAGAGATCATGATATCAAAATCATAACTGAAAGAATTTGAAGATCCTATAGATACTAAATCACCATCATGAGATTCAAAACCCCATAAAGCCCAATCATCATTGTATCCACCAGAAACATTTGTGTCTAAAATGTTTCCATTTTCTCCAATTTTCATAGTTAACATGTCTTCATCTACATTACTTTCGTTAGTATAACCAAATAAGTAAACCCCTTCATTTGTTGCATCAGCATAGAAAATTTGTTGTTCTCCATCCATTGGATAAACTCTTCCCCAATCAAGGGTTGGTGCAGCTATAACTGCTAATGCTGATAAAATCATAAATGCCATAATTAGCTTTGACTTCATTCTTATCCCTCCTACCTTTAAAAAATAATATCCATAGTAATTATAACATAAAAAAGAAAAATAAAAACAAATTTAATTATAAAAACCTTGAAATTTAGATATTTTTGATAATGTTTTTGAAATTTTCAAGCTCATTTTTATTCTTGAATTTTAGAAAAATTAATACTTGTTCATCGTTAATTGAAAAAATATCTATGTATAAATCATCAATAGAGCTTTTAAAATCTTTTGTACGAGATTTTATATATTCTTTTATAGAAGATATATTGTTATCAAAATAACTGTTTCTAATATCTTTTATGCATTCAGAATTAATTTCTAAATTTTCTATCATTTCAACATGAGACTTACTCATATCTATTTTATCATAAAACACAAAATTCATATCTTTCAAGTTATGAATAGAAATATATTCTGGTAATCTTATATAATCATAATATTTATTATATAAAAATAAAAATAAATCTAATTTATTTTCATGTTTTTTACCTCTAAGAAAATCATTTTCAAACTCTCTTTTTGCTAAAATTTGATTAATAAATGTGAAGACATCAGTTTCATAAGATGATTTTTTTGAAAATTTTTCTAAAAGAGGAATTTTTGAAAATAAAATATCATTATAATTTATTTTTGAATAATAATATATGACCAAGAATAAAATAAACAAGCTAGAAAAGCCTAGCAATAATAAATTATAATAATTATTATTGTATTGATTGTATGCATATAAATTTGAATTTAAAAATGAAATAGGGCTAGAAATGTAATGGTCAGTAAATGTAGAATTAATATTTAGATCTTTCATTTTATTATTATCTATTGGCAAAAAATCAATTTCTAGCAAATCAGATTTATTTATAATAGTTAATTCTGTATCTATCATTGCTAATTTTATTTCATATAGAATAAAACCTAAACTATTATCAGTAAAATTACCTGCTCTCAATTCTCTATTTTTAGTTGCCAAGTACATATATTTATTATTTTCAAATTCAAAAATATCTGAAGTAGCAAAAACTGAATTATTAGATAATTTCAACATGACTTTATTGGCTAAATCTTTATTAATAGGTTCTTCTAAATAAGGGGATAATTTATCAAAATTATTATTGTATATATAAAATTTATTCAAATAATCATCAAAATATACTTCATCAAGATAATTTTTATACCTATCATGAAATTGAACATAAGTTTTTATATTATCTGAAATCATTAAACCGTTTTTTAAAGCGCTAATTTCTCCAATATCCATAAGGTTTAACTGTCTATCTAATATATTATGTATAGTTGAAGAATTAATATCAGAAGCCATTGTGTAAATACTATTTTGTATATTTTCAAGATAATTCTCTAAATATTTTTTTTCAGATAAAAAATTATCTTTATAATTATTTTTTACCTGATTCTGAAAAAATAATATTATCAAAAGAGTCATGATAAAAAATATCGTAAAAAGAATATAGAATGTATTTTTTTTCTTGATTTTAACCACCTCATTTTCTTTATGTATATTAATTATATCAGATTTGAGGATATAAAAAAATAGCGTGGTAAAAACCACGCTATTTAAAATGATTATTATTGATTATCTTGATCATCTTGTTGATTATTTTCTGGTCCTTGGTCTTGAGGGCCTTGTTCTGGTCCAGCTTGAGGTCCAGGTTCTCCTTGCTGACCCTGTTGTCCGTACATTTGTTCACCAATTTTCATTGCTTCTTGTTTTAATTCATCCATAACTATTTTAATTTTCCCTATGTTATCTTCTGACAAAGCTTCTCTTAATTCTTTTATTTTTTCTTGAATTGGACCTTTAACATCCTCTGGAACTTTGTCTCCGTTTTCGTTTAATAATTTTTCTGTTTGATAAGCCATATCTTCTGCCTGATTTTTCAATTCAATTTCTTCTTTTTTTCTCTTATCTTGTTCTTCGTATTCTTTTG
Organism: Thermotogota bacterium; assembly: GCA_051748045.1. Lineage (GTDB taxonomy): Bacteria > Thermotogota > Thermotogae > Petrotogales > Petrotogaceae > Geotoga. The sequence goes on from JBNJGY010000007.1 coordinate 15,048, forward strand.
CATCTTTTATCATTTGTTGTATTTGTTCAGAATCCATTTTTTGTCTTCCAGTAACAACCATTGATTGTTGTTTCCCAGTTCCTTTATCTGTTGCAGATACATTTACTATACCATTAGAATCTATATCAAAAGTTACTTCTATTTGTGGGACGCCTCTTGGTGCTGGTGGTAATCCAGTTAATTTGAAATCACCTAAGAAGAAGTTATCACTTGCTAAAGATCTTTCTCCTTGATAAACTCTAACTTCTACTTCTGGCTGATAATCTACAGCAGTTGTAAAAGTCTGGGATTTTTTAACTGGTATTTTAGTGTTTCTTTCAATAACAGGTTGCACTAATCCACCTTTAACTTCAACACCTAGTGATAAAGGAGTAACGTCAACTAATACTAAGTCTTTATCAGACTTACCTGTCATTATAGCTCCTTGAACAGCAGCACCCATTGCTACAGCTTCATCTGGATTAACTCCTTTATTGGCATCTTTATTAAAATAAGATTTAACTAATTTTTGAACAGCTGGGATTCTTGTAGAACCTCCGACTAATAACACTTCATCAATTTCACTTTTTGAGAGACCAGAGTCTTTTATTGCATTTTCTATTTGAGTTCCTGTAGATTTTATTAAATCGCCAGTTAATTCTTCAAATTTTGCTCTTGATAATTTTTTTTCTAAATGAACTGGTTGGCCATCAACAACTGTGATAAATGGAAGATTTATTTCTGTTTCAAACTTTGTAGATAATTCAATTTTTGCTGATTCTGCAGCTTCCTTTAATCTTTGTAAAGCTTGTTTATCACTTGATAAATCTACTCCATTATCTTTTTTAAATTCAGAAACAAAATAATTTATTAATCTTTGATCAAAGTCGTCTCCACCTAAAGAATTATTACCCGATGTTGATACAACTTCTATTATATCGTCTCCAATATCTAATATGGAAACATCAAAAGTACCTCCACCTAAGTCATAAACTACTACATTTTTATCTCCGTCAGCTGACTTGTCCATACCAAAAGCAATACTAGCAGCTGTAGGTTCATTTATTATTCTTAAAACTTCTAAACCAGCTATTTCTCCAGCTTCTTTTGTTGCTTGTCTTTGCGCATCGTTGAAATATGCAGGAACTGTAATAACAGCTTGGTTTATTTTTCCACCTAAATAATCTTCTGCATCACTAACGAGTTTTTTAAGTATATAAGCAGAAATTTGTTGTGGTGTATATTCTTTTCCGTCTATATTAACAGAATAATCTTCACCCATATGTCTTTTAATTGATCTGATTGTTTTATCTGAATTTAAAACCGCTTGTCTTTTAGCAGGTTCACCTACTATAATTTCACCATCTTTTGAAAAAGCTACAATTGATGGTGTTGTTCTTTTTCCTTCTGAGTTTGAAATAACTTCAACATTTCCGTCTGGTTTCATCCAAGAAATTGCTGAGTTAGTTGTTCCTAAGTCAATTCCTACTACAAATTCTTTTTGACTCATGAGAATACCTCCTCGTATTTTATATATTCATTTATATTATACAAAAAAACTTAAAATATTTCAAGTTAAAAAATATTTTAAGAGAATATATATAATACTAAATATAATATAAAAACAGAGTACTAAATCTAAAAGAAATAAAATCTTATATCACTTGTAATGTAAGAGTGAAAATTATAAAATCATAAAGAAAAAAGAGTTCTATATCACATATAGAACTCTTTTCTTCTGTCTGTCATCACATTATTAAAATCATTTATATTTTTATTTCTTGATAAATTTAAGTCAACATCAAAAGTTTTTACAATATTTCCACTTTTGCTAAATCTATCAATAACTTCTCCTTTTGGACTGGTCAATTGGCTCATGCCTGTAAAATTATACTTTATGTCTTTGTTAGTTTCTTCTCCCCATCGATTTGATGTAGCTATAAAAACCCTATTTTCTAAAGATCTGGTTTTATTTGCTTCTTGACAATGAGGTAGAACAAGATCCGCTGGATGAGCTATTAAATCAGCTCCTAATACGCTTAAAGTTCTAAATGATTCTGGAAAAATCCAGTCAAAACAAATAGCCATTCCAATATTAAAACCTTTAAATTCTTCTACAAAAAAGCCAGAATCACCAGGGGTAAAAAATAATTTTTCTCTGTAAAACAAATGTATTTTTCTATAAATTGAAAAACTTCCGTCAGATTTGATAAAAATAGATGAGTTGAAAAATATATCGTTTGACTTCTCATTAAAACCATAGATAATATTTTTATCGTTTTTGATAGCAAAATCTCGGAATTTGGAAATTGAATAAGAAAATTCATCTTTTGGATCCTCGCTAGTATCTTTAACTTCTTGCATATTAGTATAAGCGTATCCAGTGAATGCTAGCTCAGGGAAAATAATCAAATCTTCTTCTGTGTCTTTAATTAATGAAATAGCGTTTTTTACATTATTTTTTATTTCGAATAATTCTGGTTTAAACTGAACTAAACTCAATCTCATTTTTTATACACCCCTTTATTTGTAATTATCATATCTAACTTTTGATCATGTTTTTCTACAGGTAGATTTTCTATTATTTGTAAATCAAAGGCTATACCAATTAATTTTGATTTATTAACATTTTTAGATATATATTTATCATAAAAACCTCCGCCATAACCAATTCTATATTGATGTGGGCTGAAAGCTACTCCTGGGATTAAGAAAAGATCAATATGTCCTTGAAAAACTTTTGTTTTAGGTTCCATTATATTAAAATTCCCTTTTGAAAAATCGTCAAGGTCTTTTACTAAATGAAAAATCATTTCTTTGCCATGTACTTTTGGGAATAAAAAATTTTTAAAATCTTTATTTTCTTTAAAAATATCAAGTAAATCGACTTCATTTTTATATGGATAATACATAGCAATATTTTTTGAATTTTTAAAAAATTCTTCTTGTATAATTTTTTTAATGATGATAGATGACATGTTTTCAACTTCATTTTTGCTCAATGATTTTCTTTTGTTAATAATAGATTTTCTTATTTCTTTTTTATTCATTATATCCCTCCATAAAATTAACATATGATATAATTAATATGTACATTTTTATTCTAACATAAGATGTAAAAATATTTGAGAGGATGAGATTTTTGAAATTAGATATGCACATACATTCAAAAGGTTCTGATGGAACCTATGATTACAAAGAAATAATAGACTTAGCAAAAAAGAAAGAACTCGAAATTTTTTCTATAACAGATCATGATAACTTAAATGTTCAAAAAGAAGCTTGTGAATATTCAAGAGATAAAAATATTAAATATATACCTGGTGTTGAAATATCTACTGAATATCCAAATATGCTTGATGTTTTAGGTTATGGAATTGACATTTATAATGATTTATTAAATAAATCTTTAAAAGAAATTCAAGATTATAGAATCAAAAGAAATGATTTAATGGTAGAAAAATTGAATAGTTTAGGCTTGGCTATTGATTTGTTAGAAGTTAGAAGTGTTGCAGGAAGCGATATAATTGGAAGGCCTCACATAGCTAGGGTAATGATGAATAAGGGATATGTTAATACAATGGACGAAGCATTTAGTATTTATTTAGGGAATAATAAAAAAGCTTTTGTTCCAAAAATTAAATTAAAGCCTGAAAATGCGATTGAAATTATAACAAAAGCTGGAGGTAAAGCTGTATTAGCCCATCCTAAATATATTACTAATTCAAATGATAGATTAAATAGTTTAATAAAAAAATTTAAAGATGCTGGCTTATGGGGAATTGAAGCTTATTATAGTAAACACAATCAATCAGACATAGATAAATTTAAAAATCTTGCAAAAAAATATGATCTGAATATTACAGCTGGAAGTGATTTTCATGGTGATAATAAACCTGAAATAAATTTAGGGATGGAAATACAAGACGAATATTTAAATGAATCAATAAAAAAATTAACATAGAATTTTGGGGGGTTAATATGAATTTAAATTATCCAGTTATAGTTTTAGGGCAAAAAGGAAAGGTAGATAATTGCTATGAAAATAGTATGAATGGATTTTTGAAATCTATAGAATACGGAGCTGATGGGATTACTATAGATATAATGCAAATAGCTGATAGTAATCTTATAATATGTAATCCGAATTCAGAAATAGCGAAGAAATTTGATTTAAAAAATAGAACAACAAAAGAAATTTCAAAATTAAAGTTACCTCATAATCAAAAAATATATTCATTAGAAAAAGCTTATATTAATTTACCTTCAGATACTTTAATAAATATTAATGTTTATGAAGAATCAGTAGTATCTCAATTGATTAATTTGATAAATTCATTAGATGTATCTAATAGAACAATGATATCTACGTCTAATATAGAAGTGATAAAATATCTTTCCGATTTAAATAACGACTTTTTTTACGCTTTTAGAATAAAAGATGAAGATATGGTAAAAGAAGCATTGAAGTTAAAAAATGATTTACAATTTTATTCTATAAATATTGATTTAGAAGATATAAAAAAATATGGATTTGAAAAATTTAAAGATAAGATTTCTTTAATACAAGAAGAAAACCTTAAAATAATGATTGAAAATTTTAATGATTATAAGTTATTAGAAGAATTTAAAAACTATATAGATGTAATAGAAACAAAAGAGATAAATAAATGTATAGAAATTCTCGAAAAAATATATTAAAGGAGTGAATTTATGTACCCAAAACTAACAATAGATATAGAAAAAATAAAGAGTAATGCAAAAAATGTCATTGATAAATGCCACTCTAAAGGTGTAGAAGTCGCTGGAGTAACAAAAGTAATGTGTGGTATGAAAGAAATTGCTGAAGCTTTGATTGATTCGAACTGTGATATGATTGCAGATGCAAGAATACAAAATATCATAAAGATGAAAGATAATGGAATAAACTATCCTTTTTTATTATTAAGAATTCCAATGATTTCAGAATTAAAAAAAGTAGTTGAAAATGTTGATATTACACTTATTAGTGAAATGACAACTATAAAAAAATTATCTCAAATAGCTAAAGAAAAAGACAAAGTGCAAAAAATTATTTTTATGATAGATTTAGGAGATTTGCGAGAAGGTGAATGGTATACAAAATCTTTAGAAAAAATAGGAGAAATATTAGATATAGAAAACATAAATTTGATAGGGATAGGGAGCAATTTAGGTTGTTTTGGTGGAGTTTTGCCAACAAAAGAAAAAATGCAAATGCTTACCAACATAAAAAAACAAATAAAAGATAAATATGACTATGAAATAAAGTACTTGTCCGGCGGAAGTACAGCGGCCCTCCCTTTAGTAGAAGATGATAACTTGACTGAAGGTTTAAATCATTATAGATTAGGTGAATCGATAATGTGTGGAACTGATGTAACAAATAATAGATTAGTTCAAGGAGCATATCAAGATGCAGTAGTTTTGGAAGCTGAAATTATAGAAATAAAAGAAAAACCTTCTATTCCAGAAGGTAAAATTGGTTTAGATGCTTTTGGTCGAAAACCACAATTTGAAGATAAAGGTTGGAGGAAAAAATGCATACTTGCAATTGGAGAGCAAGACATTAACCCTGGTGGTTTAATTCCATTTGATGAAAAAATTCAAGTGTTGCATGCCAGTTCAGATCATACAATAATTGATATAACAGAATGTGAAAAGAAATATGAAATAGGAGACATATTAAAATTCAAACTTAGCTATTCATCTCTATTAAAATCAACAACTAGTGATTATGTAAAAAAAGAAATAATCAATAAAAAATAGTGCTTAATAAAAATGAAATAATTAAAGTAGAAAAGAAAATACCAAGCATAAGAAATGCTTTTTTATCATCACTTTTAATTTTTTCCAAATCTTTATTTTTCCCTTTTTTAATTTCTACAGAAGAAGTAAAAAAATAAGAAATAGATAAAATTAAAGTAATAATTGAAATAACAAATAATATATTTATAAATAATTCCATTAAAAATCACCTCAAAATATTATAACATAAGGAGGCAAAAAATGGACTCATTATCTTTGAATCCTCCGCATTCAATAGAAGCAGAAGAATCGGTAATTGGTAGTATATTAATGGATCCTACTGTATTAGAAGATGTACTTGAAGAAGTAAGATATAGTGATTTTTATCTAGAAAAACATAAAATTATATTTAAAACAATAGAACAGGTTTTTTCTTCTGCGCAGCCAGTAGATACTGTAACGTTAATAGACAAGTTAAGGAATTTAGGTCTTATACAAAAAGTTGGTGGAGAAGAAAGTTTAATACATCTAGCTCAGGTAGTTCCTACAACTGCTAACGTAATGTATTATGCTAATATAGTGAAAGAAAAAGCTCTTCTTAGAAATCTAATAAAAGCTTCTTCTGAAATAGTAGAGTCAGTAAGAACAGTGGGAGACGCCAAAGAAATACTAGAATTTGCTGAAAAAAGAATTTTTTCAATTGCAGAAGCTAGAGCTACAAGAACATATGAATCTTTGTCAACAATAGTTCCAGATGTAGTTGATCAGGTAGTTGAATTGAAAAATAAATACAGAAGAGGAGAACTTGGTCTTGTTACTGGAATACCTACAGGTTTTTCTTCTTTAGATGCTATGACTTCTGGATTTCATAAATCTGATTTGATAATAATTGCAGCAAGACCTTCTATGGGTAAATCATCTTTCGCGTTAAATTTGGCTACAAATATGAGCATTAAACATAATGTAGGGGTAGCAATATTTTCTCTAGAAATGTCAAAAGAACAATTGACAAATAGGATAATATGTTATCAAGCAAGAGTAGATCTTCAAAAAGTAAGGACAGGCCAAATTTCAGATGATGAATGGAGTATGATTACCCAAGTAGCGGGAGAGTTAACAGATTCAAGTTTAATATTGGACGATGAACCTGGGCTTGATTCAAGATCTTTAAGGGCAAAAGCTAGAAGAATAAAAAGAGAATATGATATTCAAGTTTTAGTAATTGATTATTTACAATTGATGTCAGGGAAATCAGGTAATACTGAAAGTAGACAACAAGAAATATCTGAAATATCAAGATCATTAAAATTATTAGCCAGAGAATTAGATATAACAGTTGTTGCTCTTTCTCAGTTATCAAGAGCAGTTGAACAAAGAGAAGATAAAAGGCCAAGATTAAGTGATTTGCGTGAATCTGGAGCTATAGAACAAGATGCTGATATTGTTATGTTTTTATATAGAGATTCATATTATAAAAGAAGAGGAGAAGGTGATGAAAAGCTTGTTTTGAACGAAATACATGAATCTGAATTGATAATAGGTAAACAAAGAAATGGACCTGTTGGAACTGTAAAATTTATGTTCAACCCACGTTTAGCATCATTCTTTGAAATAGATAGGAAACATGAATAAAAAACAACCTTCAAAGGAGGGTTAAGATGAAAAATTTGGAAAGTAAGATACTTGATTTATTGAAAAAAGGGAAAAAAATACAAAAAGAAATTTATCAAGAACTAAACGCAACTAAAAAAGATCAAAAAAAGAAAATAAGAAAATCATTAAAAAATCTACTTGAAGAAGGAAAAGTATTTAAAGATAGTAGAAATAGATATAACTTACCAGATAAAGATACCGTAATTGGGATTATAGAATTTATTAAAAGTGGAAACATGGGTTTTGTAAAAAAAGAAAGTGGAGAAGAAATAGCTATACCAGTAGAGAAAAGTAACAACGCTCTTCATGGAGATAAAGTTTTAGTTCAAAAGAAAGGGAAGTGGAGGGACCTTGAAGCTGGTGAAGTTGTTAAAATTCTTGATAGAAACTTAGAAAAAGTGGTTGGGAGATTTGAAAAGAAAAAAATGTTTGGTTTTGTTGTTCCTGTAGATGGCAAAATAAACACGGACTTTTATATAGCTCCTGAAGATATGAACAAAGCAAAGGATGGACAAATAGTTGAAATAGAAATAAAAAATTATGGAAAAACTACAAAAAATCCAGAAGCTAAGATAATAAATGTTATTGGAGATGCGGAAGATCCTAGTGTTGATTTACCTATAGTTATTTCAAAACATGATCTACCACAACCAAAAGAATTTCCAGAATCAGTTGAAAAAGAAGTAGAAAAAATTCCTAAAACTATAGCTTCTTCAGAGAAAAAAGGAAGAAAAAGCTTTATAAATCAAAATATATTTACAATAGATGGAGAAACTGCGAAAGATTTTGATGATGCTGTAGGTATCAAAATTCTAAAAAATGGAAATTTTCAATTAAGTGTACACATAGCAGATGTATCTCATTATGTAAAAGAAAATTCAGAACTAGATAAAGAAGCGCTAAATAGAGCAACCAGTGTATATTTAATAAATACAGTAATTCCTATGCTTCCACATGAACTTTCTGATTGGATGTGTTCTTTAGTAGAAGGCGAAGAAAGACTTACAATGTCACTTGAAATAGAGATCAATCAAAATGGAGATGTAGTGGATTCTGAGATAAACAATGGTTTGATTAAAAGTGTTAAAAGATTAACTTATAATAAAGTAAATGAATTGTTATCTGAAAATCCCTCTGAAGAAATCAAGGATGAAATAGGGTTCTTACAAAAAGATCTAGAGAATATGATAGAGCTCATGAAAATTCTCAGAAATAACAGAAAAGAAAGAGGATCATTAGTTGATATAGAAAGCACAGAAGTATATTTTGAATTTGATGAAAAAGGAAATGTAAAAGATATAAAACCAGTTAAAAGAGGTCAATCTGAAAGAATGATAGAAGAATTTATGATAAAAGCAAACGAAACAGTAGCTGAATATTTTGATGCTCAAGATTTACCTTTTATATATAGAGTTCATGAAGATCCAGACCCTGATATGGTTATACAGTTAAAAAACTATCTAGAAATGCTTGGTATGAAAAGTAAAATGCCACAAAATATGCACCCTAAAGCTTTACAACAAGTATTAGAAAATACAAAAGACCATCCTTTAGCTGATTCAATACAAAAGGTACTGATAAAATCAATGAAAAGAGCGATGTATTCTGAAGAAAACATAGGCCATTTTGGTCTTGCTTCTATGTCATACACACATTTCACATCTCCAATTAGAAGATATCCAGATTTAATTGTTCATAGATTACTAAAAAAGTATATAAAGAGTAAAGGAACTTTAAAAAAATCAGATATAGAAAAATATCAAAATCTTTTACCTGAGATTGCAGATAAATGTTCAAAACAAGAAAGAGTTGCAGATAAAGCTGAATGGGATCTCAGAGATATGAAAAAAGTAGAATACATAGCACATCATATTGGAGAAGTTTACGAAGTTTACGTTACTGGTGTTACTAAATTTGGACTTTTTGTTGAAATTCCTGAAAAAATGATTAATGGGTTAATCCATATTTCAGAGTTAAATGATTATTTTGAATACGACAGTGATAAAAATAGACTTATGGGACAAAAAACTGGAAAAATATATAGAATTGGGGATAAAATAAACGCGGTAGTAATGAAAGCTAATAAAATTGGAATGGAAGTTGATTTTGCTCCTGCAGAAAATCAGAAAGAAATAGAAAAAAGATTAAAAAAAGAACACCCTAATGCAAAGATCAAAGTGAAAAGAAGAAAGAAAAATAAAAGATAAATCAAAAACAAAAAGAGAGATTCTTCTGGAGGGAGAATCTCTCTTTTTTTTGATTTGAAAACACTTTCTTGACGAGAAGGAGTTTATACAAATCGTAGTATTACAATTACAATGTTTGTAATACATTATTATATTAAACGAGAAAAATTAAAATAAAGTTTACTAATTGTAAAATTTATATGAATTTCAAAAAAGTTATAATTAATCTTATCAAAGAGGTATTGGTTAGCGATGAAATAATTAACGCCATACAAAAGTAATACTAAAGTAAAATAAAAGACATAATTAGAGAGTATTATAAAATAGAAATACAAAAAAATACATTGTATTACAATATTTAGGAGGTAGTATTTATGACAAAGACAAAAAAAAGAATATTTTTATTTGTAGTTATTTTATTTTTTACCTTGGGAGTTTGGTTATTTACTTATTTTTCTATTAATTCATTCATAGAACTACTACCTCAAAGCAATATAGATGATTTTAAATCATTAAGAAACATTATGTTGTCTATAATATCAATCTTTGGTATTTTTATATTATACTTATCATTTTATATGCTTATAAAAAAAACAAATGAAACTTATAAAAAAGAATTAAAATTATTACAAGATTTATCTAATGGATATTTAGGTACGCCTTATAATGAAAATGTTAAAAATACACTTTCCAATTTATTAGAGTCTATAAGAATAAAATTTTTAAGTTCTTTAAAATATGTACTGAGAACTACTCAAGTATTAAGTACAGGGAATTCAAAAATAGAAAAAGTCTCGGATAAAATAAACGATTTGACCTTAAAAATAGATGATTTTATTGAGAAAACAGAAACATCTTCAAAAAACACAGTAGCATCGGTTCAGGAAGTTAATGCTGGTTCTGAAGAAATAGCAACAACTGCACATGATATTGCAAATTCTTCAGAAGAAATTCAGAAAAATTCAGATGATTTATATCAAAAAGCTATAAATGGCAAAGAAAAAGTTGAACATATAAATAGGATTTCTGAAGAGTCAGTAAAACAATCAAAAGATACAAGTGAATATGTTAAAGAATTAAGTGATAATATTTCTGATGTTGCTAAAATACTAGAGAGTATAAACTCTATAACAGAACAAACTAATTTGCTTGCTTTGAATGCAGCAATAGAAGCAGCAAGGGCTGGAGAAGCAGGGAAAGGTTTTGCTGTAGTAGCTTCAGAAATAAGAAGTTTAGCAGATGAGAGTAGTAAAGCAACTGAAAACATATCAAATATATTACAAAAAATAAATAAATCTAGTGAAAAAGCAAATAATTCTGTAAATAACACTGTAAAAAATATAGAAAACACATTTCAATATTCAAATGAAGTAAGTGGAATGTTCGAAGAAATAATCACAGATGTTAATTCAGTTCATGAAATGATAGAATCTTTAACAGCTGCTTCTGAAGAACAGAGCGCGACAACTGAAGAAATGGCTTCATCAATAACAAATATTACAAATGCAATAGAAACAATAGCTCATGATTTGAACAGTATTAAGGATGTATCAAAAAAGAAAAAAGAATTAACAAAATCATTGATGAATTTAATTCCGGAGTTAGAAGAATCAAAACAAAATTTAATGGAATTATTTGAAGAATACGATATTTCAGAAAAGTCTTTTGTAGAAGAACAAAAAAAAGCAGCTATTGAAGCTCACACAAATTGGGTAGAAAACTTGAAAAAAAGTATAAAAAATAAAGATATGCTAAATGTAGAAGGTAATCATAAAAAATGTAAATTTGGTATATTTTTACAAATAGTTGAAAAAAATCTTGAAAATCCCAAATGGGAAAAAATAAACGAACTACATGAAGAATTACATAACAAAGCTCACAGTATAAAAAAATATTTAAATAATAGTAATTTTCAGGAAGCTGAATCAGAATATAAAAATGCTGAAAACATCAGTACTAAATTAGTTTCATTGATAAACTCATTATAAGTATTCAAAAATTGGAGATGATTTTATGGTCATTGAAAATAAAATCGATGTAAAGACAATCAAGGCCCCCCTTAAGATAGTCTATTTTAGTCAGAGAAAAGGGAAGAAAAATTTGTTTTTTCTTCCCTTTCATTTAAAAAATAGAGAATCATATATCATTCTTTCAAATAAGTCAATTTTTATATCAATAGCCTTAAAAGGATATATAAATACTAAAGAGATTTTAGATAATCCTACCAAAAATGGTATAATTAAAGTAATATCAAAAAACAGAAAAGAAATAAAAAATATTGTAGATATAATAAAAATAAAAGATGTAAAAAGAGTTAACAGAATTAGCGATGTTAAAAAGATATATCATAAGAAAAAACAAAATAACAGTTTATTTTCATCAATGATTTTTTCTTTTGCTAAAATGTCAGAAATGGGCTTTCCTAAAATAGATTACCATCTTAAATTATTTAGAGTTTTGTCAAAAATAATTATTGAAAAGATGGAAGAAAATCAATTATTAAGATCTAAGCCAAAATATTTTTCTAAATATTTTGTAATTTTTAGCGTATTACATGATATAGGTAAAATATCTATACCTAATAGATTGTTATATAGTAATAATCATTTATCGGAAGATGAATATGAGATTTATAAAACACATATTAACTTTGGGATTCATATGATCGAAGATCTTTCTAATCATTGGAATTTAAAAGATAAAAAGATATTAGATATAGCAAAAAATCTTATAAAGGATCATCATGAAAATTATGATGGTTCAGGTTATCCAAATTCTTTAAAATCAGAACAAATATCAATTGAAGGAAGAATTACGGCTATTATAGATAATTATTTAAAATATCTTACCAAAGAAAAAAACAAAGAGGCGGCACATAAAAATGCTATTAATTGTTTAGTCCAAAACAAATCGAAAAAATTTGACCCTGAAATTGTAGATATTTTTATTTCCTTAGAAGATGAAATTTATAAAAATATTTCTTCGATATAAAATGGAGTGATATATATGAGTAAATTAATACCAACTAGTATGAGATTGCCGGAAGAATTAATGAATCATTATCAAGAACTTTCAGAAAAATTAAATATTCCTAGAACCATGCTAATGAGAGATGGTTTAAGTGATTACATCAAAAAAGCTAAATCATATGAAAATAATGGAATTGAATATGCTTTTGGAACTGTAAACAAAGAATCAATAGATATTTTTGAAATACATGATTCATTTAAAGAATTCTTTGCGGTATATGAGTGGAATAATAATGCTCCAGGAAAATTAGTCAAAATAAACTCTTATGGAGAAAATTTATTTGAAAAAGGTAGAAAACCATTAAAAGAACTATTGGAAATAGAAAATGAAATTTATTATGAAAAAATACTAAATGATCTAAAAGATAATCAAGTTATTACTGTAAATAGGGAGATTAAAACAGATAGTAAAGAAGAAAAATGGTTTGAATTTAATTTGTTTTTATACATATCAGATAAATTTCAATTCTTGATAGTAAAAGGAATTTATCTGAACGAAAAAATTAAAAATAGTTTTATTAATGAAAAGATCAATATAAACAATATTTTGAGAAAACAATCTGATATAATATATGTTCTTCTAGATGATAATTATAGAATAATTGAAAACAGTGAATATTTCAATAATATAAGTGGGTATGAAGAAAAAGAACTATTTATGAAATCATTCGATGATTTTATTTTACAAAATAAAAGTAATTTAATAGACAAAGCAAGTTTAAATTTAGACTTAATAACAAAAAATGGAGATAATAAAAAGTTAAAAACAAATATCTCAGTTTTTCATAGTAATAACAATAAAAGATTTTTGGTTCATGGTTGGGATATAACAGAAAAAAAACATTTGGAGTTTTTAATTGAAAAACAGAATGAAGAAATAAAGAATTTAATCAATGAGAATGTGGAAGAAACTGTACAAACATATCAAAGTATTATAGATAAAATACCTTATGCAATTTTTTATAAAGACACAAAAGGTAAGTTTCTCGGTTGCAATAAAAAATTTGAAGTAATTCTTGGAGTAAAAAATGAAAATATTGTAGGAAAAGATTTTGATAAAATATTAGATACTGAAAATTATAAAAAAATGAAAGAAAAAGAAAATCTAATTAGTCAAGAAAATAGCAAAGAGGAGTTTAGCCTGTCATTAACTGATGATTTTGGAAATAAAAAACCATCTCATATATTTTTAGAAAACTGGACTGAAAACACAAAAGATTTAGGACTGATAGGAATAATATCGTTACAAGAAGAAAAAAATACAGTTAAAAATATACTTGATTCTTATAGAAATACCAATCAATATTTTTTAAAAAATGTTATAGAACTAAAAAATGAATATATAACTCTAAAAGATATTTTTTATACTAATATTGAAAAAAGATTTAGAAAAAAAATTTTGATAGACACTAACTTGGATTTAAAAGATTTACATGTAGATGTAGTTTTTCTTACTGCTTTAAATATATTTTTTGAAAATATAATTGATTTTAAAAAAGAAATATTTATTCAAATTTTTATAGAAAATACATATTTGAATTTAAACATAAATTATAAAGAAAATAATTTCGAATTTAAAAAATTATTTAAGCTTTATATAGAAGATTTATTAAAGCAAAAAAATATAGAAATGATATGGGAAGAAGATAACATCTTCTTGAAATATAAAATGCCTGATGAAAGGTTAAAAAAAATACCTATAAAAGAAAGTATAGATTATTCTGGTAAAAAAATAATCCTTGCTATGGAAAACATGAATATATTATTATTAAAAAACTTATTAAAAACCAAAGCATTCATAGCTACAGTGAACTCTATGGAAGAATTAGTTTTACAATTAAATTCTTTTGAATATGATAAAATAATTATAAAAGAAAAATTATATAAAAATAATGAATATTTACTGAAAAAATTCGAAAATAAAATAACTATAGTTTCTAATGACTATTTGGATACAAATCATAAATATGTTTTATATCCTATAGTTATAAGTTCTTTATTCGAAGGGTGATAATATGGAAAATAAAAAATATAGCGATTTAAGAGAAAAAGCAATATCACAGTTGCCTGAAGAAAAATTGAATAAAAAAGATTATAAAGATTTAAATAACGTAATTCATGAATTAAAAGTTCATCAAATTGAATTAGAAATTCAAAATGATGAACTAGTACAAACACAGAGAAAACTAATAGATTTAAACCAAAAATTTTATGATTTATATAATTTTGCACCGCTTTGTTATCTAACTTTAAATTCATCAGGAGATATTATTGAATCAAATTTTAAAGCATATGAATATTTTAAATTAAAAAAGGATGATCTTTTATCAAAGAGTATTTTGAACTTTGTAGATATTTCTGATTATGATGAAATGTTAAAACATCTACAAAATGTAAAAGAAACTGGAACTCTTCAAACTCAAGAAATAAAATTTAAAGATAAATATGGGGAAAATTTTGTAGGGTTAATTCAAAGTGTCATTAATGATTCTAAAAAAGAAAGAATAATATACTCAGCGATTATAGATATAACTAATGAAAAACAAAAGGAAATAGAGATAGAAGAAAGTTATAAAAACATAAACAAACTTATAAATAATATGCAGGAAATAATTTTAATAATTGATGAACAGGGGATTATAAAATTAGCTAACGAAAGGCTCTTAAAATTAGTTGGAGATAATGAAGAAAATTTAATAGGTAATGAATTTATTTCTTTAATCTCTCCAGAAAAAAGAATTGATGCTTATAAAAAACTAAATCAATTATATAACAAAGATTATTATGAAAGCATATTTTCTCTCATAGATATAGAAAATAAAGAAAATGATTTTGAGATTATTTTTAATAAAGGTTATTGGAAAAATCAAGAAGTCTATTTTTGTTCTGGAAGAAAAATCAAAAAAGAATCTGAAGATGTACTTAAAATAAATGATACTACATTGGATAGGTTAAAAGAATATATAGAAGATGACAAGAAAGATATGGCTTTAGATTATATAAATGAAATAAAAACATCTGATAAAGATAAAAATTCAGCGAAAATGATTCAAGATCTAAATATACTTCTTATAGAAGATAATAAACCTGACACTTTAAAAGAGACATTAGAATCTTTTAATAAAAATATTACCGTAATGTCTGATATATATAAAGTCTTAGATGATTTTAGAGATAATTATTATAACATAATAATATTAAAAATTTCTTCTGGAGAAATGTCAAAATTAGAATTTCTCAAAAGAATTAAAAGGAATTATGATATACCTATAATAGGAATTTTTAGTGATTTCAATAGAGAAAACATAAAGAAGTTTGTTGAATCTGGACTAGATGATTTTATTATAAAACCAATTCTTAAAAATGAAGCCTTAAAAGAAACAATTAATAATATAATAAAAAAATAAGCCTACCTAACTGAACAGCCTCATGTCTAGTAAACACAAAAATCAATAAAAATACCTCCAAATCAGTTTTGTAATTTCTATTAATTACATTTCTGCTTTGGAGGTATCATATCATAAGCTCATTTTTTTATTAGTTTGTTAGTTATAGGTATTATTTCATTAGCATCATAAGCTGTTCCATCAGCGCCTAACTTATCTACAATTCTTTCATTTCCTCTTATTGCATTACCTCCAACCAGTATTTTGACATCCGGAAATTCTTTTTTAACCATATTAATCATTTTTTGAGCATCTTTTAAATAAATGCTGAGAGAAATAGATATTCCCAAAACATCAACAGTATGATTTTTTAAAATATCTAGAACACTTGAAATTGTTGAAGAACTTCCTATAAAAATAGTTTTCCAGCCATCACTCTCTAAAAAATCGCATATCATTCTAAGACCAACTTCGTGATTATCATTAGGCGGACAGACTCCTAAAAAAACTGGTGAATTATCTTTATAAGTTTTTATGTTTAAATTGAATTTTTCCATAGCTCTTCTTGTAATAGCAGTTCCATAATGTTCTTGAGCTACTGATATCATATTTTTTTGCCACAATTCTCCTAATTTATGTAATGCCATTTGGAAAATATTTAAATATATTTCTTTTGCTTTATAACCTTTTTCTCTTATTTTATCAACAACTTCAAAGGCTTCTTCTTTATCCAAATTGAGAATTGCTTCCAAATATTTATTGTAAAAAGAATACAAATCATTATCAAGGTATATTTTTTCTAAATTATCTCTTTCTTTATCTTCTATCTTGAGTCTATCATTAATTGAGTTTTGAATTGTAGAATCAATAATGCTATAAATTTTCCCGCCATAATCATTCTCTAATAAAAGAGAAATAGCTTCACTTAAAGCGTATAATGATCTAATTAATTCATGAACAGATAAATTGTAAGAAATAAAAACATCTCTTAACCATTCAAAATAATTAGTGAAAATCCTTGGTTCTCCATAATCAACTGTAAGGTCTAAATATTTCAAATGGTAAATCATATCATCAATATCTTTTTGGCCTGATACTTTAATATTTTTTTCTTTAAAAATTTTCAATGTTTTTTTTATTATCCGATCTTGATTTTTAACAAGAATATTTTCATCCATTTTAACACTCCCCATCAAATTTTATAAAACAATTAATTTTACCGTCTGATCTTTCAAAGAAAATTTCAAATATTTTTTCCTTATTCTTAAATTTTATTTTTGATTTTATAATTTCTGCAGATTTAATAGCTTCTTCAAAAGATGCTATTATATTTTGTCTATAATTATCATCAATCAAACTAAAAAAAGAATTATTGAAAATATATTTTTTAGTTTTGGATATGTAATTAATAAAACAATTATTTGCAATATCCACATAACCATCAAAACTTAAAACGATAAAAATCTCATCTGATAAATTTAATAGAGAGATATTATTTGAGTTGTTCTTTCTTATATCAGTTATATCTAAAAAAGTTATAATTACCCCTTTCATGACATTTTCTGTTGTTAAATATGGGAGTATTCTAAGCAAATAAACTTTACCTTTATTAGCTTTACTCACCAAATATTTTTCTACAGGTTTCATATCATCCAAAACTGTTTTACAGTCCTCATAAATATCATTATAGTCAAAATTATTTGTTATATGATAAATAGGCCTACCTAGATCTACATTCATTAAGGAAAATTCTTTCTTCGCTGATGGAGTAAATTTTCTTATTTGCAAAGTCTTATCTAAGAAAATAGTACCAATATTATTTGCATTTAAATAATTATTCAAATCGTTATTTGCTTCAGTCAGTTCTTCGATTTTACTTTGGTATTCACTATTAACTGTGTATAATTCTTCGTTTACAGATTGTAATTCTTCATTTGTGCTTTGTAGTTCTTCATTTGAACTTATTAGTTGTTCATTTGCAGATTGTAGTTCTTCATTAGAAGTTTCAAGTTGTTGGATAGTCTTTTGTAAATCATCATCTTTTTTAATGAGTTTATTTTCTAAGTCATCTATTCTTTCTTTCATATTTTCATTAATATCAACTACATTATATTTTTTTGGTTCAATATATTCATCATTTTCTTCGAAACTAACTAAAAACATACCTAAATCTTTTAAAGATCTAACTGAAACAACGACTCCTTTATCGGTTATATAATTTTTGTTGTCACTGTTATTTTTCTTTGATTTTAATACTAAAGATTCAATTATAAATCTCATATCCTTTGAAAACATGCTCAAAATGTTTAAAGAAATTTTACCGTCAGATATTTCCATGAATCTTCCAGCGCCTTTGAAAATATGAATTAGATTAAAGTCGGGATCTATTAAAATAGAAGGAGGTAGAAATTCTTCTAATAAGTTTTCAAATACATGTGGATTTTTTTCTTTTGGACTATTATTAGATATCTCAGTATCATTTTGCAGTTTTTTTTCATTTCTGCTTATAATCTTACTATAATTATAAATAGTACTTTTTTTATTAGTACTTCCACTTAAATAGTTGAAAAGTTTGGCTTTAGTATCAATTATTTTAAACATATCAGTCAATGAACCAATTGATTCACTAGGTCCTAAAAATAAATATGAATTAAAATTTAGTGCGAAATGGAACATAGATAAAATTTTTTCTTGTTCATCAGAAGTTAAATAAATTAAAAGGTTTCTACAAGATACCAAGTCTATTTTTGAGAAAGGCGGGTCATTTACAATATTATGTTTCGAAAAGATAACTTTTTTTTTGATTTCATTACTAACGTGGTATTTATTTCCTTTTTTAATAAAGTATTTTTCTAGGTATTCTTTAGGGATATCTGAAATAATATTATTAGAGTAAATACCTTGATTAGCTTTGCTTAAAGAATCTTCATTCAAATCAGTTGCGAAAATTTTATAATTTACATTTTTATTTATTTTTTCAATGGCATCTTCAAAAAGAAAAGCTATAGTATATGATTCTTCACCAGAAGAACAACCTACATCCCAAATTCTTATTGTGTGACCTTCTGGTGAGTCATTAACTAAATTTATAATAGCTTTTTCGTATAGAATTTTAAAATATTCTTCGTCTCTAAAAAATTCAGTAACTCCAATAAGTAGTTCTCTATAAAGTCTATCTATTTCTTTTTCACTATTTTTCAACAAACTATAATACTCATTAACATCTGTCAAATTGTGAGCCTTAATTCTTTTTTCTATTCTTCGAGAAATTGTTTCTAGCTTATAAGATTTAAAATCAACATCTTTTTTAATTTTAATTATGTCAATTATTTTATAGAAAGATTGTCTTTTATTACTGTTGAGATTTTCTTTAGAGTAAAATAAACTTCTAGATATTTCGTTTAGTTTGTAAGCGATTTCAACTGGAGGCAAAATATAATCAATATAACCACTATCAATTGAGTTTCTTGGCATACTATCAAATTCACAAGAATCTGGCGATTGAGCTATAGTAATTCCTCCTGATCTTTTAATTACTTTAGAGCCTTCAGTTCCGTCTGAACCTGTGCCTGATAAAACTATAGATATTGCCCTAGAGTATTTATCAAAAGCTAAAGATTTAAAGAAAGTATTTATTGGTAAATTATTAGAATCATGATGTTTAAGATTATCTAAGTATAATTTATCTTCATAAATTTTCAGGAGCTTATTTGGTGGAATCAAATAAATTTTGTTTGGCTCAACTAACAATCCATTTTTAGCATATATTATTTCAAGGTTTGTTTTTCTACTTAATATCTCATCCATATAGCTTTGGTGGTCCGGAGATAAATGTTGAATTATTACATAAGCCATGTTTTCATTAGGCTCCAACACTTCAATTAAATTTTCTATAGCTTTTAGACCACCAGCGGAAGCACCAATAGCTGCGACAAAAATATTATCTCTATTCATTCAAATCACACCTTATTTTTAATTAGTCTATATTAAATTATACCATTTTTTTGAGTTTAACTTGTTTTTTTATTTAGAAAATCATCACTCAAATGTCCATTATCTAATTTCAATATTCTTTTAGAATATTTTTTTATTAAATATTCATTGTGATTAATCATTAATATTGTAATACCCATCTTCTCATTTATAAAATTAGTAAGAGTCATAATTTTTTCAGCCATATTTGGATCTAATGCTGCTGTATGTTCGTCTAATAATAAAATATTTGGTTCAGAAATAGAAGCAATTATCAAAGAGAGAGCTTGTTTTTGCCCACCAGAGAGTTCTTTGACATTAGTTTTTAACCTTTTTTCAAGTCCTATACCTAAATTTTTCAATAAATCAATTCCTTTGATTTTTCCAAACTTAAAAAATCTATTCCCTTTTTTAGAACCTAAAATTAAGTTTTCTTCAATAGACAGATCAGGAAAAACTCCGGTATCAGGGTTTTGATACACAATACTAATATTTTTAAGTATCTTATAAGAAGGAATTTTAGAAGTATTTTTATTATCTAAAAAATAATGACCATCTTGCGGTTTAACATCTCCTGTTAATACTTTAAATAGAGTTGATTTTCCAGAACCATTAGCTCCTATTACAGTTATCAATTCGCCTTTAATAAATTGAAAGGAAAAATTTTCTAAAGCGACTTTTTCATTTATTTGACCTTTATTATATATGACTTTAATTTCTTTAAGCTTAACCATTTTTTGACCTCCTCATTTCTTATTCCAATCATTATGATAATAAAAGCAGAGGTTAAAAGTTTCATATCCCCTGGAGTAAAACCAATTTTATATCCGTGTTTCATAACTAACGCTATAACAAATTGGTAAACAACCCCACCAGTAAAGGCAAACAAGAGATTGTATAAAACATTTAATTTTCCTAAAATAATTTCTCCAATAATAACTGCAGCTAAAGATGAAACTACTATACCTTGTCCCATGTTCACATCGGAAAACCCTGAATAAATTGCAAAAAAACTACCTGATAATCCCGGGAAAAAATTTCCCAGAAATAATCCAAAGTAACTAAAAACATTTGGGTTCATTCCTAAATTTTTAATACCTTCTTTATTATTTCCAAAGCCTCTTAATGCTAAGCCAAACTCTGTCTTAAACAATAATGCAAGTATCAAAATTATCAGAGCAGAAATAGTTAATAATGTAAAAATATTTATGTTAAAAGATTTAAAATTTATAACAGATTTTATAGATTCATCTTTTGACACTTTCGGTGTATCATTATTATTTTCAAAAAGAAAATCTAGTTTTGTTCCTCCTTCATAAATTACTTCTTTTGAAGAAGTTTCTTTTGGTACAGTTATGTTAGGTCCATCCATTATTCTTAAATTTATTGAATATAACATAGTCATAATCAATATACTTGCCAACAAACTATGCATCTTAAACTTATTATACAAAAAAGCTGTAAGGAGCCCAGCTAAACCGGCAGCTAAAGCTCCAAACAATATTGCCAAAGGGAGGTGAAAATTAAAATATAATAAACTAATAGTAACCGCAGCTCCCAACACATAAGAACCATCAGGTGTCAAATCAGGTAAATCAATAACTCTAAAAGAAATAAACACACCTAACGCAGCTAATGAAGCTATTAAACCTTGTTCTAAAATACTTATAATGTCCATGATAAAACTCCTTAATCTATAAAATCTGCATTATCTAATAATTCTGGAGGTAAATCAATTCCATAATGATTTGCTCTTTCTAAATTAATATAAAGCTGCAAAGCACTACTAGGCATAAAAGTTGATTCAATGTTTGAAACTTCTTCTCCATCAATTATTTTTTTCACCATTTTACCTGTTTCAACGCCTAAACTTCTATAATCGAAACCAAAACCTATAACAGATGAAGCTCTAGCAAGGTCTATATCTCCAGAAATAGCTGGTATGTTTTTATCCTCAAAAGTATTAGACAATAATTCAATAGAAGATGCTACTAAATTATCTGTAAAGATATAAAAAACGTCTACTTCATTACCTCTTGAGTTAATGCCAGTAATCAACTCATTAATGTTAGAACCAGAAATCTCTACTGTATTTAAATTTAATTTTTCAGTATAATTTTTGGCTAATTGCACAATTTTTTTAGAGTTCACCTCTCCGGTATTAAAAAGTAATCCTACATTTTTTACATTAGGCATATAATTTTTAATTAATTTCATATGTAATTCAACAGGTAGCATATCAGAAATACCTACTACATTTTCTGTATTTAAACCCATATTTCTTATTAAGCCCGCAGCAACAGGATCGGTAACAGCACTAAAAATAATTGGTTTATTACTTATTGAATTAACCGCGGCTTGTGCAGAAGGGGTAGCTATCGCTACTATTATGTCTGCATCAGAATTGAATTTTTTAGCTATTTGTGTAGCGTTTTGAAATGATCCTTGTGCAATTTGATGATCGTAAACAATATTTTCGACATCAGATAACTCTTCTTTTAACCCCTCAAATATTGAATTCAATGCAGGATGTTCCACTATTTGTGTAACCCCAATAGTTACAGCAAAAAAATTTACAAAAAATACACTAAGTACTAAAATTACCCCAAAAAATCTTTTTTTCATAAAAACACCTCCGAAAAATTTTGATAAAAAAAGGGTGTCTGCAAAATAAAAGCAGACACCCAAAATTGTTTTTGTTTAGTCCTTATGCACCCATGACGAAATATGCACCGGATTGACAAAACTGAGTGTCTTTCCAGTACCAATAATATGCATATGAATTATTTATTTTTAATGAGAAATGATTAGACATAAAAATCACCTAAATCCTTTTTAAATTGATTTGATTATATCACCTTAATTTTATATTGTCAAATGGCTAATAAAAATAAACAGAAATATACTGTATAATAATTTGGGAGGTGTACTTAATGCAAGAAATAAAAATAGAAAAAATAAAAAAAGAACAATTAATTGAAGAAATAAAAAAGTATTTTTTTAACGAATCAGGTGAAGATATCGGGAACCTTAGAGCTAGAATGATTCTTGAATTCTTCTTAGAAAAGCTAGGTCCAGTCATATACAATCAAGGCGTTAATGATGCTCATGCTTATATGAAAAATAAATTAGATGAAGTTTTTGAGATAGAAATATATAAAAAAAGATAGCAATTCTAAGAATTGCTATCTTTTTATTTTAAATGATCAGTTGGGCTTTTATTTTTTGAAATAAAATAAATAGGAATCACATAACTACCTAAAATAAATATAGAAAATATGAATAAATATAGATAATTATTATTTATTTTAAATATATTTACATGTTCTTTTATAAAAAGAAATTCAAATAATTGCCAGAAAAAATACAAACTTATAATAGCACTTATTATAGAAATAATATAAACATATAAGTACTCTTTGAATAATTTTAAAACTACTTCTAAATTTTGAAACCCGAAAATTTTCATTAAAGCTATCTCCTGTTTTCTTGAAAGAGTATTTTTAATGATGATAAATATATTGATCAATATAGATACAAAAATAATAATAGTATTTATAATATTGCCTATAAAAATCATGAAATAATTATCTTCCTCTATTTGTTTTTTTAATAATTTATAATTAATAAAATTATTACCCAGGCTATCTTTAAGTATAATATAGCCATTTTTGCTATCTTCTAAATCTGCAAGAGATGTATTTGACAAATTGTAGATTTTTTGTGTTCCAAATGGTAATTTATAATTAATCTCTTCATAAGTTACAGGTATTATCTTATCATTTTCAAGATCATCTAAATGTTTTTGTTCAAAAAATTCAATATTTTCTTGAGTTACAAATGTTTTTCCTTTAAAATATTCAATATTATTTAATTGAACTTGATAATTAGAGTTGGATAAAGAAGTAAAAAAAACTATCAAAAAAATAAAAACAAGGTTAGAAATAAAAAGATACTTAAAATTACCTGATCTTTGTAGATATTTAAAAAAGACAAACTTTTCATTTTTGTAATTAATCTCATCTTTTACATTCATTTTCTTTACTAAATTAAAAATATTCCCTTTTATAATTTTCTTTGATTTGTAAAAAATATATAAAATAATAAATAAAGGAATTAAAACAGAAGTAATGTAAATACTAATATCTTCTTTAATAAACATACCAACATCATTAAATATTTGTTTTTCAATAATACTCAAAAAAGGTTTACTAATTAAAATACCTAAAAGCCAACCAGTGATACTTATAATTGAATATTGAAAAATATTTTTTAATATAATATATTTTTTAGTATAACCAAATGCGTGTAATAACGAGATTTCTTTATACTGATCTTTTAAAAAATAGCTAAAGAAAATTACAATTCCCAGAATGAAAATTATGGCTATTAAAATATTCATAAAAATATTCTGAAAAATGTAACTAAAATATCTTTTAAAAAAACTTCTTCTTATAGTCTCTGGTGTTTTTATATAAATGTTATTGTTCATAAAATCACTAGATCTAATGGATTTTTCAATTGCCTTAAATTGCATTTCATTGCCCAAAATTAAAAAAGTATTATAAGTATCTTTATCATCTATATAACTTTCATCTATAAAAGCCATTAAAGAAGTATTATCTAAAACTCCAGAAATTTTAAGTTCATTATTGTAAAAGAAATCAGAATTAGGTTTATAAAAATCACCAATCCATAAACCATGTGAATCTAAAAAACCTTCAGAGGCAACTAATTGTCCATTCTTGAATAAATTCCCATCTGTTAAATTAATACCTAGTTTATCTATTAAGCCTTCTATTCTATTTGTTTTTCCAACTATTGCCTGAAAGGTCCCTTCAGAAGATCTAAAATATTTATAAGAAAGATTAACAGACTTGAATTTATAAATATCGATTTCTTCAAAATGATCTGTTTTTATTTCATACAGATACTTCTCAAATGAATCAATTTTATCTTTATATATATTAATAGTCATAATGTCATCATTTATCATTGATGTTTTTAACCTGGTATCAGCAAAAGATTTAAAAATACTACCAGTTACAATCCCTGCCAATACAGCGATAGAAATTATAAATACTAAAAAAAATACCTTCAATTTATTTCTTGAAAAAAATACTAGAATATTTTTTATCATACTAATCATTCCCATATTCTTCAAGGTCTAAAACAATATCATATTCAAAAGTGCTATTTTGATGAGAAATATAAAAAACAGTCAGATTATATTCTTTAGAAATTTTGTTTATTAAATTAATAACATTTTCTTTATTTTTTAGATCCAAAGAAGATGTTGGTTCATCAACGAATAAAACTTTTGGACTATTTATTAAAGCCCTTGCTATTGAAGCCCTTTGTTTTTGACCTCCGCTAACTTCAGAAGGAAATTTATCCAAAATTTCTAATATATCCAATGTTTCAGAAAGCTTCTCTGGAGAAATATTTGGTGTACCTTTTTTTACTGGTAGTAAAATATTTTCTTTTATTGTTAAATAATCTATAAAAAAAGATTCTTGGAAAACAAAACCAAAATCTTTGTTTCTTATGTTATCTCTTGTTTTTTCATCTATTTCATTAATATTCAAATCATTATAAATGATTTTTCCTGAATCAGGTTTAATCAATCCGCTTAACAGATTAATCAATGTAGTTTTTCCATAACCCGATTTTCCTTTAATAAAAATATTTTTATCATCTGGAAAAATCATACTGAAGTCTTTAAAAATTATTTTTTCTTTTTTAAAATTATTTTTATATTTGAAAAATACGTTTTTCATTTCAAACATAAAATAATCACCCCCCTTATATAAATTATATATCATAATATATATAATAATCGCATGAAAAAAGTAATTATTTATATATTTTTTAATATAAATAAAAATTAGTATAATATAAATGTGATAAAAATTTAGGGATTATTTAAGGGGGTATAAAATGACAAAACAAGAAAGAAGCTGGGTTTTATATGATTGGGCGAATTCTGCTTTTTCTGTAGCTATAACTACAGCGATTTTCCCATTATTTTTTAAGGCTTATGCTGCATCAGACTTACCAAATAATGTATCAACAGCTTATTGGGGGTATTGGAATTCGATGGCTACTTTTATAATCGCACTATTAGCTCCTATATTGGGAACTATAGCGGATTATAAAAATAGAAAAAAGAGGTTCTTGGCGTTTTTCTGGATTATGGGTATTACAGGAACAGGGCTTCTTTCTATGATTAATGAAGGTCAGTGGGTAATGGCACTGACTATTTATGTAATTTCTTTAGTTGGCTTTTCTGGCGCTAATGTTTTTTATGATGCTTTTCTAGTAGACGTAACTACAGATGAAAGAATGGATTGGATAAGTTCCAGTGGATTTGCTTGGGGATATCTTGGTAGTACTATTCCATTTATTATTAGTATAGTTTTTATCCTAAAACCATCTATGGTAGGATTAAGTGGTGACATAGCAGCACAAAAACTTTCATTTGTGATAACAGCATTATGGTGGGGTATTTTTACAATTCCATTGTTGCTGAATGTCAAACAAAAAAATTTCATTCCACCTTCAAGCACAGTTATTAAAGATTCTTTTGAGAGATTAGGAAAGACAATAGGAAATATAAAAAACAACAAAAATATATTTATTTTTCTAATAGCTTATTTTTTCTATATAGACGGTGTTGGAACAATTATTAAAATGGCAACTTCTTATGGAGCAGATGTTGGAATAGCAACAAATGACCTTTTAATAATTCTATTAGTTACTCAGTTTGTAGCTTTTCCTTTTGCATTAATATATGGAAAATTAGCCCACAAAGTATCTGCAAAATTTATGCTTTTTATAGGAATTGGTATATACACAATATTGACTATTTATGCTTATTTTATTAATTCTACTTTTGATTATTGGGTTCTTGCTATGCTCGTAGCTTCTTCTCAAGGTGGAATTCAAGCATTAAGTAGATCTCTTTATGGAAAGCTCATACCAAAGGAAAAATCAGCTGAATTCTATGGCTTTTATAATATATTTGGTAAGTTCGCTGCAGTATTAGGACCATTTTTAGTTGGTTTTTTCTCACAGATATCTGGTAGTTCAAGAACTGGAATCATTAGTATAGTAGTATTATTTGTAATAGGTGGACTAGTTCTAACAAGAGTTAAAGAAAGAAGAGTATAAAAAAGAAGAAGCTTAGCTTCTTCTTTTTTAATTATTTCTAATAAGTTATTATATTGTATAATCATTTTGGGGGAGATAAAAATGAAAACAGATAGACTTATTTCTATATTAATGAAAATTTCAAATAAAGAACTTACAACAGCAAAAGAATTATCAAATTATTTCGAAGTTTCTCTTAGAACTATATATAGAGACATTGATTGTTTATGTGCTGCTGGGATTCCAATTGGTTCAAAAGGAGGAGTGAATGGAGGATATTATATTTTAGAAGAATATAAACTTGAAAATCTGCAATTCAATAAAAATGAATTAAAGACTTTTTTAGCTTTGGCAGATAGTTTGAAAGAATCTTTTGGAAATAAATCTAATTTTAAAGATATACTTTTAAAAATTCAAAAATCTAATAATGATAAATTACATAGCAAAAACTTAAAAATCAATCTATCTCATTTTAGCCTTGACGAAGAAATAAAAAAATATCTATATACTATAAATAGTGCTTTAGAAAAAAACAGGCTGTTAAATTTCGATTATATAAATAGAAATTATGAAAAAATCAATAGAACTGTAGAACCATTTAAATTACATTTTGAAGATGGAAATTGGTGGTTAATCGGATTTTGTAGAGTAAGAAATGAATTTAGATCATTTAAATTACCAAGAATACAAAACTTAAATATAGAAAAAGAGTTCAATAGAAAAGAAATTTCTGAAGAAGAAATATTAAAAAAATTTAGAAAACAGTTTTTGGAAAATAGTATTAAAATAGTTTTTAGGTTTTCAAAAAAATCAGGTGAGAGATTGACAGAATATTTTAAAAAGGAAAATATTGTCGAAAAAAATGATGGATATTATGTATTCGAACAATTTCCTGATGATGAAGGTTTAATCAAGGCTATAATAAGTTTTGGGAAAGAATGTGAAGTACTAAAACCTATTGAAATTAGGACTAAGGTAAAAAAATATTTAGAAGAAATGAATTCTATATATAATGACTGACATGATGTTGTCAGTCATTTTATTTTATAATTTAATATATATAATTAAAAAAGGGGATGGTAAGATGAAACTTTGTATTTTTTATTATGACAATTTTTGTGAGTTTGAAACCGTAATGACTTCAGCAGTATTTTCTAAAGAAGGGGTTATAACAGTAGCATTGGAGGATAGAATTTATGAAAGTTCAGAAAAACAAAGATATCTACCTCACAAAAAGCTTAATGAAATAGAAATGGATGAGTTTGATATTTTTTTTATCCCAGGTGGATATCCTGATGATTTATTTAAAAAAGAAGAACTAATAAATTTTATCAAAAAAGCATATTCAGAAGATAAAACTATTGCAGGTATATGTGGAGGAACAGCTTTGATAGCCAAAACTGGATTATTAGATGGGAAAAAATGTACTGGGATGACTTATGGTTTAAAAGATGTTCCGGAATATGCAGAAATATTCAAAAATTGCATAATAGATGATTCAAAAGACGTTGTAGATTCCGAGAATATTATAACATCAAAAGGTACAGCATTTGTGGAACTTGCTTTATATTTAGGTAAGAAAAATAATGTTTATAAAAGTGAAGAAGAGTATCAAGAAGATTATAAACTATTTAAAAATATTAAATAACCTTGCAAAAAAGATAACATCTTATGTATAATAAGATGTTATCTTTTTTAAGGGGGATGAATAATGAATATAAGAATAGATAAAAATGGTGAATTTGACATTGAAATTTCAGAAAAAGAATTATCTCTAATATTGGATAAAATAGAAATAAAAAGCATAATAGAAAAATTAATTAGTGATAAAAATAATGGTATAGAAAAAGACGTTATACTTAAAAAAATTTCAAATGTTTTAGAGTTAGAAAATAGAAAAGGGGGATGTGAAAATGAAAGTCACTAATGTAGGTAATAGAGGTCTAATGTTTGACTTTGAAGAAGGAGAAACAACGCTTGGTCAAACAATAGTTTATTTGATTAAGGGTGAAAAATATCTTTTTTTATGTGATACACAAACTGGTCCAAAACCAATGAACCTAGTAAAAGAATATATAAAAGATGAATTAGAAAACAAAAAGCTTATTATTTTTAATTCACATTATCATTGGGATCATATTTGGGGAAATGTTTTTTTTGAAAATTCTATTATTATCTCTCATTCAAAAGCAAGAGAAAATATGCTTGAAAACGCTGAAAAAGAACTCAAAGAAAACTCGAAATTTGTTGAAGGTAATATAAAAATAAAATATCCAGATATTACTTTTGATAAAAAGCTAACATTCGAAGACGAAGGTATAGAGTTTATATACGCTCCAGGACACACTTCTGGGCATGCAATTTGTTACGATAAAAATGAAAAAAATGTGTTTGTTGGTGATCTTGTCGAAGAACCAATACCGATGTTGTTAGATGGTGATTTAGATTCTTTTAAAAATTCACTAGAGTATATTTTAACAATGGATGTAGAGAAATATGTTACAACCCATTCTTATTTGGCGAGTGAAGAAATGGTTAATCTAAACCTTCAATATCTAAAAGCTGTAATTGAAGATAAACCAACTCCAGAAAAAATATTAAAAGAATATCCTGGTATTGAAGTACTGGACAGATTTAATAGAAATAACTCAATGATGTTAAAATACGAAGAAAAAATTAAAAATTTTAATGATGATTTTGATGGTGAAAAATTTAGAGAAAAATTATGGGAAGAAATGAAAATAGATAAATCTAAATATGAAAATCCAGTAGTAATGATAGCCTCTATTGATAAAGATGAACTAGAGAAAAAAATAAAAGAAAAATTATAAAAAAACACCCGATTAATCGGGTGTTTTTAAATTTTTTTTAAGATCTTCAATATTTTCAAATTGGTTAATTTCAATTTGTTTTTCCTTTAGATAATTTCTTAGTTTGTTATCAAAGTGTATGGTTTCTTTTTTTAATATTTCTAAATTATCTTTATCTATGATTTCTATCAAGTTTGGAAACCCTAGTTCTGATAGTGTGTTTATATTTTCTTTTCCAGGAATATTTTGATTTCTATAAACCTTTTTTTCAACTAAATTTATCATAGGAGCTACTTCTTCAATAGTTGAAATTGTAGAAAAAAAGGCCATTTCATAATCGTTTTCATTACAAGCATCTATTATTTTGTTAATGGTGCTTTTCAATTCTTCATAAAAACCTTGAAATATTTCTTTGGGTTTTATGATTGGATTTTCTTTTTTGACAGTATTTTTATAGAAAGCATCATAATCATAAACAAATTTAATCATTTTTTCAATTATTGCTTTTTCATTTTTTTCAGAAATAATGGATTCAATGATTTCTTGAGTACCATTTATTTTTTTATCAAACTTTTTGATTTCAGATAAATTCTTCCCCCATCCTTTTTTAATAGGAATTTTGTTCAAGATTGAAAGAGAAGATATAGTGTTCTTTAAAATTTTTGTGCTTTCTAATCTTATCTCCGTAATATCTTCTGAATATTTCAAGTTATTTAAAAAGACATAGTTATTCAAAAATTTTTCATATGCTTTTGAAAAAGGATTATCCTCTTTTTTATTCAATTCATTTAATTTGTTTTTTTGAATATTTTTAAACTTATCCAATTCTTCATCTGAATTTGAATATATAACTTTGGCATCTAAAAGAACAGAAATTAAGTGATCATCATAAGAATCAATATTTTCAAATCTTTCCCAAGTTATTGGCCAAAAATCTATGCCAAGATCTTCAACTATAAATTGAAAAGAAGCTTTAAATGCATTTTCATTTTTTGGTATAAAAAATAAATCTAAATCAGATTTATCATGTGTATCTCCAGTTGCATAAGATCCATAATAAGCAACCAATGCTATATCTTCTTTAAAATTATTTTTTATATTTTCTATTAAAACACCAGATATTTTAAAAATACTTTCCATAAAAATCACCATCCTTTTATATGCAATTATATTAGTATATGTGTATTATTTATACAAACTAAAGTAATGAATAAATATCATATTATTAATGAAACAAAAAATTAATAATAGGTTGCTAAAATATTAATGTAGGAGGTGCTATCATGAGAATTAGTGAAACGGCAAATTTATATGCTCAATCTGTATATGCAGATCATATGAGGTATGCAATTAACAACAGAAATGAGCAAGTTATGAATTCTAATAATCTATTGCCTCAACAGATTTTCACACCTCAATTTAATCCACAGCAATACCTACAAGGATTGAGTAATTTTCAAACTGAGTCACAAAATACTTATGAAAATATTCAAGATATTATGGATAGGGATACTTTTAATTCAAGAAATGTTATTAATGAAAACCCAGAAGATATTTCAATAACTGCAGATAATTCAACCAGGGGAATGTTTGAAATCTCGGTTAGTCAGATGGGACAAAGACAAGTTAATGAAAGTCTATTAATGAATCCAGATAATAGTGATTTTTCTTCTGGACAAAATAATTTTGAAATAGGAATTGGTGAAGAAACTTATAATTTTGAAGTAGAAATATTTGAAAATGATACGAACATAGATGTTTTAAGTAGAATTGAAAACTCTATAAATGATCAAGATATTGGTATAACAGCTAATTTAAATGAAACTGATGATGGAATATCTCTTGTTCTTGAATCTGATGAAACTGGTACAAACCAGCAATTTACCATAAATGATACTGAAGGTTCTTTGACATCAAATATTCAATTAGATAACACTACTCAACAAGCCCAAGATTTAGTATTTAATTATAATGGTGAAGAAATAACCCAACAAACAAATTTAATAAATCTGGAAGATGGAATTGAAGTAAATGTATTCAATACAGGAGATTTTACATTTGAAATAGATTATAACAGAGATCAAATTTCAAATGATGTTGAAGAATTAGTTGGGGAACTCAATAACTATTTGAACTACGCCAACGAAAATGCAGATAATTTATCAGATAGAGCATTAGATAGACTTGATAGAATAACAGACTTTGCCTCATCACTTGAAAGATATGGAATCAATTTTAATGACTCTGAAGGTAATTTTGAAATTACAGATTCTTTATACAATACCCTACAAAAGGAAGACAATCTCTATTCAATGCAGAGTACTATGAACATGGTTGGAGAATATGCTTTAAACAGGATAGAAGATAATGTTGAATCTTCTCTATATGAATTAGACAATACTAGTTATAATGGAATATCTGGAGCGATGAACTTTGGTGCTGGAAGAGTAAATGATACCTTGATGGGCGCTTATATGCAACAAAATATGATTAGTAATTTATTAAGTGGAACATTCAATGGATATGCGTAATTTTAAAATGAAAAAATATAATCCTATATTATTTATATTTTTAATTATAGCTTCAATTACATATGTTTTAGTCTATCCAATAGCTATTATATTGGAAATTGTGTTTGAAAAGTTATTTTTCTATATAAAAAGAGAAATTAATAAAGCTTTTATAAAAAAATAGAAGGGAGAAATTCCCCTTCTATTTTTTAAACATTAAAATATTTTTTTATATTAGATTCTAAATCTATTTTCCCTTCTATTAAAGGCTTTCTACTTGTTATAATAGTCGTTATACCTGGGCCATGACCAGCTTTAATACAGTTAGAATGTACAACAATACCTATACTAACAGCGCCTTTAAAATATGTTCTTCCATAAGAATTATCATGATTTTCTATTAAAACTAAATCACCAAATTTAAGCTTATCTATACCTAATCTTTCAATTTCATCAACATCGGAAGTCATAATATCATAATCACCATTATAAGCACTAGCACTGCCCACTCCAGAACCCATTAAATGTGCTGGTATTTTACAGGTTACAGGAACAATTAATTTATCTTCTTTTTCTTCTATGGGAATATTTTCAAAAAGATCTGGATCAACATTCATCACTTTTATTTCTGGATAATAATCTTCTAACTTTAAACCTTGACCATAAGCTCTAACAAGTATTTTATCATCGATAGCCATTTTAAACATTTCTTCTTTATCAAAATCTATAATAGTATGCTCTATTCCACCGTGTGAACCAGTTACAAACCCTTCACAACCTTTAGCTTCGCCAGATACAACAATGGCTTTATTTCCTATACAAGATAAGCTCATTAACGCATCATTTTCTATTCTTTCTTCATTTCTTATAGAAACTCCTGGTTCAACGTGATCCCCTACAAGATCAAAAGCTGTATCACCTACTCTAAAATTATAAGTGATTCCCCCTGTAGCTGGTAAAATCATTGGTTCACCTTCGTTATGTACTCTATAATTCTTTCCCCCTGGATGATGAATTTTACCTTGTACAGATTGCATAACTAATTTGTCTTTGTTAGTTTTTAACATTCACATTTCCCCCTTAAATAATATTCATATAAATTAAATCATAAAATAATAAGGAATGCAAACTAAAATTATACAATAGGTTGAATATTTTCTTCGGAAAAATCATCATCAATAATATTTTTCATAATTTCAAATCCTTTATTAATTTGTTCTAGAGAAGTATCAGAAAAACTGATTCTAAAAGCTTTATTCAAATTTTTATTTTCTAAATTAAAATATTTTTCTGGCAATAAAGAAACCCCATTTGTTCTACATCTATAAATAAAATTATCGAAATTGTCATTTTTTAGCTTTAACCAAAAATACACACCACCTCTTGGTATAAAAATCATTTCAAAATAATCTGAATATCCTTCAATTATTTTTTTTGTTTGTATGAATCTTTTTTTAAATAGTAAGTTTATTTTATATATATGTTTCTCATAATCTCCATTTTTCAAATAAAGATCAAAAGCCCTTTGGTTTAATCCTGAGGTAGATATATCTGAAGAATACTTTGTAGATATAATTTTTGCGGATAATGATTTTGGGAAAATCATGAACCCCAATCTCAGACCAGGCATAAATATTTTTGAATAACTTTTTATGTAAATTACTTTATTGTTATTATCTAATGATTTAAGAGGAAAAACATCTTCATTAAAGTAATTCAATTCAGAAATACAGTCATCTTCAACAATAAAAAAATCGTGTTTAACAGACATATCTATTAATCTTTTTTTGTCTTCTAAACTCATAATAACTCCAGTTGGATTTTGGAAATTTGGCATGCAATATAGAAAATTGATTTTGTTTTTCTGCAAGAAATTCTCTAACTTATCTAAATCAATTCCATTTTGAGTAATATTAAAATTATGAATTTTCGCTTTTCGTTCCTTAAACGAAGCCAAAGCTCCCGAATAAGAGGGGTTTTCAATTGCAATGTTATCTCCTTCATTGATAAATATTTTTGAAATGATGTCTATGGCCTGTTGTGCACCAGAAACTATTTGAATGTCATTAAATGAACTAACTATATTTTTTGTTTTCAAAAAATCTGAAATATGCTTTCTCAAAGGTATATAACCTTGAGTATTTTGATAATCAAAGGCTTTTCCTCCGTCTCTATCTAAAACATTGTTAATTGCTTTTTTAAAATCATCTACTGGGAAAAGGTCATGACTAGGGGTTGCAGAGGCAAAATTTATGTTATTTTTTACATTCATTTGAGTTGAATCAATCTTGTCGTTTACATAGTTATCGTAATCTTCATGAATTTTTATATCTTTTGCTGAAGATACATAGCTACCGCTACCAACTTTTTTATAAATCAAATTTTCTTCTTTCAGCTTTTCGTAAGCTTTAACAACAGTAGATGGATTTAAACTATTTTCATCAGCCAATGTTCTTACAGCTGGTAATCTTATGTTTTCTTTTAAATCATTTTTTAGAATTTTTTGTTTTAAAGACCTATAAACCTGTAAATACAAAGGCGTTTTAGATTTTCTTGAAAGATTTAAGTTCATAATACCCCCTTATGTACCACTACAAAAATTAATAAACAATACATTGACAATACAATATAAAAGTGTGAAAATATCACTGCACAATACAATTATATCAAAAAAGGGGTGTGTTTTATGTTAAAAGACTTACAAGAAAGATATAGATTGAACAAAAATTTAGCACAAATGCTCAAAGGCGGAGTAATAATGGATGTAACAAATGCTGAACAAGCTAAAATAGCTGAAGATTCTGGCGCTGTTGCTGTGATGGCTTTAGAAAGAGTTCCAGCAGACATTAGAAAAAATGGTGGAGTAGCCAGAATGTCAGATCCTCAAATGATAAAAGAAATAATGGATGCAGTTTCAATTCCTGTAATGGCAAAGGTCAGAATAGGTCATTTTGTAGAGGCTCAAATTTTAGAGTATTTAGATATAGACTATATTGATGAAAGTGAAGTTTTAACTCCAGCTGATGAAACTTATCATATAAATAAAAAAAATTTCAAAACTCCTTTTGTATGTGGTGCCAGAAATCTAGGAGAAGCTTTGAGAAGAATAGCTGAGGGCGCTTCTATGATAAGAACTAAAGGAGAAGCTGGAACAGGAAATGTAGTGGAAGCAGTTAAGCACATAAAAAAAATTAATGAACAGATAAAAGAAATTCAAGGGTTATCAAATGAGCAACTGGTTAATAAATCAAAAGAAATACAAGCTCCTTTAGATTTAATTGAATTTGTATCAAAAAACGGTAAATTACCTGTTGTTAATTTTGCTGCAGGTGGGGTTGCTACTCCTGCTGATGCTGCTTTAATGATGCAATTAGGTGCAGATGGAGTCTTTGTTGGTTCTGGAATTTTTAAATCAGGAGATCCTCGAAAAAGAGCAAAAGCTATTGTAGAATCTGTAACCCATTTTGAAGACGCATCTATCTTAGCAAAGGTATCTGAAAATTTAGGAGAAGCAATGGTAGGAATAAATATTGATACTCTTGATGAAAATGAAAAATATGCTCACAGAGGTTGGTAAAATGATAAAAATTGGAATTCTATCTTTGCAAGGTGGAATTGAAGAACATATTAACACATTAAAAAAAATTGATAGAGTTTTACCAGTAAAAGTCAAAAATAATAAACAACTGAAAGAGATCGATGGATTAATAATTCCTGGTGGAGAAAGCACTACATTAATGAAATTGATTAAATTGTATGGCTTTGAAAAAGAGATAATACAATTTTCAAAGATAAAATCTATTTGGGGAACATGTGCTGGACTTATAATTTCATCTAGGAATTATCTAAATTTAATAGATATAGAAGTTCAAAGGAATGCATTTGGTAGACAAAGTGGAAGTTTTGTAATAGAAGAAAAAATCCCTAAAATATCAGATACAAAAATAGAAATGGTCTTTATAAGAGCACCAATAATCACTGAATTTGGTTCTGAAGTAAATATACTCAAAAAAATAGATGGGAAAATAGTCGCAGCAGAATCAAAAAATGTATTAGTTACTTCATTTCATCCAGAATTAACAGATCAATTATATGTACACAAATATTTTATTGAAAAAGTAAAAATGTCAAAAAATCAAAAAGTATTTTAATAATAGATATGCTATCTCCAAAGTAGACACCAGCAATAATTTAAACAAAAATCTACTTTGGAGATATTTTTTATGCTAAGTAAAATAAAATTAATTAAAAAAATATTAAAATCATAAATGATTGCAAAGAGTTCTCAAAAAAATTAACTAATCACTTGTTTATTTAATTCCAAAATATGATATTATTTTAATATATGATTAAATACGATAAAGACTATCTTGTTTGAATATAGGAGGGATCACAATGAATTTCCTAGAATCAATAGATGAATACATAAAACAAAGATGGAAAGATATTATAGAATTAATGGAAATAGAAAATGATATTAATATTGAAATAATTTATCCAGAAGATAGAAATAAATATCTTTCAGGTTATATTAGAGAGCCAATTTTTCTTGATTCTGGGGAAAGAATAGCTGATATTTATATCTATTCTGAGAAAGCCTTTAAATTAGAAAAAATAAAAAAAATAATGAATAAACTTAAAGAAATAATAATTAAAGATATAAAACTTTCAGATACTATGAAGACAGCAGAAAAGAATCTTAATTTTTCAGAAAAAAATAAAATGTTTCAAAAATTAGAATTCCTTTCTCTTCTTCCTGAAACTAATCCAAATATTGTTTTAATTGTTGAATGTGATGGTGAAATTGTTTATTCTAACAAATCAACAATGAAGTGGTTAAAAGAAAATGGATTTGAAAATCAAGAAGAAATAAAAGTTTTATATCCAAAACAATTTAATGATAGATTTTGTAGTGTTTGTGGTTCTTTTAAACTAAAAAGTGAAAAAGTGGAATATAAAGATCAGGTTTTTGATTTTAAAATAAAACCAATTAAATACAATAGAAAATGTATGATTATTTTGACTGATATAACAGAAATAGAAAATCTTTCTAAAGAAAAAGAACTCTATTATAAAGCTTTTCAATCATCAATTCATGGAATGCTTATAACTGATACCAAAGGATATATAAATTATGTAAATCCAAAGTTCTTAGAATTGTATGGATATAATTATGATGAAGTAATTGGGAAAGGACCTAACATATTAAATCCAGGAATTGATAAATATTATGATCTTGGCTATCCAAAACAAAAATATCATGATTTATTCACAGAGTTATGGGAATCTATTTCTGATCCAAAAATAGGATATTGGGAAGGTACAATTCCTAATCAAAAGAAAAATGGCGATTTGATATGGGTTAACTTAATAATTAGTGCTATTCATGATTCTGATGGTAATATAACAAATTACCTTGGTATACCAGTCGATATAACTGAAAAAAGAGAAGAAGATTTAAAAATAAGATTGGATATATATAAAACAATTACAGAAGTAGCTGAAATAAGAGACAATGAGACAGGTGAACACATAACTAGAGTAGGAAAATATGCGAAACTAATGGCAGAAAAACTTGGTATGCCAAAAAAATTCTGCCAAGATATAGAAATGTTTGCTCCTCTACATGATATTGGTAAAGTTGGAATAAATGATTCAATTCTTCTCGCACCAAGAAGACTTACAAAAGAGGAATTTGAGATAATGAAAACACACACATCATTAGGATATGAAATATTAAAAGAAAAGCCTACAATGGAAATGGCTGCAGATATAGCCCACCATCATCATGAACATTATGATGGTTCAGGATATCCTTTAAACTTAAAAGGGAATAATATTCCTCTTTGTGCTAGAATTGTTTCCATTGCAGATGTATACGATGCTTTAAGAAGTAAAAGACCATACAAAGAACCTTGGGGTCATTTGAAAGCAATTAACCAAATCGAAGATGAAGCAAATTCTCATTTTGACCCAGAGTTAGTAAAAATATTTTTAGAAAATGAAAAAGAGATGAAAAATATAGCTGATAAATATAAAGATTAGGAGATATTTAATGAAATACAAAATTATAGATGAAAGAGATACAATATTTGCTAGAATGTCTTATAAAAAGGATTCTAAAGAATATATAGATTATTATTCTAAAAACCAAGATAAAAAAGAAATAGATGATA
>JBNJGY010000008.1:0-53416 GCA_051748045.1 Thermotogota bacterium
TTGTCTGCTATTTTACAGTCTCTTGTGTAATAGACGTTGAATTTCATTTTTCGGCCTTTCATACCGAGGTTTAAAGGACCGCCTTTGTATTCATCACCAAATGTGTATTCCATCTTGTTTCTGTAATGGTATAGTTCTGGAGATGGTTTTATTCCTTTGTAGTTTTCTATTTCCACTTCTTTATCTTTAAATATTTGAAGTGAGTGTTGCTCTTTTTCTTTTAACTGTTCTTCGTAGGCTATATCTAGTTTGTTACATCCACCGCATTTATCATATACTGAACAAAGTTCCATTATTTGTCTCCCTTCAATTCTTTTTTTATAATAATTATTTTATTTTTTTCGTCATCTTCATTTCCTGCAATATATATAATGTCTTCATGGAAATCAATTGCTTGTATTTCAAAATTTACGTCTCTAATTATTTCAAATGTTTTTTTAATTTCGCCATTTTCTAAATTGATTGTATAAATTATTCCTTTTGTTTTTTCTTCTTCTCTTTTAAATCCATAGATATAATATTGGTTTTTATATTCTTTTATACCTAAGAATTTTTCATAGCCTTCTGATTCAGAAGAGAACTGTCTAATTATATTTCCTTCGCTGTTTATTACCATTACTCTATTTTCAAAAGAACCTTCCCTTTCTGCCTGATAAACTACTAAAAATCTATTGTTGGAAATGCTTTTTATTCCTACAGGAAGGTCATTTGTTTCTGTTCCAAAGGTATTAGACCAGATTTCATTTCCATAAAAATCCATTTTAATCAAATATATATCAAATCCGCCATATCCAAAAGATCTCGTAGACCCAAGGGCTAATATATTTTCTTGATTATCTACTGAAAATTCTTTTGATATTTCTATTGATTTTCCTCCAAAATTAGAAGTCCATAGTCTTGATCCATCATTTGAATATTTAGCCAAAAACATATCTGTAAGTTTGTTGTTTACATATAAATTTCCCATTATTATATAATTTTCTCCGTCATAATCATCTATATAAATACCAGAGTCTCTACCTATGTCTCCATAATTCATGGAATAATTTTCTTTTAAATCCTTATCTAAAGAAATTAGAGAAACATCTCCGTTGAGTCCTTCGCTTGAAGTGTCTCCCACAGATATTAATACAGAGTTATTTGAGGCATCTTTTGTGATCAATGATTTTTTGATGAAATCTGTTTTATTACCTCCAAAGATTTTTTCTTTTGTTATTTCAAGATTTTCATCTAGTTTGAATATTAAATTGTTCCAATCTCCGTTATCTTTGTAACCACTTAAATAAATTGCTGTTTCTGTAGCACTTTTATCTATATTAATATCATAAACATAGATATCTTCGTTTTTTTCAATAATTTTTGTTTGTTCAACAATTTTTTCTTCTTTAAAGAGATCAGAAACTCCATTTTTTAGATTTTTATACATTTCATCTATATAGTCTACATATTCATAGTAGAACTCAAAATCTATGTCTTCTAAACTTATAGTTGATTCAGTTGAAAGACTTGTTAATTCTTCTGTATGTGTAGACATATCAGTGATAGTAGCAATGTCAGTAATAGTTGAATCTTCTGTCATTGTTGGTGTTTCTGTAATTGTTGATTTTTCAGTTATTATATCAATTTGAGTTTCTGTTGAATCTAATGTAAAATCCATTTCATCCTCAATACTTGTTGAAGGTAAAGTGAATTCGTCTTCTAACAGGTCTTCTGGTGTCGAGGTTATAGTCGGAAAATCAGAAAAATCTATATTGTTTATAGTTGATTCAAAAGTAATTTCCTCTTCAGGCGATAATTCTGTTGCTGCTTTTGTAGGTGTGCTTTGAGCAGTTGTTTGATCTTGTTCTTTTTCCTGTTCTTCTATTTCTTCTTCGGGTTCTTCTACTTCAAGGTCTTCTTCTTGTTTTTCTTCTTTAACTGTTTTTTTGAAAAAGGCATTGGTTTTTATGAACTCTCCACCAATATCTTCTGAAAAATCATTGTAAAAGAACAGATGTCTTTTTAAGTAATCAGAAACTCCAATTAAAAAAGAATCTTCTTTTATAATAGGAGCAGAAAAGATTTCCATTTCATTCAATGTTCCATATGACCAAAAAGTATCACCATTAATGTTTTGAGCCTTTATACTTTCTCCTATTAAAATAAAATTTTCTTTATCTGAAATTATGTAGTTTGTTTTAAAATCTAAATTTATAGATTTAATTCTTTCTAATTTTTCATTGTAAATTGATAATATGTCTTTTCCAGAAAGAATATATATATATCCATTTGAAGTTTGTATTTTTCTATTTAATTTCTCAAAATTTACATTGAATTTTACCTCATTTTCTTTTTTTAACTCTTTATCCAAAGATATGATTTTTTCATTTTTTAAGATTAAATAACCTTTTTCAAAAGAAAATATATCTAGGACGCTTTCTTCAGCTGTTTCATTTAAAAGAGATAATGATTTAGAATATCTTTCTACTTTTTCTTCATATATAACAAAAAGTTCTT
Source organism: Thermotogota bacterium (assembly GCA_051748045.1). Lineage (GTDB taxonomy): Bacteria > Thermotogota > Thermotogae > Petrotogales > Petrotogaceae > Geotoga. Next base: position 2,497 of record JBNJGY010000008.1, read on the forward strand.
CTTTTATAGCTTTTATTTTTGAAATGTTTTTATTTTTTATAAAGTCTTTTATTTCTTCATTTTCAAAATAATATAATCCATCATTAGATAATAAAATGTTATTTTGTATATCTATAAAATTTTGTTCGGTTTTTATTTCAGTTAAATCTTTTTCTTTTAATATGTATAAATTTCCTTCCGTATCTAGAATTAGTCCTTTATCTTCGTAGTAAGAAATTTTTTTCATTTCTGATTTTAAAGAAAATGAATTGATTACTTCCTTGGTTTTATCTAAAACATCTATTGAGTTAATTTTTATGCCTAAATAATAGTCATTATAAAACTCTATTTGTTCATAATCTCCATAAATTATTTCAAAAATATCTCCATCTTTAAGAGGTCTGGTTTTAAAATGAAAAATATCGCTTTTATAGTTTTGATCATCTTTAATAGCTTCTATTTGCCAATAATAATTTGTGTCTGGTTTTAAAATATTACCAGCATAAAAATTTGAAAACAAGTTTGATATTATCAGGTCGTTCTCTTCAATTTCTTTTTCTGTGGACAAATATAAATTATAATTAAAGTCAGAATCTTCAGAAATATTCCATCTAAATATATTTCTAATATCAACATTATCAGAATTGTTCGAAGGAGATCTTGGAGTGATCTCAACTGATAATGTGATAAGCGATATTATTAAAATAATCATTACAAATAAATAATTTTTTTTCATTTTTTACACCTCTTAGAAATCGTTTAAATTCAGTACAAATTCTATTATATCTTTTACATTTTTGTCTACAAAGTTGTCATTACTTATATAGTCAGGTTTAAAGTTTAGTCTCATTGAAGATATAAATACTTTTATTGCATCTTCAAAGTTGATCATTTTAAATTCTAACAAAGAATCATAATCCATAGTAATGATATCATAATCAATCAAAACTTGAGATAGTTTATAGTTCATATCTTTTACTTCCTCTAAATTTTGTTCTATGAAAACTTCTAGTGGTGTTTTTTCGCCAAATACTCTGTCTATATAGAATTTTTGTAAAAGTTTTGAGTAAGCTAAACCTTCTCCATCTTTCCAAATCAAATTACTTATCATACTGGTTACCCTTTCGGATAGAGCAAAATTAAATCCAGATAACAATAGAGCATTAGTTAATATCCCTATTCCTTCAGGTTTGCTTTTTGCTTCTTTCATGTTGTCTTCTTTTAGCCAAGCTATGGATATTCCTCCAACACCTCTTTTATTCAATTCTTCTGATAAGAGAACTCCATCTATGATTCCTTCTTCTGTAACACTTTCTAAGATTGAATCAGTAATTCTAGTATCTGTCATTTTTTCTAATTTATCTATATAAAAATCTATTTTGTTTAATTTTTCTAATAAAGATTGAAAGTATAAGGATTCATCATTTTGTGAAATTATATATTTCGCATCTTTTATTTTGTTTTGGGCAAGTGTATAGAAAAAATAAAATAAATTCGCCGAATTTTCAAAATCTTCTTTTTTTATCATTTCATAATACTTTTCAACTCTATATTCATCTTCAAGAATAGTAGATAATTTTAAAAGAGTTATTAAAATTAAATCTTTGTTGTCTTCGTTTGCTATTTCTAATGCTTGTTCTTCTTTTTCGAGTGATTCTTGAAAAAGGCCAAGATTTTTTAATATCAAAGAATATTCATGAAGAATAAAGTCTTCTTTATTTTTTTGAAGCGCTTTTTCTATAGCTATTTTAGACTCTCTGTGTCTCCCTAGTTTTTGTAAAGTATACGATAAATTATAATAAATTTCAAAATCAGCACCTTCAAGTTCTGTGGCTTGATTTAATATTATATAAGCATCTTTATATCTTTGCAATTGATTATATATAACTCCTATCCTTAAGTAGGATTGTAGGAAATTTTTGTCGATTTTTAGTGATTGATTTAGAAAATCCAATGCTTCTTCGTATCTTCCGTTTTCCATATATACATCAGCGATTTTTACATAAGATAATATAAAATCTTTTTTTACTTCTATAGCTTTCATAAAATTATCTAAAGCTTCGTCATAGATTTTTCTTTCATACATTAAATTTCCTAATTCATAAAAACCATATGCAAAAGATGGGTTATCTTTTGTACATTGTTTTAATTCCATTTCCGCTAATTCTTCTTGTCCGTGTTTTTTGAGTAATAGCCCATAATAAAAATGGAATCTATAATCTTGTAAAATTGATGCTGCTTTTTGTAAGTATATCTCAGCACCTTTTAGATCATCTTCTTCCAACAACTTTTTAAATTTTTCATATAGGTAAAATACTAAATAAGAACCATAATATTCGTTTGGGTCTACTTCGTATTGTGCTTCTAAACCTCTCAAAATAGTCTCAAGAGGTATTTTATTTTTTTCAACAGCTCTTTTATAATCCTGTACTAATAAAGGTAATTTAACAGGAAGATTATTTATTTTTGCATATTCTGGTTTTAACTCTAAATACACCAAAGCATATTTTAGATCAGACAATTTCATTCCTCCATTCGTTAATGTTTAAAAGCTTTTCTTTTTATGAAATAATAAAATAACCCTAGAATTATTCCATAGTACCCAAAAATCATATCATCATATGAGAATACTCTATATACAGAAAATGACTGCATATATTCAATACCTGCAGGTAAAAGTAGAAAAAAGAAAAGAAGTATAAAATATTTTACTTTCTTCGTCTTTTCATAAAATGCAAGACTGAATAAATCAGAAGCAATAAAAAATGACAATAAATGAATTATTTTATCTTCATAATAATAGCTTGAATAGTTAAAAGGTGGTTTTATTATTGTAGATATAACAAGTAATATAATATAAATATAGAATAGTATTTTCCAAAAGTATTTTTGTTTCAAATAACACACCTCATTTCAATTATAGAAACAGTAATCCGTTTCCGGATTACTGTTTTATAAAGGTTTCATTCTAGATTTTTCTAAATGTTTCATTATTTCGGTCATCTTTTTCGATATGTATATATCTATCGTTATAATCTTTCGCAATCTTTTCTATTATAGGTTTCAGATCACTATCTTCTAAATCTTCTTTTAAAAATTCTTTTAAATCTTCTGAAAGAGTAAAATAAGGAGATTCCTTAGGTTTAAAAGATATTTCTTCTTCAACTCTGTTAGGTAATTCTTCTTCTCCGTAAATTTTAGATAATAATTCTACAACTTTCCTCACGAATTCTTTTTTTACTTCACTTAGTTTAAAAGTCTTGTTAATTGATGCATGTAATTCTGGTTTTAGATCGTTATAATGTTTGTTAAAAGATTTCACTGAATATCCCTCCTATTTAGTTTTCAAGAGGATAATCTGAATTTTCAAAAAACTCTTTTTTAAAATCTAAAAATGCATCGTTTTCTATTGCTTCTCTCATCTTTTTTACAAAGTTTATGTTGAAATATAAGTTATGAATGCTTAAAAGAGTTTTACCTGTGTTCTCATTTCTTTTAAAAAGATGGTTCAGATACCCTCTTGTGTGATTACGACAGGTATAACAATTACATTCTTCTTCTATTGGTTCTTTACTAAATTTGTTTTTTGCAGATTTTATGTTTAATTTACCTTTCCAAGTTAATGCAGTTCCATGTCTTCCTATTCTAGTAGGAAAAACACAATCAAACATATCCATTCCATTTTCAACAGAAAGCATCATCATTGTTGGTGAACCAATACCCATAATGTATCTTGGTTTATTTTCAGGCATTTTATTACCAAATTTTTTTAAGATTTTTTCACTGTCTTGATATTTTTCACCAACTGCTAATCCCCCAATAGCATAACCATCAAAGGGAATTGAAGTTATCTGTTCAAGACTTTTTTCTCTAAGGTCTTCAAAAAGACCCCCTTGAAAAATCCCAAACAAAGCTTGTTCTTTTTTGTCGTGAGCTTGATATGATCTTTTTGCCCATCTATATGTTCTTTCAATTGAATCTTTGAAGTATTTATAATCAGAATTTGCATCCACACATTCATCAAAAGCCATGGCAATGTCAGAACCTATTATTTTTTGAATCTCCATAGATTTTTCTGGAGTCATCATTATTTTTGATCCATCTAAAGGAGATCTGAATTTAACCCCTTCTTCAGTAATTTTTCTATCTTTTAAAGAAAAGACTTGAAATCCACCGCTATCAGTTAGAAGTGGCTTTTCCCAGTTCATAAAATTATGTATCCCACCAAATTCTTTCATTATTTCAAGACCTGGTCTTAAAAATAAATGAAAAGCATTTCCTAAAATAATTTCTGAACCAATTTCTCTTATCATTTCATTTGTTAAAGTTTTTACAGTTGCATTTGTTCCTACTGGCATAAAAACTGGTGTTTCTATTATTCCTCTAGGAGTATGGATTCTTCCTCTTCTAGCATTAGAATATTTATCTTTATGTATGAGTTCATACTTTATTGGAGAATCAGGCATGTAGTTTAATATTCCTCCTCTTATTTAATATATACTATTATATATTATATATCTTTAATTAAGCTTAATTTTTAGTAAAATACGCTAATTTTCATCTTAATTAATTATAACATATTTATACATTCAAAAAAATCACAAATCCACTATATGATTCTCTTGTTTATCTATTAAAAAAATGTTTACAGTATTGAATTATACTGAATTGACTTAAATACGACTTATATGGTAGAATTTAATTAAAATATACCACAAATTTTATCGTATTTAAAGGAGGAAGAAAGATGGCTCATCTTTTAGAAATCAAAAACTTAAAAGCAAAGGTCATTGATGAAAACAAAATGATCCTTAAAGGTGTTAATTTAAAAATCAATGAAGGCGAAATACATGCAATTATGGGACCAAATGGTTCTGGTAAATCAACATTAGCAAATGTTATTATGGGAAACCCGAAATTTGAAATAACAGAAGGAGATATATTATTCAAAGGTGAATCTATTTTAAATTTAGATACAGATGAAAGAGCAAAACTTGGTTTATTTATGTCTTTTCAATCACCTGAAGAAATAGAGGGTGTAAAAATGAGACAATTTTTATTGAACTCATACAGAAATATTAACTCTGAAGACGATTCATCAGCTTTAAAAGTCAATAGAAAAATCATGGATTTATCAGATGTTGTTTCATTGGATAAAGTATTTTTAGATAGATATGTTAACACTGGATTTTCTGGTGGAGAAAAAAAGAAAAGTGAAATTTTACAAATGGGTTTGATTTCTCCAAAATTAACAATTTTAGATGAAATAGATTCAGGTCTTGATGTTGATGCTTTAAGAATTGTTTCTGATTCGATTAATAAGTTCAAGAATGAGAATATGGGTATGTTGATGATTACTCATTACCAGAGAATTTTAAATTATATAAAACCTGATTTTGTTCACGTATATTATGGGGGAAAAATAATTTCTACAGGAGATGCTGATTTAGCAGAAGAAATTGAAGAAAAAGGTTATACAATGATAAAAGAAGAAGAGGTATAAGATATTTCAAGGAGTGATTTAAATGGCAAATAAAGATTTCAATATGCAAGATTTATTGATAGATCAAAGTAGATTTGATTTTAGAAACCCTGAAAGATATTCTTATAAATCTCTTCCGGGTTTAAATGAAAAAATTATACAGGAAATTTCTGAACAAAAAAAAGAACCTAAATGGATGACTAAATTAAGATTAAAGTCTCTAAAAATATTTCAATCGTGGAAAGATCCTCAATTTGGAGTTGATTTAGATGATTTAGATTTATCTAAAATAGTTGCTTATATTAAACCAAATGCTAAAAGATCGAATAACTGGGATGAGGTTCCTGATGATATAAAAGATACTTTTGAAAAACTTGGTATACCAGAAGCTGAAAGAAAAGCCCTTGCTGGTGTAGGGGCACAATATGATTCAGAAGTTGTTTATCAACATGTTCAAAAAGATTTGGAAGATCTTGGGGTTATTTTCATGGACATGGAAACAGCTGTAAAAAAACACCCTGATTTGGTAAAACAACATTTCATGAAAGCTGTTGCTGCAACCAATCATAAATATGCTGCTTTGCACGGAGCTATTTGGAGTGGTGGAACTTTTTTATATGTTCCAAAAGGTGTTAAAGTACCTTTACCTTTACAAGCATACTTTAGAATGAACAATCCTGGAATGGGACAATTAGAACATACTATTATAATTGCTGATGAAGGTTCAGAACTTGCTTTTATTGAAGGCTGTTCAGCACCATTTTACAATACAACGAATATACATGCTGGTATGGTTGAAATATATGTTAAAGAAAGTGCCAGAGTAAAATATGCAACAATACAAAACTGGAGTAAAAACACATATAATTTAAATACAAAAAGAGCTATTGTAGATAGAGACGGTATGATGGAATGGGTTTCTGGTTCTCTTGGTTCATACAAAACAATGATTTACCCTTCTTCAATTCTTAAAGGAAAAGGAGCAAAAACAGAAACAAAAGCTATCACATATGCAGGTCCTAATCAACATATGGATGCTGGTTCAAAAGTCCTTATGTTCGCTCCTTATACATCCGCAAGTATAGATGCCAGGTCTATAAGTGTTGGTGGAGGTTGGGCTTTCTACAGAGGTTGGCTCAAAATTGGTGAAAATGCAAAAGGTGCAAAAGCAAATGTCGAATGTCAAGCTCTTATGCTAGATAATGAATCAAAAAGTGATACTGTTCCTTTAATTGAAGTTCACAATCAAGATTCAGATGTAGGGCATGAAGCTAAAATAGGTAGAATAAAACAAGAACAAATATATTATTTAATGACAAGAGGTTTATCGGAAGCAGAAGCAAAAGCAATGGTTGTAAGAGGTTTTGTAGAGCCATTTGCAAAAGAGTTACCTATTGAATACGCCTTAGAATTAAATAGATTAATAAACTTAGAAGTCGAATCATCTATAGGTTAAGGAGTGAGTTTAATGGATGCAATTTTTGAAAAAGCTATAGATTTACAACATAAAAATTTTAAAACAGTCGAGTGGGTCGTGCCACAAATAAATTCTGATTCTGATTATTCAGAAAAAGAACTAGCATTATCTACAGAATTCATAAAGAATGAAAAATTAATTGAATATAAAAATATAAGATATAAATCATATAAAGAATGGGGTTTTCCAAAATGGAAAAGAGCTAAGTTAAATGGTTATGATCCCAAAAAATATGTTGAAAAAATATCTCCAAATATTCAAGGAGTTGCAAACTCAATTGATTCTATAGATACAGAAGGACTTGAGATTTTGGCGAAATATGATTTTGAAGGAGCTCATAGAAAATTTCTCCTTATGTCTGATACGTTTTTTAACCATGGCTTTTATTTCAAAGCTGAAAAAAACGAAGATTTAGGTACTGTAATAGTAAAATACGACCAAGAACAAATTATAGAAAACACTGTATTTAACATGAAAAAAGGGTCTAAGTTAACTTTAGTCAGAATTATTAATTCAGAAAAAGATTTATTTAGAACAACATCTCTTAGAGGGGTTATAAATGAAAACGCTGAATTGAATATAATAAATGTGAATTTATTGAATAAAAATGATATAAACATAGATAACGCTCTTTTTGAAGTAAAAGAAAGTGGTAAAATAAATGTTTTTGATTTACATATTGAAGGTAAAGTTTCTGCACCTCATTATATTTTTAGACTAAATGGTAAATACGCTGAAGGAAATATAAAACCATATTTTTTAGGTGACAATGATAATGTAATAGATATGCTTTATTTAATAAGATTTTATGCACCTGAATCCTTGGGTAATATTATGGGCAAAGGTGTTCTTAAAGATTCTGCAAAGGCTGTTTTTAGAGGTTTCTTAGATCTTAAAAAAGGTGCAAAAGAAGCAACCGCTGCAGAAGAAGAATATACTTTATTACTTTCAGAAAAAGCTAGAGCAGAAGCTATTCCGAGTTTATTAGTTGATGAACATGAAGTCAACGCTTCTCACGCAGCTAGTGTAGGTACTTTAGATGAACAAAAATTATATTATTTAATGACTAGAGGATATTCCAAACTTGATGCTAAAAAACTCATGTCTTTTGGAATTTTTGAACCATTTTTAGATGAAATAGAAAAATATCATGAAGAAACAGCAGGAGTGATTAGAAATGCGATTGAATCAAAAATATAATATTGATTTTCCTACCTTAGATAGAAAAATAGGTAATAATAATATAATATATTTTGATTCTGCAGCCACATCTTTGGTTCCAAAAAGAGTGGCTGATGCTGTTTATAATTTTGATACTAATAAAAAGGCTAATGTTCATAGATCTTCTCATTTACTTGGCAATGAATCGACAGAAGTTATGGAATCTACAAGGGAAAGCGTTAAAAATTTCATAAACGCTAATTCTACAGATGAAGTAATTTTTACTTCAGGAACCACTATGTCAATTAATACTTTGGCAAACTCTATTATTTCTTCTGATTTGATTAGTGACAAAGATGAAATTTTATTAACTTCTATAGAACATCATGCAAATTTAGTTCCTTGGCAACAGGTAACAAAAAATAAAAATGTTAATTTGAAATTTTACCAACCAAAAAATGGTATTATTTTAATAGAAGAGTTTATTGAGTTAGTAAATGATAAAACAAAATTAGTTACTATAACTGGACAATCAAACGTAACAGGTCAAGAAATAGATCTTAAGAATTTAATCAAAAAAATTAAAGAGAAAAACCCAAGTACATTAATCCATATAGACGCTGCACAACTTATTACTCATAAAAAATTAAATGTACAAGAATTAAACGTAGATTTTATTAGTTTTTCAGCACATAAAATGCTTGGACCTACTGGAATAGGTGTTTTATGGGGTAGAAAGCAACTTTTTGAAAACATGCCACCATTTATTACCGGTGGAGAAATGATTGATAAAGTAACTTTAGATGAAACTACTTTCAATATACTTCCTTTTAAATTTGAAGCAGGAACACCTAATATTTCTTCATTTATAGGATTTACAGAAGCAATTAATATCATAGAGGAGATAGGACAAGAAAATATATCTCAGCATATGAAAAAACTTACAGATTATGCTTTAGAAAAAATGAATGTCATTGAAGGTTTGGAAATTTATGGGCCAAAAGATGGATCTCATAATTCTTTAATTAGTTTTAACGTTGAAAAAATTCATCCACATGATATTGCACATATGTTAAACGACCTTGGTGGAATAGGAATAAGAAGTGGCCATCATTGTGCTCAGCCTTTAATGAAACAACTAGGAATTAAATCATCATGTAGAGTAAGTTTTAGTATTTATAATGACAAATCAGAAATAGATAAATTTATTGAAACATTAAAAAAAATAAAGGGATGGTTATCTTGAGTTTAGAAGATATTTATTCAGAAATTATTTTAGATTATGCTAAAAATACAAAAGATAAGAGAGTTATTGAAGATGCCCATGAAAAACAGGGTAAGAACCTTTCATGTGGTGATGAATTAAAAGTTTATATGAAACCAGAAAATGGAGTTATCAAAGATGTTTCTTTTGAAGGCCATGGTTGTATTATTTCCCAAGCTTCTGCAGCTATAATGTGTGATGCTATTAAAGGCAAGAAAGTCAAAGAAGCTGAAGATTTTATTCAAGAAGTTTTAAAGATGGCTAGAGGCGAAGATTTTGATAAAGAAAAAATAGGAGAATTAGATCTTTTTGAAAATATTAAAGACTTTCCAATGAGAATTAAATGTTTTACTTTATCTTGGCATACCGCCAAAGAAGATATCGAAGAAATTAAGGAGGGTTAAATATGAGAAATGCAAATGATTACAATAACATCGCTTTAATTGGGGCAACTCAAAGCAAAGAGAAATATGGTAATAAAATAATGAAAAACTTAAAACAAAAGGGTTTCAATCTTTATCCCGTTACTCCAAAGTATGACGAAGTAGAAGGGTTTAAAGCTTATTCAGATATTTCTGAATTACCAGATGATACAGATGTTTTAGTATTTGTTGTTCCTCCAAAAATAGGACTTGAAGTTACCAAAAAAGCAAAAGACCTTGGTTTTAAAGAGCTCTGGTATCAACCAGGAGCTGAATCACACGAATTAAAAGAATATTTGGAAGATAATGGTTTAGATTATTCTTTTGAAAAATGTATAATGGTTGAAACAGATTACAAAAAATAATAATAATTTATTTTTAATAAACACAGATGAAAATCTGTGTTTTTTTTATTTTTTTTATGATATAATAATATTGATATTATATTAATGTTGTTATACACTTCAATTAACAACATTTGAGTATTTTTTTATGAAAATTATCGGGAAATGGCAGGAGGTGGTAACATGAAAAAGTTATTAGTTGTTTTTATAGTCTTCACTTTCTTTATTATTTCTTTTTCTTTTAATGTAGGTGCTCTTGGGGGAATTGAATTAGGAGGAAGAGAAAGAGTTTATTTAGGTGGAAGAGTAACTATGTTAGGATTTCCGTTAGGTCTTTCTGGAGATATATATTTACCAATGGCCTCTTTTGACGAAGCTTCAGATGAATTAACCGAAGTAAGATTTCTAGAAGTAGACCCATATTTACTATTGAGTTTAAAACTTGGTAATACATATTTGTATGGTGGAGCTGCACCTATTTTTATTTTTGATATTGAGCAAACTGGTTTTAGTTTCTATGATGGATGGGCAAAACTTAAAGCCGGTCTTCAATTTGGAAAATTATTGATTTTCTTTGTTGAGGGCACAAGTTCTATTAATTTTGATTTTGAGTTGTCGGGAATTTATTCTGTTCATGCAGGCATTGGAATAGGATTTTAAGGGGGGATTTATATGAAAAATAAAGTTATTTACCTCTCAGTAATTATTATTTTAGGAATTTTTTTAATATCTTGTGCAGATTTAAAAATAACATCATCTAACGTGACTGAAGACGCTGACGCTGTAGATTTGAATTCATCCCAGAAAACTTCTTGGAGAGATGATTTTATTATTAATGGAGATATAGATAAAAGTGGATTTTTGACTCCTGTAGCAATTGAAGATTATATTAGATTAAAAGTAAGTATCCCAGGTGAAGAAGTTGACCTTGTGGAATCAGAAGTTTATTTATTTGAAGATGAAAATAAGAAAGGTTATGTAATAGATAAATTATCTGATGTTAAATCAAAAACTGATATATCTATTATATTAGATGCAACTGGTAGTATGGGTGGTGCTATTACAGGTGTTAAAAACAGTATAGTATCATTTTCTGATTCTTTAGAAACTTCTGGACTTGATGTTCAAGTTTCAGTCATTCCATATAACGATTATGGGCCAGCTCAAAATACAGCTGGAGATTATACTTATGACCCCTCATGGAAAAATTTGGACACCCCTTCAAATATAAAAGATTATGTAGAAAATAATATTTTTGCTTATGGTGGTGCTGGTACTCCTGAAAATCCATATGAAGCACTTTTATTTGCATGGAACAACATATCTTGGAGAGGTGGAGCTGAAAGATTGTTTATCTTAATAACAGATGCTACATCACATTATACAGATGATGGCCTCGCTGATGGAGGTAGAACAGATTCTGAATGGCTTGAAAAATCTGATGTTCTTATGAAAATTAAAAATAGAGGAGTTATTCATTCAGTCGTAGTTCCAGGTTATAGCTATAGTATATCTGATCCAGAATCAGATTATGAAGACCCTGATGATGTTAGAAGTTTGTCTACAGAAACTTCTGGATTGATACTTTATACTGACGGTGGGGGAAATGTAGATTTGGAAAGTATTGGAATTATAGAAGCTCTAACAAACACTTATATTGTTACTTTTAAGAGTACTTCAGCCCAAGAAACACATAAATTGGAACTCTATGTTGAAAAAGATAGTCTACAAGGAAAATTAATTTTAAATGATATTGAGTATTAAAAAAAGGGTTAGCCAAATGGCTAACCCGATTTATTATCCATCTACTATGTCTCTTAGTTGTGAGCTTCTACTTGGATGTCTTAATTTTCTGAGAGCTTTTGTTTCTATTTGTCTAATTCTTTCTCTAGTTACATTAAAGAATTGACCAACTTCTTCAAGTGTTTTTTGTTTTCCATCTAGAAAGCCATATCTCATTTTTAATACTAAGGCTTCTTTTGGATGTAAAGTATCTAAAACTTCTTCTAATTTTTCTTTTAAGATCATTTGTTGGGCTACTTCTTCAGGAGTCATGTCTTCAGAACCAATAAAGTCTCCAGTTTCAGATTCATCATCGTCTCCATTACCAGATGAAATGGGAGAATTTAAAGAGATAATATCTTTCGCACTCATAAGTATTTCGTTGACTTTTTCTACGGTCTTGTCCATTTTTTTTGATAACTCTTCGGCTGTTGGATATTCTCCATATTCTTGTAAATATTCTCTAATGAGTTTATTCATCTTATTGATAGTTTCAACCATATGAACTGGTATTCTTATTGTCCTTGCTTGGTCCGCGATTGCTCTGGTTATAGCTTGTCTTATCCACCATGTTGCATATGTTGAAAATTTAAATCCTTTTTTCCAATCAAACTTTTTAACTGCTTTTATAAGCCCTATATTGCCTTCTTGTATTAAGTCTAAAAAACTAAGTCCTCTTCCGGTATATCTTTTTGCTATACTTATTACTAATCTTAAATTAGCCCTTATCAATTCGTCTCTAGCTTTTCTATCATTTTTTTGAGCTCTTCTTGCAAGCTGTCTCTCTCTTGCTGGAGTTAATAAATTTACTTTTGATATCTCTTTAAGATAAATTTTAATTGGATCTCCCAAAGATATGTTATCATACATTTTTAATTCAAAGTCACCATAAATTTCTAACATATCTTCTTTTTCTTCATCACTTGTTTCATCCATTTCTTCTTCTGTTTCATCGCTTATATTGATACCACTTTCTTCTAAAGCTGAGTAAATTTTTTCAATAAAATCACTATCAATTTCGTCTGAGGTTTCAGCAGGAATTGCTTCATCGATATCTGAATAATCAAGGGTATTATCTTTTTTCTTGGCTTTTCTTTTTAATGATTTTATTATTGTGTCTACATCTTTAAGTTTTTTCTTATTTTTCTTTTTTACTTTTACAACAGCCTCGTCGCCTTCTTCTTTTACGTCTTCTAAATCAATATTTCCTAATTGCGAGATAATTTTATCTGTATCTTTTTTCTTTTTAGCCATAAATATCCCCCTTTTTTTAGCCTCATTTAATTAGACTCTTTTTTTTTGAAAATGTTCATATTTAATACTATTTTAATATATTTATCTTGACTTAGCAAATCAAAAATGCTATAATTTTTTACGTTCAAATTGGGGGATCGTCTAATGGCAAGACATCGGACTCTGACTCCGAGAATGGGGGTTCGAATCCTCCTCTCCCAACCATTTAAAATAAAAGAAGCTGATTTTTTCAGCTTCTTTTATTTTATAGTTTTTGTTAAATTATAAATTCAATTTTGTTTCATATTTTAATTTACATTAATTTTTAATTAAAAAAACAAAAGCTTTAAAAATTAGGGTTGCCTAAGATTATTATATTTGCTAAAATATAGATACAACATCAAAAAGGAGATGGCCATCTTGAAAATAAATTTGAATCAACTAAAAGAAGGAATAGAAGCTAAAATATTATCTATTGAAACTAATAATAGAGATAGAGAAAGATTATATGCCTTGGGTTTAAAACCAGGCAAAAATATAAAATTATTTCACGTATCTCCATTTAATGATCCAAAAATATTCAAAATAGATGAAAATAAGATTATGCTTAGAAATAGTGAAGCTTCAAGAATTTTTGTAGAAACTTCTGATGATGTGATGGATTTGAATTCTGCACCTAATGGATTTTATAAAATCCACAGATTCAATGGAGGAAATTTTTTCAGCAGAAAAATGCATCAAAAAGATTTATCAGAAGGGGAAAAAATACATAAAGAAAACAACCATCAAATTTTAATTATTGATAAAAATAAAAATATTTCTTTAGGCAAAGGGGAATTAAATAAAATTTTAGTAACCCCAGTAAAAAAAGGAGCTGAAAAACGTTGAATATTCAAGCAATAACATCTTATATAAAAAATGAATCTGTATCTTCATTATTTGAGATAAAAGAAAGGTTTAATTTGACAGATAAACAATTAAATATTTTAATACCTTTTATTTCTCATATGGGAATATCTATTAATCAAGCAACTGTTCAAGATTGTGACAGTTGTTCTATAAAAAAATATTGTACAAAAAAAACTTGTGGAATAAAAGGTGATTTGCATGGCTAAAGAAATTGCTTTAATAGGTAACCCTAACGTGGGTAAAACTTCTATTTTTAATCTATTAACAGGAACTAGACAGTATGTAGCTAATTGGCCTGGGGTTACAGTAGAAAGAAAAGTTGGTATTTCAAATATTAATGGACAAAAATACAGAATTGTTGATTTACCAGGTATTTATACTTTATCTGCTAATTCAGAAGATGAAAAAGTTGCAAGAGACTTTTTTATTAACGAAGCTCCTGATACAGTGGTATTAATCGCTGATGCTTTAAATTTAGAAAGAACTTTTTATCTTTTACTTCAATTGATAGAAATGAACTTACCAGTTATATTAGCTATTAATTCTATTGATGAAGCAGAAGAAAAAAACAAAATTATAAATACTGAAATTATTTCAAAAACTCTTAATATACCTGTTGTTTTAACTTCAGCAAAAAAGAATACAGGTATAGATGATTTGAGAAACCAAATTGAATCAGTGAATAAAAAAGAAAAAGATATATATTATGATATAAGCTATCCAGATAAAATTAATGATTTTATTAGAGAAACAGAAGAAATATTTGAAAAAGATCCTGATTTGAATTATTATAACAAAAAATGGTTAGCACTAAATATTATCGAGTTTGGCTTAGAAAACTCTCTTTTAAAGGATGAAACCAAAGAAGAAATTTCTTCGAAATATGATGTCGAAAAATTACAAGAAGATTATATAAATTGGAAATTTGAATTTATTAGTTCTCTTTCAGAAACTTCTTATTTATCAAAAGGTATAGATTGGTCTTTAAGAGATATGTTAGATCATGTTTTCACGCATAAAATATTGGGTATTTTCATATACATTTTAGCACTTTTTATGATATTTTCTCTTACCTTCACGGTTTCAGCACCTTTATCAGATTTATTGGACATGGGCTTTGGATCTTTAGCTGATATGGTTAGTAATGCAATTAATATAGATTGGTTAAGTTCGTTGCTTGCTGAAGGAATAATTAGTGGTGTTGGTGGAGTTTTAGTTTTTATTCCTCAGATTTTTACCCTCTTTTTCTTTATGGGTTTTCTTGAAGAATCTGGTTACTTGCCAAGAGCTGCTTTTTTGGTTGATAAATTAGTTAGGAAATTTGGGTTAAGTGGTCGTTCTTTTATGTCTATAATTTTAGGATTTGGGTGTAATGTCCCTGCAATAATGTCTGCTAAAGCTGTTTCAAATAAAAGAGAAAGACTTGCTTTAATATTATCTATCCCTTTTGCATCTTGTAGTGCTAGGCTACCAGTTTATATATTATTAATAAGTGCATTTTTCTCGACAAGTGCAGCAACTATAATGCTTTTAGTATATGTAAGCAGTATTTTTTTAGTACTTATTTCTGCAAAAATAATTGAAGTTTTTATAAAAGATAAAGAAACTATTCCTTTTACGATAGAAATGCCTAGATTTAGAATGCCTACTTTAAGAAATTTAATATTATATACTTGGAACAAAGGTAAACATTTCTTAGAAAAAGCTGGAGGTATTATATTAATAGCTTCTATTCTTGTTTGGGTTTTATCTTATTTTCCTAATATGGGGCAAGATATAACAAATTCTTATGCAGCTAGTATTGGTAAGTTTTTTGAACCATTGACAAAACATTTGGAATGGGATTGGAGAATTAACACAGGTTTATTCTTTGGTGTAGCAGCTAAAGAAATTGTAGTTTCTACATATTCAACATTATATGCTGGAAGTTCTTCGTTAATAGATGGATTAAGATTAGCTTTATCCCCTCAATCAGCATTAGCTCTTATTTTCTTTGTTTTAGGATATGTTCCTTGTTTTGCTACACTAGGTGTAATAAAATCAGAAACTAAAAGTTATAAATTAGTTATTTTTACTTTATTTTACACAACAATAGTTGCTTATTTACTAGCCAATATTGTTTACTATGTAAGTGGGTGGATATTATGAATGCAAAATTAAGTATTATGAGTTTATTAAGTTTTGCTTTATCAGGAATTTATGTATTTAGTAACTTGTTCTATTCTTTTACACTTTTTATTATAGGTTTTGTCTTCATTTGGGGAGTATTCAAAAATAAAAATATTTGGTATCATAGTTCTGCTCATCTTGTAGTCGGAACAATTATGGGAGTAGTATTAGCATTTTATGAGTTAATTTATTTTTTATCAAATATATTAGTTTTCTTTATGGAAAACACTGATTTCCCATCTATAGAATATTTTGTTATTTTATTTGGTATCTTTTCTTATATATTATTTAAGATTGAATTACATCATTTAAAAGAAAGAAAGAATCAAATTAATTAAATTGCAACATTTAAAATCTTGAACATTATTTATAATTATGATATAATTAACTTCGGTATTACGCCTGTAGCTCAATTGGCAGAGCGGCGGTCTCCAAAATCGCAGGTTGGGGGTTCGATTCCCTCCGGGCGTGCCATATATAAGTCAGCTTTTTAGCTGACTTTTTTTGTTTTTTTAATGTTTATACACGTTTTTTCTCTTTTCTTTGGAATAATTACGTTTTTTGCGTGAAATTAACTAGATTTTTAGCTTTTAAAAAATGATTTTTTATTGTAGAATATAGATGTTATTGAAAAATATTTCAAGAAAATTTTTTCAAGGGAGGTTTTTTCATGGCTAAAATGATTAGAAAAAACTATTTGATGGCACCAGGACCAACACCAGTACCAACAGACATATTGTTAGAAGGGGCAAGAGACACAATTCACCATAGAACCCCTCAATATTTAGAAATTCAAAAGAAAGCTATTGATGGTTGTCAATATCTCTTCCAAACAAAACAACCTGTTTACATACTTTCATCATCAGGATCAGGTGCAATGGAAACTGCAGTTGCAAATTTGATTAATCCTGGAGATAAAGCAATTTCTGTAAACTCAGGAAAATTTGGTGAAAGATGGGGAGAAATTTGTAGAGCTTTCGAAGCAGATTTAGATGAAATAGAATTAGAATGGGGTAGTATGGTAAAACCAGAACAAATAAAAGAAGCTTTAGAGAAAAATCCTGATACTAAAGCAGTCTTCACAACTTTATCAGAAACTTCAACTGGAACTGTCCACCCTATAGAAGAAATAGCAAAAATAGTGAAAGAATATGACGCAGTATTAGTTGTCGATGCTATTTCAGGTTTATTAGCTCAGCCATTAAAAATGGACGACTGGGGTGTTGATGTAGTTTTAACTGGAGTTCAAAAAGGGTTCATGATGCCTCCAGGAATAGCTTTGATTTCAGCGTCTGAAAAAGCTATGAAAATAATCAATGAAAATAAAAACAACAAATACTATTTTGATTTAAAAGCTTATGCGAAAAAATATCCAGATTCTCCTTGGACTCCACCAATTAATTTGGTTTATCAATTAGCAAAAGCTGTTGAAATGTTAGAAGAAGAAACAATTGAAGGTTTATGGGAAAGACATGATTTAATGGCAAAAGCTACAAGAAAAGCTATGAAAGCTATGGGCCTTGAATTATTCGCAGAAAATCCTGGTAATGTTTTAACTTCTATAAGAGTTCCAGAAGGTGTAGACGGTAAAAAAATTGTTTCCTTCATGAGAGATAACTGGGGAGTTACATTTGCAGGAGGACAAGCTCATTTAAAAGGTAATATTATTAGAATTGCACATCTTGGATATATGTCACAATTTGATGTTATTATAGGAATTTCAGCTCTTGAAATGGGATTAAAAAAATTCGGATATGATTTCGAATTAGGTTCAGGAGTTAAAGCTGCTGAAGAAGTATTTATTGAGGCAGGTGTTTAATATGTGGTTACATGTTAACGATGCAATGGCTGCAGACGCAATGGAAAAATTTAAAAATGATTTACCAAATGCAAAAATAACAGTAGAACATTTTGACCATGATGAATTAAAAGAAAAAGTAAAAGATTTTGATATTTTAGTTGTAAGATCAGCAACAAAAGCAACAAGAGAAATTATTGAAGCTGGTTCTAAACTAAAAATAATTGGAAGAGCTGGAATGGGTTTAGATAACATAGATCTAGAAGCTGCAAAAGAAAAAGGAATAGAAGTACTTAATACTCCAGGCCAAAATTCATTATCTGTTGCCGAGCTAGTTGTTGGCATGATCCTTTCTTTAAACAGACATATAGTAAGAGGTACAAAAGGTATTTCTGAAGGAAAATGGGAAAAGAAACAACTAAAAGGTATTGAATTAACAGATAAAACTTTAGGTATTGTTGGATTTGGTAATATTGGAAAACATTTAGCAAATCTTGTAAGTGGGTTCAATGTAAAAGTTAAGGTTTTTGATGTTTATGAAATAGATCAAAATACTAAAAAAGAATATAATATTGAGCAAGTATCTTTTGAAGAAATATTAAAAGAATCTGATATAGTTTCTTTACATATTCCTCATAATGATAAAACACATCATATTATATCTGATACAGAATTTGAAAAAATGAAAGATAATGCTTTATTAATCAATTGTGCTAGAGGCGGAGTTGTAGATGAAAACGCTCTTCTTAAAGCATTAAAGGAAAACATGATTGCTGGAGCAGGTTTAGACGTTTATGAAGAAGAACCTGCTAAAGCAGATTTTTATAAAGAGTTATTTAGTTTAGATAATGTAGTTGGTACCCCTCATGTTGGAGCTTCCACAAAAGAAGCACAACAAAGAGTTGGAATTAATATGGTAGAAAGAATTGTAAATGCAACAAAAAAAATCAATTTTGAAAAATAAAATTTTATGTTATAATAAATTCGAGTTATCACATATTTTTGGCAGGAGGTGCTTTTAATGAAAGTATTCGTAGATCAAGACGCATGTATTGGTTGTGGTGTTTGTGAAAATCTTTGTCCAGATGTTTACAAAATGAATGACGAAGGTAAAGCAGAAGCTATTGCTCCTGAAACAGACGCTCCTTGTGCACAAGATGGCGCAGATTCTTGTCCTGTACAAGCTATAACAGTAGAAGAATAATTTTCTAAATAAAAAAGAGCTGGGATTATTATATCCCAGCTTTTTTTATTATTAATTTTATAGTATAATTACAATGTTATTTTAAATTTAAATGAAATTTTAAACTTAAGTTATAAATGTCGTCGGAGGGGTGTTTTATGGATAATGCAAAAGTTTTTGTTGTCACCTCTGGAAAAGGAGGGGTTGGGAAAACAACTATATCTGCAAACTTAGGAGCTACTTTAGCTGTAAAAGGATATAATGTTTGTTTGATAGACGCTGATATAGGTCTTAAAAATCTCGATCTAGTGTTAGGTTTGGAAAATAGAATAGTTTATACTATTTTAGATGTAATAAATGGGAATAAGGGAGTAATGGAAGTATTAGTAAAACATAAATTTTTAAAAAATCTTAATTTATTAGCTTCTTCTCAAATAGCTAATAAAGACATGATTTCACCTGAAGACATGCAGAATATCATCTCTGTATTGTCAAAACATTTCCATTATATTATTATTGATTCTCCAGCAGGTATTGAAAGAGGATTTAAAAACGCTGTTGCCGCCGCTCAACACGCAATTATTATAACAACCCCAGATTTAACTGCTATTAGCGATGCTGATAGAGTAATAGGATTATTAGAGAATAATGGTTATACTGATAAAAACATGTCTTTAATTGTAAATAGATTAAAACCAAAAATGGTTAAAAAGAAAGAGATGGTCTCAGCTGAAGATATTCAAACAGCTTTAGCCATAGACATATTAGGAGTTATCCCTGATTCCGAAGAAATTATTCTTTCTACAAATGAAGGTAAACCTTTATCTCTTGGAGATAAAAAAAATATGTCAAGAGTTTTTGACAATATTTCTGAAAGAGTTTCTGGAAATATGATTGAGCTCGAAGAAGATTTAAAAGTCGATTTAGATGACGAACAAGGCTTTTTAAAATTCTTTAAGAATCTTTGGAAAAGGAGTTGATGATTAATGTGGCCTTTCTCAAAGAAAAAATCAAGTAGAGATATTGCTGTTAAAAGAATGCAGTCTTTTGTAAGAAGTGGTTCAACTCCTCCAAAAAGAACTTCTACATCTTTAAAATTTGAAGATGTGCAAGATAATGAGATTAATTCTATTGTTGGATATATAAAAGATTATGCTTACAGAAACCTATCTGTAGATAAAAACAATGTGAAGGTTCATATTTCTAAAGAAGGTAACTCGGTTACAATAGTCGCAAGTATTGTATATAAGTGAGGTTTCTAATATGAATATTAAAAAATCTATTAAAACTAGTTCAAGAAATGAATTTTTAGATATTACACAAGAAATTCAATCTACTATTAGAAAACATCATATAGAATCAGGTATAGCTATTGTATTTATCCCACATACTACTGCAGCTGTAACTATTAATGAAAATGCTGATCCTGATGTAAAAAAAGATATTTTGAAGTTCATTAATGAAAAAATACCAAATAATTACGGGTTTAATCATATGGAGGGTAACTCAGATTCTCATATTAAATCATCTTTATTTGGCCCTAGTTTGAATTTAATAATTGAAGGTGGTCAATTAGTCTTAGGAACTTGGCAAAGTGTTTATTTTTGCGAATTTGACGGCCCTAGAAATAGAAATTATTATATAAAAATCATTCATGATTAAAGAATATATAAATTTAACATTTTTTAAAAGATTTTGAAAAATATAATAATTGACAAAACTCGGTATCTGTGATATTATATATCTCGGACGTCGGAAAATACGGAGCGTAGCGCAGTCGGTAGCGCGCCGGTCTTGGGAACCGGAGGTCGCTGGTTCGATCCCAGTCGCTCCGACCAGACAAGAATAAAATGCGGTTGTAGCTCAATTGGTAGAGTATCGGCCTTCCAAGCCGAGGGTTGCGAGTTCGACTCTCGTCGGCCGCTCCAGCGCCCATAGCTCAACAGGATAGAGTACTGGATTTCTAATCCAGGGGTTGGGAGTTCGAGCCTCTCTGGGCGCGCCACTTCTTTTTTAAAGAATAGTGGCGTTTTATTTCTCTATATGTGGTGGCTATAGTTCAGTTGGCAGAACGCCGGACTGTGACTCCGGACGTCGTGGGTTCAAGTCCCACTAGCCACCCCAAAAAAGAAGGATTCTTTTAGAATCCTTCTTTTTTTATTATAAATATATTTTTTTTAATTTTTCGAATGTGATGTTTTCGTTTCTCAATTTTATATGGTTTATATCTTCAAAAAAAATGTTCTTCTTTTCTAAAATTGTTTTATTCTTCTTCTTGAACCCTAGAAACTGTGGTTTTAATTTAATCGGGACTTTTAATTCTTCATCCAAGTTATTTATTAATTTATGCATTATTTCTGTTTTGACTAAATCTCCAAAACTCTGATGATATGGACCAGCAACTACGTTGTTTATTTGATCTCCGTATAAACATAATCCATATCTAATGACTTTTTTACCACTTTTTTCTATTATTATTGTAAATTCGGCTACTTTTTCTATAGCTTCTTTTAATGATTCTGGTTTATATTCTCCCTCTTTATATTGT
This sequence comes from Thermotogota bacterium, assembly GCA_051748045.1. Classification (GTDB taxonomy): domain Bacteria; phylum Thermotogota; class Thermotogae; order Petrotogales; family Petrotogaceae; genus Geotoga. The sequence continues at coordinate 24,248 of JBNJGY010000008.1, forward strand.
TTTTCTAATAATGTATTTTTTAATATTACTGAAGGATGAATTCTCATAGTTCTGGCGTTAGTTTTTACAGACTGTTCCACTGAGTATTTTTCTGTTTCATAGTTAGAACCTGGCAATCCTGTCATTAAATGTAACCCAAAAGGTATTTCTTCTTTTTCTAGCAGTTTAATTGATTCAATTACATTTTTTAGATTATGAGGTCTGTTGGATAATTCTAATACTCTTTCGTTAAAAGATTGAACTCCTAATTCTAAAAGATCTATATCATAGTTTTTAAGAATATCTATAATTTTTTCATTAATTTCTTCAGGTGATGTTGAGAATCTGATGCCTCTTGCTAAACCATCTTGAATCTTTTTTTGCGCATAATCTAAATAGTATTTCATCTTATTTAAACCAAGACCAGTAAAAGTAGAGCCATAAAAAGCTATGTATATATTCTTTTTATGGGAAAAATAATCTATGTATTTTTTAAATATTTCATCTAGTTCATTTTTTTGAGGGAATGTCCCGAATCCTGTAGCTGAGTATTCATTACAAAATACACATCTTTTTTTACAGCCTCCATGAGGCAAAAACATTGGTATTATATATTCTTTACTCATCTTCAACCTCATTTTTTAACATCGCTTTTTCTTCTTGATCTCTGTAAACATATACTTCAGTTCCCAATGAAGCGATAAAGTCTAACTCTTCTACATTGAAATTAAACATTCTAATACATCCATGAGATATCATTTTTCCTATTTCCCATGGCTTCGTTGTGCCATGTATTCCGTATTTTGGTTCAGATAACTGTATCCATCTTGAACCTATTCCATTAATTATCGACCCTGAATATATAATTTCATCTCCCCAATAAAGAGGAGGTTCTTTTTCTTTATAATAAATTCTGTAATAACCAGGAGGTGTTGAGTCACTTCTCCCTACTGCTACAAGATATTTTTTTATTAATAAATCATCATAATATAGATATAAAAAATTATTTGATAGATCTATCTCTAATCTTAAAACACTTTGTCCATATTTTATAGTCCCTATTTTTAAAACTTGACCTATATATATCCTTGAAGGTTCTTTCAAATCATTTAGGTTTAATATATCTCCAGGTGTAACTCCATATTTTTCAGCAATTTTATATATGCTATCACCTTTTTTTACAACATAGTATTTTATTTCTTCAATTCTTTCTTGGGGTTTTATAGAGTTATCAGATAAAACAAAGTCTCCGATTTTTAAAAACTTCATATCTCGGGAAAAAACAGAACCAGAATCAGATTTGTATTGAAAATCAAGTAAATAAGTTCCATCATCTAATTTTTTCATATATTTTTTTAAATCAGAAATATTGTCAAAGTATTTACCATTTACTTTAATTTGTTTTAAATCTACATTTTTAGAAGTCTCTATGTCAACCATAAAATCTAGCTCATTTTCCCCTTTTAAAGGTATTATGCTCATTTTAGTTTCTGTTTTATAATTATTAACATTTATAATCTTCGGAAAAAATTTTGAGAATTTTTTATTATCATATTCTACTTTGACTAATAGGTTTAGTTCTCCAACATATTTATCATAAGGGATTTTAAAAGAATAATTCCCTTGAAAGTTTTTTTCTATTTCAATTTGTTTTCTTAAAGCATTGTTCATTAAAAATACTTTTATACTCTCTATTTTATCTTCTGATATCATTAGATTGTATTCTTTTATTTTCTTTTCTGGATAATATATACTTTCCTTTATTTGAATATCTATAGAAAATAAAGTAGTTAAAAGCAATAAACTTAAAATGAAAACAAACATGTTTTTCATATTTTTTATGCTCCTCTTAAAGCTCTTTTTAATCTTTTAATTGTATTATCTTTGCCTAGAACATTTATTGTTTCATATAATCCAGGAGTCACTAGTCTACCTAATAAAGCTCCTCGTATAGATTGATAAGTGTTTTTTTTGCTTGTTATTTTTTCTTCAACTAGGTCTTTCATAATTTTTTCAGATTTTTCAATAGAAATATCTTGACTGTTATTTTCAAATATTATTATAGCTTTTTCCAATAGTTCATCATACCATTCTTTTTCCATATATTTTTTTATGTATTTTTCTTCATATTCAAAATCATTAATAAAATAGTTCTTCGAAAAATCCCATAAACCTTTTAAATCTTGAACTTTCTCTTTTGATATCGAAATAACATTTTTTATATAATTGTCTTCTTTAGTTATTTTAATATCTTTAAAATCAAGCCAATTTATAAAATTCTCTTTGAGAACACCATCATCCATTTTTCTTATAATTTTTTCATTTACCCATTTTAATTTTTCATAATCAAATATAGACGCTCTTTTTGATAATTTTTCTATTTCAAAATCTTTGATTTTATTTCTAAAGTTGAATATTTGTTCTTCATTGTTCCACCCTAACAAACTTAAATAATTGAGCAAAGCTTCTGGTAGAATCCCTTCTTCTCTAAAATAAGTAACAGATACTCCTCCATGTCTTTTTGATAAAGGTGTTTTGTCATATCCTAAAATTAAAGGTAAATGTCCAAACCTAGGTTTCTCGAAATTTAATGCCTCATAGATCATTATTTGTTTAGGAGTATTAGAGATATGATCTTCTCCCCTTATAACATCCGTAATTTTCATTAGATAATCATCTATTACTACAGTAAAATTGTATACTGGAATTCCATTAGATCTCAATATAACAAAATCATCAAATTCAGAACTGTTAAAAGCGATTTCTCCCTTCAACATATCATTCCATTTTACCTCTATATTATTTTCTACTTTGAATTTTATTGTATATGAATTATTTTTATATTCTTTTGGTATTTCTTCAAAATATTTCTCTATTTCTTCGCCTTTATCATCATATATTATATAATATGCTTTTTTATTTTTAATCAATTTATTGATATATTTTAAATATAAATCAAATCTTTCACTTTGTTTGTAAGGCTTATAATTCCCTTCTTTTATAGGGCTTTCATCAAAATCTAACCCTAACCATTTAAAATCATCATAAATGATATCTTCATATTCTGTTTTTGATCTTTGAATATCTGTATCTTCAATTCTTAATATAATTTTACCTTCTTTTGATTTTGAATAATACCAATTAAAAAGGGCTGTTCTTACTCCTCCAACATGTAAAAAACCCGTTGGTGAAGGGGCGAATCTAGTTCTAATCATTTTTTCCCCTCCATATTTTTAAGCATTTTCATAATCTCTTCTACATCTTTGGCTATATATGCTTCAACTAATCTTCTGTTATCTATAAACTTTCCATCTATAAGATTCTCTATAATTCTATCAGTCCATCCACCTGATCCTTTTAAAAGGATTAAAGGCTTCGAATAAGAATATGCACCTAATATCTCTATTCCGGTACCGACCTCGCCTCCAATACTGATCACAACATCCACACTTTTCAATAAGACAAAGGATCTCATTGAAAAATCTAGACCTGTTTTTATCTCAAAATCAACCTCATCATTTCCATGATCATCCCATGGAAGTATGCCAGTTACTAGCCCATTATTTTTTTTTGCTCCTTTAGAAACTAATTCCATAATTCCATCCCTACCACCATTAAAAATATGATGGCCTTCTTTTGCTAATAATTCTCCTAGTTTTAATGTGTCTTCACTTATTCTTTTTATTTTTGGTATATTTATATCTCCAGAATACCCTATAACTCCAATTTTCATTTAATCACCACCCTAAATAATTTTCCTTTACAACATCCATTTCTAAGACTTCTTCTGCTTTTCCTTTAGCGATAACATCACCTTTATGCATAATATATAAATCATCTACCACTTGTGCTATTTCATCAACATTATGATCAGTTACTATAACAGAAATTCCTTCATGTGATAATTTTTTTATGATTTTTTGAATATCTTTGACTGTTATTGGGTCTATTCCAACAAATGGTTCATCTAAAAGAATTACCTTAGGGTTAATCATCAATGTTCTTGCGAATTCAAGTCTTCTTTTTTCTCCACCTGATAAAGAGTCAGCAAATTGATTCATTAAATTTTCAATACCAAACTCTTTTGATATAAAATCAATTTTTTCTTCTTTATTTTCTATTTTTAAAAGGTCAGCTATCATATGGAGATTATCAGATACTTTAGCATTACGAAAAACAGAAGGCTCTTGAGGAAGATATGCCATCCCCTTTAGAGCCCTCTTATAAATTGGTAGATGAGTTATATTATTTTTTTCAAGGTAAACTTCACCTTTATTTGGTACAACTAAACCTAAAATTATTTTAAATAAAGTGGTTTTTCCAGCTCCGTTTGGACCAAGAATTCCAGTTATTTTACCTTTTTTAGCAAAAAAATCTACATTTTTTACTACTTCTTTTCTTCCATATTTTTTAAAGATTTTTTTACCATAAATTATATAACTATTATCCATATTATTATTCTTCTGTTTCTTCTGTTTCTTTTGGTTGATAATTGCTTATAAATTCTTTTGCTTTTTCTGTTATATCAACAGGATCACTTACAAAAATAACTGATTGTTCAAATAATAAAATATCAAAATCATTTTCATTAGCAAATTCTTCTAAAATTCCTCTTACTTCTGCTATTATTTTGTCTGAACGTTCTGTATAGTCTTCTTGTAATGATTGTTGATACTGTTGTGATCTGTACTGTAACTCTTGATATTTTTCTTGTAATTCTTCTTCCCCAGCTCCACTTTCTTGTAATTCTTGAAAACTAGTTTGAAGTTCAGCGATTTTATTTTGATAATATTCAACGTCTTCTTGATAATTTGATTGCATATCTGACCATTTTGAATATTCTTGTGTAACGTCTCTTAAATTAACGTACCCAATCTTCAAACCATCTGCTGTATTCGCTGCTGAAAAACTTACTAAACTAAGAGAAAAAACTACCACCATCAATAATAAAACTTTAACTTTTTTCATTACTACACCTCCATGTATTTTCTAATATTATTATACGTGAAATGACTATCTTTTTCAATAATAATAATAATTTCTTAATAGTTACTTAGAAAATAACATAATAAAAATGACATATATTGTTTTTATAATATTAAATTTCAAGAAAGATGAATTTTACTATCAATTGATATAATTATTTAGAAAACGTAAGTAACCCCCTATTCTATATAAATGAATAGATCCCCCACCCTTTTTAAAAGGAGCTGCAAAGCTCCTTTTTTTTATGGTAAAATAATTTTGGGGGTGAGAATTTTTGTATAAATCAAATCTAAATATAAAAAATAAATCATTACAAAGATTTTTAAAATACAACCTTGATTTCCAGATTGAAGTGACTCCATACAGTAAATTTGTTTTTAATAATAATATAATCTTTTTAGTTGTAAAAAATAAAAATAAGAATCATGAAAATAATTTAATTTCTAATTCTAAAGTATAAGGAGATTACAATGAAAGGGATTCTACAGTTAGTTTTACACGGACATTTACCTTATATAAATCATCCAGATTATAACAATTTTTATGAAGAAACATGGTTTTTTGAAGCTATTACAGAAGTTTATCTTCCGATTCTACAAAAATTTTATAAATTAGAAAAAGAGAATATCAATTTTAGAATAACCATCAGTTTGTCTCCACCCTTGATTGAAATGTTTGAAGACAAAATTCTTATTAATAAATATAATAATTATTTGAATGATTTAATAAAAATAGCAGAATTTGAAAGTGAAACTTCTAAAAGACAGAAAGAAAGAGAATTAGCTTGTTATTATTTGAACAATCTTAAGAGTTTAAAAGATTTGTTTTCGGACAAATTAAGTCGTAATATATTGCAAGGCTTTAAAGAATTTCAAGAAAAAGGAAACATTCAAATGATAATATGTAATGGTACTCATAACTTTTTACCAGCATTTAAAGATAAAGATTATTTTATAAATTCCAGCATAAATATTTCAAAATATTTTTATAATAATAAATTCAAAGGTTCTCTAAAAGGGATTTGGCTTGCAGAGATGGGTTACTTTGATGGTTTAGACAAACAATTAAAAGCATCAAAAATTGATTTTACTTTTTTAAATTTCAATTCAATTAACAATAATAATTATTATTCTCCTATGAAAACAGAAAATAATTTGATATTTTATGTAAGAGACCCTCAGACAAACGATAAAATTTGGGACGCTAATATTGGATACCCGGGTAATAAATATTACAGAGAATTTTATTCTGACATATCTTTTGAAAAAAATAATAAAATTCTAAATAATTTTAATGATAAATATGGTGTTAATACTTCTACAGGAATTAAATATAAAGCTATTACAAATAAAAATGTCTCTACAGAAAAAAAACAATATTATAATCCAAAAAAAGCTAAGTTTCAAATTAAAAGTGATGTAATTAATTTCCTTAAAGATAAAAATGTACAAGTTAATAAACTTTGTGAAAATAATTATGATTTCATTCCAGTTTTAACAGCTCCTTTCGACATGGAATTATTTGGACATTGGTGGTATGAAGGACCTGATTTTTTATATGAACTACTTAAATCTGTTGATGAATCTAATTTTTTAGAAACCGATTACCACGAATCAATTAAAAATAGAACAAAAATTGTTAATCAAAATCCAAAAATGAGTAGTTGGGGAGACAAGGGTTTTTCAAATACTTGGGTTGATAAATCTAATATTTGGATTTATCCTTTCATAGAGACTGCATATAAATCACTTGTTCATTATAAAAATTCTGAACTGTCAGATTTAGAAAACAGAATATATTCTCAAATGTTAAGAGAATTTTTTCTTTTAGTATCATCAGATTGGTATTTTTTAATATATAATAATAGTAGTAAGGATTATTCTGAAATGAGAGTTAAAAATCATATAGCTAATTTTTTCGCTTTAGATAAAATGCTTATAAATTCAAAAAGTATTAAAAACATTAAAGTTTTAGAAGATCTTGAAAAAATAAATAGTATTTTTTCTTTTATAGATAAAGATTTTATTTTTCAATACCAGAACTCATTTTGAAAGGAGGGCATTCTAGTGCCAGAAAAATATTTTGAAGTAAGATGGCATGCAAGAGCAGGACAAGGAGCAAAAAGTGCTTCTCAATTCTTAGCTGAAGCAGCTCTTGATGCTGGTAAATATTCAACTTCATTCCCTGAGTACGGAGCAGAAAGATCAGGTGCACCAATGAAGGCTTTCAACAGAATTTCTGATATCCCTGTGAGGGTTAGAAGTAATGTTCAAAAGCCAGATATCGTATTGGTAATTGACGATACATTACTTGGGAATCCTGAATTAGTTGCTGGGTTAGACGAAGACAAGCCATTGGTTGTAAACACACTTATGGAGCCATCAAAAGTAAGAGAGTTGACAGGTTTCAAAGGTAAAATTGCAGTTCTACCTGCAACAGATATTGCACTAGAAGAAATAAAAAGAGGTATTCCAAACACAGTAATGATTGGTGCTTTGGTTAAATTAACAGACGTCGTGCCTCTTGAATCAGTTAAAGAAAAAGTTACTGCAGCATTTTCTCATAAATTCTCTGATGAAATTGTTGAAGCTAACATGAGAGCTCTTGAAAGAGGATATCAGGAGGTGAAGATCGATGGCTGATAACGGATGGAAAGAACTTCCAATAGGCGGAGTCGTTGACAAACCAGGTACAGCAAGAGAATATAAAACTGGTACTTGGAGAGTAACAAGACCTATAGTCGATCAAGAAAAATGTATAAATTGTATGCAATGTTGGTTATATTGTCCTGATATGGCAATAGAAGGTAAAACAGGAGATAATGGAAGACCAGAAATGCTAGGCTTCGATTATGACTATTGTAAAGGTTGTGGAACATGTGCAAAAGTATGTCCTGTTGATGCCATAGAAATGAAATCTGAAAACGAATTTTTGAAGTAAAGGAGGTAATTAATTAATGCCTAATAAATTAGCTGTTACTGGAGCAAATGCAGTTGCACATGCTATGAGACAAATTAATCCAGATGTTGTCGCTGCTTATCCAATAACTCCACAAACACCAATTGTTCAATACTATGCAGATTTCGTTGCAAACGGAATTGTAGATACAGTAATGGTACCAGTTGAATCAGAACATTCAGCTATGAGTGCTGTTGTTGGTTCAGCAGCTGCTGGCGCAAGAACTATGACTGCTACTGCTGCAAACGGTTTAGCTTTAATGACTGAAATTGTTTATATTGCAGCTTCATATAGATTACCAATTGTTATGCCAATAGTAAATAGAGCTTTATCTGGTCCTATTAATATTCATTGTGACCATAGTGATGCTATGCTTGTAAGAGATTCTGGTTGGTTACAATTCTTCTCAGAAGACCATCAAGAAGCTTACGATTTAACTATTATCGCAACAAAAATAGCTGAAAATGATGATGTTTTATTACCTGCGATGGTTAACTTAGATGGTTTTATCACTTCTCATGGTGTAGATGTTTTTGAAATGATGGACGATGAAATAGTTAGAGATTTTGTCGGTCAATGGGAAGCAAAATATCCACTATTGAACACAGAAAAACCTGTTACACATGGTTCATTAGACCTTTTTGATTATTACTATGAACATCATAGACAACAAGAAGATGGCATGGAAAAAGCTTATGAACTTTTACCAGGGGTTTTCGAAGAATTTGAAAAAATTTCAGGTAGAAAATATGACTTCCTTGATAAATATAAAGCTGATGATGCTGATTATGTTATGGTTGTATTAAACTCAACAGCTTCAACAGCAAAATATGTTGTTGATGAATTGAGAGAAGCAGGACACAAAGTTGGTTTAGTAAAACCTTGGGTATTCACACCATTCCCTAAAAAAGAAGTTATTGAAGCATTAGAAGGTAAAAAAGCAGTTGTTGTATTGGATAGAGCTATGTCTTTTGGTAAAGAAGCTCCTTTATATTCATTAGTTAAATCTGCTTTATATAATGTAGATAATAAACCAAATATTGGTTCTTTTGTATACGGACTTGGTGGAAGAGACACAACACCAGAAATGCTTCACGAAGCTTTTGAAGCAGCTATGAATGACGAGCTTGATGCAGATATTCAGAAATACCTCGGTCTTAGAGAATAATTTGGAGGTGAAGGTTAAATGCCACTTAATTTACCACAATTAGTAGATTTTATTGCAAAGAATGATTGGCCTTTCACACAGGGTCATAGATTATGTCCAGGTTGTAATGCACCTATGGTAGCAAAATGGTCAACAATGACAGCAAAAGCTTTGGGTTATGAGCCTGTAGTTGGAGCTGCAACTGGATGTTTAGAAGTTTCATCAACAATTTATCCATTTTCATCATGGAATGTTCCTTATATTCATAATGCTTTTGAAAATGTAGCAGCTACTATGTCAGGTGCTGAAGCTGCGTATAGATCTTTATTGAATAGAGGAAAATTAGATAATGATAAAATTAAATTCATCGCTTACGGTGGAGACGGAGGAACTTATGATATAGGTCTTCAATCTCTATCCGGAGCTATTGAAAGAGGTCATGACTTCGTTTATGTATTATATGATAACGAAGGTTATATGAACACAGGTAACCAAAGATCAGGATCAACTCCTACAGGTGCTGACTCAACAACAGAACCAGTTGGATCAAAAAGACCTGGTAAACTTCAATTCAAGAAATCTATAGTTGATATCGTAGCAGGACACGAAGGCGTTTACGCTGCAACAGCATCAACTTCAGAACCAATGGATTTCATAAAGAAAATGGAAAAAGCTTTAGAATTTAAAGGTCCAGCTTTCATTGCTGTATTAGCTCCTTGTGTTAGATTCTGGAGAGTTCCTGAAGATTCTGGCCCAGAATTAACAAAATTAGCTGTAGAAAGCAAATATTGGCCACTTTGGGAATATGACATGGGAGAATATAAAGTAACTAAAAAACCAAGAAACTTCAAACCATTAAAAGAATATATAACTAAACTTGGAAGATTCAATAAATTGATCAAACAACATAATTCAGACGAAATTATTGAAGAAATGCAAGAATATGTCAATGCAAAATGGGAAAGATTATTAGCATTAGAAGAAATTTCTAAAGATAAACCTTTAAGAAAGAAAATATAAATAATTTTTTTATTAATATCTAAGCGGGGATTAATTAATCCCTGCTTTTTTAACATAAATCTAAGTGATTTATGATAGAATATATAATAGCTCAATTAATATATTTACATAGGAGGAAAAACATATGAATAAGTGGTTTGTAAAGCACGAAAAGTTTATATCCATACTAATAGTATCTTTGTTTGTTATTGGTATAATTTGGTGGTCTATAGGTTCTTATCTTTCAACGAATAATGGAAATGGAAGAACTCAAAATGAAGAATTTATTAAAGAAAACTCTGTAGTAGTAATTACAAAAGACGGTGAAGACTTAGATTATCCTTATTGGGTTATGGAATCAGAATTAAGCAACGAGTATCAAAATAGAATCCAACAATATGAACAACACTATGGTAATTCAATCGATCCTGTTTTTGATTCTCTAAACATTAAAGCTTCATTGACAAATCAATTATATGACCTTAAATTGATAATGTATTATTCTGATAATAATGATCTAACTCCAACAAAGGATCAGGTAGAAGAAAGAACTAATTTAGAAATTGAAAATTATATTTCTGAATTAAAATCTAATCAATCAAATTGGGCTCAATTAATCGATAGATATGGATCTGAAAATGAAATAAGAGATGTTCTAAACGAATCTATGGCAGGAATTGAAACTCAAGTTATGATTGATAACGTTAGAGAAAATGTTGTTTCAGTTAATAGAGAAGATGTTCTAGAAGAAATTGAAAAAACATTTGATGATATTAAAAAAGAACATGAAGAAGTAAATGCTCAACATATTTTGATTTCTGGTGAAGCAACAGCAAATAGAGTAAAAGATGAATTAGTGTCAGGTGAATTAGATTTTTCTGATGCTGCTGCTACATTCTCTGAAGATACTTCTAATGCAACAGATTCTGGTAATTTAGGTTGGTTTAGCCACGGTGACATGGTTGAAGAATTTGAAAATGCCGCTTTTACAGCTCCAGTAGGAGAAATTGTAGGACCAGTAGAAACTCAATTTGGTTACCATTTAATAAGAGTTCAGGATAAAAAAGTTTTTGATAAACCTGAAGATGTATTAGAATATGAAACTATATATAAAGAAATAGAAAATACTCTTGAAGAAAATGAATTTGATGAATGGTTAGCTAATTACAAAGAAGAAGAAAACTTCGGTAGAAATTATTATAATGATGTATTAGAATATGCTTATACCTTTAATAACAATACTGATGATATAAATACTCTAGAAAATATAAGAACAGAATTACAAGACTTTGTTTTTTATAATGATGGAGAAGTATCTATAGATACAGATACTGATTATATGGCTTTATACATTAACACAACTAAAGCTTTATTAAATGATTATGAATCAAAATTATCAAGTGTAACTAAATATATTTCTTTAAACGATAAAGTAGAAGATACATACATGGAAATGGATTTAGAAGAATTAAAAAATGATTTAGCTGAAATTGATGAAAAATTAGAATCTGAAGATTCTGAAAATCAAGACTCATTAATTGAAGAAAAATTAGCTATAACAGATGCAATAAACTATAAAGAAACTCTACCTGTTATAGATGAAATGGGTATAGACACTATTGAAGAAGCTCAAACAGAAAAAGATAACTTAGAATCGTTAGTTGAAGAGATATCATCAAACAGAGAACAAGTTTTAGAGGAACTATTCTATAGATATCCTTCTTCACAAAGAGTTGTTGAATCATATTATGAAGCTAACCCAAATGATCCTAGAGTAAAAATAGCTTATGCAAAAGTTCAAATGAAACAATTAGAACAATACGCTGGTTATTTAGGAGCTCAAAATTTAAGCATGTATTTCAGCCAACAAATAAGGGATATAGTTATAAACATATCTTCTATAGTATCAAATAATAGTGAAAGAAACATTAAATTAGATGCTATTGAGGTTGGATTAGACTTAGCAGAATTATTAGAAGATGAGGAATTGGAACTATCATATTTAAAAGAACTAGAAAAAATTGATCCAGAATATATTAATAACTTGGAATCAAGAATAGAAGAACTAGAAAATAAAATAAATGGAAATTCTGAAGTTGAAGAACCTATAGAAGAGTTTGATGAAGAATTCGAAGGGGACTTTGAAGGAAATAATGATATGGGAGACCTTGATTCATTAGAAGATCCAACAGAAGAATAATTGATATTTAAAAATTAAATAAAAAAAACCGGGCATAAGCCCGGTTTTTATAACCTAATTCTGGCTGGGTCGGTAGGATTCGAACCTACGAATAACGGAGTCAAAGTCCGTCGCCTTACCGCTTGGCCACGACCCAGCAACTAAGTCCGAAATTATTATAACATAGAAACCAATACTTGTCAATGAAAAGGGGGAAGTTTTATATGAAGATTAAATTAAAAGATATTAAAAATGGCAAAACATATCACGTAGAGAAAGGAGATACTTTTATATCTCCTGCTAGAGAGTATCAAAAAGAAACAGGAAGAACTGTTTTTGCAGTAAAATTAAATAATAATATAAGAGAAGTTTTTAAAGAAGTTCATTGTGACGGAGAAATTGAGTTTATAGATATTAAATCTGCTGATGGTGTAAAAATAAATAGAAGAGGTTTATTTTTTATACTATACGCAGCTATAAAAGATATCGATCTAAAAGATGATTTACTAGTTAATAACTCATTGGGCAATGGCATTTATTGTGAACTTAAATCAGGAATACCTACAGAAGAATATTTAGAAAAAATTAAAAATATTATGATTAATTATAAAGAAAGAGATTTGGAATTTGAAAAATTCAATATAGATAAATTTGAAGCTATGAAGATGTTTGATAGCAAAAATCAAAAAGATAAATCTTTGCTTTTTAAATATAGAAAGAAAACAACTGTAAATTTCTATAAAATGAATGGATATATTAATTATTTTTATGGTTATATGCCTTTAAAAACATCTGACTTAACTGATTTTGATCTTATAAAAGTAGATAAAGGATTCGTCATTGTTACTCCGAATGAAAAGTCTCCTTCAAAAGTACCAAAATATAAACATTTAAATAAATTATCTGCTACATTTAATGAATATAATGAATGGCTTAAAATTTTAGAAATAAGAACTGTTGGAGAACTAAATGACTATATAAGTAAAGGTAAACACTCTTCTATAGAGTTAATTAGAATATCAGAAGCTTTACATGAAAAGAAATATTCTCAAATAGCAGATGATATAATTAAAAGAAGAAATGTTAGGCTTATTTCTTTAGCAGGACCTTCTTCTTCAGGTAAAACAACTTCTTCAAAAAGAATTGCTTTACAACTAAGAGTTAATGGACTTAAGCCTGTAGAAATTTCTTTAGATGACTTTTTTGTTGAAAGAGACAAAACACCTTTAGATGAAAATGGTAACTATGATTTTGAATCTCTATACGCATTAGATTTAGAACTTTTTAATAATATTCTTTCTGATCTAATAAAAGGGAAAAATGTGAAATTACCGAAATTTAATTTTGTCACTGGAAAAAGAGAGTGGAGAAATAATAATATCAAAATTGATGAAGATCAACCAATCATAGTTGAAGGTATTCATGGTCTGAATGAAAAATTAACTCAAAGTATTGCTAGAGACAAGAAATATAAAGTATACGTAAGTGCATTAACCCAATTAAATATAGACAAAGTAAATAGAATTCCTACTACAGATTCAAGAATCATCAGAAGAATTGTTAGAGATTTCAATTTTAGAGGACATGATGCTTTAGCTACAATTAAAATGTGGCCAAGTGTTAGAAGAGGAGAGGAGCATAATATTTTCCCTTATCAAGAAGAAGCTGATGTTATGTTCAATTCTAATTTAATATATGAATTATCTATTTTAAAAATATTTGCTGAACCCTTGTTATTAAAAATAGACAACAGTGTTTCTGAATATTCTGAAGCGAAAAGATTATTGAAATTTTTAGATTATTTTTTACCTTTAACTGAATTAGAAGAAATACCAAGAAAATCTGTAATAAGAGAATTTATAGGACGTTCTACTTTTGAATATTAAAAAATGGCAACCTTTATAAGGTTGCCATTTATTTTATATCTATTATATATTATCCTTTTACAGATCCTTGAGTTAATCCTCCTATAATCCATTTTTGCATGGTTAAGAAAATGATTACCATTGGAATAGCCCCTACTAATGAGGCAGCTGTAAACATACCCCATTGAGTCTCAAAAGGCCCTTGAGAGAATGTCTGTAGTCCAACAGCATAGGTATAATTAACTTCACTTTGAAGAACTATTTTCGCTATAACAAATTCGTTAAATGTATTCATAAATGTCAATATTGTTATAACAGAAATAATAGGCAATGATAATGGAAGTACTATTAACCAGAATGTTTGGAATCTCGTCGCACCATCAATCATCGCTGATTCTTCTAAAGAATCAGGTATTGTATCATAGTATCCTTTAAACAGCCACATATTATAGGCTACATTTCCCAAATAGGCAAATATCAAACCACCTAGAGTATCTAACCCAATAAAGGGTAGGTAATCTCCAAGGAAATTTAAAATTCCATAAATAGCAACCATAAACATTACTATTGGGAACATTTGTACGATCATCAAGAAATAAAGTCCTGTAGATCTACCAACAAATTTCATTCTTGAGAAAGGGTAGGCAGCTAAAGAAGTAATAAGAACTGTTATTATAGCTGTCATACCTGCTACTAATATAGAATTGAATAACCATCTCAAAAACGGTTTTCTAATCATTTCTTCCCATAAATGTTGTATGCTATAGAGAGATTTATCTATGTCTTTTAATTTTCCAGCTAAATTTCCATCTGAGACATAAGATAGATCTGCTGTTACTCTTGAAGCTCTTGCTATATTAGAATTTACATTACCAAATCCAGAAATATACGCATCTCTCATTTGAGAGAGAGCTGGAATACTTGATATATTTCCACCATAGTTCAAGTGGAGATAATCTTCCAAGTTTTCATCGAATATACTCATATTTTCTCTAATCTCAACTAATAAAGTATTTAAATCATCTTCCCCAGATTTAAATTTAGAATAAGCATCATCCAAACTTGCTTTCCATCTTAAAAGTCTATATCTATTTCTTTCTGGTTTGTAACCTGTGAAAAAGTCTGAGTCCATAAAATTAGCATAATAAACTGATTCATCCATATTATCTATTGTAGATTCAGCAAAATAGAGATTCACTAATAAGTTAGGATACGATCTAACTTCGTTTATAAAGTTCAATCTATTTTGATTATTTTTTTGGAAAGTTAAGTATTCATCGCTAACACTTATTTCTTCTTCTCTTAATGAATTTAATTCTTCACTTACATCGTTTAATTTTTCCATTGTTTCATTATATTTTTCAGATAGAAGAACAAGTTCATCTAAAGAAATTGACATTTTAACTGTGAGATTTTTTAAAGCTTCAAAAGAAGGAACTACTTCTCTTTCGTCTCTTAAAGCGAATATTTTTTCAAAATTATTGTCTAAATAGGTATATATATTACCAAATTCTTTTATAACATTTAAAATTTCACTATCTTGATATTTTACTATTGATTCCATGTTTTCTACAAATTTTGGTAATTTTCTTGCATATTCTTCAACTAACTCTTGAAAATCAACATTATCTCCAAACATAGGAGATTCTGGTTCTATATCAGAAAAATCAAGTTTTTTAAAAATTTGATAAGAAGATTTAATTTTTTCTTGTTCTGGTAAATATATGTCTCCTACAGCTTTTATATTGTTATCTAGCTCTTTAACAGTTTCAGTGAGATCATTTTTTTGATTTTCTAATTCAGAAATATTGTTTCTAACTGAAGATAATCGACCAGAAAATTCTTCTTCTTGAACAACTAAATTCTCAAAAGTATTTTCCAAAGAATCATTAATTTGAGTTGTAGTACTCTCAATTTCTTCTTCTAAACCAGTGTACATTTCTTTCAATTGATCTAATTTATCTCCAAAATTTTGAATTTGTTCATTATCAGAATTTTTCTTAGCAACCCTTATATTCCATAAAGTTGTTTTTACAGGAATATCATATATAGCTTTAATTGTTTCATCAATTTGAGTTTCATCTTCTAACCCTAAATTTTTAAATTCATTATATAGTTCATCTCTAAAGGATAAAAATTCTTTTGTTATAGATTCTATTTCATTATTTGGAAATGAAAAATTATACTGTTCAGCTTCAGTTTGAATATTTTGTCTCATTTCTTCAAATAAAGTAACATCGTTGGTATTTATATATTCATTGATATTATTTAATAACTCTTCTCTATAACCATCGTTATAAACTTCATAAATTTCTTGAAATTGTTCATCTATTGAATCCATATTTCTTTCAGTTCTTTGTAAATAAGTTTCTAATCTTTCTAATTCACTAGTAGCTTCATCTACTGCTTCATCGTATGTGAAATCTGAGTATTCACTTATGTAGGTACTAACTTTATTTAAGTTTTGCATTATTTCAGGAACATTTGGAGTTTGAAAAATCAAATCTTTATAGTTATTAAAAGTAATTCTATCAGAAAATAATCTTGGTGAAAAAGCTGCAGCATCTCTTCTAATAGAAGTGGATACTACCCAAATCATAGGAAAAAGTATTATAACTATCATTATGATTATCAATATATGTCTTAATAAATAATTTTTCTGTTCTATTCTAGCCATTATCTATTCACCTCTTCAAATGAGCCTGAGAATTTAAAGTTAACATAACTCAATACGGCTATTATAGCAAATATCAATACAGATATGGCTGCTGCGAAACCAAAATCTTGGCCTCTTGAACCTTCAAATGCTAGTTTGTACGTATAAGAAATCAAAATATCAGTTGCACCTGCTGGTGTATTTGTGCCAGGAATAGCAGGTCTACCTTGAGTTAATAGATAGATATTTGTGAAATTGTTAAAATTAAATGCAAAAGCCATAACCAGCAAAGGAGCTACTGAGGTCATCAATAACGGTAAAGTTATACTTCTAAATTGTTTAAATCTCGAAGCTCCATCAATCGATGATGCTTCATATAATTCATCAGGTATACTTTGAAGAGCTCCTAATGATACAGTCATCATGTATGGGAATCCCAACCATGTATTGACTATCAAAACTGCAATTTTTGCCCAGAATGGATCTTGCAACCATTTGATAGGTTCTGCGTTGAAAAGACCTTCAAGTAAAAATCTATTTAAAACTCCATAAGTTTCGTTAAAAAAACCATTCCTCCATACCAATACAGATATAAAAGCAGGTATAGCCCAAGGAATAATCAATAGAGTTCTATATAGAATCTTACCTTTCAAGTTAGAGTCATTTAATGTAATTGCAAAAGCTAGTCCTATCGCAAAACTAAATAAAACTGTTAATCCTGCATAGGTTATTGTCCATCCAAATATTTGGAAAAATGGTTTAGAAATCCTAGGATCCGTAATAATTTTCATGAAGTTGTTCGCTCCAACTCCTGTTTTATAACCTATTAATCTTTTTAGTTCTCCATCTTGATCTAAATCATAAAAAGTTCCCCCATCTTCTACTAGCTCTTGATTAGATCTTGTGTTGTAAACTACTGTTTCATAAAAAGTTCTATCACCACTAATTCTAGATTTAACTCTAGTTTCGTATATTTTATATGATTCTCCAAATTTTTTGTAAATATATTGATTAGATAAACTAAAACTTTTTATATTACTCTTTACAATTAAAGACTTTAAATATTTTTGTCTAATAATGGAATTGTAAAAAGCTGAATTGGCAGAAACAGAAGAATCATAAGGATCATAAAAATACGTATACCTTGTATCGTTTCCTTCAATAGAAACTACTTTATTATTTTCTTCTTGAACGATCAACTCGTATTGATTATCATCAATTCTAACCTGATTATTTTCAATTAATCTCATGTTTGTTTCTGCATAAGTCAGGTTTCCTTCTGAATCATATTCAGTTACAGAAGGTTTAGGTGCAAGATATTTATTTTCTTCACCCTTAAACAAAATCATAAAATCTTCAGTAGGTCTTAGTTCATTATCGTATTTAACGTAAATACTAAAATCCAAAAATTCTGACTCTTCAGGCTCAAAAAAATAAGAAGTATCAGTCAATAAAATGTCTATAGCTTGTTCTCTAGAAAATAAATGACCTGTTCCATAATTTGTGAAAGCTGTTGAAACAGTATAGTACATTGGATACAGAGTTAAAATAAACAAGAAAAACATTGCAGGTAGAGTATATCTATATGGATATCCTCTTTTTGTAAAAATCGCCCAATCAGTAAGTAATAAAAAAAGTGCAATAACAATAGCAAAACCATTATTACCTAACATGAATAAAGTTGCGGCGGCCCAAACAATGAAACCGTTCATAGTGGCTATAAAAAGCCATACTAAAAAATGAAATAATTTATTCATATTTTACCCTCCCACAAGAGTATGTTACATAAATACAGGAAGGGGTATTAACCCCTTCCCAATATATAATAGTGATTTTTATTTAATTACTCGTTATTTTTTCAATAAGTTATTCTGAAATTGCTGTTGTTATTTTGTTAACTGCGTCGTCTAATGCAGGTTGAACTTCTTGATTTCCTGAAATAATATTTAAAATAGCTTCTTCCATTGCACTCCAAACAGGTGCCATTTCTGGTACACTAGGCATAGGTACTCCACCTGCAGCTGCTTTTTGGAAAGCAGAAACGATATCTTCAGGAATTGGTCCTCCTCTTTCTGCTATAACTTCAGAAACATCTTCTCTTGCAGGAAGTCTTGGATCAGCAATATAGAAGTTGTAAATACCTTCTTGTGTAGCTAAGTAATTAACAACAAATTCTGTAGCAAATGCTTTGTTTTCTGATCTAGCATTAACCATTAATCCTTGTACTCCAACAAATGGTTTACCAGTATCGCCGTCACCCAAGTCTAATTCAGTAACTGGGAAAACGCCATAATCTATACCAGCATCTAAGTATTCTTTTGCTGCCCATGGACCGTTAAGAATCATAGCAGCTAATCCTTCTTTAAACATTGAGTTCATTGTATCATAGTTAGCACCTTGAGGTATTATACCTTCTTCATAGAAAGATTCTATGATTTCAGCACCTGCAATAGCGCCTTCATTATTTAAACCAATATCATTTACATCGTAACCATCTTCTGCTGACCAATCAAAAACATATCCGCCTTTTCCTTGGATAAATGTTGATGAGAAATAGAAATCTTCAGCTCTGTAAATGAATCCTACTGTTTCATCTGTTGTATATTCTTTTGCTATTGCTTTGAAGTCTTCAATATTTGAAGGTACTTCTTCAACATAGTCTTTGTTGTAATAAACTGATACTGATTCGATTGCATATGGAAGACCGTATAATTGTCCATTCCATGTAAATGCATTAATTCCAGAATCTGCATATTTATCAGTTTCAACAGCTGATGTTGGAATAGGTTCAATTAAACCATTATCAACTAATTCTCCAACCCAGTCATGCGCTCCAACTATAATATCTGGACCTTCACCTGCTGGTGCTGCTGTTAAGAATTTAGATTTGATATCCCCAAAATTAACTTGTTCAACTTCAACATTAATACCAGTGTCTCTTGCAAATTCTTCACCAATTCTTCTCATAAAGTCAACTTGTTGTTCTGATGACCAAACAACGATAGAATTAGCAAAAACTGCTACAGTTGCAAATAATGCAACTAAAGATAAAACTATAAGCTTTTTCATCCTGGTAACCTCCCTTAATTAAGTAAAAAAAGTAATGGAAACGTTTTGTCGTTTAAAATTATATCATAGTTTCAATAAAATTCACATTTTATTAAAACGTTTTATGAAAGGTTAGAGTAACTTATATCTAATTATTTCTGTTTACAAAGATATTTCTTGAAAATCCTGATTTATTATTATTTTAAACATTCTACACTAATTATACAGGATAAATTGAGCTATCCTCTGAATTATACTCGTTCACAATATCGAAATCTATTCTTAAATTTTTATTGTATTTTTCCTTTAAATGCTTTATACCAACTTCACCAAACAAAATGTAAGTCAAGAGGTCTTCTTCAGTCTTTGTCATCACCCCAGATTTTTTTCTGGCGTTTTCTAATTCAGGAGCTAAATCATCTGCTGGCCTGTGATCTATTATTGGCTCATCACCTAGAGCTAATTTCACTAATTCTTGATTCACTTCTCCAGGAGCTTTTCCGTATTTGCCCTTTAAGTAGTTCTTTACCTCATTTGTTATCATTTTATATCTTTTACCAGTTAAAACATTCATAGTTGATTGAACTCCAACTATTTGACTTGTTGGTGTAACTAATGGTGGATAGCCTAAATCTTTTCTTACTTTTGGTACCTCTTCCAAAACCTCATCAAGTCTGTGACCAGCGTTTTGAGATTTTAACTGAGAAACTAAATTAGAGAGCATTCCACCTGGTATTTGTGAATCTAAAATTTTTGCGTTAATTGATGTCATTTTCATATCTTGGTCTTCATGGTTTTTTCTTACTTTCCAGAAATGATCATCTAACTCAAGTATTAAATCAGAATCAAGTCCAAGATCAAAACTTTCATTAAAAGGTTCTACTGGTGGTTGAGAAGTTCCATTGGCAAAAGGACTTAACGCCAAATTTATTCCATCAGCCCCCGCTTCAAGTGCTGCGTAATATGACATGGAGGCTAGTCCTGTTGTGTTGTGAGAGTGAACTTCAATTGGAATATTAAATTTTTCTTTTAATGATTTTACAAGATTATATGCCTTTTTTGGTAATAATAGCCCAGCCATATCTTTAATACATAAAGAATCTACTCCTCTATCTACAAGTTCTTTTGCAAACCCGACATAAAAATCTAAATTATGTACAGGGCTTTCAGTATACGACATTGCTCCTTGAACTTCTAATCCATATTTTTTTGAAAATTCAATGGATTTTTCAAGATTTCTAATGTCATTCAAAGCATCAAATATTCTTATAATATCCATTCCATGATCTGCTACTTTTTTTATAAACAAATCTAAAACATCGTCTGGGTAATGTCTATAACCAAGAATATTCTGCCCTCTTAAAAGCATCTGGGTTTTTGTGTTTTTTAATTTTGATTTTATAATATCTAATCTAGCCCACGGATCTTCTCCTAGATACCTTATGCAAGAATCATAGGTCGCTCCGCCCCAGACTTCCATCGCTTTATATCCTACTTTATCAAATTTTTCAAGTTGATCTTCAAATTCCTCTGTTTTCATTCTTGTTGCAATTAAAGATTGTTGTCCATCTCTTAATGTGGTATCAACAACATATGGTTTCATTGATGCACCTCCATAATTTTTAAATACACTTATATTCTAACAAGTTAATCTTAAGATATTAAGTATATTTATTCATGTTTTGTAAACAACAAAAGAGAAAAATCACAAATATTTTAAAAAAACTATCTTTTTGCCTGATTATAAAAATTATTATACAATTATAATAATATTAAAAAACTTGTGGTAATATTGAATTATACTATCGAGGTGATTCACTTGAAAAAATTTTTTCTAGCGATACTGTTTTTTTTGATTGGTTTGCTTTCAGGTGGATTTATATTTTTCATCTTAGCTGCAATGACATAAAAAAGCCCCCTAATAATTATTATTAAGGGGCTTTTTACTATTTTTGATAATGTTTTTGAAAAAAGTATAGAATAGGAAGTCCTATAGCATAAGTAACAACCGCTTGGCCAATTCCAATCCACAATACTGTAGGCCAATAAGGAACTTCATATAGTTTCGCAACATATAATGAAACTCCAAATGCATTAACTAAAATGGGGGGTAAAGGAGCTAAATATTTATTTGGCATTTTCCATGTTAGAAAAGCAGCTATCAATGTTAAGAGGCTACCAAACCAAATATCCCAGGCACCTAATCCTCCAATTATGTTTGCAACCATTACTCCAATATATAATCCTGGAATAAAAGATGGGCTTAAAAAAGGTAAAACTGTAAAAGCCTCTGCTATTCTAAACTGAACAGGGCCAAAACTTATTGGCTGAAATATGAGGGTTAACACTACATATATTCCAGCAACTAACCCAGCTGAAACTAAGTTCTTCGTCTTCATGAGACACCTCCATGTTTTTTTAGGCGGGTTCTGCGACCGCCAAAATACTATTTACATGTTTAAAATTTCTATTAATTCTTCTTTAGATATTTTATTCATAATATTTTTATCTATATATTCATCATACAAAGATTTTTTCTTATCTTTCAATTTGAGTATTTTTTCTTCAATTGAATTTTTAGTAATTAGTTTATACACAACAACATTTCTTTTTTGACCTATCCTATGAACTCTATCTGTAGCTTGGTTTTCAACAGCTGGATTCCACCACGGATCAAAATGTATGACATAGTCTGCACCAGTTATATTTAAGCCCACTCCAGCTGCTTTTAAACTCAAAAGAAGAACTTTTTTGTCTTCATTTTCATTAAATTTTTTAATTATTTGAGTTCTATTTTTACTAATTCCATATATATAAGAGTACTCAATGTTTTTTTCATCTAGCAGTTCTTTTATAATATCAAGCATGGCTACAAATTGAGAAAAAATAACAACTTTGTGATCGGTATCATATATATCTTCCATAAACTCTTTTATAAATTCAACTTTTCCTGATAAATATTTATAATTGTTAAATACTAATCTTGGATGATTAGATATCTGTCTAAGTCTAAGAAGGCCTTCAAGAATAGAAAATGATTCGACTTCTTCTTTTTCAAATCTTGATTTTATTTCTGATAACATCTTTCTATATAGTTTTTCTTGTTCTTCTGTCATATCTAAAAAGATATTTTCTTCTGTCTTCTCTGGAAGGTCATTTAATACATCTTCTTTTTTCCTTCTTAAAACAAAAGGTTTGATCATTTTTAAATATTTTTCTTTTTTATCTTCTTCATTTATTTCTGATATAAACTTAGATTTATTGGGTAAGTACCCAGGCAAAATAAATTCAAAGATACTATGCAAATCAGCTAAAGAATTTTCAAGTGGTGTACCGGATAAGGCAATTTTTATTTTACCTTCTAATTTTTTGACAACTCTTGAAGTTTTTGTCCATGAATTTTTTATAACTTGTGCTTCATCTATAATAATGTAATCATAATTTTCTTTTTGTAATTGTTTTGAGTTCAATACATTTCCATAACTAGAAATAATTATGTTTTCTCTCAAAATATTATTTGTATTATATACTTGGTATTTCAAATAAGAGAATTTTTCTATTTCATCTGCCCAATTATAAACCAAAGATTTTGGACATAAAATCAAAACTTTTTCTTCTTTTGAAATAACATTTGATAAAAAAGCTATTATTTGAACTGTTTTTCCTAATCCCATGTCATCAGCAAGAATACCTGACAAGTTATTATCATCCAAAAATCTCAAAAATTTATATCCTTCATACTGATAATTTCTCAACTCTCCATTAAAACTATGCAATTCATAATCTTTAATATTCTTAATTTCTTTAAGGTCTTGTAAGTAGTCATATGCTTCGCCTTCTATTATCTCCGAATTTTTCACTAAATCAGAAAACTTAAGATCTTTTTGATAATACAGTTTTTCAGCAATTTCTCTTATATTATCAGGTATTTCAACTAAATCACCATTTTTAAACACTATATATTTACCGTTTTCAATTTGTTCAATATAATCTAAAACATTATTAAACCCAAAGAATAATTCTCCAGTAAAATAATTATCATTTTTATAGGTGTTTAATGTAAAATCTGGTTTTTTTACTATATTTATATTTTTGGAAAACCTTACTTCAATATTGAATTTATTTAATTTTTCAATATTATCTAAAAATTTTATAAATTCATCGGGGTTTAGATATATCTCCCCATTTTTATTAAGTTTTAATTTTATATTATCTTTTAAATCATCAAATTTTTTAATGATATTTTTAGAAAATGATTTATTTTCAATCTCTTTTATAGTATATTCTGAATTACCAACTTTTACTTTCAAAATTAACTTAAATCCATCTATGAGTTTATATACATACAAAATAAATTTATTTTTATTTATCAAAAAACTAATTTCTTCATCATTAGTTTTCATTTTTATTCCTTTATTAAGAATATTATCTGTATATTTTTCTAAAAAGTTTACAAGGTCATTTTTTTCTAAAATAATATCTTCTAAATTACTAATATCAAAAAAATCTTCTAAATTAACAATTCTAACAAAGCCCTCTGAATCTTGTATGGCTAAGTCTGTCTCTGAATAAAAAAAATCAATCATTTGATATTCATTAAACCCATCTGTATAAGCCCATTTTAATAAATAATAATCTTCAAACTTGTCAATATACAAATTAAGATTTATGTTTTCTGCAAACGATAACCTACTTTGATCTTCGAAAAAAACCTCTATATCTTTTTCTTTTAATATTTCTAAAGATCGTAACATATATCCATTTTCACTTTCGAAACCAAGCAAATGATTTAAATCTTTATAATAATATGGATTATTCTTTATTTTATTGATTTTATTTGAATCAATAAATATTTCATGGTTCAAATTTTTTAAAAATAACTTACCTATTTCTTCTAATTTTGAATAATCTTCTTCAAATAACTCATTATAATCTTTAAAGGTTTGTTTTTTATTTGATTTCATATTCAATAATGCCGCTGCAAAATGTTCACAAACACCAATACCATTTGATTGGTAATCACATTCACACTGAAAATCATAATCATATATACTAGAAATAAAGGCTTTCAACTGAAAGCCTTCTATTTTAGAATTTATTATTAAATTATTTTTATTTTCCTCATAGTCAATATATTCAATATTATTTTCTTTTAATAACTGTAGAGCTTTTTCATAATTGGCGTCGCTTGCTTCATTTAATATAGAATTAGCAATTATATCAAACTTGTTATTCATCTTGATTCATTCCAGTATATTCTTCTATATTAACTATTAGTTCTTCAATATTTTCGACTAAAGGCTCTTTTAATTCTTTCAACTCTTCTAAATTAGATATAATGATTGAATAACTATCTGATTCTTTATCTATTTCTCTTTTTTTTAAATATTCAAATATTTTTTCATAGAAAAATAAATAAGTAGAATCTATATCATTAGAAAATTTTTCACGTATAACTTCATGAAAAAAATCATAATCTTTATCGATAATTATATTCAAGATATCATTTTTTTCATTTTGAATTTGATTCAAATCATCCTTGAAATCATTCAGATATGAAATATAATCATCCTGAGAAGAAATCTCACTGTTTTTAT
The DNA here is from genome assembly GCA_051748045.1 of Thermotogota bacterium. Taxonomy (GTDB): domain Bacteria; phylum Thermotogota; class Thermotogae; order Petrotogales; family Petrotogaceae; genus Geotoga. The sequence continues at coordinate 49,662 of JBNJGY010000008.1, forward strand.
AAATAAAATTCTTATAATTATTAATATAAGACGTCAAAGTAGAATTTGTTGATTCTTCAGTGATCTTCTGTAATTGAGAATAATTCTTTAAAAAATACTCTTCAGGTAGATTTTTGTTTAACTCATTCAAATTCTCATATTCTTTATTGTATAATTCTTCTAAATTATCAAGGATATTATAATAAGATAAATACCAAAATTCTGGGATATTCTCTTCACTAAAAATAATTTCAGTATAAAATTTTTTCAATTCTTGTAATTCTTCAGTATTTTGTAACTGTATACTATTAATTCTATCCTCTACTTTCAAAGGTTTATAAACTAAAATAAAGTCAAAATTATTTGGGTAAGTCTTTTCCCATTGAGCTAATATATGTTTTTCATATTCTTCCACTATATCGTCTTTTATATCATATTTTAAAAATAACATAGGATCAATAATTTCTTTTATTGTAAATATAGAATTTTCTTTATAATAAACAGATAAATTGTCTATATTAATTGTTTCAAATCCAGAGAAATTATTCAAATCATCTTGATCAAAAACAACATATTTTTTAATAGCTTCGCTATTTTTTAAAGTTTTTTCTATCAAATCTGTAGTAATGGTGCTGGATTCTGTTATTTCATATTTTTTCACTTCAAAAACATCATAATTTTTTTTAATTTCTTCTTTGTTAGATTCTATATAACTTTCCAAGCTATTCTCTTTTTTTAATTCTTTAAGTAATAACTGATTTTGTTCTTCTTTGTAATTAACCATACCATTGATATTTTCTATGGATATATTTGGAGTAGCTTCAATGGAAATACCTTTATCATCTAAATATTTTTCATTTATTTCTAATTCTATTAATTCTGAAATAGAGTCATACATTATACTAGGCTGTTTAAAAAATAAATCCATAACATTATCATTATTAATTTTAGTAATTAATTTATAATAAGTCATTCCATAAGATTCTTCTGATTTAACAGAATAATTTTCTAAAATTTTTCCATTTTTAGTAGTTAAAATTGCCACATCTTCGCTTAAAACCGTAACCCCTATAATAAGAATAAATATAAAAAACATGAGATTCTTCATTAGAATCCTCCTTAATTTAATAATCAAATTAATTGTATCATATATTTTTTTACATTAAATCACTTTAGGTAAATATTAATCAAACATTTTCATAAAAATTGACTAATGTATCATCTATAAACTTGATTTAATTAAAATATTATGATATAATTTCTGAGAAATTGAAGAGAAAAATATAAGTTCGAGGGCCTAACCGCCCTCGAAATTTGTTATAAAGGAGGAAACGACATGAGTGAAACATTCAGAGAAAAGGTAATTAAAAAATCAGATGAATTAGCAAAAAAACTAGGTTTAGAATTATTTGAATTGAATATATCAGGACCAAAAAGAAAAAAGAATATAGAGATTACTATAGATCATCCTAAAGAAAGTGTATCAATAGAAATGTGTGAAAAATTTTCAAGAGAAATCGAGCCATGGTTCGATAAAATAGATGTACCTTTCAACAGCTATAATTTAATAGTTAGTTCTCCTGGTATAGACAGGCCTTTAAGAGATGTAAAAGATTATAAAAGATTTAAAAACAAATTAGCTAAATTTATACTGGGAGAAAGAGTACAAAATAGGACTGTCTTCATAGGTCATATAAAAGACGCAGACGAAGAAAAGGTTACTATCCATGAAAGAGACTCAAAGAAAGATTTTGAAATACCAGTAAATAGTATTAAAAAAGCAAATCTAGAAATTGATTTATAAGGTGGTGGAGATATGAACATAAACTTATTGGAAGCATTAGACACATTTGAGAAAGAAAAAGGAATAAGCAGAGATATACTCGTTGATATTATTCAAAAGTCAATAAAAAGTGCATATAAAAAAAATTATGGAACAAAAAATGTTGAAGTTGAAATGGATGATAAGCTTTCAAAATTCAATGTTTATCAAGTTTGGAATGTAGTAGAAAATGTTGAAGATGAACATGAAGAATTATCCTTAGAAGAAGCTAAAAAAATTGACCATAAAGCAAAAATTGGTGGACAAATTAAGAAAAAAATAAATTTAAAAAAAGATTTTAAAAGAATAGCAGCTCAAACAGCAAAACAAGTTATTCTTCAAAATATAAAAGAACTAGAGAAAAAAGCTTTATTCGATAAATATGTATCATTAAAAGATAAAATAACAAATGCAGAAGTTATACAAGTTAATCCTAATTTCGCTGAAATAAGAATTGGAAAATTAGAAACGAAATTACCTGAAAAAGAAATGATTCCTGGAGAAGATATGGAAGCTGGGGATTTAATAAAAGTTCATGTGAAAGACATTCAACAAACAACTAAAGGTCCAAAAATAATGGTTACAAGAGTAACAAACGAATTAGTAGAAGATCTTTTGAAATCAATTGTTCCTGAAATAGAAGAAGGCATTGTAGAAATAGTAAAAATTTACAGAGAACCTGGAGTTAGAACAAAAGTTGCTGTAAAGAGTAATGATCCAGATGTAGACGCTGTTGGGGCATGTATTGGTGAAAACAGTATGAGAATAAATGAATTAATATCAGAATTAAAAGTAGAGAAAGTAGATATAATAAGTTATTCAGAAAACCCTGAACAGTTTATAAAGAATGCTTTAGCTCCAGCTGAAGTAAAAAAAATTATAATAAATGAAGAAGACAACCATGCAACTGTATATGTTCCAGAAACTCAATTTTCTCTAGCAATTGGTAAAGGCGGACAAACTGCAAGAACTGCTGCAAAAATTACTGGGTGGAAAATTGATATTCATACTGTAGAAGAATAAATACAGTTTTAAAATATTTTAATATTATATACATCCAATATATATAATGAAGTGATATCATTTCTTGAGAATATATATTTAGCTTAACGAATTAATTGTAGGAGGGACATTTATGACCCAAGAAGATATTTTAAAGACTACTCTCAAGAATAGAAAACAGAGAATGACAGCTCAAAGAGAACTTATATTGAAAACTTTTATGGAATCAAATGGAAAAATAATGAGTGTTGATGAAGTTTTTAAAGAAATTAAAAACAAAAGAACTCAAAGAACTAGCAAAATGACAGTTAAAAGAGCTATAGACTTGTTAGTAGATCTAGGATTATTAAGAGAAATAAATTTCCACAATCTAGAAACAAAATATGAATTTATAAGAAAAGAAGAAGAACAAGAAGCAGTCATGGTATGTTTAAGATGTAATAAAGCAAAAAATATTAATATCAAAAAAAGTAAGTTGATGGAAATCATAGAAGAAGATGTAGATGATTTTAAAATCAAAAACATATCTTTAAAGATAACAGGTTACTGTGATAAATGCTTAAATGACAATATAAAAGAAGATTGACCTTAGTCAATCTTCTTTTTTTATTCTTTTTTGTTTTTATTTCTTTTATTTAAAATAGACGTTAGTAATCCAACAATATATCCACCAATAGTAGTAATTAAAAGTAAAACAATAAGCGATATTTCTCCTTTAAACCATAGAAAACTTGTTTGCACCTTGTTAGTATTTTGTACTATTAACAAAAACAATAAAACACTAACTATGATAATAATAGTTAATTTAAATTTCTTCATTTTAACACCCCCTGATATTTAATTATATCAAAAGTAGAAATTGTTTCATAATTTCTGTTTTGAAATGCCAGTTATTAGTAAAAAACATTGTTAAATAATTATACACTTTGTCATTTCGACTAAGCGACAGCGC
>JBNJGY010000009.1:0-51996 GCA_051748045.1 Thermotogota bacterium
TGTTTTATGTTATTTAAAAATTATATATGGGATTTTGATGGAACAGTTGTAGATACTTATCCAGCTACAATATCTAGCATTATAAAAACTATGAAAAAAATGGAGGTGTTTTATGTTATTTAAAAATTATATATGGGATTTTGATGGAACAGTTGTAGATACTTATCCAGCTACAATATCTAGCATTATAAAAACTATGAAAAAATATGATATTCACTTAGACTACAAAACTATTTATAAAAAAGCAAAAATAACTCTTTCTGAAGTTTTTGATTATATTATAGAAAATTATGGTTTTGATGATAATATTGTAAGTGAGATTATAAATGATTTTTCAAAACTAGCTCCATCTGAAAGAGAACCATACGTGGATATTAAAAAAGTATTAAATAAAATAAATAATCAAAACGGATATAATTTTTTAGTAACTCATAGAGATAGAGATAGTACTTTAGAAATACTAAATTATTTTGATTTAAAAAAATATTTTAAAGAAATTATAACTTCTGATGATGGATTCAATTTAAAACCTGATCCTGATAGTTTTGTTTATTTGATTAATAAATATTATCTAAAAAATAATTTTACAGTTGGAATAGGAGACAGGCTATTAGATATAGGAGCAGCTAAAAATTCAAATATTTATAGTATTTTTATGAATTTTGATAAAATAGAATATGATTATAAATCAGATTATGTTTTTACAAACTATAATGATTTTTATAATAAAATAATACTGGGGTGATTAAATGAATATTAGAAAAAAGATTTCTGATGAACTAAAGATATCAGATAAACAGGTTAAAAGTACAATTGATCTATTAAATGAAGGCAATACTGTTCCTTTTATTAGTAGATATAGAAAAGAAGTTACTGGAAATTTAAATGAAGAACAAATAAGAGATATTGAAGAAAAATTCAATTATTTTACTAAGTTAGAAGATTATAAAAAAACAGTATTAAAAAGCATTGAAGAACAAGGAAAACTTACTGATTCTCTGAAAAAGAAAATAATTGAATCAGGTAAGTTATCTGATGTAGAAGATTTATATCTTCCATACAAGAAAAGAAAAAAAACAAAAGCTGATATTGCATTAGAAAATGGTTTAGAACCAGCTTCAATAAAAGTTATGTTAGGCGAAAAAATTGATGATAATTATTTAACATCTTTTATTAATGAACAGTTCGAATCAATCAAAGAAGTCAAAGAAGGAATAGGAAATATTATAGGTCAAAATTTTGCACATGACAAAGAAAACAGAGATTTTTTTAGAGATCAATTTTTCAAGTTTGGTAAAATTAGTTCAAATAAAAAGAAAAAATTTAAAGAAGAAATAACTAAATATGATATTTATGATAATTTTTCTGGACTTGTTAAGAATATTCCTGATTATAGAGTATTAGCAATAAACAGAGGAGAGAAAGAAAATATACTTACTGTAAAAGTAGAATTAGAGGAAGATAAATATATAAAAAAATTAAAAGATCATTTAACAAACAAAGAACTAAATGATGAAATAATTAACTTAGGATTGAGTTATGGTTTGAAGAATATGTTATTACCATCTCTTGATAGAGAAGTAAGACAAACATTAACTGAAAAAGCTGAAAATAATTCAATTTCCTTATTTTCCGAAAATCTAAAACAGTTATTATTAACCCCACCATTAAAAAATAAAAAAGTACTAGCTTTAGATCCTGGTTATAGAACAGGTTGTAAAGTTGTAGCTTTAGATGAATATGGAAATCTATTAGACAATACAACTATTTTTCCTGTTGAACCTAAAAATCAAGTAGAAAAATCAATGAAAATTATTGATAAATTAATAAATAAGTTTAATCTAAATCTTATAGTAATAGGAAATGCAACTGCATCAAGAGAAACTCAACAATTTATAGTCAACTATATAAATGAATATAAAAAAAATATAAAATATATTTTTGCAAATGAATCAGGAGCTTCAGTTTATTCTGCTTCTAAATTAGCGAAAAAGGAATTCCCGGATAAAGATGTTACTGTTAGAGGTGCTGTTAGTATAGGAAGAAGAGTGCAAGATCCATTAGCTGAATTAGTAAAAATTGATCCTAAGTCAATAGGTGTAGGACAGTACCAACATGATGTTAACCAAAAATACCTTAAAGAAAAATTAGACAACACAGTTGAATCAGTTGTTAATAATGTTGGAGTTAATGTAAATACTGCCTCATATGCTTTATTAGAACACGTATCAGGTTTAACAAGTAATATATCTAAAAAACTAGTTAATTTTAGAGAAAAAAATGGCCCATTTAAAGAAAGAAAAGACATTCTAGATGTAAAGGGTATTGGAGCAAAATCATTTGAACAAGCTGCTGGATTCTTAAAAATTTATGATGGCTTAAACCCACTAGAAATAACAAGTATTCATCCTGAATCATATGAAATAGCTGAAATATTGTTAAATAAAATAGGATTCAAAAAAGACGATATCTTAAATAAAAATGAAGAAATTAGAAAATATCTTAGTTCATTTATTAATAATGAAGATAAATTAATTACAATGAGTGAATCATTAGAAACAGGCATCTATACATTAAAAGATATAATAAATGATCTTCTAAAGCCAGGTAGAGATCCTAGAGATGAATTACCTCAACCAATTTTATTTGATGATATTTTAAATTTTGAAGACCTAAAAGAAGGTATGAAGTTGGAAGGTAAAGTTACTAATATAACAGACTTTGGAGCATTTGTTGATTTGGGTATAAAAGAAAATGGATTAATTCATAAATCTAATATAGCTGAAAAATTTGTAAAACACCCTTCTGAATTCTTGAGCATAAACCAAATTGTTAATGTAGAAATAATTGAAATTGATACACAAAGAAAAAGAATAAGTTTAAAATTAATAAAATAAAAAAAGGACAGCTTAAACGCTGTCCTTTAATATAAATTATTTTACTTTTTCTTTTAAATCTTTTCCTGAAACAAATTTAGGTACTTTTCTTGCAGGAATTTTAATTGACTTACCTGTTTGAGGATTTACCCCTTTTCTAGCTTTTCTATCTTGCACCTTAAATGTACCAAATCCCACTAATTTTACTTCTTCACCTTTTGAAAGCTGTTCTGATACTACCTCAACAAAGCTATCAACAAATGTTTCTGCCATTTTTTTAGTAGTTGATGCTTTTTCAGATAAAGTATCTACAAGTTCTTTTTTGTTCACTGAAAATTCCCCCTTTCGATAGATTAGATAAACCTAATTTAAACCTTCAGAAATTTTATAAAATTTTGAAATAATAATTACTCTTTTATCTTGAATCAAAGATTTAAATAAATTAGAGTTATTTTTAATGTAGTGATTATCCCCAAATAAATCTATATGGCCTAATTTTGTATCATTGTTTTCATCTTGAGATATATACAATCTAGCTTTTGAATGTTTATACCATGGATTTATTTGTATCATATAATCATATTGTAGTTCATTTATTAGTTCTGTAATTTTTGCTCTTCTATTAAATACTTCTTTATTTGCTTTTATTATTAATTCTTTAAACTCTTCAGGTTTTTCCAAAATATCAAAAAGAAATATATCTTTATTTTCATCGTCAGAAATAAAATTATTATCATCATCAAGAATAATAAAATCTGAAAACTCATTTCTTTTCATATTAAACTTTAATGCGGAAATAACATCTTTTATTTTTTTTGCTTTTTTTATAATCATTTCTAATGATTCTTTATACTCAAAATTATTCTTCAAATAATAATTTTTTTTATGTTCTCCAAAATTTTTTGCTCTAGCTGATATATAAATATCACTCAAAATAATCACCAAGTATTTTAAATCTATAAATACCTAAAAAATTTTTATTTTTTTCATCAATCATCCAAGTAGGATCTGCATATTTTAAATTATCTATTAAAACAAGTCTTAATTCCCCAGGATTCTCAATAGAAATAGGACCTGTATGATAAATAACATAATCGTTATTTTTTTGCTTGATATAAACCATTAAATGATAAGGATATTCAATATCATAGGGATGAAAAAAAGCTAATATATCACCAGAGATAGCATTATTAATATTTTTACCTATTTTTTTCATATTATGTTCAATCAAATATCTTGCAGAAGCAAAATTAGAATAACTTTTTAAATCTTTAATATTATTGTCTATTAAAAATAGTTTTTCTCCTATAAAAGGAATATCAGGATAATTATATTTTTCGACATCATTAAAAATTTTTGATTTATAATTATTATTAGAAATCCAAGTTTGATCATGTTTTTTTAAAGACTCTTTGTATGAATATCTAATAATTCCTGAACAGTCAGAATAGGATTCTGGAATTAGTATATTTTTATTATATATATTTATTATAATGCTTTCAAACCATAATCTAAAAGCTTCAGCATCTTGTTTATTTAACTCCATTAAGTCTAAATAATTATTGTTATTTTTATCTAATAATTTTAATTCTTTTTTATCATCAGAATTGTAAAACATTATATATATAAAAAAAACAATAATTAACATAATAGAAAAAAATAATATTCGATAAAATGTGTTTGCTTTATTCATAAAATCGCCCTTTAAAATAAATCATATATATTATACATTTTTTTTTTTATTTTTCAAAATGCTATAAATAGATGTTTATAAATCATTTTTTGATATTTGAACTATTTATTGCTTAATTATTAACTAATTCATTAATTAATGAATTAATAGTTCAATATTTTCCTTTTCTGCTGCAACATTAAATAATCTTTCAGAAAAAATAATTTTACCCTTTGATTTTAATTCTATCTCTATTTCTGAATCCATTGATTCTTTTATATGATTAACCATCTTGCCTAGTTCAGGAGCTTTTAAAATTGAACCTTTTTTCATATATAATTTAATCTTTAAAGAATAATCTCTTTTAGTTATTTTTATTTTTAGATTTTCATCATTTTGAATGTAATCAATTTTTGAACCATTGTAAGTAGTAAATTTATATATTTTATTGTTATGATAAAAAAATATCAAAAAACCATTAAAAACAAAATTCAAAAAAGGAATTTTTGCAATAGACATAGATAAACTTGAATTTTTAAAATATCCTTGAGCCCATATCCATGCTTTTGGAAAACTAGTTCCCCAATCTTTTTCTATATAAATATTTCCATTTATATTATTATTATTTATTTTTCCTTCAATATTTGATTTCATTGTAATAATTCCATGATTACATTCCATTTTTGGGAAATATGAATAAGGACCCATTACCCCAGGATATATAATATTTTTTAGAGGCGGAACTAAATCGTCTATTTTTAAATCTATAACATAATTATCTATATTTATTTTCAGTCTATCTTTTGAAAAATAATTTTGTTCAATTTTTATAATAAACCTATTTTTATCAAATATAAATTTATTGATATCATATTTTTTGAAAATTGCATTTTCTTTTTCCGAATCAATAATCTGAATGAAAGAAAAATGTTCTTTATTATTTTTAGATATCCCAGGTATAAAAGCTATATTTCTATTTTCATAAGAAATTTTATAATACCATCCTTCAAAATAATTATTTTTATTTTCCCCATGATAAAAAATAGGATTATAAAATTTTTTTATTTTATAAAACATTATTCTTTCACCTTTTTATAAGTATTACCACAATTTTTACATAAAAACACTTTAATAAAATAATATTTATCTGATTTCATCTTTCTTTTCGTAATGTAAGTCATTTTAGAATTACAATTTGGACATTTTTTTATAAACATTTTATTTAAAATCATATTGATCACCATCCATTAAACAATTAACATTGTCTTTAGATTTTTATGTTATTATGTTTTTGATAATTTGAAATATAGGAGGTTACCATGAATGAAATCATATTAGGAATTGTACAAGGCTTTACTGAATTTTTACCAGTTTCATCATCGGGTCATTTAACAATTATTTCTGAATTTATTAACTTTAAACAAGACCCTTCATTTTTTGCATTATTACATTTAGCCACATTTTTCGCTGTATTTATATTTGTTTTTAGTGAAATAAAGCAAATTATTATAGGTTTATTTAAATGGGAAAAAGAAACATTGACACTTATATTAAAACTCTTAGTTTCTACTATTCCTGCAGTTATTGTCGGTTTAGTTCTTGAAGACTATTTTAAAGGCATGTTTGATTCAGTAAATATGGCTGCTACATTTTTAATTATAACATCTATTATGATGTTTTCATCAGATTTTTTTAATAAAGACAAAACAAATATGCTCTCTCTTTCCTATTTCAATGCTTTGATTATAGGTTTATTTCAAGCTTTTGCAATTTTTCCAGGTATTTCAAGGAGTGGAGCAACTCTATTTGCAGCATTAATGCTAGGAATGAACAAAAAATCAGCTGTTAAATATTCTTTTTTAATGAGTTTACCTGTTACTTTCGGTGCTGGTATTCTTGAAATTGGAAATGTTGATTTTAATAGTAGCGTAATTTTTGGTGTTATTTCTGCTTTTATAGCAGGTTTAGTTGGTTTATTTCTTGTTAAAAAAAGTGTTATTAATGGAAAATTAAAAATATTCGCATTCTATACACTTGCAATGGCGATATTTACATTTTTATATTTTTAGTGAGGTAATAAAATGAAAACAATAAAAAATTTTCTTTTAGGTTTAATAATGGGACTTTCTAATCTTGTTCCGGGAGTAAGTGCGGGAACAATAGCAATTATCAGCGGTAAATACGATGATATAATAAATTCTGCTTCTGATTTATTTTCTTTTAAATTTTCAAAGAAGATATTTATTCTTTTATTACCGATATTTATAGGGATTTTAATTGCAATTATAGCTTTCTCTAATGTTATTGTATTAATAATGAAAAATTATGAAATTGAATTAATGAATACTTTTGTGGGATTAATTTTAGGTGGTTTGTTTTTAATTTTTAAAGAAATAAATATAAAAAAGACTTCTAATATAATGTCTTTTATAATTTCTTTTATATCATTTATTTTAATCTTTTTCTTTTTACCTGCAGAAGGTTCTGATAATACTAATTTCATCAATTTATTTTTAGGTGGATCAATAGGAGCTGCTGCTATGGTTTTACCAGGAATAAGTGGTTCTTCTATGTTGTTAATAATGGGTATTTATACACCAGTTTTAGAAGCAATTGGGGATTTAAATTTCAGTATTTTACTCCCAGTTGCAATGGGTGTTGTATTTGGAATTATTTTTATAATAAAATTATTAAATCTACTTTTGAAAAAATATTATCAGGTTATAATGTCTATTTTACTTGCTTTAACTTTAAGTGGTGGAATAAAAATTTTACCTTTAACAAGTAATTATTTTAGTTATATTTTTATTTTTATAGGCTTACTCTTAGGAATATTATTAGAGAAATTTTTTAGTACAGAACGATAAAAAGAAAGAGCTTATTTTTAAAAGCTCTTTCTTTTTATATATTTTATTAATTCTTCGTAACTCATTTTTTTAAACTTCAAATAATCATTTCCTGAGTCTATTTTTTGTAAATTTAATATAATTCCCTCCTGCTCGTATTTATCTAAACTTGTATGTTTTGCAAAATAGCAATGATAAAGTTCATGTTGTACTACATTTTTTATTTCTTCTTGATTTTTAAAATATTTAAAAGGAATAATCATAATGAATATCTTGCCATTTTTCTCTATTGTTGCCCCATTATAATAACTATAGGGAAATTTTGTTATCTCTGTAAATTCTATTAAATTATCAGCTTCTAAAATTGGGTAATCGATTAATTCATATTTTAATTTAATTATGGTTTTGTAAAATAAATCTTTTTTACTATAAAAATCAGATGAATCATATATTTTATAAGAAAAACTAATCAAAGACAAAACCATAAAAATTAATAAAAAATATTTTTTCATTATTCTACTTTCATTATGATTTTATTATTAATTCCATAAGAATTTGGTAAATACATATTATAAGCAAAATCAGGTTTTAAATAAAATTCTCCCTCAGATAGAATTTTGAAATAATATTCAAAATCTCCATCAGTATATATGTCGCTAAAGAATGTCATTTTATTTTTTTTAAATTCATAGGAAGTATAATTATGATTCCAATCAGTATACCAATAGTTATAATATTTTCCTGAGGATGTTACTTTTCTTTCTTTGTAATGTTCTAATAATTGAGAATTAGAAGGTATATAACTTTCTAATGTTAAAAATTCTTTGACGTCAGAATCAATATTTATTTTAGTTTTTAATATATCACTTTTTTGAATTTTTATTTGATCATTTTGAATTTTTATTTGATAAACACCTTGGATATCTGACCATTCTTTGTTTGCATAAAATTTTATTCCGCCAAAAAAAGTAATATTATTATTCTCATCTTTAACAATTTTCTTTGAAACAAATGGATATTTTTTTGTTATGGAATTATTATTAATATCGAAAATATAAGTATAATTCCCAAATAAATATATTTTATCATTTAAAGTGTCCAACCCAAAAATATCCTCTTCAATAGGATTTTTTTCTCCATTATAATTCAAATATTTTTTAGTATTATCTTCAGAAATATATATAAATTTATTTTTATATATACTCATAGATATAATATCATCTTCATAATTAAAAAGAATACCATTTTCAAATTTATATAACTTAGAATTTTTATCTAGTATATAAATCTCTTCATCGTGAATTAATAGTTCTCGTGGATCTTCGATTTTTTTATCATAAATATATAAAGTAGAGTTTTCACTATTGTATTTTAAATTTTCTTTTATATCTAAATCTTTATTTTTTATATATACATATGAAAAATTTGGTTTTTTTAATATATCATCATTTTTAAGAAAATCTATTGACTGTATTTTTAGATTTTCTTTAGTATTTAAAAAATAATCTATTAAATATACATCTTTTTCTTTTTGTATTTTTGTAGTAAATTTCTTAAAATATTCTTTTTCTATTTTTACTTTTCCTGGTTCATCGATAATATTTTTTTCAGATAACACTTCAATTATTCCATTTTTATCAATAAGAGTCTCTTTATCTACAGTAATAAAATCATTATTTTCAGAAGAAAGATTTAAATATTTCTTAGCTTTTAATATAGCCCTTAAAGCAATAGCTGTATCTTTTGTGGAAAACCAGTTTCTACTAGTTCTTAAATTTATTATATTGTTCATAAGTTTTATTATAGCTGTTTTGTTATAATTATTTTCAACCATAGATTTTAATAAATAAGAGTTTAATTCTAAGTCTGTTGTATATGAGTTATTTATATCATATGAAATTATATCTTCTGTTTTTTTTATATTTTCCATTAAAATGTCAAAAGCATCATCATTATAAAATGACATAAATAATAGATCATATTTAGATGCTTTATTCAAAGGTATATTTATAGCTTCGTCATACAAAGATAGAATATAGTTTGAATAGCCATCAATAACATTAGATTTTAAAAAGTCTAAACCTTTGTCAATAACTTTTTTACTTACTTGATAACCATTCTCTTGAATAATATGCAAAGCCTCTAAAACGTAGGTTGATATTAATAAGTCAGATTTATCTGAATTCATCCACCAACCCCAACCACCATCTTCTTGTTGATATTTATATAATATCTGAAGAGATGAAACCACTTTTTTATCTAATTTTTCAATTTTATAGCCTGAATTTGACGCTTCGATAATAGGAATTAATGTTGAAACAGTTTGTTCAGAGCATCGGTACTCATAATTATCTAAAAAACTAATATTATCAGTAATGATATTTTCTATGGAAAAACTTCTATATTTTTCACCAGGATATAACTTTATACTTTTTTCATCTGAATTTTTTATGTTTATAAACTCTTTATCTATCGAATCTGAAATTATTTCAACTGGTAATTTTACTATATCTTCTTCAAAATCAAAAACAATTTTATCTTTTCCAATGGAATTAGCCAAAAAATCAAAATTGATTATTTTAGAAGATCCTGATTGTATTTTAATTTCATTATCTAATGTAGTTATATTGAATAGATTTTTTTCAGAGCTAATTCTATATTTGATCACTTTATCCTTTTGTGTATTGTTAACTACTCTGACATTTAATTTTATCATGTCATTAATTGTATAATATTCAGGTATATACGGCGTTATATAAAAATCTTTTTTGCTCTTATATTTAATTTCCTTTTTTTCAATTTTTTCATTGCTTATTCCTAAAACATTAACTTTCCACCTAGTTAGTGAATCTGGATTTTTAAAAACAATATTTTTTTCTTTATCTATTTCTATAAAAGGAATCCATAAAGCATTATCAGGAAAATATTCTCTAATGTTTTCATTAGTTCCTGAACCTTTATAAGAAGCAAACCTATGTGCATTTTTTTCACTCAATTCTGATAAATTTCTTAAATAAAAATAATTTGCTCTACCTGTTAAATCAAGATTAGATGAATATAATTCAGGATATAGAGAATCAATCATATCATAATTGTCTTCATGAACTTTATATAAAGCCTCATCAACTATAGAAATATTAAAAATACCTTTCGTATTAGTTTTTATAGACAATTTAATTTCCTCTCCTGGTTTATAAAAATCTTTATCTTTAATTATTTCGAAATCATAGTTTAGTTTCTCTTTTTTCATATCTAATGATTTATTATCCTTTAATATTTGCCCATTGTATAAAGCTATTGCTTCTACAAAAATATTTTTTTCTAAGATTTTTTTTGGTATTGTTATGTTATAAATATCTTGATTTTCTTTTAATTCAATTTTTTCATAGATATTTAATCCAGTTAAATATAAATACCCTAAAGTATTTTCTGGTTTATTTACTTTTATTGTCAATTTATTATCTTGTCTTTTTATTATTTCTAATTTAAAATCCACAATTTCATTATTATTCTCATTAATATTAAAATAATATGTTTTAATAGAATTATTATATTCAAACTTAGCAGTATAAAAACCTTGTTCTAGATCAGATATTTTAAATTCTCCCTCACCATTAATAACATTTATTTTATCTTTATAAAAAGTTTTATCTGTATAAGTTTCATCTTCATATACCTCTTTTTTTATTTCTAAATCGACTTTACCAGTAATTTTATTATCATTTCTATCTTGTAAAGAAATTTTATAAATTTCTTTTATATCTAAATAATAATCATCTGTATTCAATATTTCAATTTTATATTTCCCTTTTATAACTTTTACATATATGTTTTCTTCCATTTGTTTTTGTGAAGGATCTATTGAAATAATTTCTAAATTATAGTATCCATCTTCTTCAATATCTACTTTTACTGGAATTTTTAATTTTCCATTATCATTAGTAAAAGATTGTCCATCATATATTAATTTATCTCTAGACATTGGATACCTGCCATAATAAATATAATATTTTATTTCTGCCTCTGAAACAGGATTCCCATCAAAATAATTTAATGATATATCAAAAAAAGCTGTATCATTATCATAAAATAAGTTATCACTTTTTATATCAATTTCATATGTAGGTTTTTCATAATTTTCTACTATAAAACCTGTATTTTTATTATTTGTTTTTGAATTGATTGAAACACTATAATAACCGAAAGGTGTGTTCTCTGATAAAAAATAGCTATCACTAAAAACACCTAATTCATTTGTTCTAATTTCTTTTTCAACTAACTTATTTCCCGCTGGATCCTTTATTGTATATACCATATCTGTGTTTGGTTTTAATATATAATAATTTTCTTTTTTTTCAAAAGAATAAATATTAAAATTTATTTCTTGATTATTTTTATAAATTGGTTTGTCTTTTAAAAATTCAATTGGAGAATTTGGATAACTATTTTTATAAAAATAATAATTTTTAAAAGCTATTCCCTCTTCACTTTTTATATATATTTCTTTTAAATCTGTTATATTATAATTTAATGTTTTTTTATCATTAAATATAACTGTTTCACCCTCACTATTTACAATATATATATCTGAACTAACAAAATTATTTTTTACATCTCTTATATCAAGAAATAAATTATTTCCGTCATATGATGAAATGAAATTTAAATTAGATATGAAAAATGAATCCGAAGAAATTATTTTATTTTCTTTTACAAACTCTATATAATATAATCCCTTATCTTTAATTATAATTTTTTCATCAATGTTACCAGTTTTATTTGCATTCAATATTTTAGTCATGTATATTTTCTTTTCTTCTTTTTCTATACCTCTGTTCATAATAACTTTTATATCATTTTCTACTTTATAAATTTTCATAAAAACTTGAGTCTCATTATATCCTTTTATGTATATAGGATCACCTGAATTTAAAACATTTTGTCCTTGAATATAAACATATGAAAACCCAATGCTTATAAAAAAAACAAGAAGGTTTGTTAATAAAATTTTTTTCACGTCTCCCACCTCACTTATATTATGAATATTTTCTCTTTCTGAATATATTTTATTAATTCAGAAAGTACATAATTAATTGCTCTTTCTTTCTCACTCAATTTATAAGAAGCAATATTATCTATTACCTTATAATCGTCAAATGCAATAGATGAATTAGAATGCTTTTTCAAATTTTTTAAATAAATATTTGAAATTCTAAATAGTCCAATACTTATATCTCTTATTAGTTTTGGGTCTAAGTAAGTAAATATTTTTTCAATAATTAAAGAATAATAATCTTCAAAATTTTCCTCTATTATAATTGGATCTATTGAAAGTCTGACTTTCCAACCTTTTTCTTGTGCTTTTTTTATAGATTGCAAACGGTCCTTTAAACTAGGAGTTTTAAATTCATATTTTGTTATAATTTGTTGAGGATTTATAGTCCATGCTGGTATAACTCTTTCTGTAATATTTTCTGGAAGAATATTATGAAGAAATTTAGATTTCGTTCTAATTTCAACATTTATATTTTTTAGATTCAATATTTTACCCAACCACTTTTCTATAAAAGGATATACAAATTCAAAAAGTGGATAATCTGTGTCATAGCCTAAACTTAAATAAATATTTTCATTTTTTTTTGATAGCTTTTCTAATTCCTTGAAATAATCCTCCAAATTAACAAAAATAACTATGTTAGAGGAAGGATACATACCTCCTAAATAACAATATTTACAATCATATAGACAGTTTATTATATTATTTGTATAAAAAAATGATGAATTATCAAAATCATGGCACATTTTGCTACCTTTATAAATAAAGTTTTCTTTTTTTTCTGCCAAAATTAGTTTTTGGGAATTTTTTTGCAAAGAGAAATTTTGATCGAATCCAGAAAAAACATTTTTGTAATCATCTATAATCATTACTTTTGAATTTTTGAATTTTTGAATTATTGTTTTTGTAATAGGATTTTTTAAAACCTTTTGTTCAACATATATATGTGAAAATAAGCTATTAAATAATTTCATTGATGAATTTTTCAAAATAATAATTCCTTTCATTTTTATTTTTGAAATTTTTAGATAGGAAAATATCTAAATTTTTTTCTTCAAAATTTTTATCTAAAATTAATTTATATATTAATTTACTTAATTTATCTTGTTGATACTTAGTGAAAGTTGAATTATAAATCTTTTCCTTTATTCTTTCTAATTCATCTAATTTATATAATTTTTTTTGTGACTTACTTATATTATATAACTTTTCAAGAGTATTTTTTATTTGATAATGGTTGATTTTCACATTTTCGATATTGAAATTTTCTAAACCGGTATCGCTTATAGTTTTAATAATAAAAATATTTTGTCTTTCGAAATATTTTCTTGATATATGATAAAAAGCAGACCCTTCCATATCATAAATAAGATCTTTAATCATTTCGTTATTATTTATAGGCTTATGTACAGTCTTCAAAGAGGCTTCTTCTAAATCTAAATTATAAGTCATATCTAATATTTTATCTTTATGATTCAATGAATCATAAACTTTATTGATTCTGAAAGTTTTATTTAAATTACTTTTTGTTTTTGTTGCAGAAATACCAAAGTTTAATATGATATCATTTTTTCGTATAGGAAAAAGAGCTGATATATATGCAACTAAGGAGCTTACATTGTAAGCTCCTATTCCTGTTATTATTAATGTGAACTTTTCATTTATATAAATATCATGGTATTTATTTTTTAATTTTTTTAATTTTAAATTTAGTAAATTTTTTTCGAATTTAGTCGAAACAAAAATATAAATCATATTTTAAACCTAAAATAATTGTTTTGAGGTATTTTCATTTTTCTCGTTGTATTTTTGATTTGCACCTTCATAATTTATCCTCAAATGAGTGTCATCATTAAAAATGTTGTTTAAAGCAACTTTTAAATCATTTTTATATTTCATAATTAACGAATATTCTAAAGTTTGTTCTTTTTTAATTTTTATAATAAAAGAGTTATTTTCTAGAATATACTTTGATAATTTTAAAGCATATATTAATGCCATGTTTATTTTTTTCTGATTTTTATAGAAATAATCAAATATTTGTGATACATTTTTATCTTCTTTTTTAGTTTCTGCACTATCTTTTTCTATAGATTTAATATCATTATCTTTATTACTAATTTTAATATCTTTTTGAAATCTGATTTTATACGCAAATGTTGTAACCAACGTTTCAAATAACAGTCTTTTATTTTCACTGAATTTCATTTCTTTGTGAATGTTTTGTAATTCTTCTAGTATTATAAAAAATTTATTATTTTTTTCTTTTTTTATTAAAAATATTAATTTTTCCATACTTTCTTCAATTAACAATTCAGGATCTTTACCCAAATCAAATATTTCACTAGAGATATTTAATATTGAGTCTACATCAGAATTAAAAATAGAATTAATGAAATCCATAATGAATTTATCGTCATAAACTCCTAATATTTTTACAATATCTTCTTTATTAATGCTTTCATCAGAGAACTTAATAACCTGTTCTAATAAAGATATTGCATCTCTCATACCACCTTTTGCTTTTCTAGAAATTAAGCTAATAGCTGATTCTTCTATACTTATATTTTCATTTTCAGAAATCTTTTTTAAATTTTCAATGATATCTATTTCAGATAAATTTTTAAAATTTAACAATTGTGATCTTGAAATTATCGTATCTGGAATTTTTTCTAGATTTGTTGTAGCTAAAACAAAAATAACATGTTCTGGTGGTTCTTCTAAAGTTTTTAAAAGAGCATTAAAAGCTTCTTTTGTGAGCATATGAATTTCATCTATAATATATACTTTATATTTCCCTTTTACTGGTCTATAGTTTGCAGAATCTCTTATTTGCCTAATTTCATCTATACCTCTATTTGATGCTGCATCTAATTCTATTACATCCATAAAGTTATTCTCATTAATAGCCTTACAATTTGAACATTTATTACAAGGATTTGAACTCTCAGGAGATTCACAGTTAACTATTTTTGCTAATATTCTTGCTGTAGTGGTTTTTCCAGTACCTCTTGGACCTGAAAAAATATATGCATGTGATATATTATCTTTAATAACTGCATTTTTAAAATATTTTTTTATATGTGTTTGACCAAAAATTTCATCAAACGTTTTTGGCCTGTAAACTCTGTATAAACTTTGTTTCATTTCAATCCCTCACTTTATAAGGCTTTTCTTCAATTTTTTGAAACTTAAAAAATGAAACTCTGTTTTCTATTATTTTTTTTAAATTTTCTAATTTTTTTTCATCAATAGAAATTTCAAAATCAACCTTATCAGTATAATTTATTTTTTCGATTTTCCATCCTATTTCTCTTTTTAAAAATCTTTCAATTTCAGAATAATTAGAGTAATCTGTTTGTGCTTTAAAAATATGCGTGTCTCTATACTGAACAATATTTGAATTTTTTAATGTTTCTGCAGCGGTTTGAGAATAAGCCTCAATTAAACCTCTTACTCCCAATTTTATTCCTCCAAAAAACCTTGTAATTACAATAACTATATTTTCTAAATCATGTTTTTGTATTTCACCATGTATAGGCTTTCCAGCTGTTCCTGAAGGTTCTCCATTATCTGAAAAATTATAAATAAATCTATTTTCCTTTACATAATAAGCCCAGCAATTATGATTTGCATTTTTATATTTATCATTTATTTCTTTTATAAAATCTTTTGCTTGTTCTTCTGTATCTACTTTTGCACAATTTCCGATAAACTCAGATCTTTTTATATTAATTTTAGTTTCTTGATTTTTAAAAATTGATTTATATGACATTTAAGAAAACCTCTTAATTTTTATAAAAGTTGGATATTCAGATATCATTAAATAATCTGAAGCTGAATTTTGATTTAAAGATATTTCTAAAAATTCTGAACTATCAAAATGCATTAATAGATCTTTATTGTTATTTTCATCATAAAAATCTTTAAAATTTATTTTATTTCTTTTATCGTTAATAATTATTTCATAACTGTATTTTTTATTAAAAAAAGAACCATAATCTTTAAAAATATCTGTTTCTAAATTTCCAAAACTATCTTGAAAAATGATTTTTCCAAAAATAGTATCATTATTTAAATATGGTTTTTCATCATTTATTTTTACTAATTTACATAGTGTGTCACCAAAATATTTAATTTTAACATTTTTTGATAAATATCCAGCACATGAACCAAAAATGTCTCTTCCATGAAAAGTATAACTATTAGACCAATGATATTTTTTATTGTTTAATTCTATAATTTTTTTAATTCCATATTCTTCAGATACCTTGCTTAATATACCGTTATCAGGAGCAATAAAATAATATTTTGGTTTTGTAGTTTCTAATAAAATTGCTTTTCTTTCGCTGCCTACAGTAGGATCTATAACAGCTAAAATAATAGTACCTTCTTTAAATTCTTTTGAAACTCTATATAATATATGATTATAGGATAAAATATTAAATTTCTCCATATTATGAGATATATCTATAATATCTACTTTAGTATTAATTTGTTTTATAACTGATTTAACAGTTGATACATAATAACTATCTGTCCCCCAATCTGTTATAAAAGCTATCATTTTAAAATCACTACCTTTTGTTTTTTAATAACATTAATAAATAAGAAAACAATAAAAATGTAGCTCCAAATATAAAAAGCATATATATTTCATAAGATATATTATTTATAGAATAACCTAAAATAGATAATTTTCTCCATGATTCAATAGAATATTTTATTGGTAAAAAATTAGATATATTGAATACTAGAGAATCTTTAGGTACAGGAATTAAAATATCTCCGAAAAGAACTAAACCACCTGTTAATGAAGTTAAGAAAAATGATGTTGCTTTTGAATTATTAGTAATAGAAGCTACTAATATTCCTAATGAAGTATATGTAAATACATTTAAAGCAACAATAAGGATAATATTTATTTCAGGAGTAACTGAGCTAACTCCAAAGAGTCTATAAATATACCAAGAATATAAACTTGCTATTAATCCGATAATAAAATAAGCTATAAATTTAAAACCAATGAATTCAAATATTTTTAATCCATTTGCTCTATAAATATCAAAAAGTCCATTTTCTTTTGTTTGAGAAATACTATTTCCTATTCCAATCATTGAAAATAGTAAAACCATAATAATAGTTACTACAGGAGAAAAAATGTCTTTGAATCCAAGATTATTATTTTGAGATAATTTTAGTTCTGAAGAACCAACTTGAGGAATTAATAATTTTATATTAGGTTTTTTCCTATTTTCATCTACTGAAATTCCACCTTGCAATAAAAAGTTTACTGTTGAACCACTTGATAACTCTGGAATACCACTCAATTCTCTAAATAAAGCATCTACTATAGAATAAATAGAGAAAGAATCTTGTAAATTATCAGGATTTGGGATAATATAAAGCTCATTTTCTTCATAATTTCTCAATGACTCCATAAATCCTTCAGGAATTATAAGAATAGAATCATAATCCTTTTTAGCTACAAAATCATTTAGTTGTTCCTCCGATTTTATCTCAACTGCGTTATCCCATTTTAAAAATTGTCTTAAAAACATAAACCCAAACTTCCCTAAAAATGAATCATCTTCATTATAAACACCAATTTTATAATCACCAATTATATTATCTGGATAGAAAGAAGCTCCTAAATAGGCAATTACAATAGGTAATATTATTATTAAAATTAACATGCCAGGATTTCTGAAAATTTTTTTTATTTCAAATATTGATAGTTTAAATATTTTCACAGTTTTACCCCCAAGTTATATCATAAAATAATTCTTTTTCTCTTAGATAATTAATCAAATTTTTAAAGTTTTCATTTTCTATTAAAGTTTCAGAATCTCCAATGATTATTAATTTTCTTTTTGCTCTGGTTATAGATACATTTAACCTTCTATAATCTTTTAAAAAACCTATTTTTGAATATTCATTACTTCTAACGTTAGAAATTATAATTATTTCTTTTTCTCTTCCTTGAAATCCATCTACAGTGCTTATTTCTGGTAATTTTTCAAAATCATCTTTAATAGTGTCTTGAATCAATTCAATTTGATCAAAATAAGGACTTATTATCCCTATCTTTTCTAAGTTAATATCAATAACTGAAAATTTTTCTAATATTTTATGAATGATCTCAGCTTCTAAATAGTTCATTCTTGATTTAGAACCTGTTTTTTGTTCTTCTTTTTTTCTTTTTGAATAGCTTGTATTCAAAAAAAGAACCAAATTATTTTCATTCAAAATATAATCATCTGGAATAGTTTTTGTAGTTAAATCTTTTATTGTATGATTTTTTACAGATTCATCTGCTATTAATTTTCCATCATAAAAATATTTATTTGGGAAAAACATAATTTCTTTATTCATTCTATATTGTATTCTAAGCATATAAGAATTATTAGAATATTTATTTATTAATCTCTGAAACAAAGTTTTTGAAAGTACCTCTTTAGATTTTTCAGATAAAATTGTAGGAGGTAATTGATTATGATCTCCTGACATTATTAGTTTCTCTGATTTTGTACAACTAATTAAACTTGAAGGTTCCATAGATTGAGAACCTTCATCAATTACTGAAACATCAAAGTTTCTATTTTTTAAAAAGTCTGAGCCTGCAGTCGCATTAGTAGTAACGATAATATCAGATTCTTCTATTACTGAATCAAGAGCGAATTCTTCTAAATCTTTTATACTCATATACAACTCATCTATCATTTCATTATATCTAATCCATTTTGACATAGATTTTAATTTCTTAGCTGATACACCTCGAAAAGATTTTTTATTTCTAGCATATTTTTTTATTTGATCATCAGACATGCCTCTTCTTAAGCTAGGATTTGGTTTTTTATATTTACTTCTTGTTTCTATTATCTCATTCATTTCTTCTCTCATTTTTTGTGCATTTTTATAACTTTGTTTTTCTTTTACAGCATTATAAATTAAAAGATTTTTTGTTTTTTCACTAACTCTAGCAGGATGACCAATTCTTATTATTTTAAAATCATTAGATATATTTGTCAAATACTCAATCAAATTATCTGTTGCTATATTTGACTCTGCTGAAGCTAAAACTTTATTCCCTCTTTTTGCTTCTTGAAGAATAATTTCACTTAGCGTCCTGGTCTTTCCTGTACCAGGAGGTCCGTACAATAAAAAAATTTCTTTCTCTGATAATGATTGATTAACAGCTTCTTTTTGAAATGAATTTAGATTTTTATCGTACAATTCTAAATCATGTTCTAATTTAACCTTTTCAGGATCTTTTTTTTCTAATAATACTTTTTTTAAATTTTTAAAATTATCTTCCGGGTTTCTAAATCTAAACAACGCTTCTTTCATTCTTGTAAAAGTAACATCATTAAAATATAAATCTATTCTTGTATCTTTTAAAGCCCAATAAGGTACATTCCCAGAAACAGCTACTTCTATATACCTATTTCCTATATTAGTTACTGTTGCCAAATAATCTGATTTTAATGGATCTCCTTTACTAATTAATACTTCATCCCCTACAGAAATATTCGTATCTATATATTTTCTACGTCCATATTTTATTAAAGTAAAACCACCAATTTCGTAGCCTGAAATTTTTCCATCAAGATTTAAAATTGCCCTTCCTTTTTCTTCCCTTTTTTTACCTGAATAATTTTTTATTTCATGGATAGTAGCCTCTATTTCAGCGTTTCTTTCTTCTTTTATAGCTGATTTTAATTTTTCATAATGCTTTTTTTCATCGATCATACATTATCATCAAGGTAATTTGAAACCTTGTATAATAATCCTGGTTCTTCATAAAAGGTGAAAATTTCGTCTTTAACCACAAAGAATAACCCAAATGTTTCTAATTGAGGTTTGTGAAGTGTTCTTAATCTACTACTAGGCCAAAATAATTCCCACATTTTTTGATAATATGGATCTTGTTCTTTTTCAAGCCTAAACATACCATAATCATCTAAATCTTCAAATTTTATAAATCTATTAATATCTCCAGTTTCCATTTTAACACTAAAAGCAATTCCGTCTTTTCCATAACCTAATACAGAACTTTTCATATTTTTTAATTCTTCTAAATTTTTAATTTGGCCTAAACCAAAAAAGCAAAAGATAAAATCATAATTCTCTGGATTATATCCGTTTTCTTTTATAAAAGATTTTAATTCATCTATTTTGCGATCTTCCATCGAAGCTAAATATAGTAATGAAGAAGCAAGCGCAATATAGATAAATAAAAATATATTAGATATATCAAAGGCAACTAATAAAACTTGAGTTCCCAATAAAACAGTTGATTCAACCATAAAATTAATAGAGCCTTTTCTTCTAATAACAAAATAAGATATTATTAGTAATAATAAAGATAAACCAAAGAAAAGGTATCCTTGAACTAAGAATTGTAATAAAGGCATCGCTCCAAAAATTATTGACAAAAAAAGATACATTTATATCACTCTCCAAATTTAATTATTTTCCTACACAAAAATTAGAAAAAAGATTTTCTAACATTTCTTCATTATAATTTTTACCATTTAACTCATATAATTTTTCTAAAGCTTTTCTAATATCATACATTATAAAATCTAAAGGTATTCCATTAATTATATTTTCTTCTGCTTTTTTAAGGAATTCTTTGCATTCTTTTAAACTATTTTTTTGTCTTTTATTAGTTAATAAAGGCTTCTTGTAAGATAATTTTTCTATAAATCTATTATATATTTCATCTTCTAAAGTTTTTATATTATTATTTTTTGCTGATATTATTACTTTTTTTTCTTTATCAATAAAATTAGGTATTTTAAAATTATAATCATCACTTTTGTTTATAGAAATTATTACCTCTTTATCAACAAAATTATTTAATATTTCATGATATATTTTTTCATCTTCTTTATCTATATTGGTCCCATCTATAGTTAATATTATGAGATCTGATTTTTCTATAGATTCGAACGATTTTTTTATACCAATATTTTCTATTTTATCTTTTGATTCTCTAATACCTGCTGTATCAATAATCCTTAGAAAAATACCTCTAATATTTAAACTTTCTTCAATAGTATCTCGAGTTGTACCTGGAATATCAGTCACTATTGCTCTATCTTTTCTAAGTAGTGCATTTAATAAG
This sequence comes from Thermotogota bacterium, assembly GCA_051748045.1. GTDB lineage: Bacteria > Thermotogota > Thermotogae > Petrotogales > Petrotogaceae > Geotoga. Next base: position 21,584 of record JBNJGY010000009.1, read on the forward strand.
GTGCTCTTGCCAGAATTTGGTTTTCCAATAATAGCAGTTTTAATTCCGTGTACAGCAATAATACCATTATCAGCATTTTCTAAAATTTCTTCAGTCTTTAAAATTATATGTTTTATTTTTTTTAAAATCTCTTGATTATCAATTTCAAAAGCCACATCATCTGGATAATCTAATTCAACCTCAATAGTCGTAGATAAATCCAATAGTTCTTTTTCAATTTTATTAAGTTCTTCACTAAGCCCAAGCGTTATCTGATTTCTAGAAGCTTCTAAAGATATTTCAGTTTCAGAATGAATCATATTATTTATAGACTCAGCTTTTATCAAATCCATTTTATTATTCAAAACTGCTCTTTTAGAAAATTCGCCTTCTATTGCTTCTCTACTATTCTCTTTAAGAATATTTAGTATTTCATCAATTATTTTTGGTCCACCATGACAAAAAATCTCTAGCATATCTTCTCCGGTGTAGGAATTAGGTTTTTTATGATATACCCATGTTATTTCATCTATTTTTTTAGTGTTTTTTTTGAACCAATCATAATACATTTTTTTAGGAACAAATTTTTGCCTTAAATGATTTTTTATCATTTTAACAACATTATCTCCGCTAATTCTAATGACAGCTATAGCTGAGATCCCATAAGTAGAACTTAAAGCAACAATTGTATCTTTAAACATCTTCCACATCTCCTATTTCTAAAACTCTTTTGGAGTATTCTTTAAAATCTTTTATTCCATAAATAATCATTTCATTATTTTTAGGATCAAAATTTATTCTTTTAACTTTATTCATAAAATTTTCTTTTTTAGGAACAATTTCCTCATCAAATATAAGTTTAACATAATTTTGACCAATTTCAATTTCTTTAATTCCTTTAGATGAAGCTTTTATTCTGATCCTGGCATAATCAAAAAGATTCTTTAATTCATCTGGGATTTTACCGAATCTATCTCTAACTTCATTATACAATTCTTTCAATTCTTCAATTTCTGTTAATACAGATATTCTTCTATATACTCTCATTCTTTCTATAGAGTTTCCAATATAATTTTCAGGTATTAAAAGAGATCCTTTAATTCCCTTAATTTCAGTATAAATCTTTTTCTTTTTCTCAATTTTTTCTTGACCTGTCATTTTATTAACTGTATCCTCCAAAATATCTTTGTATAAATGAAGTCCAATTGAGTTTATATGACCTTTCTGGTCAATACCTAGCACATCTCCATACCCTCTTATTTCAAGATCCCTCAGAGCCAATTTCAAACCTGATCCTGGCTCATTAAATTTTTTCATAGCATCTAATCTTTTTTTACTTTCTTTAGTAAGTTCATTTTTATGTAAAAAATAAGCAAAAGCTCTTCTTTTTGATCTACCTACTCTTCCCTTAAGTTGATATAATTGAGAAATACCATATCTTTGAGAATCATCTATTATAATTGTGTTAACGTTTGGAATATCTACGCCATTTTCGATAATAGATGTTGTAACAAGCATATCTATTTCACCATTATAAAATTTAATTATTTTATTATTAAACTCTATTTTATTTGTTCTTCCATGCAAAAATTCTATTTTAATTTCTGGAATTAGTTTTTTTAGATTTTCATAAATTTTTTTTAGCCCATTGACCCTATTATGAACATATAATACTTGTCCGCCTCTGGATTTTTCTCTCAATGTAGCTATTCGAACTATTCTATCAGAATAATTTCCTATATAAGTTTGAATTGGCATTCTTCCAAAAGGTGGAGTTGAAATAGTGGAAATCTCTCTTAGTCCACTAATAGACATATATAGTGTTCTAGGAATAGGAGTTGCACTCATCATTAAAAAATTTACTCCCAATTCTAGCTCTTTTAGCCTTTCTTTTTGTAATACTCCAAATCTCTGTTCCTCATCTACTATAACCAAACCTAATTTTTTTATTTTTATTTTTTCTGATAATAGAGAATGTGTTCCAACTAAAATATCAATTTCTCCATTTGATGCTTTTTTTATAATTTCATTTCTATCTTTAGATGTTGTATGCCTATTTAATAATTTAATATTTATTCCAAATCTTTCAAGTCTTTGTACAAAAGTTTCATAATGCTGTTGTGATAAAATAGTAGTTGGAGCTAAAAATAATACTTGATAATTATCTATAATAGTTTTAAAAGAAGCCCTTAAAGCAACTTCTGTTTTTCCAAAACCAGCGTCACCTACTAAAAGTCTATCCATAGGTTTATTTGATATTAAATCTTCATTCACATCTTCTATGCTCTTTATTTGATCTGTTGTTTCAACATATGGAAAAGTTTCTTGTAATTTTTTTTCTAATTCTTCATCACCTTTTATTATCTTACCTTTCTTATTCTCTCTCAATGCATATATCTCAAGTAATTTTTTTACTTTTTCATGTATTTTTTCCTGAACTTCTTTTTTTGTTTTTTTCCATTTCGTTCCATTCAATGATGAAATTCTTACTTTTGATTTATCTCCTAAATATTTAGAAATTTTATCCAATCTTTCTACAGGTACAAATATTTTAGATTTATTAGAGTATTCTATTGTTATATATTCTCTCACACCCAAAGGTGTTTTTTTGATTTTCACTCCTTTAAAAATACCTATACCATAATCATCATGGACTATTAAATCATCTTCTTTCAAATCTTCCCAATCTAAAAGCGGCATATATTCTAAAGGTTGATCTTTTTTTTCTCTTTTTTCATATATTTTCTTCTTTACATCAAATTTGATTTCTTTAAAATTTATAGTCTTTAAAATATTTATATTCAAACCAGAATATTTTTTATAAATAGCTTTTTTAATATTGGAATCAGACATTTCTAAATTTTCTCTTTCTTTTTCTGTAAATGTTTTTATAATCTTATCTTTATCTATTAAAATAAACTCTGTGTTTTTTGATAGATAAGATAAAAGCGTTAGCTTATCTTTATGAAAAAGAGAAGGAAAATAATTAAGCATATCTATATTTAATTCCTCAATTTCTTTAAATTTTTTCATTTCTATTTTTAATCTATTATTCATATATTCTATATTTTCTTTATAGTAATATATCTCACTTCCTGGTACTAATGAAAAATGATTAATTTTATGTATAGATTTTTGTGTCAAAGGATCAAAAAAGTTAATTCGATCAATCTCATCATCAAATAATTCAAGTCTTATTGGATTTTCATATATTGGTACATATAAATCTCTTATAAAACCTCTTTTGGAATATTCAGAGGCTTCAGAAATTTCAAATTTCTTTTTATAACCAATTTCATATAAATTATCTAAAAATGAATTACCATTTTTATATTCTTTACTAAAAAATGATTTTGGAGGTATAGTAAATCTAGTTAATGCATGTAAAGAAGTGATTATATCAGTATTTTCACCTTTAACAAGTCTACTCATAATACCTATTCTTTGTTTTTTTATTTTCGAGGATATATCCATATCTTCGAAAGGAAAAATATCATAATCAGGAAAAACTTTTATATTTTTATCTTCAATATCAAAATTAGTGTATTCTGGAAATATAAAAACTCTAGTATTATTAGAGGGATTTTCTTTTATATATTTAATTAAATCTTTATTCATTTATTTACCTCCGTACAAATTTCAAAAATTTTTCTTCACTTAAAACATCTATAAAGGCAATTGCATCTAGATATAAATCTACTTGTTTATCTATTTTACATACTAAGTTTTCTCTATTCCAACTATAAACAATTCCTTTTGATATAGGTACAGCTTTAAAAAAACCATAAAATTTTATGTTTTTTATAGATAATCTTTCTTCTTCTACTAATTCTTTTACTAGTTGTTTTATATACTCTTTGCTAATTAATCTTTTTAGCTGTTTTAAAGGAATCTTTTCAATAATTTTTTTTGGTTTAGATTTTTTAATATTAACTTTTTGTTTTATATGAATCTTGTGAGTAGTAGTATTAAAATTTTCTAAATGGGACATATTTGGATTATAATCAAAAATATTATTAATTTTATTAGGACTATTGAATTTTATAATAGAATCTACAATTGAAGTATTAATACATAAAGCTTCTTTTTTTTCAGTTTGAAATAAATCATATAAATTTCTTTTTTCAACTCTTTCAACTTCTAAACCGTTATTTATTGTTACTTGTATATCTGATATTTTTTTATTAACACATATAAAATGCGGACTCATATCTTTGATGTCCGCTGTTTTTAGCTTCTTTAATTTATTTTCTTTTGATTTTAAGTAAAATTGAATGTCTATTTCTTTTACTTCTGATTTTCGTTTGAAGAGCATATAAATTCTAAAGCCTCTTTCAATCTAATAAAAGGTTCAGATAAATTAAAATATTCAGCATTTTCTTTAATATTATTAACCAAATCTTCCCCAGGTGTTTTTGAAAAAACTAATTTATAAGATTTTTTATCTGCAATATTTATAAAAGTTTCATTTTCTTTAGATGTTGTGTCTTTATCAGAAAAAGATTCTTTTACATAAATAAGCAATTTATCAGTATCTATAAAATCCAATATTTCATTGTCATCTATAAAAAAATAATTAATATCATTTTCACCTTCAAGAATTTTTTTACCAATTATTTCTGAGGCTAGAAAACTCTTTAAATTATTACCATATATGATTTTTTGAATTTTACTTGGTTTAATTGGTTCTGTATATTTGAAGTTAGTTGGTAAACCTTTATCATTTAAAGTCATTAAACCTCCCGCATATTTATCCTCAGGAGATTTATATATCATAAAATATCCAATCATTTTATCACTTCCTTATAACCTTATATCTATACTGTTTCCTCTATATTCATCAAATTTAAAATTTGATTCTTTGTTTTTCTCTTCATTTTTTGACTCAGACTTTAATAATGGATTTTTGTTTTCAGCATCTGGGTTTACCTCATTTTTTTCTGCTTTATTATTTTCATTTACCTTTTTCTTACTATCTTGAAATTGTTTTACCTTATTTATTAAACTAATCATTCTGGATGAATCTTGTGCATTTGAAATACCTTGAATATTTTGAGATGCTTGGACATTTTTTTGAACTGCTATTTGATAATTATGAAGTTCTGACATATCAATCATCTCCTTGATTCATTTTTTTCTTCAATTTAATTATAATTGCTGAATGAATCTGTGATATTCTTGATTCGCTTACTCCTATTACCTCACCAATTTCTTTAAAAGTCAATTCTTTTTCATAATACAAGGATAAAATTAATTGTTCTTTTTCTTTTAAAGTTTTTATTTGTTCTTTTAATTGGTTTTCTAAAATTTCTTTGTATGCTCCTATTTCTGGATCATTTTCATTATCTTTTTCTTTTGCTTCAATAAAATCTTCCCCTATATTCAAAAGATAATTGTCTAGTTCTAAAATTTGTGATTTATTTATAGAATATTTTATTTTTTGTAAATCAGATAAAGAAACATCAAGTTTTTCAGCAATTTCTTCATCAGTTAATTTTTCCTCTTGATTTTGATAGATAAATTCTTCATACTTTTTAATCAAATGTCTAATTTCTTTTGGTAACCAATCAATTTTCCTAAGATAATCTAACATTGAACCTTTAATTCTAGTTAAAGCATACGTATAAAAGGTTGCGCCATGAGTAGGATCATACCTTTCATAGGATTGTAGCAAACCAATAACTCCTTCTTGAATTAAATCATCTAAATCAACACTTTTCGGTAGAGTATTAAGAAGGTTAATAGCAATAGCTTTAATTTTGGGCAAAAAGTTTCTAACTATTTGATCTTTATCCATTTTATACATATACTCACCCTTTTTAAATAACTTTGATTTCTACTTTTTCTCCACCACCAACTTTTTTGACCATTAATTCAGAATTATCTAAATTGAACTCAATACTACGTGCTCTGTTACCTCCTGTATCTTCAGCAATTATTCTTACTTTTTCTTGTTTTAAAATATTTTTTATAGTTTCTACATTTCTTTTTCCTATATCCATAGTTTTACTTGAATTACCAAACATTGCAGCACCACCTGCAATTTTTGCTTCTAAAGAGGATAAATTAGCACCTTTGTTTTTCATTTCGTCAAGTACAATTCTTATACCAGTATCTGCATATTTTCCTGGCTTTGGTGTATCTTTTCCTCCAGAATCAGGTAACATTACATGAATCATAGCACCAATATTTTTTCTTTTATCAATTAAACAAACCCCAACACATGAACCTAAACCTAAAGTAACTATGAGATCATTGGTGTTGGAAACTGTATATTCTCCAATTCCGATAATCTTTTTATTCTTCATCAATTCCCATCCCCATAGTTTTCAGTATTTTATTCAAAGATTTTTCGTCTGGTATATAAATTATATACCCAGAAATTTCTTTTTCAAAATCTTCTACGTTCATATTTGTTTCTATTAGAATTAAATAGTCTTCACCGTCTGTGGTAATTAATGAAACTTCTGAAACTATAGCAGCAATCATATCCACAACAACTTTTGGTGGAAGAGAATGTATATTCAAGTTTGTAAATTGAGAAAGAGAAACAACATAAGAGCTACACATAATATTTCCTAATTCTCCAATTGCAGATCTATTCATTTCATCTAAATTAGTTAAGTCTTTTGGCTTTGGTAGCATCATCATTTCTAAAACCTTTTTTATATCTTCAGTTCCCATCAAAAATAATATAGCTCCATCGAGTTCACCACCAACACCAATCATAGCTCCAGCAGTTATTTCTTCTGGATCTTTAAAGATTTTCCATAGATCAGATAATGAAATCAACTTAACATCTGGTACATTTATATCTGTTTTTTTATCTAACATCATAGAAATAGATGTTGCAGCATTTCCTGCACCTATATTTCCAAATTCTCTTAAAGCATCTAAATGCATTTGATTAATTTTTTCATAAAATGACATTATAATCCCCCTATCATATTCTGTTTCTTTTCATTGATTGAATTTCATATCTAAAAACAAATTTTACAAATTTCTTTTCTGTTTTTGTATCAAGACTTATAAATTCAATACCATAAATATTTCTCCCAACATCTGTTTCTCCAATTTTTCTAATTACCTCTGCTTCTAGATTATCTATTTCTAGCCCTTCTTTAATATGTAAGTTTATAAATAATTTTTCTCCTTGTTCTAAATCTTTATCTGTCACAACAGATAGCCCGCCAGCAGAAAAGTCTTTACTAATAAACCTATATTTGGGTGGTTCTTCTAATTCTTCATACTCGCTTTTAATATAGAAGTATCCATCTTCAGATATAGGTATTCTTACATATTTTCTTCTTTGAACTTTGAATATCACATCAGGAACTTTAACAATCAAAAATCTAATATTATTTTCCTGGCCTGATTGAAGAATTATTGTCTTAAAAAGAAAAACTGCGGTGTTTGAATATATTCTTATTTTAACCTTAATTCCTTTAGGTAACTTAATTAAAGCACCTTTATACATAGGAATTCCGATTTTTGCATAACCTGATTTACTATTATATTCGTGAATAATGCTCTTATATGTACCCTCATAGTATTCTTCTTCAACTTCTATTTCAATTGGCATATTAATAGATAAATTCTTTTTAGCTGAAACTTTTTCTATAAAATCTGACATAAATATCCCCCATTCAAATATAGAATTCTATTAATTTGTTGAAAATCTCTATTGCTTTTTGTGATTTTTTAGAGTCAACTCTCACAATAACCCTTTCCATATTGAACAATTCATCTCTAACATTTTCACATTTCCCCATTAATATTATATCATCAATATTTTTAGATTTTATTGAAACTTCATCACCATATTTTATTTCACCTTTAAATGTAGATAAGGCAAGATAATTTGAAGCATTATAGTCTAATAAAACTGCATCTATTTTGTCATTTACTTTTAAAGGTAAAAATAATGGAATTCGAAAGTTTTTTCTTTTAGTAATATATTGAAAATCTTGTTTTATTTGTAGAGTGATATCATGCTCATTTTTATCAATACAAATACCATTCATTTTGAAAGTTCCATTATACTGAATGTCTAATAATAAATTATCGTTTTTATTTACTTGAAAACTAGGTTTTACTATTTTTAATTTTTTATCTTTATAAGAAATTATTCGGGTTTCATCGGAATATTGTTTTCCTCTTACACTTACTAAATTCCCCCTACTCAAAGCTAATTTTAAAATAATATATATTATTTCATTTTTCATATAATCAACTCATCCCAAAAATATTTTTTAGTCTACTTGTAAAACTTTTCTCGGTCTTCGGTTCAACATCAAGTATATTATCAACTATCATTTCTAATGATTTTTTAAATTTATTATTAATATCATGATTAACTAATGGTTTTTGACTTTTTATAGAATCATGTACTTTTTTATCATAATAAACATCATAAAAATTAGCGATATCTTTCCCTAAAAAATTATTTACAGTTTTCTTAATAACTTGTTTTACTGGTTCTATTTCATTTTTTTCTCTAATCATATTTAAAATAATGTCTAACTCAGAATGAACTCCAATGAATGAAAGTGCTTTTATCAATGTATAAGCATTTACTATTGCTGTTGGTTCTGGAATAGTTACTAAAAATATCTTATCAGAGGCTAAATAAAATGAATTTAATTTATCTGAATATCCAGCGCCTATATCAATAATTAAATAGTCATGATCTCTAGCTAAAGAAAGAAAATCTTCTGTCATAGAGTAAGTAAACCCATTTTGAAAAAGTTTCCAATCTTTAAAATCAAATCCAGAACTGACAACATTAACTCCATATTTTGTTTCTTGAATACATTGATCTAAAGTGGCTCTTCCATCAATATAATCACTCATATTATATTTAACATTTTTTCCTAAAAGTATTGCTGCATTAGCAAAACCAGCATCAGAATCAAAAAGAAGTACTGATTTACCCCTTTTTGCTAATTCTGCTGATAAATTTACAGAAAAGACTGATTTACCTACTCCACCTTTTCCGCCAGAAATAGATATTATTTTTGTATCTGATTTTTTAAATTGATTTCTTAAACTTTGGGCTTGATCTTGATAACCAGAACTCATTGTACTACCTCCTTGATTACGTCGGAAACTAATCTTTCATAATCAGGTTTTTCTATATCATCTGGTACTTTTTGACCTGTAGTAATAAATTCAACAGGTAAATTAGTATATTTTGATAATGATATTATCTGACCTGTGGAAGATGTTTCATCCAATTTTGTAAAGATTAAAGAATCTGGATTCGAAATACTAAATTTTTCATATATATTTATTAGATCTTTTGTTTTAACATTAGAAGAACAAACCAATATCTTCTTGTCTGGCATAACTGTATCAATGAAAACCTTTAATTCTCCTAGTTGTAAATCATTTTTATGACTTCTTCCTGCGGTATCTATTAATATTACATCCATATCTCTCAAAGATTCAATTGTTAATTTTAAGTCTTTTGGAGTGTAACAAACGTGAGCAGGTATCCCCATTATATCAGCGTATATTTTTAATTGATCTGCTGCAGCAATTCTATAAGTATCTATTGTTACTATTGCGACTTTTTTGTTATTTCTTTTAATTATCGCTGCCATTTTTGCCAAAGTTGTTGTTTTACCAATTCCAGTTGGACCAACTAGCATTATTTTTCCATCGGGAATTTCTTCATTAGTTATTTTAATATCTTTAATTAATATATTTTTTATTTTGTTTAACAAACTAACATCACTTTTCCAATTTTCAGTTATATTTTCTGAATCAAGTTCAGAAAATATTTCATCAATAATATTTTTACTTATTCCAGAATCTTTTAAATTATCTTTTAATTCTAAAGCATATTCATTTCCAGAATTTATTTTATTATTTAATTTATTAATTAAACTTTTAATTTCATCAATACCTTGATTATTATCTTCATTATTGTTTGGCTTTTTTTCTTTTGTATTTTCATTAAAATTTGTATTTGAGTTTAATGGCATCATTTTTGGTTTTTCTTCATTTTTGTTTTTTTTATTTATTAAACTGTTTTGATTTTCAGTATTGCCTCTACTATCATAAAAACTTTTAGCTTCTTCATCAATATTTTTTGATACTTCTCTTTGAGAATTAATCAATTCTAAAAGTGATTGCATATCATCATTTTCTTTTACATCGAATTTATTACCTTCTGTATTTTTATTTAAAGAATCACTATAAGAATTTTTTTTGTTATTTGTTTTTTCATGTTTATTATTATTTATTCTTTCATTTAATCTTTTATTTCTTTGAACCATGTCGTTCATAGAATATATAGAATCTGAAGATGAATTATAGTTTTGATTAGTAGAAGAATTTTTTTCTTCTTCACTCAATACAGTAACTTCCACAAATTTTTGACCACCTATGCCTAAAAATCCACCTTTTTTAATTTTTTTAGTATCAAGAATATATGCATCATCACCAAAATCATTACGTATTTGTTCCATGGCTTCAGATATATTTTTAACCATATATTTTTTTACTTTCATAAAAATACCTCCTAAATGGTAATTACTTCATCTACATTTAAAGATAGATCAGATGGGATTTCTTCATAGGCAACTATGTTTATATTTTGAACAAATCTCAAAACTAAATTTGCTAGAGGGAACCTTATGCTTTTAGAACAAATAAGAATTGGGTTATACCCTTTCATCATTAAGCCTTCTAATGATTTAGAAATTTTTTCAATCATAACATTACTGTATTCTGGTTCTAAAGCCAAATATCTTCCCTCTTCTCCATCAGAAATTGAATCTAATACTTTCTTTTCGACAGATGAATCTAAGGCAACTACATGAATTTGATTATCGGAAGATTTAAGACCTTCACAAATCTGTCTACCTAAACCAATTCTTACATTTTCAACTAACTTTTCTAAATCATAACCATATTTATCGGCTGTTTCTATAAGGTTTTCAAAGATAACTGGCATATTTCTTATAGAAATTTTTTCATATAATAGAGATTGAACTATATTCTTAATCTCATGCATTTTTAACATTGAAGGAATTAATGTATCTACAAGTGTTGCATTTTTTACTCTTAAGCCTTCTATTATAATTTCTAATTCTCTTATTCCTATAATTTCATGTGAATATTTTTTAATCAATTCAGACAAATGTGTTGCAAAAACACTTGGTGCATCTACTACAGTATAACCTGCATTAATAGCTTCTTCTTTTTGAGATTCATCTACCCAGTAGGCTTTCAACCCGAAAGCTGGTTCTTCTGATTCTATTCCAGATAATTCCTCAGAAGCCATACCTGAATTAATTGCAAATAATCTATCAGGAATCAATTCAAATCTACCTATTTCTACTCCCTTTAATTTAATCATATATTCATTAGAACTCAATAAAACACTATCTCGAATTCTAACTGGAGCAATTACTATACCCATTTCATAAGCTATTTGTTTTCTCACAATAGTAATTCTATCTAATAAATCTCCACCTTGTTGAGGATCAGCTAATGGTATCAAACCATAACCAATATCTACTTCAATTGTATCATTTTGAATAACTTCTGAAACTTCGTTAGGAGATGTTAATGGTGGTGAAGAAGATCTTCTTTGTTCTTCACCTGATTCTTTTTTATCAGTAGTTGAAAATGAATCGACAGCTCCACCAGCGCCTTGCATTGCTAATTCTTGTTTCATAGATTTATTTTCAAAATATGCAATAGCTATAAAACCTCCACCTAATATTAAAGTAGGTAATATAGGTAAAGGAGAAACTAATCCTATTGTAATTAATACTCCACCTGTTATATTCATAACTTTTCTATCGCTTGTTAATTCTGCAATAACGTCATTCCCAAAATTTTCTTTTGATGCAGCACGAGATACAACCATACCAGAAGCAGTAGAGATTAACAATGCGGGAATTTGAGCAACTAACCCGTCTCCAACTGTCAAAAGAGTATATAATTGGGCTGCTTCTCCAATTGACATGCCATGAGTAATTGACCCTATTAATAAACCACCAACAACGTTTATCACTGTAATTATCAATCCTGCTATAGCATCTCCCCTAACAAATTTACTAGCTCCGTCCATAGCCCCATAAAAATCTGCTTCTCTTCTAATTTCTTCTCTTCTATTCTTGGCTTCTTCTTCTGAGACTAAACCAGAAGATAAATCTGCATCAATGCTCATTTGCTTACCAGGCATGGCATCAAGAGTAAATCTAGCTGTAACTTCAGATATTCTTTCAGCACCTTTAGTAATAACTAAGAATTGAATAATAACCAAAATCAAAAATATAACAATACCAACAATAAAATTTCCTCCAACAACAAAATCTCCAAAAGTTCTAATTACTTGACCATCAAAATCTTCTCCTCTTAATAATATTAATCGAGTAGAAGATACATTTAATGACAATCTTAATAGAGTAGTAATTAAGAGTAATGAAGGAAAAGAAGAAATATCCAAAGCTCTCTTAACATAAAGAGAGGATAATAAAATTATTATAGACAAAGAAATATTAAATAATTGCAATAAATCCAAAAGAAATGGTGGTATTGGTAATACCATTAGCAATACCATACCTACAATTAATAATGCAATAAATACATCTAACCCTTTAAATTTCATGTAAACACCTCAAGATTTATTAATATTATAAACATATGCTAATACTTCTGCTACAGGTTTATATAATTCTTCTGTGATTTCCTCATCAATATCAACTTCACTGTATAATGCTCTAGCTAATACTGGTTTTTGAACAATAGGAACATTATTTTCTTTAGCAACTTCCCTTATTTTAAATGCAATCTCATCCATTCCTTTTGCTACAACTTTTGGTGCTCCCATTAGTTCAGATTCATATCTTATAGCAACAGAATAATGAGTAGGATTTGTTACTACAACATCTGCTGTTGGAACCTCTTGAATCATCCTAGAAAAAACTATTTTTTGCATAAATTCTTTTTGCTTTTTTTTGACTTCTGGGTTACCTTCCATATCTTTATGTTCATCTTTAACTTCTTTTTTAGTCATCCTAAGATTTTTTTTGTATTCATATTTTTGATACCAAAAATCTACTAAACTAATAATCAATAGAGCTATTCCTAATTTAAACATAATTTCTAATATTAAAGAAACAGTAAATGAAATAGATGAAGCAATATCTTGATCTACTAATCCTGTAACAGTATCTATATTTTCAACTATAATTTGATAAGATAATATACCTACAATAGCTAATTTAGATAGGTTTTTTAATAACTCTACTACTTTTTTTAAGCTGAAGAGATTTTTAAAACCTTTAACAGGATTAATTTTAGAAATATCAAACTGAACAGCTTTTGGAGCTAACAAAAATTTTGTTTGAATTAATCCCAACATCAAAGAAATCAAAGCTCCACCAATAAATAGAAAAGCTATTTTTACCCAGAGCGATGAATGCAAAGTCATTCCATAAGTAATCAAATTTTGATCTATTATCTCTATATTTAAATCAAAGTAATCATAAAATATCTTAACTATATCATCCACTATAGCTGCTCCAAAAGAATAGAGTAATGCTGTAACAGCTAAAAAACTAACGCCCATATTAAATTCTTTTGATTGAGATACATTACCTTCTTCTCTAGCTTTTTCAATTCGTCTTTGAGTTGGATCTTCTGTTTTATCTGGATCTGCAAATAATTGTAAATCTATTGAGAAAGAAGAATTATTGATTTTTTTACCCAATAGTACATGTCGAAAAATATCTGAGAAATTTCTTCTTCCCATGTAACAATCACCACCATAATAATTAAAAAGCCTACTAATATATTTAAAGGTAATCCAACCATAAAAACATTCATTTGAGGAATTAATCTAGATATTATTCCTAAAGCTACTTTTATAAAAATCATAAATGCAGTAATAGGCATAGCAAATTGTAACCCAATCACTAAAATATCTCCCAATTTTTGTGCAAATACTATATAGGAATTCCCATCTAAACTAAATAAAGCAGGAACTTTTTCAAATGAAGAAATAATCAATTCATACATTAGTATATGACCCTTTAAAAGAAAGAAAATAACCGATGCAAAAATAAAAGATAATTGTGAAATTAACGAAACTTGTTCATTTAAATTAGGATCCAAAACATTTGCTAAGGCAAAACCCATTTGGATTCCCATAAATTCTCCAGCGAATTGAACTGCGTAGAAAACTAATTGAATCATTATTCCTATAGTTATTCCAAATAAAAAATTGACTAAAAGATGATAAAAAATCATAAACAAATTTCCATCTATAGGAAAAACTTGAGTTACAGAAGGCAATATTAAATATGATAAAAATAATCCTATGAAAATTTTAACTACATTTGGTACAAAAGAAGAACTTAAATAAGGTATTAATAAAGTTATTCCAGCAAGTCTTGCAAAAACAAAGAAAAAAATCCATAATTTATAATCCATAAGGATTTCCATTTAAATCATTCCCATATAATCAGTAAATAACATAGTTGCATAATCAGCTATTTGTTGTACAATCCAACCAAAAAATAAAGCTATTGACAAAAAGGTTACAATTATTTTTGGAGCAAATGTCAAAGTTTGCTCTTGAATTTGAGTTACAGCTTGGAATATACTTATTATAAGCCCTACTGCTATACTTATAAGCAATATGGGGGTAATTGTAGCTAAAAAAACATTAATACCTGATACAAAAGCTTCTATAAAGAGTTCTTCAGTCATTTTTAAACACCCCTAAAACTTCTAATCAAACTACCTACTAATACATCCCAACCGTTGACTATTACAAATAGCATTATTTTGAAAGGTAAAGATATCAGTACTGGTGGAATCATCATCATACCCATAGATAACAAAATACTTGCTACAACCATATCAACTAGTATAAAAGGAATATAAATCAAAACACCCATTTTAAAAGCAATTTCAAGCTCACTCAAAGCAAAGGCTGGAACTAAAATTTGAAAAGGAGTATCGTTTATATCCTCAACGGGTTGATCTAAATAATTGGCCAGCATAAAAACATTATCTTGGTTTTTATGAGCTATTATTTCTCTGGTCATGAACCCTTTAAATTCATTCCATGAATTATTTAACGCTTCTTCATAACCAATTTCTCCTTCGTTATATGGAACTATAGCATTATCATAAACATTGGTAAATATTGGAAACATTATCATTACTGTTAAAAATAAAGCTAATGCCAATAGTACTTGATTTGGTGGTGCTTGCCTAGTTCCCAATGCTTGTCTTAGAAACCCCAAAACTACAATTAATCTGGTAAAAGAAGTCAACATCATCAAAAAACCCGGAGCTAAAGAAATGACTGTAATTATTAACAAAATTTCTAAAGCTGGTGTCAAAGAATTAGTTGCTTCTCCCTCAATATTAATACTCACATCAGGTAACCCTGGAGTAGTTTGAGGAAAAGAAGAAACAGAAATCAATAAAATTAAACTAATTAAAATAATCTTTAAAACTCTATTTTTCATTACTCTTCTTCTCCTTATTCAATACAGAAGCAAAAGTATTAACAAAATTATTTTTATTTTCTACTATATCTTGAATTTCATCATATTCTATTTTTTTTATTATTTCACTAGAAGAATTAGAAAACAATACCATGTAATATTCGTCAAATATTTTTAAAATCCCTATATAAAAATTTCTATCTATAAAAAACTTTTTCACTAATCCTATTCTTGTATTTCTTGTACCGCCTTTCATAAGCCTGCTGAGCAAAAAATACAAAACTCCCATTAATACAAGAACTAGTATAATTGTAATTAACCAAAAGAATATAGAAATTCCTCCACTGCTACCTAAGGCTGTGGAGGATGCATCATTACTAACTTGTTCTAAATTCATTAACCTTGCTCCAATTTTTGGATTGCTTCTATAACTCTATTTGATTGGAATGGTTTTACTATAAAATCTTTTGCTCCTGCTTGAATCGCTTCAATAACCATTGCTTGTTGCCCCATAGCAGAACAAACTATTATTTTTGCATCTGCATCTATTTCTTTTATTTCTTTTATGGCTTGAATACCATCCATTACTGGCATTGTTATATCCATAGTCACAAAATCAGGACTTAATTCTTTAAATTTCTCTACAGCTTCTTGGCCATTAGCTGCTTCTCCAGCTATTTCATATCCTGCTTTTGTTAGTGTATCTTTTAATATCATTCTCATAAATGCAGCATCATCTGTAATTAAAACACTTTTACCCATTAAATAGGCACCTCCCAAAAATATATCTTAATTTATTTTTTCTAAGTTTAATATTGCCCTAATATCTAAATAGATTATTAAACGGTTATTTACTTTTATTGTGCCTTTTACTTTACCAGTATATACATCATTTTTAGATTGAATATTTTCCAAATTTGTTTCATCTATAGATAAAACATTTTTTACTTCATCAACAAAAACTCCAATTTCTTGTTCATCAATTTTCAAAATCAAAATATTTTCAAATTCATGTTCTTCAGGTAATCTTATATTGATTTTTTTCGTTAAATCAACAACAGGAACTATTCTACCTCTTAAATTTATTACACCGTTTATAAAATCTCTTGATTTTGGCACAGGAGTTACTTCTTCAATATCTACTACGCTTTCAATCTCTTCTACTTCTATAGCATATTCCTGATTATGAATTTGAAATGAAAGAACATCTGTCATAAAAATACCTCCTGTTAAATTAATGATGCCACATCTAATATCAATGCAATGCTTCCGTCTCCAAGAATTGCTCCTCCACTAAATTCTTTTACATCAGTGAGTAAAGAACCTAATGATTTAATAACTATATCATCTTGACCAAGCAATTTATCTACAATAACACCAAATTTTTTGTTTCCCACTTTTATTATAACAATATTTTCTTGTTCATCATCTTTTTTTCTTTCATAACCAAATATTTCTCTTAGTCTTACTATTGGTATAACTTCACCTCTTAACATAAATACTTCTCTATCTTGAACTTCTTTTAATTCTCCATCGCTGATTTTTTGTGTAGTATCAATATTAGCAATAGGAATTGCATAAACTTGTTTGTTTACAGTAATTAATAAAGCTTCTATAATAGCAAGAGTTAAAGGAAGTCTTATTGTAACTTTGGTGCCTTTACCTTTTTCTGATTCTATAGATACAGTCCCGTTTAAACCTTCTACAGTAGATTTGACAACATCCATACCTACCCCTCTACCAGATAATTCTGTAGCTTGTTCTTTTGTTGAAAAACCAGCTTCAAAAATTAAGCTATAAACTTCTTCATCTGATAAAGATTGAGCTTTTTGTTGGTCTATTACACCCCTACTTATTGCTTTATTAATAATTTGCTCTCTATCTAAACCTTTTCCATCATCTTCTATTTCTATAATTACTCCATTACCTTCATGTCTAGCTGATAATTTAATTGTTCCTGTTTTAGGTTTTCCTTTAGCTATTCTTTTCTCCGGTGATTCAATTCCGTGATCTAAAGAATTTCTAATCAAATGAATTAAAGGATCGCCAATTTCATCAGCTACAGTTCTATCTAATTCTGTATCTTCTCCTTCAATGATTAAATTTATTTCTTTCTTTAAATCTTTTGATATATCTCTTACAAGCCTTGGATATCTATTGAAAACAAATGCTACAGGAACCATTCTTACTTTCATAACGATATTTTGAAGGTCTAGGGTGATCCTTGAAAGTTGAGACAAACTTTCATCAACTTCTTTTATGCTATATTTTTTCAAAGTTTCAAGAATTCTACTTCTTGATATAACTAATTCTGCCATTAAGTTCATTAATTCATCTAATTTTTTGATATCAACTCTTATCGATTGAGTTGTTTTGACTTTTCTTTTAGATGATTTATCATTATTATCTTTCTCTAATTTATTATCTTCTTGTTCTTTAACTTCTTCTTTTTCAAATAATTTTTCATCAAATTCTTCTATTAATACTGCTTCTACTTCAGATACAGTTTTTATAGCAGATACTAATTTATCTTCTGTTTGATTTGATATGATTCCAAAAACTAACTCTCTATCAAATTTTTCCTCTTCAATTTCTTCACTAGTAGGATCAGAATATACAATCTCACTTTTTAATTCTTCAAATTTATGAACAACCATAAATGCTCTTGCTAGTTTTAATTGAACTCCTTCTTTTAATATTACTTTTACAAAATAAAAATTCAAGTCATCTTCTTTTGCTTTTTCGTTCACTTTCTTCATCGTTTCTTTTGTTTCGTGATCTATATCAACAAAAAAAGAATCTTCAGAAATATTTTTTAATTTATTTTCTTCTTCAGGTTTATCAGTTTCTGTATTTTCAACCTTTTCTTCTTTTTCGGAAGAGTCCTTTACTATTTTTCCTTCTTTTAAAAGCTTTTCAAATTGTTTATTAGTTTTTTCGACAGAATCAGTATGACCTTTACCACCATTTTGTATATCATTTAAAGAATCATCAAGTGCATCTAATCCCTTAAAAAGAAGATCCACTATATCGTCATCTATTTTTATTTTCTCATTTCTAATGTTATCAAGAGTATTTTCCATAGAATGGCACATTTTAGCCAATTCATCAAAACCCAAAGTACCTGCCATGCCTTTTAAAGTATGCATAATTCTAAAAATTTCGTTTAATATTTCAAGATTTTCCTTATCGTTCTCTAAACTTAATAAACTATCATTAAGATTTTGGACATTTTCTCTGGCTTCTTCCAAAAATACACTTAAATAAACATCCATATCACTCATTGGATAACCTCCCTGTTGTTTGAAGTAAGTCAAGAACTTTCCATAAACTATAATACACTGATCTTTGGCGTATGTCTTCTCTATTACCTTTAAATATTTTTTTTACTATATATTCTTTATCATCTATAATAAAACCAAAATACACTGTTCCTACAGGTTTCTCTTTTGTCCCGCCTGTTGGACCAGCTATTCCAGATATTGAAATTGCAATATCAGTATTGGTAATTATTTTTAAATTATTAACCATTTCAGAAACACACTTTTCAGAAACTGCACCATTTTTTTCTAAAGTTTCAGTTTTTACTTTTAAAATTTTACTTTTTAAATCATTTGAATATGTGACAAAACTTCCTTCAAAAAATTTAGAAGCTCCACTTTTACTAATTATATAATCAGCTAATTTACCCCCTGTACAAGATTCTGCAACAGATAATTTTATATTTTTAGAAATTAAATATTCAAAAAAGCTTTCTATTAGAGAAGATTCTCCTAAAAATTTATTATTATAACTCTCTTTTAAATATTCAATCAACTTTTCATCTTTTTTTATATCTAATCTAAGACCTAAATTTTTAATAATATAAATTCCATAATTTTTATTAATTCCATATTCTTCTAATTTGTATGTAAGGTCCATTTCAGTAACATTATAAAAAAATAAATTTTTATTTTCTTCATTTGCATTTTTAAAAAGATCGCATGTTTTTAAAACCTTATTAAAAACACTCTTAAATTCTTTTGGAGGACCTGGTAATAAAAAAATAAATTTTTTATTATGTTTAATTATCTGACCTGGTGCTGTTCCAAAATCATTATAAACAATCTCGGCATTTTTTATAACCCTAGATTGTCTTTTGAGTCCTTCATTACTTATTTTACCTTTATCTTTATGATAATTTATTATTTTTTCTTTAACTTTTCTATTTTCTATCATTTCTAAATCAAAAAAATTAGCAATTGATTCTAAAGTTATATCATCTACTGTAGGACCTAACCCACCTATAATAAATATAATATCAGAAGATTTTGATAAAAAATTTAATGAATTCTCAAAATTTTCATAATTATCTTTTATAGATAATATATATTGAATGTCGAACCCAAATTTTAATATATTTTCAACGATGAAGTTTGAATTTGTTTCTTCAACTTTCTTTTCAACAATTTCATTACCTGTAGCAAGAATAGATACTTTCAATTCTTAATCCCCTTTATATCACTATCTGATTTTTGCCATTGTTTTTTGCTTTATACAAATTATTGTCTGCCATTTCTATTATATCAGAATAATTGTCATTATTTGAATTATCAGCAATTCCACCAGAAATAGTAATGTTTACATTTTTAGAAAACTGCTTTTTATTAACTTTCATTCTTATCTCTTCTGCTATTAAATATGCTTTCACTTTATCATACATTTTAATGATAATAGAAAATTCTTCTCCACCATATCTAAAAGGAATAATCATTTTATTTTCATATTTTTTTATTATTTTGCCTAAATCTTCCAAGACTTGATCTCCAGTCAAATGACCATAAGTATCATTAATGTTTTTAAAATCATCTATATCAATAAATAAAATAGAATACTTTTCATTGTTAGCTTCTATTTTTTTTAATCTTTCATAAAATTGACTTTTATTGTATAATTCAGTTAAGAAATCTCTTTTATTCAACTCTTCTAATTTATCTATATATTTTTTTAATTTTATATAAGTTTTCATCCTTGCTATTATCTCGGGATCTCTTAAGGGCTTTAAAATAAAATCATCTGCTCCTGATTTAAAAGCATTATCTAATGTTTCCTCATTATTTTGAGAAGTCATTATAAAAACATAGCTATTTATATCTGGATGTTTTTTCAATATTTGACAAGTTTTTAATCCATCTATTCCAGGAAGTACCACATCCAAAAAAATAAAATCAGGTTTTTTTATATTCATTGCTAAAAAATTCAGCAATTCTTCAGAACTGTTAAAGATAGATATATGAATACCTTCAAAATTTTTTTCGATGGTATCTTTTAATTTTTTTTGGATTAAGACAGAATCATCTACTATGAATAAATTCATATTGCACCTCATATAATTAGCTATATAAATATTATATAACAAAATCCATAAATTATAAAATTATAAGGAGGAAATCATGAGAAATTACGATAAAGAAGCAAAAATTATTATAGAAAAATTTCCTTACCCCCATGAATTCACTGACCCTTACATTGTTTTAGTATCTACAGTACTTTCGCAAAGAACAAAAGATGAAAACACAAGAAAAGCTACAGTTAATTTATTTAATAAATACAAAAATATTAAAGAAATTTCAAATTTAAACCCAGAAGACATTTATGATTTAATTAAACCAGCAGGAATGTATAAACAAAAATCTGAAAGAATTATAAAATTATCAAAAATAATCGTGGATGAACATAACTCAAAAGTTCCAGATAATTTAGACGAGTTAGTAAAACTCCCTGGAGTTGGTAGAAAAACCGCTAATATAGTGTTATACGTATCTTTTGATCAAAAGGCTATGGCTGTTGATACACACGTTCATAGAATAGCAAATAGACTAGGGTGGATAGATACAAAAAAGCCTGATGATACTGAATTTGAGATTATGAAAATAATATCTAAAGATTTATGGGGACCTTTAAATGGTTCCATGGTAGCTTTTGGACAACAAGTATGCAAACCAAGAAAGCCTAAATGTGAAATTTGTCCTTTAAAAAAATACTGTGATTTTTATAAAGAAAATTCACAAGAGACAGTTTAACTTTTAGTTAAACTGTCTCTTTTTTATTGAAATTTTATATTTTTCATGTATAATTATACATAAGTATAATAGGGGTGATTTTAATGAAAAAAAATAAAATTCTTTCAGTAAAAAATGCTTTGAAATACAAACTAACAAAACAAAACATAAGTTTATACGGAAAAATCTTTCTCATTGATGATGACGAGAAAAAAAATTACACCCAAATTTTCATAACAGATAACAAAGAAGCAGTTATATTAAAAATATTTGAAAAAAATCTAGACTACAAAAAAGATGATTTCATAAAAGCTAAAGGTTTTTTTGAATTTGATAATCTTAACGGAGATTATTCTTTTTCAGTAAGCGAGCATAAAGAATATTTTAACTTCGAAAAAAAAGACGGTTCAATAGAAAAAAGAACTGAATTACACCTACATTCTAAATTTAGTGAACAAGATTCTATTGTAGACATAGAAGAACTATTAAAGACATTGAAGTATTGGGGACATACCCATGTAGCCATAACAGATCACGAATCTGTTCAAAACATACCTGAATTTTGGAATCTTTCAAAAAAATATAATATAACTCCAATTTTTGGTGCTGAAATAACTGTTTTCGAACCATTTTTAAACGATTTCTTTCATGTAACTATACTGGCAAAAAATAAATCAGGACTTAAAAACCTCTACAAAATAATATCTCAATCACATATGAATTTAAACGAAAAAAAACCTATAATCAATATACAAGACATAGAAAAAAATAGAAAAGATTTATACATAGGTAGCGCTTGTACTAAAAACATTTTAATGTATTTTTATCTAAAACAAGATGAAGAAATGCTCTTGAAAAAAGTTAAGTTTTTTGACTATATAGAAATACAACCATTAGAAGCAAAAGAAGATGACAGAATAACAAAAGAAAAACTCAAAAAATTCTATCTTAGAATAACAGAAGCAGCAGAAAATGAAAATATACCTGTAATACTAACAGGAAATGTTCACTATATATACGAAAAAGACAAAGAAATACACAATGCCTTACAAAAAGGTATAGAAACACTTAAAAAATTTAACAAAACATACAATTCCAAAAGATATCTCCGAACAACAGAAGAAATGATACAAGCAGGTATAGAAATATATGGGAAAAGAGGAAAAGCTAAAAAAATAGCCGTTAGAAATGTAAAAAAATTGATAGATACAATAGAAAAAATAGAACCTTTTGACAACAAACTACACGCGCCAAAAATAAAAGACGAAAACTTAAAATTAAAAGATTTGGTCTACCATCAGACAAAAAAGATATACGGGGAAAAAATTCATTCGAAAATTAAACAAAGAATAGAAAAAGAATTATCTCCTATAATAAAAAACGGTTATGCTATTATCTTCCTACTTGCAAGAGAAATGATTCTAAAATCTAAAGAAGATGGATATCCTGTTGGAGCAAGGGGATCAGTTGGATCTTCATTAATAGCTTTTATACTTGGAATATCAGAGGTAAACCCACTACCTCCCCACTATTATTGCAAATGTGGATACGTTGATTTCATAGATAACTTAAATATAAGTGGTTTTGATTTAGAAAGAAATAGATGCCCTAACTGTGGAAAAGATTTAAAAAGCAATGGACATAACATAAGATTTGAAATATTTATGGGATTTGATGGAAAGAAAATTCCAGATATAGACATAAATTTCTCTGGAGAATACCAAACTAAAATACACAGATATTTAGAAGAAAAATTTGGAAGAGAACACTGTTTCAAAGCCGGAACTATAAATACCATTGCAAAGAGATCAGCACTAAAATTCTCTGAAAAATACTTAAAAAAAGAAGGGCATATAGCAAAAATATTTTATTATGCAGAAAAATTAAAAGGTGTAAAGATGACAACTGGACAACACACAAGCGCCATGATAATTATCCCCCAAGAAAACAATATAAACGATTTTACACCATATCAATACTCAGCAAACGATAAAGAAAAGGGAATTCTAACAACACATTTTGATTACGAAGCTTTAGAAAATGATCTATTAAAAATAGACGCTCTAGCCCACGATGCACCAACCTTTTTAAAAAAACTAAAAGATTTAACTGGAATAGGATACGAAAAACTTCCAATGAATGACAAAGATGTTCTCGAGCTCTTTTCATCTCTAAAACCATTGAAAATAAACCTTGACGAAATAGACGTGGAAATAGGAACTCTTGGAATACCAGAAGTATGGACACCATTTGCACATAGAATGCTATCCGAAACAAAACCAAAATCTTTCTACGATTTAGCCAGAACATCCAGCCTTTCTCACGGAACAAACATATGGTTCAACAACGCAAGAGAATTGGTACTAAAAAAACAAGTGTCTGTAAACCAAGTTGTCTCTTGTCGAGATGACATATTATTAACCTTAGAACATTACGGAATAGAATCAAAAAAAGCCTTCAACATAATGGAAAAAGTAAGAAAAGGCAAGAAACTAACAGAAGAAGAACTAAAATTACTTATATCAAAAAATGTTCCAAAATGGTATATTAAATCACTGATAAAAATAAAATACCTTTTCCCAAGATCTCACGCTGTTGCTTACATGTATATGGCTTATAAAATAGCCTTTTACAAACTTTACTACAGATTAGAATTCTATTCAGTCTATTTCAGTGTTAGGGCGAAAATATTTGATATAGACACTATATTCAACGAAGAGTTGATGATGAAAAAAATAGAAGAATTATCAGACGTCACCTATAAACACGACTTTGAAAATTTTTTGACCTATTCAGTGTTAAGAACGGCTTACGAAATGAAAAAACAGGGATACTATTTTCTTCCACCAGACATATACAAATCCCATATAACAGATTTTGTCATAGAGGGAAAAAACCTTAGAATCCCCCTAACAAAAATACCAAATGTAGGAATAAAAGGTGCAGTGAATATATTCAAAGAAAGAGAAAAAAAATTCATATCAATAGAAGATTTCAAAAAGAGGACAAAAATTAGCAAAAGAATAATAGAAAAACTAAAAACTAAAGATTTCTTCAAAAACCTACCAGAAAAAAGCCAAATCCCTCTTTTTTAATATAACTTACTTATTTCTTTATAAATAACAAGATAAATACCTCCAAGTATATACTTAGAGGTATTTATTTTATCTTATCTTATCTTATAATTATTTTTAAACAGCTAAATCAGTTTCTTTATTGTCAAAAATCAATTTTGGTTTTACAAAAAGTGCTGCACCAAAAGTTAAAGGCCCAGTTCTTCCTACTAACATAAGTATTATTATTGCTAATTTACCTATTACTGTTAGTGAATCTGTCAGTCCCATACTCAAACCAACGGTTCCTAAAGCAGATGCGGCTTCAAAAGCTACACTTATAAAATCTGCATTCTCAGTTAAGGATAAAATATAAACTCCTAAAGCTAAGAAAACAAAATAGAATACAAAACCAGCAGCAGCACTATTAACCCTTGATTTTGGTATTTTCGATTTCCAAAAATAAACATCATCTTTACCTTGTAAAGTACTTTTTACTAAACCATATACAGCTGTAAAGGTTGTGGTTTTAAGTCCACCTCCAGTACCAGAAGGAGAAGCGCCTATAATCATATATATAGTAGTAAAAAATAAGACTGATTTTACCAAACCACCTACGTTTATTGTATTAAATCCAACAGTGGTTATAGAAGTCATAACTTGAAAAAAAGATGTTATAAGTCTTTCATGAGCTGGTAAATCAGATATAGATGGTTCTGATATAAATACCAAAAAAGTACCTACTATTACTAGATAAAACGTTGTTCTTAAAATTATTTTGGAAGTTAATGTTATTGATTCAGTTTTTCTTCTGATTTTTCTCCAATAATCAACGAAAACTATAAAACCAATAGCTCCAGAAAAACTCAAACCTGAAATCGTCAAGTTTAACCAGAAATTATTATAAAAGTCCATGAAACTATTGTTAAACAAACTAAATCCAGCTGTACAAAAAGCAGATATGCTGTGGAAAATTGCTTGCCATACTGCATTATCTACACCTTCGTTAATAAATATAAAATATAAAATAAAAGCTCCAATTGTTTCAATTATCAAAGTAAAAAAGATTACTGAATATATAAATTTCTCTATAACAAAATTTTTAGGAATAGAAAAAACTGTTTGAGATACTTCAGAAACATTTTTTGGTAATTGTTTTTTCCTAGTTAATATAACAAACGAAGAAAAAGTCATATAGCCAATACCACCTAACTGTATTAATAAAAGAATTATAAATTCACCAAAAAAAGAATAACTATCCGAAACAGAAACAGTTACTAACCCCGTTGTAGAAACAGCTGAAGTTGATATAAAAAGATTATCAAGTGATCCTACTGTATTTACAGTAGAAAAAGGTAGGGATAACATCACCCATCCAAATATTATATAAAAAATATAACCAAATAACACCAATTTTATTGGATTAACAGTAGATAAATAATCTTTCAAATGTTCAATTAGTTTCATATTTTAATCCTCCATATTTTGATTCTTTAGACTTTGTAATTTATTAGCCACATCGTAAAAAAAGTCTTTATATCTTTTTCCTTTTTTTTCTCCAATGAAATCACCTAATTTTTTATATACATCTGATTCGATAGGGTTTTTAGAGAATAATTCTTTTATTTTCGTGAAATCTTCATTTGAATAATAGCTATTATTTTTAGCAGTTTCCATATTTTTTAATGTATTTTCTAATCTTTCAAAAGTAAAAGGTTTTTGAATATATGCAACTGTCCCTAATTTTGTACATTCAATAGCATTTTTAACTGTACCATAAGCTGTCATTATAACTACATCAGTATGGTCATTTTTATTTCTCATTTCTTTCAATATTTTTGTTCCTGACACTTTAGGCATCTTGATATCTAAAAATATCAAATCATATTTATTATAATTAATTTTTTTTAACGCTTCTTCACCATCTACAGCTTCTTCAACATCATAACCTTTGCTTTTCATTCCTAAAACTAATAAATTTCTTATATTTTTAGTGTCATCAGCTATTAGAATTTTCTTCATTTTTATTATCCCCTTTAGAGAATGTGATAATAAACTTAGTTCCCTTTTCATTTTGGCTTTCAATCTCAATAGCAGCACCATGGCTATCTAAAATTTCTTTAGATATTGTCAAGCCCATTCCAGAATCGTCTATATAATTAGTTTTATTTTCTTTACTAGAATAATATTTTTTAAAAATATTTTCAATCTTATCAGTTTTTATACCTTTTCCAGTATCCTCAATTTCAAAAACCACATTTTTATTTTCATTTTGGTATGTTGTTATATTTATTTCATCATTTTCTTTTGTATGCTTTAAAGAATTAGATATTAGATTATTAATAACCCAACTAATTTTAATTTTATCAATATATATATCAGGTATATCTTGCAAGTCTACAAAAATCTTTTTATTTTCTTTGTTAGCTTGAAAATCGAACTGTTCTAAGCTTGTTCTTATTATTTCATTCAGATTTTCATAATCATACTCATAAAAGGCTTCTATATCATCTATTTTTCTTAGATTGACTAGATTAGAAATCAAACTTGATATTTTTTCTACATCTTCTTTTATAGTTATAATCAACTCTTCATTTTCACTATCAATATTTTTAATTTTCTCTTCCAAAATTGAAAGTCCAAGAATAATTGAGGTTAAAGGTGTTTTGAACTCATGAGAAACACTTGAAATTAAACCTAACCTCATATTTTCAAACTCTTTTTCTTTTGTTATATTACGTAAGGATACTATAAGACCATTTAAATTGGCATTAACATCTCTTATTTTAGTTGCTAAAACATTGAAAAAGTATTTTTGACCATCAATTTCAATTTTAATCACTCTATAATCATTTTCTTTATCACTTTTTACTAAGTTAGATAAAATATCATAAAGTTCTAAGTTTTTCACAACATCAAAGATAAATTTATATTTGATGTCTTCATTACACTTAAAAAACTCTCTAAACTCATTATTAGTTAAAATCAACTTCATATCTTCATCTAAAACAAAAATAGGATCAGGAATATTGTTTATAAGAGCAGCAGATTTACTTTTTTCTTCTCCAAGTTGCTCTATAGTTGATTTTTCAAACTCTTTTATTCTTTCTGTCATCTTATTAAATTCTTGAATTAATACCCCCAATTCATCATTTGTTTCTATATTTAAAGGTTCTCTTTTACTCATAGATTTAATGTTTTTGATTTCATTGATCAATTTGAACAGAGGACTTAAAAACCTTTTTATTAAAAAGAGAGATAAATAAACACTCAAAAAAATAGAAGAAATTGTTATAAAAATAATTAAAACTGTTATATTTCTCCACTTCTCAACCAAATCATCTCTAGAACCAAAAATAGAATTTTCATTGATTTTTATAAGTTCATCTATATAGTTTAACACTTCAGAATACAAAGGTCTAATATTATCTGCATATAACCCCTCAATAAACTCAATATCTTCTCTGTTATTTTTTAGCTCATCAAAATATTCAAGATATTTATCATAAGTGCTATTAAGGTTTTGAACTAAATCTTTTTCTCCTTCTTCAGTAATATTATTGTTTTGAAATTCTAAAGCATCCTCAAAATTGTTTCTTTCATTATAAAAAGTTTCAATATTTAGAATCGAAAAATTCCTTAACAAATTTGCAACAGCATTATTCTGTTCTTTTATAGAATATTTCATTTGATTTAGAGCTTTTATAGAATCATAATTATTTGATACCAATAATTTAACTTCATTAGTCATTTGATAAAGACTAGAAGAAGAAAAAATCCCCAACATACCTATTATAAAAATTAATATAATTACCAAAAATAAAAATTTAGATTTAAGACTATTTAGCATTATTATCACCTCTGATACCATTATATTTCTTAGTTTGAATAATTTTAGTTTTTTTATCTAATTCATTATAGTCAATTATACTAGATTATTTTTAATTATGTTAATTTTTCTTTATTATATTAAATCTTATAGAAAGAAAATAAAAACTAAACCCAATATTTCATAATATTAGCTTTAGTTCAATTGTTATTTATCAATGATTTTATTCACAAACTCTTCAATATTTTCATAAAAAATATTAAATCAACTTATTTTAATTCGTATCACTAACTTTTATGGTACGTTAAACGAAGTATTTTTATTATAAACAAGAATAATCACACATAAAACATTAAAAACAGTTATAATTTTCGTTGACTTTAACGTTCACTGTGAATATTATTATAATATAAAGTAAAATCATTTAATCAAACAAGGGGGTAAAATTATGAGAAAACTGTTTATTTTTGTACTATTGTCTTTATCTTTATTGGTATTTTCGTCAAATGAATTTTTAGTAGGTGATCCTTTACCTGACGCACCTGATCTTTCATACAGAGGTAGTTATGATGTAGGAGTTAGAACTTTAGAAATTATAAATAAAAACCAAATTGATATTTTAAATTATTCAGCAAATAATCCTAATCCAAAATATGATAGACCACTAACAGTAGAAATTTGGTATCCAAGTGAATTACCAGATGATAGAGTAGAAAAAACCGTATATGTAGATGAATATTATACTGATGATTCAATTGTTTTCACAGGGAGAGCTTTAAGAAACGCTGTCCCAATAAAAGGTGATTTTCCTCTTATTATTTTGTCACATGGATACCCAGGAACAAGATTTATGATGACTTATCTAACAGAAAATTTAGCATCAAAAGGTTATGTTGTTGCAGCAATAGCACATACCGAATCAACTATTAGGGATCAAAGTGCATTTTCAAGCACTCTATTAAACAGACCTTTAGATATACTTTTCACACTCAATGAAATAGATCGTTTTTCAAAAAATAAAAACTCTTTCTTATACAACATAGTAGACACAAACAATGTCGGGCTCGCTGGATATTCTATGGGTGGATATGGAATAATAAATGTTGCAGGAGCAGGATATAGCAAAGCAGGAGTAAATCTTTCATGGGGAGTTCCAGGAAATCACTTGCAAATCAGACAATCTGGAAACGAAAAATATATTAACAGTTTAGATGACAGAATAAAGGCAATATTTGCAATGGCTCCTTGGGGAGCAGGTATGTTTTGGAATGAAGAAACAATGAAAGGGCTAAAAACTCCATCTTTCTTTGTAGCAGGTAAACAAGATGATGTTGCAGGTTACGAAAATGGAGTAAAATTATTCTATGACTGGGCGACAAATTCAGAAAGACATATGTTAGTATTTCAAAATGCAAGACACAATATTGCACCTAATGCATATGGAATTAATCCTTTAGCTTCATACAAAATGAGTTCTTCAGACCTAATGAGATACAATGAACCTAGCTGGGATAATAGAAGATTAAACAACATTGTCCAGCATTTTGCAACAGCTTTCTTCGGTAAATATTTATTAGAAGAAGATTATGATAAATACTTTGATTTAGTAAAATATTCTAATGATGGTAAATGGTCTCAAAACCAAGATGGAACATTTAAAGAAGACCACACACATTGGAAAGGATTCCCAAATAGAACAGCACTTGGTATGGAATTTCATATGCAAAAACCTGAATAAATTATAAACTCTAATTTTTAAGAATTAAATTAAATAAAAATAGAATAATACCAATATTTCTAAATATTGGTATTATTTTTATAGTAAAGCATCCAAAATTTTACTCACACATTCATCAATACTCTCATAAAAAGTATTAACTTCAACATCATAATCAATTCCCTTATGAACAAACTTATACTGTTTTTCTGCAAGACCTTTTGGTCTATCTCCTCTTTCTTCTTCTCGTCTAATTAACTCTTCCAAAGGACAAAATACTCCAACATAAAAAACAGGACAGTCAGAAAAAAC
>JBNJGY010000010.1:0-50914 GCA_051748045.1 Thermotogota bacterium
ATAATTAAAGAATTAAAATGTCATATGATAAACGGAATAAAAAAATAAAAAATGGTGGATATATATTTTTATATATCCACCATTTTATTTATCATAGATAGTCATTAATAATTTTCATAAAGTCTGTTATTCTTTCAAAAAACAATGCATGACCAGTTCCATCAAGTTTAATTAAAGTTGAATTAGGCATTTTATTATGCATTTCCCACATATGATTATGTGGTGTTATAAAATCTTCTTCTCCAGAAATAAAAAGAACTTCTTTATCAATTGTATGAATTTTGTCTCTTACATCATAATTTTCATTTGAACAAGCTAATCTATATAGTCCATCAAACCAAGGTTTTGTTAAAGACTCTTTGAACATTTTTCTTCTTTCCATTAACCAATCTAAATTAGAATCGTAAAAAGGTCTTGAATAAATAAAAGGAAGAGCAAGATCAAAGAAAGTTTCACCGTCATAAGACTTTGCTGCTATTTTCCACACTTCACCAATAGCTTTTAGATAATTATCTATATGATCAGTAGCATTTGGAAGAATCATTTTTTCGACTCTATTTGGGTATTTTATTGCAAATAATAATGCGACTTGTGAACCATAAGAAACACCTAAAAGAGTAATTTTTTCTATTTGTAAATAGTCTAATAAATACTTTAGATCTTCTACATGAGTTTCAATTGTATATCCTTCTTTTAATCTTGATGATTGACCTTGATCCCTCATGTCATAAGAAATTACTTTATATCCTTCTTTAAATTTCGGTAAATGGTCTTTCCAACTTAAAGCATTCATCATTATTCCATTTAGAAGTATTAATGGTTTACCTTCACCGTGAACTTCATAATATAATCCAATATCATCCAAAAACACATGAATCACCTCTCAATAAATTCTAATTATATTATAACATCATTTACAACAAATTTAAAAGATGATTAATTCAAATTATTGGCGATTAAGGTCTTTTTTGGCAGTTAATTATATAAAAACATTGATTATATGATTTTATGTTAATAACAATACTTGAACGACACTTTATTTTTCATATAAAAAATAAATTTTAGGAAATGGAGACTTCTTTTTCTATGTTTATTAAATCAGTATCTTGTTTAATACTCAAGGAATTAATTTTTATATTTTGTTTTTCAATTTTATTTTTCAAAGAATCCAAGTTTGATTCAAAATACTCAATGTTCTCTTGCATTTTTATATTCAAATATGCTTCTTTTTCATTTACAAAAATATTTATATCAGTTATTCCAAAAGTTTCAGTAGGAAGGATAAGCCTTATTTTTCCATATGATTTACTAGTTGAAGATTTTTCATTATTAACAATTTCTTCTTTATTAAAAGACAGATAAACAGGTATGCCAAGCATATTAAACATCATATAGCTTGAATCACTTAAATTTTTCATAGTTTCCATATTCTGATAAGCGGAGATCGCTTTGCTTATTGTGTTTTGCATAAAAGAGTTGTTTGATGTATTAATTTTATTTTCTGAGTTTTTCTCATTATTCATAATATCTTTTAGACTTTCTTCAATTTCATTCAAATTATTATGATTAAAAATTAATTTAAAATGAGTATTTTTTAATTTAAAATCTCCTTCGGAAATTTTTGTATCCAAAATTATCATATTTTTAGTTTTAATATTAGATTTATTATTAGTTATTATATTATTGTTCTTGAGCATTGAATCCTGAGTTTTATTGAATGATTTTTTTATTATATTTAGTAGTTCATTTTTATTTTTTATATTATCAGTTTGTAAAAAGAATTTATTTAAGTTTGTCTGTTCTTTAGTTATATTATTTTTCATAGGGATATCAGATGTTTTATTAAATAAATTTGATTTTATAATTATTTTTGGAGATAAATACGATTTTACAATAGATTGCTTTTTAATAGGTATATTATTAGTTTGATTTTCTTTAGTTACCAAAGTACTTTTTAAAATGTTAGAAGAATCTTTAGAAAATTTTGGATGATATTTTAAGAGTAATTTAGAAAAAGAATCTAAAAAACTGTTTTTGTTTTCATTATTTATAAAGAAAAATAGATTTGGTTTTTGTTTATTTTTATCAAAAACAAACTTATCTAATAATGAAACAATTTGATTTTTAGTGATTGCGTTATCGTTATTTAATAAACTAACTATTCTGTTCTTTATATCAACATTATTAGTATTTACATCTGATTTAGAAATATTATTAGTATTATTCGAAGTCAAATTCTTGTTTTCAAATGTATTGTTAGTTTTATTTAAAAAATGTTTTGTATTATCTACTAAGTTTTTTGATGAGTTTTCTTTAGCGTTGATTGTGTTATTTTTTAATTCTGTGTTATTTTTATTCAAAATAATTGTTTTATTATTTTTAGCGTTTATTTGTTTTTGTTTTGGTATATTTTTTTCTTTTATATTTGTATTATTTAATATCAATTTTTTTTGAGTATTTCTAGAATTTATAGTTTCTTTACTTGCATTTTTTTTATTTGTATTTTTATCTATTAAGTTAAATAATTTTTTTGCAATATTTTTTGCAAGTTGAATTGGATCAGGATTAATTGTTTTGTTTTTTGTAAAATTTTTTGCAATGTCTTCTATTATATTCTTCAAGAAAAATTTTATTTTTTCGGGAGATAAAATACTTTTTTTAGAATTATCAATATTATCTGAAATTTTTTTATCTAGAGTAGTAAAAAAATCACTAAGCCATTTTATGAAAGAAGCTTTTTTAGCATCAGGAATATTTTCTAGATTTATATCAAAAGATAATGTTGTATCATTTATTTTTAGATTCAAATTGAACATATTATCCAAAATTTGACCTAAAGCTTTAGTCAAAATTTTATTATTGGAGGTGTTTTTAACATCTTCAAATGATAAATTTATTATCATACCAGGTTTTAAAGGAATGTCTGATTTATTTTCTAAAAGCAGGACTTTTCCTTTATAATTTACTATTAAAGAATCTTTATTAGCAAAAAGAACTTTTGCTTTTACTTTGTTATTTCCATTTGTTATTGAATTGTTTTTAGAATTATTTATTAAATTTGAATTAATGTTAAAAAAATCCACATAATCACCTCACAATATTATTATCGGTTATTTATTAAATATATGTATATATAATATAATTATAAAAAAATATTATTTTATTATATAATATAAATGGAAAATATTTCATCAACAAGGAGCATTATCAAAATGATAAAACCATATATAAAAGGTATTTATGATAGCCTTTCATTAAAAGAAAAAGAAATTGCAGATTATATAATAAACAATTCTGATACAGTTATTAATTCAACTATTTCAGAATTAGCAAAGAACGTAGGAATAAGTGACTCTACAGTTTACAGGTTTATAAGGAAATTAGGTTTTATTGGATACCATGATTTTAAGATAAAACTTACACAAGAACTATCTTCAAAAAAGAAAAAAAGAAATATGGATAAAAAAATACCTGATTATGCAAAAAAAATTGTAAATAAAAATATTAGTTTAATTGACGAGTCACTTAATCTTTTGAATTATGATGATCTACAAAGAGTAATTAATGAGATTTATGAAACTGAAAGAGTATTTTTTATTGGTGTAGGTAGTTCTTCTTTTGTTTGTGAATATGCAGCAAAAAAATTGAATGTATTAGGTAAACATTCAATTTTTTATAATGATACTCACACTATGAATTCACTGATACCAACTTTAAATTCTAATGACCTTATTATTGTTATTTCTCACACAGGAGTTACTGAGGATGTAATAATATTGACTGATGCAATTAGAGAGTATTCTAGGAATATTGTTTCAATAACTTCTGGTATTGAATCACAACTGGCAAAGCAAAGTAAAATAGTTCTCACTACAGCATATGCAAAAGATACATCAAAGATAGAATTTTTGAGTTCACGCATTAGTGAGTTTATTGTTGTGGAAATTATTATAAATGGTTATTATGAAAAATTAGAAAGAGATAACCCTTTGTATTTAAAAAATTTATTAAGTAAAATTGATGCTCAAAGATTATCAGAAAAAGGGATAAGATGATTATTCCTTATCAAACAAACCAACTTTTAAAGAATTTTTAATGCTTTTATATCTCTTAACCTTTGATTCTACTATTTTATCAGAAGTTAAGAGTTTTTTCTTTATCATTAAATATCTAACTTTTTCAGGTTCAGTAAAAAACCAATTTCCTGAACTAGAAAATTCAGGAATATTTACTTGGAATTTTGTCCCTATAACTGCCTTTGATTCTAATTTAATTAATCCATTAAGTTTTTTAAAGTAAGAAATTGCATTATGTGTTCTTCCAACAGATAGATTTAAATTTCTTGCAATTTCTCTTACAGATGTATACATTACAGTATAATTTTTTCCAGTTCCATAGCTTAAATTATATAAATATAAGTATACTTTAGCAAAAGAACTAGGGGTTAACTGAAGAATATACATAAGTACTTTTTCAGGTATTTGAATAAAAGGTCTAACGGGTCTAAACTCATAAGAATTTATATTTTTATCTTTATGCTCACTCATTTTCCCATTCTTCCTTCGTTATAGCTTTACCACCAATTAACTCGTAATTTTCTAATCTATAATTTTCATCAAAATTTGCTGATAAATTTATTTTATCATAACATTTACTGCCTATAAATTCTTTATTAATAACATATCCGCCTTTTTCGTAATCTCTAGAAAAATCATACCCTCTTCTTAAATGTGTTCTAAATTTTTCTCCACAATTATTGCATTTAAAATATAATACAATATTTTTCCCTTCGTTATAAAAATCACCATTTTTACTAATCTTATTTTTTATATTTTTTAAAAAATTGAACATAGCAACACCTCCCAAAACAATTATATCATTTTTTATTATATATAATACTTGAACGACTATAAAATTTTCATATTAACAAAAAATTTATTAAAAAATGTGCCAGTCATGTATAATTTAAATGAGGTGATAACATGAAAAAACTAAAAATTGAAAATGGAGAACCAATTTTTGGTCCAAAATATATGGATGGAGGAATTAATTTTGGTCTTTTTTCTAGGAATGCAAGTACAGTTACTTTGGAATTATATGAGAATTTCTATGATGAAAAACCTTTTTTTAGTTATGATTTAGATGAAGAAAATAATAAAACAGGTGATATTTGGCATTTATTTATAAAAGATATAAAAGATAGAACTTATTATGGCTGGAGAGTAGATGGAAAGTATAATCCTGAAAATGGTAAAAAATTTAATAAAAATAAGTTATTAATTGATCCTTATTCAATTGCTGTATCTGGAACATATGATTTTAGTGAAGAATATATTTATGGCTATGATAAAACATCAGATAATGACTTAACTTTTTCTAAAGATGATTCAGCAGCATGTTCTTGTAAAAGCATAATAATTGATGATAAAAATTACAATTGGGAAGGCATTAAAAACCCAAGAATTAAATTTAATGATACTATTATTTATGAAATGCATGTAAGACTATTTACAATGAATCCTAATTCTGGTGTAGAAAATAGGGGGACATTTAATGGTCTTATTGAAAAATTAGATTATTTAAAAGATTTGGGAGTAACTTCTTTAGAGTTAATGCCAATTTTTGAATTTAATCCTGATTCTAATACAAATATAAATCCTAAAACAGGAGAAAAATTAAAAGATGTTTGGGGATACAATCCTTTAAATTTTTTCGCTGTAACAGGAAATTATACTACTGGACTGAGACTTGGGGAACAAGTTTTTGAGTTCAAAAATTTTGTCAAAGAAGTTCATAAAAGAGGAATGGAAGTTATACTTGATGTTGTATATAATCATACTGGTGAAGGAAATCATTTTGGACCAACAATTTCTTTTAGAGGAATTGATAATGAAATTTATTATATATTAGATAATGACAGAAGATATTATGCAAACTATTCTGGAACTGGTAATACTCTCAACTGTTCTCATACTGTAGTAAAAGAAATGATAACTGATTCTTTAAGATATTGGGTAAAAGATATGAAAGTAGATGGGTTTAGATTTGATCTAGCTGCAATTTTAGGTAGAGATACAAATGGAAATTGGATTGGAGATTTATCTCTTTTAAAAGATATAGCTGATGATCCAATAATTTCCGGTTCAAAATTAATTGCAGAAGGTTGGGATGCAGCAGGTGGATATTATGTTGGAGAGTTTCCTACAGGTTGGGCAGAATGGAACGGAAAGTATAGAGATACATTAAGAAAATTTATTCGTGGTGATAAAGGACAAGTCGCTGATTTAGCTACAAGAATCGCTGGAAGTCCTGACTTATTTAAAAAAGATGGTAGAAATCCTACTAACAGCGTTAATTTTATTACAGCACATGATGGCTTTACTATGTGGGATTTAGTTTCTTATAATAGAAAACATAATTTTTTAAATGGAGAAAATAATAGAGATGGAACTGATGCTAATTTTTCGTTTAATCATGGTATAGAAGGAGAAACTACTGATCAAGATATATTAGGCTTGAGAAAAAAACAAATCAAAAATTTTATGGTTATTTTAATGACCTCACAAGGTACACCTATGATTTTAATGGGAGATGAAATTTTAAGATCACAAAATGGAAATAACAATGCATATTGTCATGATAATGAACTAACGTGGATAGATTGGTCCTTAAAAAGAAAAAACTCTGATATATTAAAATTCTTTAAAAAGATTATAAAGTTTAGAAAAGATCATGTTTGTTTAAGAAGAGAGCATTTTTTTACTGGACAGGATTATACTGGTGATGGTATAGCAGATGTTACTTGGCATGGAATAAAGCCTTATCAGCCAGATTTTGGCAATGATTCTCATACTTTAGCTTATATGATAAGTGGAGAGGATTATTTTGATGAAGATCATCTTATTGATAATGATGTTTATGTAGCTTTAAATTCTTATACCAAACCTTTAGAATTTGAATTACCACGCCTTAAAAATAAATCATGGTATTTAGTGGTAGATACATCAAAAAATTCACCATATGATATCCTTGATATACCAGAGAAAGTTGATATAAAATATACATTAGATGCAAAAAGTTCTATAATATTAATTAGCAAATAAATTTATGAAAGCGAGGGATATGTTTGAAAACAGATATAGAAATAGCGAGAGAAGCAAAATTAGAAAAAATTGACAAAATTGCCGAACAACTTAATATTCCAGAGGAATATCTTTACCCATATGGAAAGTATATAGGGAAGATATCTTCTAGTTATTATGAGAAAATAAAGAAAAACAAAGATGGGAATTTAATTTTAGTTACAGCTATTACACCCACTCCAGCAGGAGAAGGAAAAACTACTACATCTATAGGTTTAACAATGGGATTAAATAAAATTGGTAAAAATTCAATAGTAGCTCTTCGAGAACCATCCTTAGGCCCTGTTATGGGTATTAAAGGTGGCGCTGCTGGTGGTGGTTATTCTCAAGTTTTACCAATGGAAGATATTAATTTACATTTTACAGGAGATATTCACGCTATAACAACAGCTCATAATTTAGTTAGTGCAGTTATTGATTCTCATATTAAATTTAAAAATGATTTAAATATTGACCCAACTCAAGTCTTTTGGAAAAGAGCTCTAGATATGAATGATAGAGCATTAAGAAATATTGTTGTGGGCCTTGGTGGAAAAGCCAATGGATTATCAAGAGAAGATGGTTTTATTATTACTGCAGCATCAGAAATAATGGCTGTTTTATGTTTATCAGAAAGCATAGAGGATTTAAAGAAAAAATTATCTAGAATAGTGATCGCTAGGAATAATGATAGAAAACCTGTTACTATAGGAGATTTAAAAATTCAAGGTGCTTTAGCAATGGTCCTAAAAGATGCTCTTAATCCAAATTTAGTTCAAACAATAGATGGTACACCAGCATTTATTCATGGTGGACCATTCGCTAATATAGCTCATGGTACAAACTCAATCATAGCAACAAAAATGGCAATTAAAATGTCTGATTATGTCGTTACAGAGGCAGGCTTTGGTTCTGACTTAGGAGCTGAAAAATTTTTAGATTTCGTTAGTCCTAACTACGATTTGAATCCAAAAACTGTGGTTTTAGTAGCAACTGTTAGAGCTTTAAAATATCATGGTGGAATGTCTTTAAAAGAATTAAAAAATGAAAATATTAATTATCTTAGAAAAGGGTTAGAAAATTTAAGAGTTCATATAGAAAATATGAGAAAATACAATGTCCCTGTAGTAGTAGCTATAAATAAATTTGATACTGACTCTTATGATGAGATCAAAATGATTAAAGATTTTTCTGAAGATATGGATGTTGAAGTTAGTATAAATGAAGCATTTATCGAAGGATCTAAAGGTGCTATAGATTTAGCTGAAAAAGTAGTGAAAACTGTAGATTCTTTTGATGGAAAGTTTAAGCCTTTATATAACCCAGAAGATGATATAGAAGAAAAAATTGAGAAAATAGCTACTAAAATATATAGAGCTGGTAATGTAGAATTTACACTTCAAGCAAAAAAAATGATTAAATTCTTTGAAAAATATGGATTTGACCATTTACCAATTATAATAGCTAAAACTCAGTCTTCAATATCTGATGATAAAAAGAAATTAGGAGCTCCAAGTGGATATGAATTTACTATAAGAGATTTTGAACTATCTGCTGGAGCAGGTTTTATAGTTGCTTTATCTGGTGAGATAATGAGAATGCCAGGGTTATCAAAAATACCTAATGCTGTTAATTTAGATATAGATAATGATGGAAACATAGAAGGATTATCTTAAAATTATAATTTTCCGGGGTGAAATGAATGATAATTAAAGTTGATAAAACAATTAAGGATATTGAAAATGAAATAGACTACCTGAAAAGTAAAACTGAAAGGCCAAAACTTCTTAGCCTAACTACTAAATTAAATGGTTCAATAAAAGCGTATTTACATTCTCAAGCTGAAATTGCAGAAAAATATGGTATTGATTTTGAATACATTAAAACAGATAATTTGTACGATGATATTAAAAAGTATAATAAAGACGTTTCTGTAGATGCACTTTTTATAGCAAGACCTTTAAAGAAAGAATATGATGAAAAACAAGTAGCCAAATTAATCAATCCTCAAAAAGACATAGAAGGAATTAGTTATCATAATATAGCTGCTATGTTTTATGAGGATGAATATTTTATACCTTGTACAGCAGAATCAGCTGTAAAGATACTTGAAGATAATATGGATTTAACTGGTAAAAATATTGCTGTTTTGGGACGTTCTTATACTGTTGGAAAACCAATATCGATTTTACTTCAAAAAAAAGGAAGAGACGCAACTTTAACTTTAATTAATTCTAAAACAAAAGATCAAAATGAAATTACAAAAAACTCAGACGCCATAATAATCGCTATAGGTTATGCTGAATACTTGAACGAGGATTATGTGTCAAAGGATCAAATTGTAATTGATGTTGGAATTAATGTTAAAAATGGTAAATTAGTAGGAGATGCTAAAAGATCAATATCCAAAATCTGTGATATTACGCCTGTTCCTGGAGGTGTAGGAAGCGTTACATCTACAATTTTGATGAGAAATGTGTATAGAGCTAAAATATTAAACAGGGGGTTCTAAAATGGAAATGTACTATGACTATGCTATTGAACAAATTGTTTCACTGTGTAAAATCCCAAGTCCAACTGGATATACTAATAAGGTTATTGATTATTTAAAGACAGAGTTTGATAATCTAGGGCTCGATTTTAAAATCACTAATAAAGGTGCTTTTGTTTCTGATTTAGGAGGAGAAGGAAATCCTTTATTATTAGCTGCTCATATAGATACTTTAGGAGCTATGGTTAGATCTATAAAATCTAACGGAAAAATAAGGTTGACAAAAATCGGTGGTTATCCAGAAAATAATATTGAAGGAGAAAACTGTATAATTCACACTAGAGATGGTAAAGAATATACAGGAACAATACAGCTAACCCATCCTTCAACTCATGTTTATAAAGATATAAGAACAATGGAGAGAAATGATGAAAATATAGAGGTTGTTATAGATGAAAAAGTATATAATAAAGATGATGTAGAAAAATTAGGAATAAGAACTGGAGATTTTATCTCTCTTGACGCTAGAACAGTATATACTGAATCTGGCTTTATAAAAAGCAGGCATTTAGATGATAAAGCTAGTGCGGGTATACTAATGTCATTAGCAAGAATGGTAAAAGAGGGCAAAGTGAAATTAAAAAGAAAGGTTTATATAATGTTTACTTCTTATGAAGAGGTAGGCCATGGTGGATCAGCTGGTATTCCTAAAGATATTGATGAAATGATTTCAGTTGATATGGGAGCAATTGGTGATGATCTTAATTGTAGCGAGTATCAAGTTAGTATTTGTGCTAAAGATTCAGGGGGGCCTTATGATTATAATGTAACTACTAGTTTGATTGATATAGCAGGGTACAACAACATAGATCATGCTGTTGATATTTATCCAATGTATGGCTCTGATGTTGAGGCCACTTTGAGAGCAGGATATGATATTAAGCATGGATTGATTGGTCCAGGAGTCTTTGCATCTCATGGCTATGAAAGAACACATAAAGAAGCTGTTAAAAATACAATAGACTTAATATATAACTACATATCAGAATAAAGAAAATAATGAAAGCACTCTATTATAAATGGAGTGCTTTCAATCTTTTTTTATAAGAATATTTTAAAATATTTTTTACTCTTTCTATTTTTGATTGATCATATTTTTCTAAAGATTTCTCATTTTCTAAATCTTTTAATATATTATCAAGATCATCATATGAAATACCCATGGCGAATTCATCAGTTACCCCAGGCAATAAATCAGGAGATGGAGCTTTGTTTATAATTTTTTCTGGTACTTTAAGAAGTTTTGCTAAAGCTATTACTTCAGTTTTATAGAGATGAAATAAAGGCTCTATA
Organism: Thermotogota bacterium; assembly: GCA_051748045.1. GTDB lineage: Bacteria > Thermotogota > Thermotogae > Petrotogales > Petrotogaceae > Geotoga. The sequence continues at coordinate 10,966 of JBNJGY010000010.1, forward strand.
TCTGCAGCATCATCACCATATTTAACAAAAAAACCAGTTTTATACTCTGATTTATTTGTGGTTCCACTAACAAAATAATTTCTCTTTTCAGCTTCGAAATACATTTCCACCATTCTTATTCTATGTTTAATTCTATAAAAGGCTAAACCTTTTCTAAAATCTTCATCACCCTCACCTTTTAGATCAGTAATAAAAGTATCTTCTGATGATTCTTTCCAACGTTTTTTAACATATTTGTTTTGAACAGTTCTAGGTATAAGAAATGTTGAAGGTTCTAATTTATAAGCGCCTGTTTTTCTTAAAATACCGGTTATATCTTTTTTATTATATTTAATTCCGAGCTCTTTACATACTAATAAGGAATCATCAACAGTATTAGGTGAAGAATCTCTTTCTGGTAGTAACAATCCAAATACGTTATCTTTTCCTAGAGAATTAACCAAAAGTTTAGCAATAACAGCAGAATCTATACCACCACTTATTCCTATTAGAGCTCCTTTATAATTGTATTTTTTATAAAAATCATGTATAAAAGATTCTATTTTTTTCTTTTGTTCTTGTAAATTCATAATCAACCCCCTTTTAAATTATATTTCATCGAGTAAAGAAGTATGTTGTTCTGATCTTAAATATATACCTGTAGTTTGAATGCTAGTATGTCCTAGTATATATCTAACTTCTTCAATGTTTTTTCCGGAATTTAATAATTTTTTCGCACATGTATGTCTTAAGGCATGAGGCGTCGCGTTTATAAGATTTATATTCTCACCAGATAGATTTATTTTATTTATTTCTTCATTTGCCATAACCACATATTTTTTAAATCTTCTTTGCATAGTCCTAGAGGTTGGTACAGTTTTGTTTTTAAGTAATTTATCAAATACATATTTATCTGTATAATTGAGTATTTCTTTAGCATAATAGAATGATATTTTTAAAATTCTTTCTTTTGAGCCTTTACCATCTATAACGATTTCTGCAAAATCTTTATGTATTATGAAATCATCTCTCTTTAATTTTAGTGCTTCTGAAATTCTTAAACCCATTTTTAATAAAAGACCATAAAAATATCTATCATAATCATTTTTATTAATATATTTAAATAAAATTTCAGTTTGATTTTCAGTTAAGCCTTTCGGTACTTGAGTTGGTGTCTCAGTGTAGGCATCCTTCCAATATTGTATCCCATCTATATATTTATTTTCAAAAAGATAATTTAAGAAAGACCTTATTACAACAACTCTTAGTCTAATGGTTCTTTTTGATAATTTTGAGTTTTCTTCAAGATACCTTAAGAAAGCTATTTTATTAATACCAATTTCATCAATATATTTTTTATATGTATTTAAAATTTTTTTGTACTCTTTTATTGTTGAATCTGCTCTTCGTTTAATATATTTAAGATGAGAAAGAAATTCTTCTATATATTTTTCATTTAAATCTGTCATGTTTATCCCTCCTTTATTATTATATCATCTACTATTGATATTATTTTGTGTTAAAATTATTTAGAAGAAAAAATTATGAGGTGATTTATGAAAGAAAAAAATATCTTAGAAAATAAATTGATTATATTTTTAATTGCTTTGTTATCAAGTGTTCTTTGGGGCTCCGCATTTCCAACTTTAAAGATATCTTTCGCTGAACTTAACTTATTAAATGATGATATATGGTCAAAAGTTTTGTTTGCTGGTTTTAGATTTTTAGGATCTAGTATTTTATTATTTATATTTTTATTTTTCAGAAAAGAAAAAATGAATGTAAAATTCAGCTCATTATATAAAGTTTTGATATTAGGCCTTTTACAAACAACATTACAATACTTCTTTTTTTATAACGGTCTTGCTAATACTTCTGGAATGAAAGCTGCTATACTTCAATCTAGTTCAACTTTTTTTGTTGTATTGTTAGCTCATTTTATATATCATAATGATAAAATTAATAATAGAAAAATTTTAGGGCTTATAACAGGTTTTTTAGGTATAATTATAACTAATTGGGGTAGTGGATTTAATGTTGAGTTCACTTTTTATGGTGAAGGATTTTTGTTGATAGCAGGATTTGTAGCTTCATTTGGTACTATTCTTGCCAAACATCTAACAATAAAAATAAATCCTTTTTTAATTACTGCTATTCAGATGTTTTTCGGCTCTATAATTTTGATAATAATTGGTGCTTCACAAGTAGGCTTATTTTCATTAAAATTTAATGTTCTTAGTTTTTCATTGCTTTTATATAGCTCTTTCTTATCTGCTGTGGCATTTAGTTTATGGTATTCTTTATTAAAATATAATAAAGCTGGAGAAGTAACAATTTATAGATTTATGATTCCAGTATCTGGTTCAATTTTATCCAGTATTTTTATATCAGATGAATCATTATCTATCAATATCTTTTTTGCTCTCATTATGGTTGCAATAGGTATTATTTCTGTAAATTATAAAAAGAATTATAAAAAAGAGATATCTTAGTTGATAAGATATCTCTTTTTAGCTTTTTATTTACTATTATAACTTTCTAAATTTATAACTTCGTCATAGATTATATTATATAATTTTTTAGTTTTTTCAGCAGTGTGTTCATTTATTAAATATACTTTATTATCTTTGGTTATAATACGAATAAAATGATCTAAACTTTTTTTGTTGATATATAATGTTGTTTTACCATAATATTCAATATCAAATATACCTTTCAAAGTATTTCCTAATCCTGCACCGAAAATCTTCATTCCTATATTTATATCCTCTTCAATAATTTTCAAGGACTTAATATTTTCTATTTCTATTTTAAAACTAAAAATCCCATAACCCTTTATATAGTTATTATTAACTGATATTTTTGATACAAATGTAAAGAAAACTAATCCTAAAACACCTACCATAACAATAAATCTAATGAATTTTTTCCTTTTAATACCCATCACTCCATTTTTATTATTTTAATGAGGATAGTTCCTTAAAAATATTTTCGGTTTCTTCTAGTGTATCTAAATTAAGTATAAAATATTTATCTTCATTTGATGTAATTAAGATATTGTATTTTAAATCTTTATTGTTTATATATAGCTTAGCATTTCCATATTCTCTTATTCTATATACTCCTTTATGGGTTTTTCCAATTCCAGCACCATTTAACTTAATTATTATATCTACATTTTCTATAATTTCAACATTTTTTATTTCCTCAAAAGCTAAGCTAAAACCAAATAAACCAGAAGCTTTTATTTTATCATTTTCAATAGAAACATTCGCATTCAAGACGTTCATAGTTAAAAATGCTAAAAATATTAATACTATACCTGATATTATAAGAGATACTTTAGTATTATTATTCTTCTTTATTTTAAACATTTTATTCTCCTTCTATCCATTCAACAATTTCTTCTGATAATTTTTCTGAGTGTTCAACAGTGCCTACTTTATTTAACATATGTCCCATTCCTTCAATATACTTAATCGTAAGATTTTTATTTTTTAATAAGTCTTCTTCATATTCTTTTAATTTTTCATGAGGAGTTTTTAGATCAACAGTTCCATTTATAATCAGGGTTGGGATTTGTATTTTTTTAAATTTTTCTATAGTATTTGAAGTCAATTCATTTGATTTTACTAAAAAATCATAATCTGCACCAAAGACTTTTTCTTCTGGATTGTAATTATTGTTTTCTATTTTTTGTTTTATATCGTTAACTTGATCTTTAACTTTTTTTAGCTGATCTATAGTTTGTTTATATTGTTCAGAATTATTCAACTTATTAAAATAGTTTATTTGATAATCTATTTGGTAAATCATTTGATCTACAAATTTTTCAGTTCCTGGAGAAATTGCTATTGCTCTATCAAAATTATTATCGTTAATTAAAGGAACAAAAGTGGCACCTTGAGAATGTCCCAAAAGAATAATTTCATTAAATTCAAAATTATTTTTTATAAAATTATAGGCATTTTTTGCATCACTTATAAATTCTATTGGATCTATATCTTTATCAATATTCCTAGTTAGATATAGATATGATCTTTTATCATATCTAAAAGATGAATATCCTTTTTCTGCTAAATCTTCTGCTAGATCTTTGAAAGGTTTTAAAACTACATTTCCTTCTCTTAGAGTTTCATCTCTGTCGTTAGCTCCTGAACCATGAACAAAAACAAAAATTTTATTTTTTGATTTATTAGGTGTAATTAAAGTACCAGGAATTTCAAAATCATTAGAGTTAAACGAAATCTCTTTTTCTTTATAATTTTTAGTATTTGAATTCTCATATGCAAAATTAGTATTTAATAATTTTGCGCCTTGTGCAGGAATCTCAATAGATTTAATTTGGTTATCTTCAAAAATAATTTTTAGTTCTACATTCGCATAATTTATTTTTTGTATGTTGTTTTCTTTATTCGATTTGAAATTAAAAATTGTTTCTCTATTAGAAAGGGCAAGTTGAGGAATAAAAGATTTTTCAGTAAAATCATTTATTTTTGTTAATGCGTAAATGTGTTCAATAATAAATCCATTATCTATAATATGTACATTATTCTCTGTTTGAATTTTTGGGAGATTTACACCATTAAATTGATTTATTATTGTTTTTCCATCAAACTCTGAAGTAAGATCTATTCTCTGAACATCATCAACCTCAATTTTTACATTGTACTTAGAAAAAATATAGCTTTCATTGAATTCTGTTTTACTAACTGTTTTTATTTTTTGGTTTTGGACATTAATTAATGATTTTGAAGATCCAGTCATTGTTTGTTCATCAAAGTTCATAGTTGCTGTTCCTACTTTTGTACCTTGAACATAATAATCAAAGTCTATCTCTACACTTAAACCCAAAATACCCATCAATAAAATTCCCAATAAAAAAATTTTTTTCATTTTATTCCCTCCTGTCATATAATCACTGTAATATTATAACAGTACAGTGTATATAAAGTCAAATGACTTTTATCATATTTTTAAAGGTAGACTTTTATATAAAAAGTCTACCTTTAATGATTAAACCATATCAAATATTTCTTTTATTTTTGAGTTGATTAGTTCTAATTTTTTTTCTGATTTTTCTTTATCATCATCTTTTGAATAAATATATATTTTAATTTTTGGTTCTGTTCCTGATGGCCTAATTGCATACCAGGAACCATCATTAAACCAAAATCTCAGAACATTAGACTTTGGTATTTCTGACAATGATTCTTTTCCATTTTCTATATCTACTTCTTTATTATCTAAGTAATCAGCGTATTTTATTAATTTTAAACCGTCAATTCTTTCAGGATAATTTTCTCTATAATACTCCATAATTCTTTCAATTCTTTTTTGACCTTCTAATCCTTCCAAGATCATTGAGTAATTGTTTTCTAATTGATAACCATGATTTGAATAAATATCTTGTAAAACATCTAATAAAGATTTATGTTTTGTTTTATAATATGCTGCTGCTTCAGATAGCAACATAGCAGCTATTACACCATCTTTATCTCTAACAAAAGTACCAGCAACAAAACCAATACTTTCTTCATAACCAAAAATAAATTCCCCTGCTCCATTTTCCAATAATTCATTTTCTTTACCACATATATTTTTAAACCCAGTTAATGCTTCATATGTATCAATCCCATAACTTTCTCCTATTGATTTTCCAAGATTTCCTGTAACAACAGATTTCACAATGAACCCTTTATTAGGTAATTTATTCTCTTCTTTTCTAGATTCTAAAATATAATTAATTAATAAGGCTCCAGTTTGATTTCCAGTAAGTGGAACATATTCTCCATTATTATTTTTGACCTCTACTGCAAGCCTATCGCAATCAGGGTCTGTTGCTATTAAAAGATCAGCATTTTTTTCTTTACCCAAAACTTCAGATAATTTAAAAGCTTTTGTATCTTCAGGATTTGGATATCCTACTGTAGAAAAATCTGGATCGGGATGTTCTTGTTCTGGAACTACAAAAACATTTTTAAAACCTCTTCTTTCCAAAACTTCTCTTACAGGTTTGTTCCCTGTTCCGTTTAAAGGTGTATAAATAATATTAATATTTTTATCTATATTATCCTTAATTGCTAAATTAAGTACTTCTTTTTTATATTTCTCTTTTATATCATGACCAATGTATTCAATCAATCCTTTTTGAACTCCATCTTCTAGTTCAATTAGTTTTACATCGCTAAAATAATCAAGAGTTTCAATTTCTGATGTAATACCATCAGCTATATCAGCCATAATTTGACTTCCTTCTTTCCAGTATACTTTATAACCATTATAGTCTCTTGGGTTATGACTAGCAGTAACAACTATACCTGAAATTGCATTTAGTTCTCTTACCGAATAAGAAAGAATAGGGGTGGCTGTAATATCATCGTGTAAATACACTTTGATACCTTTATTAGCTAAAATTCTAGCAGCTAATTCAGAAAATTCTTTAGAAAAATATCTAACATCATAAGCAATAGCTACACCTCTTTTTTTTGCTTCTTCTCCTTGTTTTTCTATAAAGTTAGCTAACCCCTGAGAAGCTCTTCCAACAGTATAAACATTCATTCTATTTGTTCCCATTCCTAACTTTCCTCTTAGTCCCGCAGTACCAAATTTAAGATCATCATAGAATCTATCTTTAATTTCTTGTTCGTTATCTTTTATATCTAACAGTTCCTCTTTTTCTTTTAAAGATAATTGATCTGATTCTATCCATTCGTTATAAAGTTTTAAAAAATCTCTCATATAATTTCCTCCTTATTCATTAAATGCAAGTTTTATATTCCTAAGAGCTTTTTCTATGATATCTTTATTTGTAGCTATATTCATCCTAAAAAATCCTTCACCTTCATTGCCAAATATACTTCCTTCTTCTAATCCTACTCCTGCTTTATTTATTAAAATATCCTTTACTTCTTTTTCGTTTCCAAGTTTTCTCATATCCAACCAAATTAAATAAGTTCCCTCAGGCTTAACAAAAGAAATTTCTGGTATATTTTCTTTTAAAAAATCGTCTATAAAATTTATATTGTTTTGAAGATAGTTTAGAAGTTGATCTAACCAATCTCTACCAAAATTATATGCAGCTTCTAAACCTTTGATTCCAAAAATATTAGTTAGATCTGAACTATATCTATTTTTTGACTCTTCAAATTTATCTTTAAGATTTTTATTTGCTATTACAGCGTTAGCTGTTTCTAATCCTGCTATGTTAAAAGTTTTACTAGGAGCATTGAATGTAATTGTATTTTCTTTTGTATAGTCATTGATACTAGCAAAAGGTATGTGTATGTTCCCCCTATATACTAAATCAGCATGTATTTCATCTGAAATTACCAATTTGTTATATTTCTCAGCTAAATTTGCAATATTTTTTAGTTCAGTTTTCTTCCACACTCTTCCTACTGGATTTTGTGGCGAGCATAAAATTAATAATTTTATTTCATCATTTTTGAATTTATTTTCCATATCTTCAAAATCAATTATATAACCTTTATCTGTATAAATCATTTCATTTTTTACAATTTTTCTATCATTATTTTTTATAACATCAAAAAATGGATAATAAACTGGAGTTTGAATCATAATTTTATCTCCTGGATTTGTATAAGCATTAATTGCTATTTTTAATCCTGGAACAACTCCTGGAGAAAAGCTTATCCATTCTTTTTCTATTTTCCAATCATGATATTTTTCAAACCATCTTATTATTGAATTATAATAACTGTCAGTTCTAGTTGAGTAACCGAAAATACCATGATCTACTATAGAAGTTAAAGCGTCTAAAACTTCCTTAGGTGCTTTAAAATCCATGTCAGCTACCCACATTGGAATTACTTCTTTTTTACCAAAAATAGTTTCATTTAAATCCCATTTTACAGAATTTGTATTTTTTCTATTGATATTTTTATCAAAGATATAAATCATCTCCTTTTTATTATTTTGTTATTATTAAATTTAAGAAATTTATTAATATACATATATATTCTCATATAAATTGAAATAATTAGCTATAATTAGTTATAAATAAACTTAATTTATTTTTAAAAAAGTGGTAATATATATTTGTAGTTGTTTTACCGAGTTTTTCTCTCTATGTTCATAAAATCATTAGATGGTGCTGAAAAGCACCTTTTTTTTTTATATTAATTAAGAGGTGATTATCTGTGAAAATATCTATAATTGGTGGTATTAATTATGATCTTTCAATCAATGCATATAATAAAATTATACCATTTGATTCAAATCCTTCAAAAATATCATATTCTGCTGGGGGAGTCTCTAGAAATATCGCTGAAGTATTAGGAAAATTATTCAAGACATATAAAAATCATAATATATATTTATACGGAGTCGTTGGAGATGACCCTGAAGGTGATTTTATACTAAAACAAACCGAGAGATCAGGAGTTGATTGTTCGAATGTTTTAAAAAATAATAAAATAAATACTGGTAAATATGTAACTTTCAATGAAAATAATGGTGATATGTATGTTGCTGCTAACGATATGAGAATTTTTGATTATTTAGATAATGATATTTTAAAAAAATGGAAGCATAATTTAATTGATTCTGATGTAGTTTTACTTGATGCTAATTTGAATATAGACTTAATTAATGAAATATTATATTTGTTGCCTAAAAATATAATTACGATAATTGAAACAGTTTCTATGAATAAAATAATAAAACTAAAAAAGTTAAATTTTACTGTAGATATATTAAAAACTAATTTAAAAGAATTTAAATATCTTTATGACTTTAATAATGATAATAAAATTTTAGATGTATGTAAAAATATAAAATCATTTCATGATATAATTATAACAAATGGAGAAAATGAAGTTTTTTATTATAAAAACGAAGAGATTAAAAATATAAAGACTATAAAGGCAGATGTTGTTAATACTAATGGTGCAGGGGACTCTTTTACTGGTGGTTTCATTTATGGCATATGTAATGGTTATGATTATATTAAGTCTATTAGGTATGGAAATGTTTGTTCTTCTTTTTCTCTTAAAACAAATTATATTTTCCCAGATAATATAAGTTTAAACGAAATTAATAAACTATATAGGAGGTATTATTTTGAAGATTAAACTAGATTATTTAGACATTAAACCTGAAGTAAAAAAGGCTATAGATGAAGGTAAACCAGTTATTTCTCTTGAATCAACTATTATATCTCATGGAATGCCATATCCTCAAAATGTCGAAACCGCAAAAATGCTTGAAAATATAGCAAGAGAAAAAGGAGTGACTCCTGCAACAATAGCTGTTATTAAAGGAAAGATAAAAATCGGTTTAGATGATGATGATCTTGAACATATAGCAACCTCTAAAAATGTTGTTAAAGCAAGTAGAAGAGATATATCATATGTGATGTCAAAAAAACTAGACGCTGCGACTACAGTCTCCGCTACAATGATTTTTTCAGCTATGGCTGGAATTAAGGTTTTTGCTACAGGAGGAATAGGTGGAGTTCATAGAGGAGCAGAAAAATCTTTTGATATATCATCAGACTTACAAGAATTATCTAAAACAAATGTAGCTGTTGTGTGTGCGGGAGCTAAAGCTATTTTAGATTTAAAGCTAACCTTAGAATATCTTGAAACAATGGGGGTTCCTGTAATTGGATATAGAACTGATAATTTACCAGCATTCTATTCAAAAAATTCAGATTTACAAGTTCCTTTCAGGTTAGATACAGCTTCTATGATTTCAGATATGATGAAAACTAAATGGGATTTAGGATTAAATGGAGGCCTATTAATAGCCAACCCAATTCCAGATGAATATTCTATGGATATTGATTTCATTAATCAATCTATTGAAATAGCTCTTAAAAAAGCAGAAGAGCTAAATATTACAGGTAAAAAAACAACTCCATTTTTGTTAGAAGAAATAAAAAATATAACAGAGGGAAAAAGTTTAGAATCAAATATTGAATTAGTAAAAAATAATGTAATTTTAGCTTGTGATATTTCAAGAGAATACTACAATTTATAAATAGATTTTACGGGGAAAATAAGGAGGGATAAAATGGATGTAAAAATAAAAGATTCTTTTTATAACATGATGAATAAACTTCAAAGAGAAAAAGTAACAACATATATAAAAGAAAAATTGGATAATGATGAAATTTCATACAGAGATCTTTATGAACAATTACTAATTCCATATCTTTCTAATTGGGATTGTGATGAAGATATTCAAGAACTATGTATATTTAAAGAACATGTATCGACTTCAATTATTCGAACTATTATTGAAATAAATTACCCTTTTTTGGTAAAACAAAGAAAAAAGCTTTTGAATGATGGAAGAATATCTGAATTAAGAAAAAAAATATTTGTCGCCTGTCCATCAGGAGAGTATCATGAAATTGGAGCTAGAATTGTAAGCGATTTTTTTTATATGAATGGATATGAAGTTTTATATGTGGGTGCCAATACTCCTTTAGATGAAATTATTAAAATGACCAAAGTTTTCATACCTGATTATATAGCTTTTAGTGTAAGTGATCCTTATAACATAATTTCAGCTAAAAAAACTATTTCAAGATTAAGAGAAAACAATACACAATCAAAAATAATAGTTGGAGGAAGAGCTTTTAAAATAAATCCACATGTTTTTAAACAGATAAAAGCTGATCTTTTACTCAATTCATTTGAAGATATTGAAAAATTAGCTGAAGGTGATAAATAATGGCTTTCTTATCTAAAATTGCATTTAGGTTTATGAAAAAAGGTGGAGGACAAACAATATTAATTATAGCAGGAATCGCAGTTGGAGTTGCAATTCAAATATTTATAGGGTTACTAATTCAAGGTCTTCAAGAAAGTTTAGTTAATCAGACAATTGGTGACTCTTCACATGTTTCTATTTCATCTAGTTTAGAAAATGGGAATGTTAAAGACTATAATGATATTATAAGTAATATAGAACAAGTTGATACAAACAATAGTATAAATGTTATCAACCCTACAATAGTAAAACCTTCAACTTTACAATTGGAAGAAGCTAACAAAAATATATTAGTTAAAGGAATGCCTATTGATAGTGGAGAGAAGATTTATGAGTTTTCAGAGAAAATAACAATTGGGAACACTCCTAATGATGGAGAAGTAATTTTAGGAGAATATTATAAAGAAAAATTCAACTTACAAGTTGGTGATGAAATAAGTATTTTTATTTTAGATAAATTTGCTTCTGAAAAACTTAAAATATCAGGATTTTTTAAATTTGGAGTTCAAAATATTAATGAAAGTTGGTTAATTACTAATCTTAATACTGCACAATCTTTATTTGAAACAAATACAGTAAGCAGTATAGAAATGCAAGTCAATTCGCCTCTTGAAGTTGAAATAGTTAAATCTTCTTTGAGCGATGAATTGAGTTTAAATGAAAATTTACAAATAGTAACTTGGAAAGAATTAAACGCAGATCTTTTAACAGCATTAAGTAGTCAATCATTATCAAGTATAATGATTCAAGTATTTGTTATTATATCAGTATCCTTAGCAATTGCTTCTGTCTTAATAGTTTCAGTTTTACAAAAATCAAGAGAAATAGGTATTTTAAAAGCCATGGGGATTAAAAATTTTCAATCTAGTATGATTTTTGTGTTAGAAGGATTATTTTTAGGTATAATTGGAGCTTTGATTGGAGTGGCTTTTGGAATTGGGTTAATATTATCATTTACAACTTTTGCAGTAGAAGCAGATGGAAGTTCAGTGATACCAATAACATTTAATTATGGATTTATTATTTTATCTTTTGTAATTGCCGTTTCTTCAGCAGTAATAGCCTCAATAATTGCTGGAAGAAAGTCATCTAAATTGAATCCTATAGAGGTGATTAAAAATGGATAATAATATAATAAAATTAAATAAAGTTAATAAAGTATATGGTGAGAAAATAAAAAATCATGTCATTCATGATATGGATTTAGAAGTCAAACAAAATTCTTTTCTTTCTATAATAGGACAGTCTGGTAGTGGTAAATCAACACTATTAAATATGATTGGCACTCTAGATACACAAACATCTGGTAACATCTATATTGATGGAATAAATACAACAAAAATGAATAAAAAAGAATTGGCTGAACTGAGAAATCAAAAGATTGGATTTATTTTTCAATTTCATTATTTATTAAATGAATTTTCTGTTCTTGAAAATGTTTTAATACCTTATCAAATTTCTGGAAATAAAATAACTAAAAAGGTTAAAAATAAAGCTATAGAATTATTAGAATTAGTTGGTTTAAAAAGTGTTATTAATTCAAACTCTAATAAAATATCAGGAGGACAGCAACAAAGAACTGCTATTGCAAGAAGTTTAATAAATGAACCTCCAATAATATTAGCTGATGAACCAACAGGAAATTTAGATTCTGATACAACAGAAAGTATATATAATCTCTTTAGAAAAATACATAAAGATTTAAACACAACTTTTATAGTAATAACTCACGATCAACATGTTGCTGAAAAAACCGATAGGATTATAGAATTAAAAGATGGACGTATAGAATCTGATATATACACTAAATAATATAATATACAATGTATAGATAGATATAATCTAATAAAATATATATAAAATACATCGACAATAGTATAACAGATAGTCGGTGTATTTTATTATATAGTTAATAATAAATATAGATAAGATTATACAGTATAAAAATGTTGTTGATTAAAAATAATAGACTAAAAATTATTATGTGTGTAATATCAAAATGTTATAATAATTTTTGAAATAAAAAAAAACAAAATTTTATAAAATATTTTTGATCTGAAATTTTCTTTGATTTATTAGTTAACCTGTCGGAAAACCTAAGTTTTCCGACATTAGATAATAAAGTTTAATATAAAGCTTCTGTATTCTGCTAATGATCATTGTTTTAAGACGGTATCGATAAACGCTTTATTTTGGCTAATGATTATTTATAATGATTAATTACATTATAAAAGAATTAAAAGCTTCATATAAACCAAATATGAAAGAGGTATATTTATAATAATTATATAATAAAACAATATAAAAGTATCTCTATAAAATAAAAGAGAGAATACAATATAAAATAATAAAACTGTTATAAAATAATAAAACTGTTATAAAATAATATAAAATCATAAACACATTATATATAATATATAAAGTGTATAAAGAGAGGTTCATAATAAAAATGAAGAAAACAACTGAAAAAAGAGTAGAAAAATTAATTAACATTTCAAAAGCAGAATTATTAGAAAAAGGTATTTCTGGTTTTAGTTTTGACAAAGCAATATCATCTACTAGTTTAAGTAAAGCAACTGTTTATAAATTATTTATTAATAAAGAAGGTTTCATAAAAGCTGTTATAAAATCTGCATTAGAAGACATGATTCCACCGTTTAAAAAATTATTAGATAAATATAAATCTTTATCAGATGTTTTGGATGATTTGGAAAAGATAAACTTTGATGTTAAGTCTATTATAAAACAGTATCCAATAGAAGATTTAATAGATCATAAGGAATACACATCTTATATTAATAAGTTTTATTATGAATATTTTGGTAAAATTATTATAGATAAGATAAAAGAATTTCAAAATTCAGGTGAAATAAGAAATGATATAAATGCAATTTATATTTTTGAATTTATCACATCTGTGACTAAAGGTATGGGAAACATGTTAATTGATAAAAATTTTAAAGATGTTGTTAACAATTATAATAAATTAATTATGAATGCAATAAAAGGAAAAGGAGATATATAATGTATTTATTACTAGCAAATACCTCATTGGGTTTAGAAAAAATTTTAAAAGAAGAATTAAAAGATAATGGTTTTAAAATTAAAGATGTAAAAAGAGGAATGGTATATTGTTTAATAGATGAAAAAAATATTCATAACATAAAAAAAATAAGAACTGCTGAAAGAATCTATATGATAATGAAGGAATTTAAGTTTAAAAAATTAGATGATTATTTTGATAATATATATAATATTGAATGGAATGAATATTTTGGGATAAAAGATAAGGTTATAATCGATAAAGTAATAATAAATAGCAAATATCATAAATCAGCAAAAACTTTTCAGTCACTAACTCAAAAAGCAGTATATAAAAAAATGATGGATAAATACAATATTGATTTTATGATGGAAAGTAATAACGAATTTAAAATGAGGGTATTTATATTTGGTATAAAAGCTGTAATAGCATTGGATTTATCTGGTGAACCATTGCATAAAAGAAATTATAAAAAATTTATCTCAAAAGCTCCTTTAAAAGAACACATTGCCTCTGCTCTAATATTATTTTCAAATTGGGATAAAAAAAGTCCTTTAATAGATCCATTTTGTGGTAGTGGGACTATACCTTTGGAAGCAGGTTTAATAGCAGCAGATATTTCTGCTGGGTTTATGAGAGAATATGATTATGAAAATATGCAAAAATTTTCTCATTATAAAAATGATTCTGATAAAGAAATAAATAATCCGGAAATTATTGGAACAGATAAAGAAGAAGATATGATTGAGACATCATTGAAAAATTATGATAATATAAAATATGATTTAAATGTATCTTTTTATAAATCAAGTATGGAAAAGATTAAAAATAATTTTTCAAAAAAGGGGACTATAATAACTAATCCACCTTATGGAGTAAGATTAGAAGATAAAAAACAAGCTATTAAACTGGTAGAACAAATGAGATATTTAAAAAAAGAATTTCAAGGGTGGGAATTAACTGTTATTACAAGTCTAAAAAATTATGAAAAATATTTTGATCATAAAGCAACAAAAACAATTGAAATTATTAACGGTAAAATTAAATCTTTTATTTTTAATTATAAGGAGTTATAAAATGAAAAGTAAAAAGATATTATTTTTAATTTTTATGATTTTAAATATATTAATATTTTCTGCAACTGATTATTACTATAATTATAAACCAAAAACTAAACAAATAGATGTTTTTGATAATGATTATAAAAAATTAAATAATGAGCTAGATAAAATAACTGAAGAAATTGATTTCTTTATTGGTATTGATATTAAAAGCATAAAAAAAGAGGATATTTATAGTTTTAATTCATCAAAATATTTTAGACCTGCTTCAACGACTAAATTATTTACTACATATTTAGCTTTAAAAGAATTTGGATTTAATAAAAATTTTCAAACACTAATATACTTAGAGGATACTCCTAACTCAGAAGTCACTTCTAATATATACATAAAAGGTTATGGAGATCCTTTTTTAACTGTTGAAGAATACAAAAGATTTTTAAATAAATTAAAATTAAGTGGAATAAAAACTATTTATGGAGATTTAATTTTTGATTTTTCTTATTATGATATTAAAGGTTACGGTGAAGGATGGTTGTGGAATGATCCTCAACCTCAGGTTTTACCTCTTAATCTTTGGACTAACAATAATGCTTTATCTAAAAAAACGAGCTATGAAAATCAAAAAGATAGAATAAAGTATTTAACTGTTTACTTACTTAATGATTTGGGGATAAATTTTCAAGGTGAAATTTTCGAAGAAAATGTTCCTGAACATTTAAATCCATATTTTACTAATAAATCAGAATCTTTAGGTAGTATATTAGAGTTTATGAATAAAGAAAGTGATAATTTTATATCAGAACATCTTTTTAGATATCTTATAAACAATTGGGAACTAAATAATAAAAATAATTATAAAGATATATCTGAATTAATAAATATTAAGCTCCCTTTTATTCCTGAAGATATAGTAATTACAGATGGTACAGGACTTTCAACATATAACTTAGTCACACCTGGTATTATGAATGAATTAATTTTAAAATTAATAGATGATTTTTCATTAGATAAAACAAAAAATCTTTTAACAACTTCCTACGAAAATGGTGTATTTTTTGACAGATATAAAAAATCAAATTTATGGGTAAAAACCGGCACACTATATACTGATTCTGCAATAACTGGTATTATTGAAAGTAAAAATAAAGAATATTATGTTTTTACAATCTTTATTAATAATGCAGTTGAAGAAAGTAAAATAATTAAAGATTTAGAGATAGATATAATAGAAACTATTTATGAAAATTTAAAATAAAAATCGGCTTAGCCGATTTTTATTTTATTGATATATCTTTAATTTTAAATAATCAGGTACACCATTTTTAAAAGGTGGATAGTATTCCCCATTTATTAGTGGTTTGCAATATTCTAAAAATTTATCAGTAACATACAAACCATCGGTAGTTATGAAATCTTTTGGTAAATACTTAGTTTCGTTTGCTATTTTGCTTAGTGGAGCGAGTTTGTATTCTATTTGATAAGGAGAGTTAGAAACTCTTTCAAAAGAAACCATATATCCACTTATTCCATTTGTTGCAAATTCAACTGCTTTTTCACCAGCGATAATAGCTTCATTTACATCGGTTAGAGAAGACAAATGTCTTCCACTTCTTTGTAAATAATCAGGAATAGCTGTATGAACTTTTAATTTTAATTCGTTATGAATTAAATCAGATATTACTTTACCTGCATATCCTAATTGTTTATTACCAAAATTATCTTTATATCCAAGATCTGATATGAATTTTCCATCTGGATATTTAATTCCTTCTGAAACTGCAATTGAACAATATCCATCGTCGTTTATCGCATCATTTATTTTTGAAAGAAATTTGTCTTTTTTAAATGAAATTTCTGGTAGAAGTATAACATGCGGCCCAAAATTATTGTTTATATTTGCCATTGCAGTTGAAGCTGCAAGCCAACCGGCATGCCTTCCCATGGTTTCTAAAACGAATACTTTTGTTGAATCTTTTGCCATACTTTTTACATCAATACTTCCTTCTAAAATTGAAGTAGATAAGTATTTAGCAGCTGAACCAAAACCAGGAGTATGGTCTGTATGCGGAAGATCATTATCCACAGTTTTTGGGATCCCCATTACTTTTAAGTCATATCCAGTAGATTTGGCGAACTCAGCGATTTTATTTGCAGTATCCATGGAGTCATTTCCACCGTTATAGAAAAAATAACCAATATTATATTTTTTAAAAATTTCAAATATATTTGTAAGTATTGGATCATTATTACTTTCAATCTTTCTTCTACAAGACCCAAAAGCACTAGAAGGAGTATATTTTAATAATTCAATCTCTTTTTCTGGTAAATCTTTCATATTCATTAAATGCTCGTTTATAATTCCATTAATACCATTTATTGATATATACACATTTTCTATATTAGAAGCCAGAAAAGAACTCCTAATAACCCCATAAGCTGAAGCATTAATAACACTTGTAACTCCGCCAGATTGAGCATAAACTACATTTTTTTTCATTTAATACCCTCCTTATCTAAGTGCAATATTTTCTTCTTCACTAGATTGAGTTGTATAATTATCTTTGTCAGCTGGAATGACCATTCCAAAACCTTGAGCATTTTTTGCTCCCAAACCAGAATTTAGAGTTAACTTAATTAATTCTTTATCTCCTTTTAATTTAAAATAACCAGTCCAACCTTTGATTATAATTCCTTTATAGAATAACAATTTTTCATTTTTTTCAGTTATACCATAGGGCTCTATAGTAATTGATTTTCCATCAGTACGAATACCTAATGCATTTGCTTTTCTTTTTAAATTATCTTCGACTAGTTTTTTAAAATCTGTAGAATATGGTGAAAAATAATGAGTATATCTATTCCCATTTGGTAGAACAATAGTTGAATAAGTAGTTATAGGAGACAATGTTTTTACTAGTAAAGAATCATCAGAATTCTCTATAACCATTTCAGTCTTTTTTAAAGTAAAATAATTTTTTTCAACTCTGAAAATATCTTCAGATTCAATAGATTTAAAAATTGCATCTATAATTTCTTGCATAGGTGATGCAAAATAAACTATAAAAGAACCATTGAATTTCATTCTTTTATGCTCTACTTTGAAAGAACTCAAAGGATAAATTCTTGAAAATGTAAAAAGTTTAAGTTTTTTATTGTCAATAATTGTTCCATCATCATGATAATCTGGAATAGCATCTGACATTAGATTATAGAACATACCCTGTAAAGGCCTATTATAATGAACTGGTAAATCAACAATTTCATCTTGAACAGGCTTAAATTCCAATTTTAATACCATTTAAATCCCCCCAAACAAAATATCTGTACATTAAATATATATTTAATAATAGCACAATTATTATATCAAAAACAAACATATAATAAAACTATATATATAAATTAAAAATAAACCCGGTAATACCGGGTTTAATTAAAAATGAAGTTGATTAAAATATTGCTTCTTCTGTTTCTTTATCAAAAGCATGCATAGCATTCATATCAAATACTAATTCCATATCTTGCATAGCTTCTGCTTCGGTTCTTGGTGTAACTTTAGCAGTAAATGTTTGGTCTGCTATTTTTGCATGTAATAATGTTTCTGCACCTAATGGTTCAACTACTTCTATTTTTGTTTTTAATACATTTCCTTCATGAGCAGCCCCTTCTTTTTCTTCATAAAAAGCTTTATCATATATATCCTCAGGTCTTATACCAAATAAAAGTTCTTTATCTATATAATCTTCAAAATGTTTTTCATATTTTTCTGGTACTTCCAAGTTTATACCTTCATGTTTAAGCCATATTCCATTTTCTTTTACAACTTTTACATTCATGAAATTCATAGCAGGAGTTCCTATGAAACCAGCTACAAATACATTTCTTGGTTGATGGTAAACTTCATTTGGACTGCCTATTTGTTGTACCCAACCGTCTTTAAGAATAACTATTTTATCTGCCATTGTCATAGCTTCAACTTGGTCATGAGTAACATAAGCTATAGTCGCATTTAATCTTAAATGTAATTTTTTAAGCTCAGCCCTCATTTGGACTCTTAGTTTCGCATCCAAATTTGAAAGAGGTTCATCAAATAAGAATACTTTAGGATCTCTTACAATAGCTCTACCAACAGCAACTCTTTGTCTTTGTCCACCGGATAGTTGCTTAGGTTTATTTTCTAATAAATGTTCAATATCTAAAATCTTAGCGGCGTTTCTAACTCTTTGATCAATTTCATCTTTTGGCATTTTTCTTAGTTTTAAACCGAAAGCCATATTATCATAAACTGACATATGTGGATATAAAGCGTAATTTTGGAAAACCATGGCAATATCTCTATCTTTTGGTTCAACATCATTTATAACTTTATCGTCAATTTTAATAGTACCTTTTGAAATATCTTCTAATCCAGCGATCATTCTTAATGTAGTAGTTTTCCCACAACCAGATGGACCTAATAAAACAACAAACTCTTGGTCTTTAATAGTAAAATCACAGTCTTTTACCGCATGAAATCCATTTGGGTAAATTTTATTTACTTTAGATAATAATACGTCTCCCATTTTTGCACCTCCGAGTTATAAATCAAAATCTTTAAAAAACTTTTTGAAATTTTTATATTCTTCAATATCATCTATCTCTAATAAAGATAGATCTTTTATTTCATCTATAAACTTTAATATATTATTGTATTTTTCATAATTAACTAACATCGCTTCAGGCTTTCCATTTTTAGTAATTATAATATCCGATTTCTTAGAATTTTCAATAACTTCTGAAAACTTTGCTTTTGCTTGAGCAATACTATAAAAATTAATTTCATCTAAGTTCATATACCCACCCCTTGACTATAATTATAGTCAAAATAATCATTAATGTCAAATAAATGATTTAAGCATGAAATTTAGAAATATATTAATAATTAATAATAATAACACATAAATCAAAATAATTGAGGTTATCCACTTTTATCTATTTTTTTTCTTCTTAATCCTTCTTGCACATTATAATATCCTTTTTTAATTGCATTTTTACCTTTCTGGATATTCATTTGATCATTTTTTAAATTATTCATTTTCTTTTCAATTAGCTCTTTTCTAGCTTTGTCTTTATTTATTATTTCTTCTAATTTTTCTTTTACTTTTTCCATATCAAAAAAGTTTTCTAATTTTTTAAATGTTTTCATTCTTGAATCCATTAAAGAATTATATTTGATAAAATCTTCATTTTCTATTGCATCATCTAGATTATTTTCTATTAAGTCAAGTTCTGATATAATTAAATCTATTTCTTTATTTAGTTCATCCATTTCTATTCACCTTCTTTCTGTCTCTGAGATAATTTTTAACATCCTCAAGTTCTTTTTTAGAAATTCCTTCTTTCCACCAATATGGTATATATGTGTTATTCAATAAAAGAGGATCTGTATCACTAGGCAAAAGACCTTGTTTGATTAATTGAACATAATCTTTTGTTCCAGGTATAGGAGTATATTCATTAATATTTGCGTTAATTCCAAGTTCTAGACAAAAATCAATGGCCTCATATAACTCTTCAATTTCTTGACCAGGAAGATTAGAAATTATATATGCTCCAATATTATCCAGATCAATTCCAGAGTTTTTGAAACATTTAACAGCATTAATTAAATCAATATTAGTTACTTTGTTACCTGTTTTTTTCTGCATTTCAGGATTTGAAGTTTCATATCCAAGTTTTATTATTTTAAATCCAGATAATTTTAACTGATCTGAAATAGATTGATTGATTATATGGGCATGTATTCCATTAGGTAGATGATAATTTACATTGAAATTTTCTAGCATCTTTAGCATCTCTTTTAAATTTGGTCTTAGAAGAAATGCATCATCAAAAAATACAATGTCTTTTATTTGAGGATGTTTTGCTAATATATTTGATAATTCTCTTTCTATACTATATATTGTTTTATACTTAAATTTCCACATATTTGGAGTTGAACAATAACTACAGTTATATGGACACCCTATAGAATTCAATATAACTGCGTATGGAATTTTATTATTATATTCAGAATAATCTAATAAAATATTTTCAAACCAATCATATTCTTCAATATCTTTTTCTTCATAATATCTTAAAATCTTATTTATTGCTTGTATTCCCGTTCCGTTAATAATATTTACGTTATACTTAGAAAAAATATTTCTAGAATGTTTTGGATATAAGTTTGAATATATACCTCCCATGAAAATTGGAGTCTCTGGGAAAAATTCTCTAATAGTTTCAATAGTTTTTAACCCACCATAATACCAATAGGTTAAAGTTACACCTGTGATAATCCCATCAATATTTTGAATTTCTTTTAGTTTTTCTTTTAATAGTTCTTTAGGTATCCCATAACGTTTGAATTTTCTATCTATAAAATTTATCAAAGAAGGCATTTTTACTTTCTCTGTGTAAAATTTACCAGTACCATAGTATTTGTCTCTTGGTATTGTATATTTTTCTATACCTTCCATGTACCTATCTAAATTGTCTATGAATATAATTTCATGCCCTTGTTTTTTTAATATTTTTGAAATATAAAGCAATCCTAAAGGTTTAAGCCAGAAATCATAAGCTGCAGAATCATAAATCCAAGGATTGATTACTAGAAATTTCAATTATCATCACCCAGTTCATCTAAAAGAAAATAATATAATCCTTTCAAAGTTAAATTTGAATCGTAATTATCAAAAATCCAAGATTTATTTTTTAATGATTTTGCCATACCTCCAGTAGTAACTATTTTGTATTTATCATTATCCTCTGATTGGATTTCTTCAATTAATTTTTCTAAACCATATATAGTTAATTTAATTATCCCAATTTGTAAATTGTCTATAGTATTAATACCTTTATTATAATCAGGAATATCGAGTTCTATTTGAGGTAATCTAGCTGTATTAGAAAAAAGAGCTAACATAGATGTTTTGAAACCTGGAGAAATTGAACCGCCTACAAAATCTCCTTCTTCTACAATATCTACTGTAATAGCAGTTCCAAAATCAATTGCAATAACATTTTTACCATAATCTTTTCTTGAAGCGATTACATTAGCTATTCTATCTGGTCCTATTTCATGTGGATATTCAGCTTTATATTTAATATTGAAAACATTTTTAGTATGATCTAAAAAATATGTACTACAATTAAAATATTTTTCTCCCATTTTTTTAATCATATAATTCATACTTGGGACAACTGAAGCAACAGCAATAGAATTTATTTCTTTAGTATTAATCTCATTTATTGTTAGTAAATTGTATAAATGAGAAAAAAGTTCATCTTCAGTTTCAAAAGTATTAGTTCCAATTCTTATAGTTTTTATTTGTTCAAAACCAGTAATTTCTTTGATAATGCCTATAACCATATTAGTATTTCCAACATCTATTAATAAAAACATATTTTCCTCCATCTCTTAATCAAATTATTTTATTTGCTGCTTTTCTTAATCTATTCATAATAGCAATTCCTATTCCTTTATCTTCAATTGGTTGAACTACGATGTTTTTATATTTTTTATCGTATTTTCTTAACATATAAAATAGATTAACTCCAAATTCATAATAATTATTATCATTAGCTATTATTTCATATGTATAGTTTTTCTTTTTAAAGAATTCTTCCTGTGATTTTAAAATAAGAAAAATTGGATTTTCTATCTCATCAATTTTACTAATATTTTCCATAATTAAAACATCACTATCTGGAGCATAATGTCTGTATTTCATTCCTGGGGCGATAGCTATGTCTGCTTCCTTGTTTCCATAAATAAAACTTGGAATCTTTATTTCTCCAAATATTTCTTTTAACTTTTCTGGTGGGATTGGACCTGGCCTCAATAATGTAGGTATTTCTTCTGTTAGATTTATAATAGTGGACTCTATACCAAATTCTAATTTTCCAGAGACCAAGATATAATCGACCTTATCTTTCATATCTTCTATAACATGTTCTGGATATGTAGGTGAAGGTTTTCCCGATATATTTGCAGATGGAGCAGCAATAGGAAGATTAGATGCTTCTATGAGCTTGTTAGAAATTGGATGAGCAGGAATTCTAATTGCTACAGTTTCTCTTCCTGCAGTTATATCATATGGCACAATATTTTTTTTGTTTAAAACAAAAGTGATTGGACCTGGTACCAAAGTTTCTATTTTTTCATACATATCAAATGGTAAGTAACAATATTGTAAAACATCTTCTAATTTGGAAAAATGAAGAATCAATGGATTATCAGAAGGTCTGCCTTTTGCTTTATATATTTTTTTAACAGCGTTTGCTGAAAGCCCATTAGCCCCCAATCCATAAACTGTTTCTGTGGGGAATATAACAGTTTTATCATTCTTTAAAGCATTAGCAGCTTCAAAAATCTTATTTAAATCAATATTTGAAATATTTAGTTCATATATTTTACTCATTTTATACCTTCTTTCTTTTATTGTTTTATTATATTTTAACAGATTTAAAAAACAAAAATATGAAATTTTATTTTAAATAAAAAAATTGTTTTTAATAAAACAAGAAATAAATTTCATTATATACATCTTATTGCTTTAGAAGTATCATAAACCTATTAAATCAAGTTTGAAAAATATTTCATAAATGATAAAATTTTCATATATGAAAAAGTTTTAGGAGGGATTATATGAACTTAAGAAAGTATGATGGAGATTTATCCAGTGTAGACTTTTTAGATATGATGATGATCGATATATCAGGTAACATGAGACATGTATCACTTGCAAAAAGTTATATTACCGACAAAACTTTTGAAGAAGGAATAGGATTTGACGCTTCAAATTTAGGTTTTGCAAAAGTAACTAAATCAGACATGGTTGCTGTACCTGATATGGATAAAGCTTTTATTGAAGAAAAGGATGGATTTAAAATACTTCATGTTTTTTGTGATGTAGTTGATCCCTTTGATAATGAAAGAGTTTTTGAACAATATCCAAGAAACGTAGTTAAAAATACATGTAAATATTTAAAAGATACTGGAATAGCAGATTCTGTTAAAATGCTTGTTGAATTAGAATTTCATGTTTTTGATGAAGTAAGATATTCTTCAGCTCATAATCATTCTTATTATTCTTTGAATTCTTCTGAAGGAATTGGAGAAACATTTGGTTCTTTACCTAGAATGCCTCATGATTCAGGTTATCATAAACTTTATCCAGAAGAAAAATATTTCACCTTTAGAAATAGTGTTGTAAGTGTATTAGAAGGATTAGATATACCTGTAAAGTATCATCATCATGAAGTAGGTATTGCTCAACTAGAAATTGAATTGAATTTCATGAGTTTAGAAGATGTAGCTGATAACATAAGTATAGCAAAATGGGTTATTAAAAATATTGCAAATGAAATGGAATTATATGTAACTTTCATGCCTAAACCAATATATAAAATGCCTGGAAATGGTATGCATGTTCATCAATTCTTAGAAAAAGACGGAAAATCTCTTTTTATAGGAGATAAAGAACATGGTTTAAGTGATGTTGGGCTACATTATACATGTGGAATATTAGATCATGCATTATCTGGTTCTTTATTAGCATTTACTAATCCTAGTACAAATTCTTATAAAAGATTAGTACCAGGCTTTGAAGCTCCTGTAAGTGCTACATATGCAAAAGGAAGTAGATCAGCTGCGGTTAGAATTCCTGGATATCTTAAAAAAGATTCAGTAAGAATTGAATATAGAACTGGTGATGCAACATGTAATTTATATTATGCTTTATCAGCAATGGTTTTAGCTGGTATAGATGGTATATTAAATAAATCAGATCCTAAAGCTAGAGGCTACAATTCAGCTGATAATATTGAAGAAAAAATATTCCCACTAGATTTAGACGCTGTTCTAGATGGATTAAAAAAAGATTTTGACTATTTAAATAAAGTCTTCCCAGAATCATTGATTGATGAATGGATTATTATTAAAAAGAAAGAAGCAAATTACGTTTATAATGCACCCACTCCTCAAGAGTATGAGCTATATTTCTAAAAAAGTAAGAGGACTGAAAATTCAGTCCTCTTCTTTTTTATTTATATACATTTTCTGAGCAATTTCATCTATTTCTTTAATATCATTCTTTTTCATAGCAAAATCGAATTCTTCTTTTTTTCTTAATTTAAGCTTGTCCAAAATATCTTTATCCATTTTCTTTTTTAAATAATTATTCCTTGCTTTATCTTCCTCTAAAATAGCATTTTGATAAATCCGAACTTGTAAATCTCTTTTATTTTTTAGGGATTGTCTATATCTAATCATTTCTTGTATCTTTGCTGAAGTTATTTCTGATTTAAGATATTGATCAAAATGTTTATTGTATTCATTGATTTCTTTATTTATATTATTTAGTCTATTTTCTTCTATTAATCTTAGTTGAATCTTCTTTCCAAGTTCTTCTTTTGCACTTTCTTCCAATTTTTCTCTTAAATTTTGTACTTTTTGTAGAGAAAATTTAAATCTCATAAATATCGCCTTCTATTATTTAATACCGTATCTATCTAATTTATAATACAAGTTTCTGACAGTTAATCCTAATTTTTTTGATGCTTCAGTTTTATTTCCATGACATACTTCTAAAATTTCCATAATAATTCTTTTTTCATAATCCTCAACTAATTCTTTTAATGTTCCAGAATTTTTTTCTTTATTTTCTATTATTTCTGGTATATGAGAAGAAGTGATTATTGAATCATTATTCTCTAAATTAAGAATAGATCTATCTATAACATTTTCTAATTCTCTTATATTCCCATTCCAAGAATAATCCTTTAGTTTTGCTATCGCATCATCAGTAAAATCATAAATTACTCTACCATATTTTTGATTTAAAGAGTGTAATATTTGCCTAGCGAGTTTCGGGATATCTTTTGTTCTTTGTCTTAAAGGTGGAATATCTATTGTAACAACTGATATTTTATAATATATTTCTTTTGAAAATTTACCTAAACTAATTAATGTTTTTAAGTCTTCTGTTGTAGAGAAAATAAATCTAACATCTGGTTTTATATCAAAAAAATCACTTTCAAATTCGTTGTCTCTCAATAATTTCAATAATTTTTCTTGTGTTTCTTCTGATGCTTCATGAATATTTTCAATGAAAAGAGTTCCTTTATCTGCTAATGCTATATAGCTTTTTTCTCCAAATAACATTTCATTTTGCTTATTTTTCTGAATCATAGAAAGATTTATTTTTAAATAAGTATTTTCTTTTCTTTCAGAATAATTATGTATGGACTGGGCTAATATTTCTTTACCTACGCCATATTCTCCTTGAATTAAAACATTAACTTTTGTCTGTGATGCTTTTTGAGCTTGTTTTATAACATTTTTCATTTCATTTGATTCACTAACTATATCTTCAAAAGAATACCTTGCTTTTTCTTTTTTTAACATTCTTTTAGTAGCTTCAAGTTCATTCATCAATCTTTGAATTTCCGAGATATCATGAATAACTGCTACAGAGCCTTTAAATTCATTTTTAACAAAGTAAGGTGTAACTGAAGCTAAAACATCTTTTTTACTACCTGCTACTTTTTTTCTTACGTTAAATATTGGTTTTTTTTCTCTTGCACATTTAATATGTAAACTTTCACCTTCTTCAATGTCTATTGAAGCTGGCTTACCTATTACTTCTCTCGGAGTTAATCCTGTAATTTTAGTATAAGCTCTGTTAACCATTACAACTCTACCTTCTTGATCAGCTACTGATATTGCGTCAGTAGTAGAATCAATTATAGAAGTTAACATAGCTTCAATTTCTCTTAAGTTTGTTACTTCTTCCGCAAGTTTTTGTACAGTAGTTACGTCTCTAAAAACAGCTGCTGAAGCAATAGTCTCATCTTTATCATTTTTAATAGGAAATCTTGATGTTATTATAACTTTATTCCCTAAATTTTGTAATCTATCAAGTTCAGATTCTCCTGTTCTTAAAATAATATGTAATCTGGTATTTGGTACTGTTTCAACAACATTCTTATCTAAAACTGAACTTCTTTCCAAATCTAAAATTCTACAAGCTGAATCATTTATAAAAAAAAGATTTTCATGTTCATCTATAGCTATTACTCCTTCTTGTAGCTGATCTAGAATAGATTTGATTAATTCATCGTTGTTCATTTTCCTCACCCCAATAAGATTTAAGTTTATGATGTTGAACCCAACCGTTACTTAGTTCTAAATCCCCCATATATTCGACGACTTCTTCATATTCTTCTTTATATAAAAATCTATTTAATTTTGGATATTCTTTAACTTCATTTACAGGAACATATTGGTCCATAAGACTAATATATATTTCTTCAGATAATTCATATTTTATAAATTTCAGAGCTTCTTTAGCTTGGCTAATATGATTAGGAAGTACTAATATCCTTATAATCATACCCCTTTGAAGTATTCCATTTTCATCAATATGAAAATTATTTCCTATTTGATTATACATCATTTTGATTGATTTTTTAGCATTATCCCAATATTTTTTTACATTTGAATATCTTTTAGCTAAAATATTACTAGTATATCTTATATCAGGTAAATATATGTCAACAACATCATTTAAAAGGGCTATTATTTCTGGGTTTTCATAAGAACTAGTATTCCATACTATAGGAAGCCTAAACCCTTTTTCTATAGCTAATATAAGTGCATCGAATATAAAAGGTAAATAAGGTGTAGCAGTTATAAGATCTAAATTTTTTGCTTTTTTTACATTTTGTATATCGAGATAAATTTCTGCTAGTTCTTCAACGGATCTAAATTTACCATTACCTTTTTGTGAAAATAAAAAATTTTGACAATAAACACACTTCATACTACAATTACTAAAAAAGACTCCTCCTGCTCCTGTATTTCCAGTTAATGGTGGTTCTTCTCCAGGATAAAGAACAAATTCTGAAATTTTAATTTTATTATCAGCTCCACATATTCCTGTTGAAACATTTCTGTTTGCATTGCATTTAATTGGACATAATGTACAATTGTTTATATGATTATATAATAAATCTCTTCTTTTATGTAATTCTCCAGAATTATATAATTTTATATAAGAAGGTACTTGCATATATATTTCCTCCAAAAATTCGTTTTATTATAAAGCGCAGCATTGAAAAGAATAATTAATAATAAAATTATTATTTTCAGCACGTTTAATAGTGTTATTAATTGGTTGAACAATTTTATCCATATATTTTAATGACATTTTTTGTAATTCTTTTTTATATGTACCTTTAGGTTGCATGCATCCAAGAGTTAATTTTATATCAGGAAATTCTTTTCTATATAATTTCATAATTTTTTCTACTTCATTTAAAATTGGTGGATTCTTTTTTTCATAAAAAGTATCTTTTGTTGGTATGAAAATAATAAAAATTAACTCATCTAATTTATTAAAAGAATTTTTTAAAATTTTTATTGCATCATATTCATGATTAATTTGTCCACCTTCTAAACCAATAGTGATATGTGGTTTTACATTGAAATTATTGTTCATTAGTGTATAAAAGCTAGAGATCATTTCTTTATAATAATTATTATTATATACATTTTTATATACTGACTCACTTCCAACAATATCGAAAGAAATAGAATCATGTAACTTATATAATTTTGAAATATATTCATCATTATTATCAATAATACCTGTATGTATATTGTATTTTAAATTATATTTTTGTTTCAAGGTATATAATTTATTGTAGTGTTCTATAATCGGGACCTCTATTTTTGAATTCATACCTCCACTTATTAAAAAAGATTTAAATCCCTCAATAGATAATTCTTCAATATCAGATATAGAATTCATATCTTTAAGATAGTGTTTATTACAATGTTTACAATTCAAATAACAATAATTATTTGTTGTAGAAATAGATTTTGTCTCTCTTAATTTTACAAATTCAATATTTTTCAATTTTCATTCTTCCCTTTTAATAGTTTATTGCAAGCTTGTTTTGCTGCTAATTGTTCAGCTATTTTTTTTGAATGTCCTTCGCCAATTCCTAAAATATCTTCATTTATTTTTACTGCGATCTTATAGAATTTTATATGAGAAGGTCCATGAGAGTTTATTACTTCATATTCTGGTAAAGCTTTATATATTTCTTGAGTAATTTCTTGTAATTTTGTTTTATGGTCTAAAAACAATTCTCCTCTTACAGCTTTTTTAATGTAAGGGATTAATCTTTTTAACACATATTCTTTTGTATATTCATATCCCAAAGATAGATATATCGAAGCGAATAAAGATTCTATAGCATCTGCGAGAATAGAATGTTTTTCTCTACCCCCGTGTTTATCCTCTCCTGTGCCTAAAAGAATAAACTTATTTAAATTAATTTTTTTAGCTACTTCTGTTAGTATTAATTCAGATGCAACTGTAGCTCTAATCTTCGACATATCTCCCTCTGAAAGATTAAACTTATTAAAAAGGAACTCGGAGATTATGAGTTCTAAAACTGAATCTCCGAGAAATTCCAATCTTTCATTAGATTTTAATTTTCTTCCTTTATTTTCTTTTTCAAATACAAAAGAAGTATGACATAAAGCGTTGAATAAAATATCTTTATCCATATTTTGTGGTAATTTTAATGATTTTATAGCTTTTTCAACGTTTTTTAATTCTTTTTTTGTCATATTACTTTGATTCATTAATATAACTCCTTAATCATGTTTGAAATACTAACAACATCTAAATTATTTTGTTTTTGAATCAATTTAGACGATCCAGAAGCAGCATAATTATTATATCCTAAGTTGATAAATTTTTTAACAGGTATTCCGTTGTTTATTAATGTTCTGGATATTTCATTTGCTATTCCATTATTAACGTTATGATCTTCTAATGTTATTACTATTTTATTTTTTAGATATGGAATTATTTTTTCTTCATCAAATTCTAAAGGAGTTGGTATACCAATAACATTAATATTTATATTTTCCTTTTTTAATTCGTCAGAAACTTTTACAGCAGTATTTGTATAAGTTCCATAAGATATCAAAGTAATGTCTTCTCCTTTTCTTAATATATCAACATCTCCATATTTAAATTCGTAGTTATCTCCATAGAATACATTACCATTTTCATCTAAAATTATATCTAATTTTGATCTTCCCATTGTTATAACTACATTTCCGTCATAAGCTGCTGCATATCTTACAGCTCTATCTGTTTGGTTAGGATCATTTGGTACTATTAATTTAGTATTGTATAAGCTTCTTGTAAGGCCTATATAATTAACTTCTTGATGTGTTTTACCATCTTCACCTACATCAGTACCAGAATGTGTAATTGCAGTTTTTAAATTTGTATGATTTATGTCATTCAATCTTTGCTGATTGAAAGGTTCATCTAAACCAAATACTCCAAAATCAGCAAAAAATGTTAAAACACCAGAAGTAGACATAGAACCTGCTATAGTTGCAGCGTTATGTTCTTGGATACCAATTTGTATATATCCTTCAGGGTTGACTTCTTTAAACTTAGCTAATTTTACTGAAGGTAAAAGATCACAATCTAATGCCGCCACAGGAAATTTTTCTTTATTTATTTTAGCTAAATCAGCAACTGCATTTCCAAAAGCTGATCTATTATCAATTTTTTTATCTTTTTGATAAATCGTTGGAGTTCCTTGATCTACATCTAATTTAATATTTGGATATGAAACTTTTACTTTTTTTAAACTTAAATTTTCTCTCATTACTCTATATTTTTCTATATCATTTTCAATATTTAATTCTTTTAGAGCTTTTTCAAGTTCATCATCAGATAAAGCAGCACCATGGTATTCATGTCTATTTTCCATGAAAGATACACCTTTACCAATTATGGTGTTTGCTATTATAACAGTAGGGCCTAATTTGTTTTCTTCAGCTATTTCTAAAGATTCATTTATTTGAGTTAAATTATGACCATCTATTTCTATAATATTCCAACCAGCTGAAATATATTCTTCTTTAATATTTACAGGTAAAACATCTCTAGCTCTTCCAGAAATTTGAATGTCGTTATAATCAACTAAAACAATTAAATTATTTAGATTTTCTTTTTTGGCAGTTCTTCTGGCTTCTGCTAATTGGCCTTTTGGGCTTTCTCCATCACTTGAAAAAACATAAACTTTAGAATCATCATTTCTCATTTTTGCAGCTAACGCAAAACCTACTCCTGTTGATAACCCTTGCCCTAGATTACCTGTAGACCATTCTACTCCAGGTATACCTCTGGTAACATGTCCTTCAAAAATAGAACCAGGATGCCTAAATCCACTTATTACATCATCAATTGCAAAGAAACCTAATCTTGCCAAAGAAGAGTAAATACCAGGAGATGTATGACCATGTGATACAACAGTTTTATCTCTTTTATTTTCAAAAGGTTTTTTTGGATCAATATTTGCTCTATTATAAACAGATAAAAATAATTCTAATGAAGACATAGATCCTCCCGGATGTCCAGAAGATGCGACTGATGTCATCTTCAAAATATCTCCTCTACATAATCTTGCTATTTCTTTTAATTCGCTTAAACTATTTTTCAAAACAGAACACCTCCATTTTATTCTTTTTCTATTTTTTCATCTAAATTATTAAAATATTGAAAAGGTACTTTAATTAGTATTGGTTGATTTTCTTCAATTACCTGTAACGTGACTTCTTTTAAGAAAACATTTACAGTTATAACTTTTGCTGGTTTATTGTCATATTCAATAGTTGAATTTTCATTTGGTACATTTCTTAGAACCTCTTCATAAAAATCATTTTCATATTTTAAACAGCATAATAATTTTCCGCACCTACCAGATATTTTCGCAGTGTTAATCATCATTTGTTGGGTTTTCGCTAACTCCATTTTTATAGATGAGAATTCTCTTAAAAATCTAGCACAACATGCAACTTGACCACAAAGTCCTAATGAGCCTTTCATTTTAACTTCGTCTCTTATACCAACTTGCCTTAATTCTATTCTAACCTTGTATTTTTTAGCTAATATCTTTACTAATTCTCTGAAATCAACTCTTGAATCAGCACCAAAAAATATAATTAATTTTGATTTATCAAATGTATACTTAGCTTTTAATACTCTCATATCTAAATTTAATTCTTCAGATTTTTCTTGAGTGAAATGTTTTACATCATTTGCATCTTTTAAATTACTCTCATGTAATTGTTTATCTTCTTCAGTTAGCTTTCTTATAATGGGTGTAGGGTCATTATCTAAGTCATCTATATTTCTTTCTTTTAAAGGACTTATTATTTTTCCTACTTCTAATCCCAAATCAGAATTTACCAAAACAAGATCATTTATATTAAATTCTTCTGTTGGATCACTTGGTGTATAAAAATACATTTTATCTTTTTTCATAAGCTCAACACCATAAACATTTATTTGTAAATCTGGCATATTAAATCCTCCTATTTTTTTGAATAAGCCTCATTAAGTCTAACAAAATGATTAATAATTTCCAAAGGAAAATTATGATTTGATAAAGATGAATTAATAATTTTATTGTTATATTTATAGGTATCTAAAATTATTTTTGTTTTAAAAACATATTCTTCTATTCCAAAAAATTCTATAAAATCATAATTATACATGTATTTCCATTTATTGGTTAATTTTGAAATTAAAGAGTCATGAATGAATATATTTGATAGTAGAGATATCATCTGTAAATACTCTAATGGATTTTCAAGATTTTTTTTAATATCTTTTAGATTATTTATAGTTTTTAAGAGAAATTCATTATTGTTTTCAGTGATTATTTTTTTTATAATATAATAATATGAATAAATAAATATCGCTTTATTTTTTGTGTCCGATTTAAATTTTTTAATATTTTTTAGTGCTTTTTCATAGTTGATCTCTTTTAGATTATTTATAAAATCATCTAAGTCTTGTTCATTCATATTATTAAAAAAATCTACGTATTCAAGACCTAAAGAACTATATAAGTTAAACATTTTTATGTTTTTATCTTTTATTTTAGAAAAAAGATGGATTTCTTCTTTAGGAAAAGGGATATCAAACCTCGTCAAACGACTTTTTGTAGTAGATAACAAGTCATTCCAAGAATTTGTGTGGGTAATTATAACAGCGAAACTAGGGGGTTCTTCTAAAACTTTTAATAATGAATTTTCTGCTTGATCATTAAGTTTATCGATTTCATTGATTAAAACAATTTTTATTTTTGAATAATTAGGTTTATATTTTAAAAAATCGTGAATATCTCTAATTTGATCGATTTTTATATTACCCTTATTTGGTTTAATATCTAATAAATCTAGTTTATTAAAATTATTAAGTTCATCTATTTTCTTTTCTATAAATTTTTTATTGTTATAAACTTCTAAAGAATGAAAACATATAGAATTTCCCGCAAAATTATCTATTTTCATTTCAAAAATTGAACTCATAAAAATCTCCTTATCTATATAAATCTAGTAAAAGACCGTTAATTTCTTCAACTCTTGAGGCGTAAAAAAGAGTATTTTTTTCTTTAATCATTACTGCATCTGTTATTTCTTTTATTTTATTATCTACTACTTCTGCTATAACGTGTAATCTTGGTGAATCATTTTCCATGTCTATATCTTCTTTAACTTTATATAATTTTTTTTCTATTTTTTTCAAAAATTCTTTTATTGAGTGTTTATAATTTTTTAAATTATTCTGTGTTGGGGACTTAACAAATCTATTTCCAAAATTTAGTATTTCATCCATTAATTTTTTTATTTCTTTTTCTGAGATCTTGTATTCTGTGTTACTCAAAATATCAAAAAATCCATCTTCAATAGATTTACTATTAGTAGAAGATGTTTTTTTTCTTTTAGATTTTTTTGTTTTTTTTGAATTTTCTGATTTATTATTACCTGTGGGGTTGATATACATTTATACCACCTCTATATAATTTTCTATTATTTCAGTTAGCTTTTTCTCAATATCTTCTTTTTTAACATTTTCTATTAGTTTACCTTTTTTGAATATTGCAGCAGATTGTCTACTACCAGCTATTGCTATATCAGCATGTTTAGCTTCTCCTGGCCCATTCACTACACATCCCATTACAGCAATAGTAATATTTTTTTCTAAATTTTCAAATTTTTTTGTTATAAGTTTAACTTTATTTGTTAAATCTTCTATATTTATTTCTGTTCTTGCACAAGTTGGACAAGATATAACTTTAATTCCTTTTCTTAGTCCCAAAGTTGTTAAGAGCTTTTTTGCTGCTAATACTTCATTAACAGGATTACCTGAAATTGAAATTCTGATGGTATCTCCTATATTATTTAATAATAAAGCTCCTATTCCTGCAGAAGAGGATATTATAGAATCTTCATAAACCCCGGCTTCTGTGACACCTAGGTGCAAAGGATATTCTATTTTTTCAGAGATAATTTTATTAGATAAATAAGTTTGCCTAACATCAGAAGATTTCATAGAAATAACTATATCATTAAATCCATTTTGTTCTAACAATCTTACTTGATATAAAGCACTATTAACCATAGCCATTTCTATTGTATCATCTTCAAAGCGTTTATCTAAAGACCCAGAATTTGCGCCGACTCTTATAGGGGTTTTATATTCTTTAGCTACTTTAACAACTTCTTTTACTTTCCAATCAGAACCTATATTACCAGGATTCAATCTGATTTTTGCAATTCCTGCTTTTATAGCATCAATTGCTATTTTATAGTCAAAATGAATATCTGCTATTAGAGGAACAGGAGATTTTTTAACTAATTTTTTTAATGTGATTATATCTTCTAGATTTCTTATAGATAACCTTATTAACTCAGCCCCTGCTGCGTTTAGTTGTTTGATCTGATTGATTGTTGAGTCAAAATCCGATGAATCTGTATTAGTCATAGTTTGGATTACAACAGGATAATCTCCACCAATTTTTATATTTGAAACATTTACAAATTTTTCTGAAAACATAATATCAACCTCAATTAAAAAATCTACTAATGTCATTAAAAGCTATAAAAATCATAAGTCCAATTAATATTATAAAACCAATTACATGGATTAATGATTCAACTTTTGGATTTACTCTTCTTCTAGATATCATTTCGTAAAGAGAAAATATTATTCTTCCTCCATCTAAAGCTGGTAATGGAAGTAAATTGATGACACCTAAGTTTATTGTTATCAAAGCTAGTATATTAAGAATCGATTCAAATCCTGCTCTAGAAGCCTGCCCAATAATTGTGGCGATTCCTATAGGACCTGCTATTTCATCAGTTCCAGTTTGACCTGTAAATAATTGTTTAATTACCTGAACAACTGATTCCATTAAAGTTTTAGCCCACCCAAAAGAGACAGGTAATATTTCAGTTAAAGAAGGTTTTAATCTATTATCAGATGTGTTTACTATTCCAGGTTGAGAGAATATATTTATTAATTCTGTTTTATTAGTTTTTAAATCCGTTTTTTCACCATTTCTTATAACGGTCATTGATATTTCTGTATCCTCAAAAGGTTTGATAATATTATTTATTTGTTCGTTTGATATTTCTAACATAACAGTATCTTCAGGAATATTCAGCCTATTTATAGTATTAACAAAATCAATACCATTATCAATTGATTTATCTTCAATTTCAGTTATAATATCTCCCTTTTGAAAAATTTGATAATCTTTTGCAATTACATTTGTAAATAAATCAAAATTAACTCCAATAATATATCTAGAACTAATAACATTTTTTGACTCTAATGTTCCTTGGATTTTTTTATCATTATTAGAAAATGTAATGGGATCCCCAGGTTCCATTTTGCTTAAAACACTTATATCTTGTTCTATATTATTGATTTTTTCAATACTTGATATATCAGTATTCCCAGAAAAGTTGGATAATGTAATCACATATTCTTCTGGAACTTTCATAGGTGTAATTTCTTTTTCAATAGTTTTTTGATCTCTAATTATTTCTAAATTGATTTCTTCTCCTTCTCTTATTTCCAAATTAAGAATTTGTGAGTCGAATACATAGTCACCATTAACTTTTTTAATAATATCTCTTGATTGTATTCCTGCTTCGTAAGCAGGGGTATCTTCTCTTACTGATTGAATTCTAACCTGTGGAAGGCCATATATTAATCCTGAAGTTGCTATTACAATTATACCAAGTATAAAAGAAAAAAGGGGACCTGCAAATGATATTAATAATTTTTGATATGGTTTCTTATTGAATAAAAGAGTTGGATCATCATTATCTTCAATATTTTCTAAATCATCTTCACCGGCTAATTTAACATAACCTCCAAGTGGAATCATTCTAATTGCAAAGTCAGTTTTTTTACCTTTTTTAAAAAATAACTTTGGCCCAAATCCAATTGAGAACTCCAAAACCTTCGTATTGAACATTTTAGCAAATATAAAATGACCAAACTCATGAACAACTACTATTACAGTAAAAATTATTAAGAACCATAGTATTGCCATTATTGAACCTCCTTGATATGCTCTTCTGCGATTTTTCTACATTTTTTATCTAATTTGTATATATCTTCAAAATTATTTATTTTTAAATTGATTTTTTTTGTTTGTTCTATTACATAATTAATGGTTGATATTATATCTAAAAATTTTATTTTATCTTTTAAAAAATATTCAACCGCTACTTCATCAGCAGCATTTAGGGCTATATGTAATTTTTGATTTCCTAAAATGTCTTCTAATAGTTTTAAAACAGGGTATTTATTATAATCAGGCTTCTCAAATTTAATTTCTGTATTAATTAAATCAGGTGATTGATACCTGTATTTTCTTTTCGGATAAGTTAATGCATATGCAATAGGTATTTTCATACTGGGTATTCCATAATGCATTTTAATAACACCATCTTTAAATTTTACCATTGAATGGATATGAGAATTCCTATTAATAAAAATGTTTATTTTACTTGTTTTAAATAAATAAAATGCTTCAATAACTTCTAACATTTTATTAACCATTGAAGCGGAATCAACAGTAATTCTTTTTCCCATTGACCAAGTAGGATGATTTAGAACTTCTTTTTTAGTGATATTTTTAAAATGATTGATAGGTATATCTCTTAAAGAACCTCCAGAAGCAGTTAACATAATTTCATCAACATTTTCTTCTCCTAAGATAAGTTGAAAAATTGCACTATGTTCACTGTCTACTGGAATTAATTCATTATTATTTTTTTTAAAAAGATTCAGTATTAAGTCTCCACCTAAAACAAGAGATTCTTTATTAGCTAAAGCTATTCTTTTTGAACAATTAGAAGCTTTTATAGTATGAGCTAATCCAGCAGCTCCAGAAGTGGCGATTAAAGAAATATCTGGGTTGGTTTTTTCTAATACTATTTCTGTTGAATCAGAACCAACAAATATTTCACAACCATTATAATATTTTGGTATTTTTTCTTGTGGGTTTGAAATTGCTGCAAATTTAAGATGAAATTTATCAATCACTTTTTTTAGTTTTTTCCAATTAGAATTAATTGAACCACCAATTATTTGAATATCATTATTTTCTGTTTCTTCAATTACTTCTTGTGTTTGAGTACCAATAGAACCGGTTATTCCAGAAATAAAAATGGTTTTCATTAAAACACCTCTTCTTGCTTATTTTGTTAAAATAAATTATAATATAAATATATTCATTATTGTGGGGGTTTTTTCGTTGTCAAAAATATTCATATATAATTTAATATTCTCATTCTTTATAGGTTTATTTTTATTTATGCCTATAAATAGATTATACATCATATTAATTTTAATCTTGTATATATTTTTTAACATTTATCTTATCAAAAAGAATTCAAATAAAGACAAAGTATATAAAAATATTAAAACACACGACACTATAAGCCATCTTAAACATTTAATAAAAAATGAAACAAGTTCTGAAGATGTAATTATAACAAACAATGAAGAGAATATTTATCCTGAATATCAGTTAATAGAATTAGATTTATCTTCTAATTATAAAGTTTATGTAAAAAATAAAAAAAAGAATTTAGATACTGAAGAAAAAAATTATATTATTTATATTTTAAACCTTTATAATGATTATCAAACAAAAAAGTACAAAGAAAATGAGATAAGAAGAGAAGTGAAATTATCAAAAATTCAATTTATTTCTAAACTTAGGATATTGTCAGATAAGTTTGATTGTGGTAGGGATGGTCACACTAGAAGAGTTGGAAATTTATCAAAGCAACTAGCTTTAGACATTGGATTAAATGAAAAGTATTCATATGAAATAGGTTTATATGCACCGCTGCATGATATAGGAAAATCACTTGTTCCTTCAAATATATTAAATAAACCAGGAAAATTAAATCGTCAAGAATATGAAATAATCAAAAAACATGTTTTATATGGAGCAGAAATACTTCAAGGTATAGATTGGTTAAAAATAGCTTGGGAAATATCTTTATACCATCATGAAAGATTTGGTGGAGGGGGTTATCCTTTCTCAATTTCTGGCAATAAAATACCAGTATCAGCAAGAATTGTTTCTATTATAGATGTTTATGATTCAATTAGAGGGAAAAAAGTATACAAAGAAAATTTATCTCATAATGAAACTCTAGAAAAAATGATACAAATGCAAAATCATTATAAACATTTTGATCCTGAATATTTCGATATTTTTCTTAAAAATAATGAAAAATATGACATTATTTTTCATCAAAATTAATTATATGGCTTTTGTTAGATTTAACATTTTGTTTTTTTATAGTTAAGAAATTTAGTGTATTCTCATACTTAGAAACTTTTAATAATAGTCCTGTGAGGCTATAAAGGAGGAATATAATATGGCTGAGTATGAAAGAACTATCAATTTAAAAGAAGGTTTTAGTTTAAAAGGTATTACAACAAAGAAATTTATTTTATCTTTACAACATTTCATCGCTATGTTTGGAGCTACAATACTAGTTCCATTGCTTACAGGTTTTGACCCTCTAGTAACACTCTTCGCAGCTGGTATAGGTACACTTCTTTTTCATTATTTAACAGGTTTTATAGTTCCAGTATTTTTAGGTTCTAGTTTTGCTTTTATAGCTCCAGTTTTAATGGTTAAAGAAGCGACCGGAGATTTATCTTATGCCTCAGGAGCAATTATGATATCTGGATTAACTTATCTAATATTTTCTTTAGTAGTTAAAATAATTGGTTATAATGTTTTAAGAAAGTTATTCCCTACAGTAGTTACTGGAACAATGATAATAATTATTGGTCTCACACTCGCTCCAACGGCTATCGACATGGCCTCTTCAAATTGGTTTATAGCACTTTCCACACTTCTAACAGTAGTTATATTTTCTACATTCTTTAAAGGTTTTCTAAGTATGATACCTGTGTTAATAGGAGTTTTAGTAGGCTATTTAGTAGCCTCTATAACAGGTAATGTTGATTTCAATGCTGTTAATAACAGTTCTTGGTTATCTTTGCCAGAATTTATGTTACCAAAGTTTTCAATATACGCAATATCTGTAACTGTACCGGTAGTCTTTGCAACTTTTATGGAACACATTGGTGATATAACAACAAATGGCGCAGTTGTAGGAAAAGATTTTATTAAAAAACCAGGACTGCATAGAACATTAATGGGTGATGGACTAGCTACAGCATTTGCTGGTTTTGTGGGAGCCCCTGCTAATACAACATACAGTGAAAATACAGGAGTACTAGCATTAACTAAGAATTATAACCCAGCAATAATTAGAGGAGCTGCTTTACTAGCTATATTATTTTCTTTCTTATCAAAATTCGGTGTAATATTAAGAACAATTCCTGAATCAGTAATAGGTGGAGTTAGTATAGTTCTTTTTGGAATGATAGCTTCCGTAGGAATTAGAACATTAGTAAATGAAAAAGTTGATTTAACTAATTCAAAAAATCTATCTATAGTATCTTTAATGTTAATTCTTGGTTTGGGTGGAGCCTCAATTAAATTTGGAAATGTTGAATTTCAAGGTGTGGCATTAGCAGCTATAGTTGGATTAATTGCAAATTTAATAATACCTAATATGAAGAAAAAAAATAAATAAATATATAAATAAAAGAAAGAAGGATTAAAATTAATTTTAATCCTTCTTTCTTTT
>JBNJGY010000011.1:0-45423 GCA_051748045.1 Thermotogota bacterium
GAGATCTAATTTTTCAGGAACTCCTTGTCTTTTTCCTGGAAGACATGCATTTTTATCTATTTCGCCATTAATAAATGCTTTGGCAAAAGCTGAACATCCAGGATACCCACATGCACCACAATTTATTCCAGGTAAAGCGGCTTCTGTTACTACTTTTCTTGAATCTTCTTTAACTTCAAATCTTTTTGCTGCAAAAGCTAAAAATGTCCCAGCAAAAAGTCCTAAAAGACCTAATACTATTACAGCATATATAATCGTTTCCATTGATTAACCTCCTTATATCTTTACAAGTCCGGAGAATCCCATAAATGCCATTGATAATAAACCTGCTGTTATTAAAGCCAACGCTGTTCCTTTAAAAGCTTTTGGTACATTATTTAAATCAATTTTTTCTCTAATTGATGAGAAAATTATCAATGCCATAGCAAAACCCAATGAAGAAGCAAATGAATTAACAGTTGCTTCTATAAAATTATAATTTGTTTGAATATTTATTAAAGCAACTCCAAGAACAGCACAATTTGTTGTAATTAGTGGTAGATAAATACCTAGCGCTTCATAAAGAGATGGAGAAGCTTTTTTTATAAAAAATTCAACAAATTGAACTAAGGATGCAATAACTAATATAAAAACAATTATTCTTAAAAATTCTAGACCTGTTACAACTAATATTAAGTTAAGACCCCAACTTATTATACCAGCCATTGTCATAACAAAAATAACAGCCATTGACATACCAGCAGCAGAATCTATTTTTTTAGAAACACCTAAAAAAGGACAGATCCCTAAAAATCTAGATAAAACAAAGTTGTTAACTAATGTTGCTGATAAAAATATTAAAATTAAATTTGTCATTTATTTCCACCAGCCTTTTTCTTTTTATTTTCTGTCTTTCTTATTCCAATATAATTAAACATTGCTAATAACAAGCCTAATGCGATGAATGCTCCTGGAGGTAAGATAAAGGCGTACATTTTTAGACCTTCTGCCCATATATCTAAACCAAATATAGTTCCATTACCTAATAATTCTCTAACTGATCCTAAAAGAACTAAAGAACCTGTAAATCCTAAACCAATTCCCAATGCATCTACAATCGAGTCAACTACACTATTTTTAGAAGCAAAAGCCTCCGCTCTTCCCATTATCATACAGTTAACGACAATCAATGGAATAAACAATCCAAGTGTCTTCCATAACTCATATGTAAAACCATGCATAACTAAATCAATTATAGTAACAAAAGAAGCAATAACTACTATATAAACAGGTATTCTGATTTTTTGTGGAACCATTTTTCTAATTAATGAAATAACTATGTTTGACATAATTAATACTGCCAAGGAAGCTAAACCCATTCCTAAACCATTTTCAGCATTTGTTGTTGTTGCTAAAGCTGGACACATACCTAAAACTTGAACAAATATTGGGTTGTTATCTATTAATCCACTTTTAAAATTTTTCATTCTAGAACCCATATTACATCACTCCTTTTTCTGAAAGGAATTCAACTGCAATATTCAAAGAATTTGCTACCCCTCTTGGAGTTATTGTTGCACCAGTCATAACATCACTTGTTTGAACTGTTCCTTCTTCTTTTAAATCGTCTCTTACATTTGGATCAGAAGAAGCACCAGCATCTTTATTAACTTGAACTTTAGAATTTAACCCTTGTTCAGGTATATTATAAAATCTACTTTGAACTTCTTCTTCAGCAATTTTAGCACCTAATCCAGGGGTTTCTTGAGAATAACTGATTACTTCTATTTTATTTAATCTTATATTTCCATTTTCTTTTACAAAAGAAGCAACAGAAGTGACATCTCCACCAAACCCTAAGCCAGCTATTGTTAATACATATATCTCTTTTTCTTCTGTACTAAATTTATAAGCAGGAGACATAATTTTTGAGTTTTCTGAATTAGTCATCATTATATTTTCTTCTGATTTTTCCCAAATATATTCTTCTAATTCTTCTGAAGTTTCTGGAATTTCTTGTATATAATATTCTTCAGTTTCAAAATCAATCAAAACTGACTTTATAGCATCTAATTTCGCATTGAATTCTGCAGTTTGAATAAAAGGGTTTACAAAATTATATATAACAGCGACTAAGAAAGCTGCTACAATCATATATAACATTAAAATAGATCCTGTTTTCAAGTAATCTTTCATTTTTTAACCCCCTTCTTAGAGGTTCCGAATATTCTTGGTTTACCCCAAAGATCTATAAGAGGAACTAAAGCATTCATTATTAAAATTGAGAATGAAACACCTTCTGGATAAGCTCCAAAATATCTGATTACCATTGTTATCAATCCCATTCCAGCTCCATATAATAATTGCCCTTTTTTCGTCATAGGTGAGGTAACCATATCTGTAGCCATAAAAAGAGCTCCTATCATAAGCCCACCTGATAGAACATGAAATAAAGGTGTTGCATATGAAGGATCAAACATATAAAAAATACTACTCATCATTAAAACGGTTCCTATATATGTTAGTGGTACAGTTAATTTAATTCTTCCTCTTAAGACTAAATAGCCAAAGCCCAATAAAAGAGCTAAAGCACTTACTTCACCTATAGAACCAGGAATTTTTCCTATGAACATATCCATATAACTGTAAGATTCTAGTGCTAATTCCTGACTCGAATCTCTAAGAATACCTAAAGAACTTGCACCTGTAGCAGTATCAAGAGATGATAATGAAAAAGCATTATCAACATTCTGATAATAAAAAGGTTTTATCCACGTTGTCATAACACCAGGAAATGAAACAACCATAAAAACTCTTCCGACTAATGCTGGATTGAATATATTTTGACCTAGTCCACCATAAATTTGTTTCCCAATAACTATTGAAAAAACTACACCAATTAATACATGATACCAGCTAACAGCGAGTGATAAATTCATTCCTAATAATAGTCCAGTCACAGAAGCTGATAGATCTGGAACATAGTTCTTCACTTTCCTAATATATTTAACAATTGAAAAATCTATCATTTCTGCTAATAACATTGAGAACAACATTATATATAAAGCTCTTATTCCAAACACCCATGTTGATACAATAATAGCTGGAATCAAAGCTATTAAAACATCAAGCATAACTTTTCTTGTTGAATCTTTTGAACGAAAATGAGGTGCTGCTGCTAATTTAAGTTTCATTAAATCAACCCCTCCTTTTACTCATAGCTCTAATAACTTTTTTTGCTGTTTTAAAACTCTTAGAAAGGTCTATTCCAGAAGGGCATCCATATGAACAAGTACCACATTCTATACAATCCATAAGACCATTTTCTTTTGCTTTATCATATTCTCTATTATCAGTTAATTTTTTTAATAAATAAGGTTGTAATCCCATAGGACACGTAGTTACACAACTTGAACATCTTATACAAGGATAATCTTTTTCTTTAGGTGCAACTTCTTTTGTCATTACAGTGATTGCATTATTACCTTTAAAGGTAGGTAAATCAATTTTCGGTAATGCAATCCCCATCATTGGTCCTCCATAGAGTACTCTGTCTATTTCTACATTTTCTTTTATACCAACTATATTTAATAATTCATCAGCTCTAGTACCAATTTTATACCAATAGTTTCCAGGATTTTTTACCCCTTCTCCAGTAAAAGAAGCTCCTCTTTCAACTAAAGGTTTTCCGTTGATTATAGCATCATATATTGCATATACAGTTGATAAATTCAGAACTATTGTTCCAATATCAATTGGCAGACCACCTGAAGGTACTTCTTTTTTTGTAATTGCTTTTATCAATTGTTTTTCTGCACCTTGAGGATATTTTGTTTTTAAAACCTTCACTTCAATATTTGCCTTGCTTTTAGCCATTTCGGTCATGATTGAAATTGCTTCAGGAGTATTACTTTCTATTCCTATAAATATTTTAGGAACTTCAGTAATATATTGTATAATTTCTAAACCTTTAAATATTTCCCTGGTTTTTTCTTTCATCATTCTATCATCGATGGTAATATATGGTTCACATTCTGCTGCATTTATAACAACATTTTCTGCTTTTTTACCTTCTGGTACCATAAACTTGACATGTGTTGGGAACATTGCCCCACCTTGACCAACAATACCTGCTTCTTTAATAATGTTTATTAATTCGTCTTTTTTTAGTTCATGATAATTCTCTCTATGGGGAATTAATTCCCATTCATCATCTTTGGTTCT
This sequence comes from Thermotogota bacterium, assembly GCA_051748045.1. Lineage (GTDB taxonomy): Bacteria > Thermotogota > Thermotogae > Petrotogales > Petrotogaceae > Geotoga. Next base: position 4,204 of record JBNJGY010000011.1, read on the forward strand.
TTTTATTACTACTACATCCTCTTTTCTTCCGCTACCAGCGTTTACCATTTTTTCAATACTCTGTACTTCTCCTGTTATAGGTGAATGTACGTTCGCAGAAATAAAACCATTTGCTTCTGCGATCTTTTGACCTGTTTTTACTTGATCTCCAGGCTCAACAATAATTTTGGCAGGGGCTCCCAGATGGTTTGTTGCATACATATAGACTTTATCTGGAAGAGGAGCTTTTTTAATTTCCTTTGATTCAGTTAGCTCCTTTTTTTCTGGAGGATGTACTCCGCCTTTAAAAGACAAAATTCCCATATTTAGCCCTCCTTGAAATTTCTTACTTTTGGTATATTGTAAAAAGTTTTATTAGGTGAATCATTATAATAAGGTCTTGTACACCAAGAACATCCTGAAGTTTTTATAGCTTCTTCTTTATTTACATCATAAGAGGGTAATTCTATAAGATTACCCTTTTTATCAAAAATAAATTCTTCAATATTAACTTTGTTATTATCAATTATTTCTTTTGCGTATTGAATTTTTCTATATCTATCTAAAGAAGGTTGTTTATTATTTTCTAATTTAGTACCTTTTATAGGTGTAAATGCAAATAAGCTAACTTTTATATTTTTTTCTTTCATCCCCAAAATAAATTTTACTATATCTAAATCAGTTTCACCAAGTCCAACTATTACATGTGTGGTAATTTTGTGTAAAAACTTTTTTGAAGAGTTAATCAACATTTGCATATACTTATTGTATTTAGTTCCTCTAATTTTTTCAAATAATTTTTTTTCTGGAACATCAACTGATATACCCATATTATCAATATCATAAGTATTAAATAATTTTTCTACTTCTTTTTCATCTTTTGGCCTTAAAGAGACAGAAACTAAAACATCTTTATCTTTAAAGAATTCTAATATTTTTTCTAATTCTTTTTCATAATTTTTTGAAGAAACAACTTGTAAACAAACTCTTTTAAATAATTTTGGATCAAAATTATTTAAAAATTTTTCAAAAGTTATTTCAGGCCAAGTTATTCTTGATAAATGATCTTTATCTGAAATAGCTTCTCTTGCTTGTGAACAAAAAGAACAATTATATATACATTTTTCACCAATCATTAAATAAGCTGTGGGCATTTCAAAATTTAATTTACCTTTTTTTAATCCCATAACTACTGCAGTCGCATACGATACTTTCAAAATTAATCCTCCTCTATATAAACAAAATCATATTCTTTAATATTATATATAAAAATAGTGGCAGTATCAGTTCTATAAGCTTTTTTATTAAGATCTTCATTTAAAAAAGAATCCAAGTCTAGCGCTTGGATTCTTTCATTTTCTTCTATGATTTTAGTAGTATTTTCGATATTATTTTGTTTTTCATTTAAAAATAACAGTATTTCATTTAAATATTTCAAAGTCAAAAAAGAAAAAATAGATATTATCAAAAAAGAAACCAAGTTAATTATTAATTTCATTAAAATGCTCCAAGCCAAATCCCAATTAACACTATTAGTAGTATACCAACAATTGAAAAGCTAATTATAAGAACTATGTCAAAAGAAGAGAGTTTAGAATCACCTTTGAATTTTTTATATTCGCCAAATTCATCTGCTATATCTCCTATTATTTTGCTTTCACTATCACCATTCGCTATTTCTTCTTTTTTCTTTCTCGCATCTTCTAATTTTTCTATATCTATATTAACCTTAAGATTTTTTTGTACTACAGTTTTTCCAATTCTTCCTTCTCCCATATCAATTTTTAAAAAAAGGAAATTAGTTCCAGGAATCATTTCTTTTGATATTAAAAAGACAGGAATCTTTTGTTTTTTGTTGGATTCATCCATTTTAATAACCATCAAAGGATCGCCAATATCAAGCTTTAAAATTGGAAATCCATCAATTGGGTCGATAACAGGAAAAACTTCTTCAGCATTTTGAACATCTCCACGATTTAGATATTCATAAACACCTTCTTCTCCTTCTTTTTCAGCAGCTTGAAGCCAAGTTAAATCTTCATAATAATATTTTTGAGCGATCAGCTTAACTTCAGTTTCCCCACCCCAATCATATAATATATCTTGAACAATTGCTTTTATAACAAATGGGTCTCCTTCCTCAACGCTTATGAAAAGTTTAGAACCAATTATTTCCATTCCATATTTTTTCAAGGTAGTATAAACAAAAGCCTTAAACTGCCTATTATTAGAAGATAAACTTTTATCTTGAGTTATTTTATATGCAAGGTGATCAACCTTAGATTTGAATTGTATATAATCTAAATTCAAATCAGGAATTTCATATTGTTTTAATTTTTTCTTATTTAACACTAATATATTAAATTCTGGCATTTGTCTTTTTTTACCAAACATGTAGCCAATATATGTTTCTCCCGTTAAGTCAGAAGTTGCCATAAATTTTATCGCATAAAAATCCATTAATAAACCCCCTAGATAATATCAACTATTCCTTCACCAGACTCTAACTTGGTGCTTTGAATTTCATTCAAATTTTTATTATTATCTACCACACAATTTTTCCCAATAATAAAATTGTTTGGAATAATTGTATTGAAACCTATAAGACTAATATCTGTATTATAAATTTTCTTATCAATTGTAGATTCTCTAAACTCTCCTACACCTATTTCTACATTATCACCTATTAATGTATTTTCGGCAATTATAGTTTTATTTATTATACAATTTTCACCTATTTTTACATTGTTCATTATAACAGAATCTTTAATTATAGAATTTTCTCCTACAGATACACCTTGGAAAATCATAGAATTTTCTACTTCACCATCAATTTCAGCACCTTCACTTATAAAACTTTTAATTACCTTTGAACTATTTGAAATGAATGCTGGGGGTAACTCTTCTGATTGTGTATATATTTTCCATTTTTTATCATGAATGTCTAAAGGAGGTAAAGGCCCTAATATCTCTAGGTTACTATCTAAAAAAGTATTAATAGTCCCAACATCTCTCCAATATCCTTCATAATTATAAGCATAAAGATTAGAGTTTTCATTTAAAATTCTTGGGATAATATTATTACCGAAATCATGAGCTGATTTTTCATCTTTTGAATCTTCTTTCAATAAATATTTTAAATATCTCCAATCAAAAACATAAATTCCTAAAGAGGCTAAAGTACCTTTAGGATCAGATGGTTTTTCTTGAAACTGTATTATTTTATTAAAGGGGTCTGTAACCATTATTCCAAATCTATGAGCTTCCGAAATTGGAACTTCCATACATGCTATAGTACAATTTGAATCTTTTTCAATATGATAATCAACTATATCATTGTAATCCATTTTATATACATGATCTCCAGATAAAATTATAACAACATCTGGATTATATTTATCAATAAATTCTATATTTTGATATACTGCATCAGCAGTCCCTTTATACCAAGAGGTATCAGATCTACTAAGATATGGAGGTAAAACATGTATACCACCATCTTTTATATCTAAATCCCAAGGTTTACCAATTCCGATATGAGAAACTAATTGATGAGGCATATATTGAGTAACCACACCTACTGTATTTATACCAGAATTTACGCAATTACTTATTGCAAAATCAATTATCCTGTATTTACCACCAAAAGGAACAGCTGGTTTTGCTAAATTATTTGTAATTACACCTAAACGAGTTCCTTGTCCACCAGCTAGTATTAATGCTAACATTTTCATAATTTTAGCCCCCTATAATACTGTACCTTTTTCAACAGTAACGATATTTTTGTTACTCCCTTGAATATTTTTGCCTTCTCTAACTACAACATTTTTATCAATTATTAAATTTTTTATTTGAACTCCTTCTTCAATTACAGAATCTTGTAATATTATTGAATTTTCAACAATAGCCCCTGCTTTTATAATAACTCCACGGGAAAAAATTGAGTTTTTGACTGTACCATTTACTATACAGCCATCAGCTATGAATGAGTTCTTTACTTTAGCTGTAATATTAATCTTAGGAGGAGCTGCATCCTTTAATTTTGTGTATATTTTTCTACCAGAATAAAACAACTCATCTCTAACTTCTTTATTCAATATATCCATATTTGTATCATAATATTCTTTAATAGATTTTTTTATATTTTTCCAATAACCTTTATGCTCATAACTAAAGACTCTTAGGGTTTTAAGATTAGGTATAATAATATCTAAAAGTAAATTATTACTCCCATTTGGAACATGAGAATATAATAGTTCCATTAGTAGAGATTTATTTATGAAGTATGCTCCTAGAAAAATTTTGTCAGTAATTTTTTCATTATGTTTTTCATGAATTTTTGTTATTCTTTGATCTTCATTTTCCTCAATTTGTCCATAATCTTTAATGTTATAATTTTCAGATTCTTTTGTGATTAGAGTTATATCTGCACCATTTCTTATGTGATTTTTATAAACTTTTCTGTAATCAATATTATATATATGGTCTCCACTTCCAATTAAAACAAAATCTTCATCAGCTCTTTTTAACAATGTCATATTTTGATAAATTGCATCCGCAGTTCCTTTGTAATACATATTTAGATTTTCATCAGTCATAAAAGGTTGTAATATAAAAATACCGCCTCTTTTTCTATCTAAGTTCCATTCTTTTCCACTTCCAACATGATCCATCAAAGACCTTGGATTGTATTGAGTTAATATTCCAACTTTACTTATTCCACTATTTACCATATTACTTAAAGTAAAGTCTATAGCTCTATATTTTCCAAAAACGGGTACAGCTGAACTTGTTCTTTTAGCTGTAAGTTTTTCTAAGTTATCATGACTTGATCCCGATAAAATCAACCCCAGAACTTTCATAATAACACCTTCTTTTATAAATTAATTATTTTCATCCATAAACATTTCAAATAAAGTGATTCGGGTATTTGGAGAATCCATGGATGATCTAATGATTGATAGGTCATACCAACAAATTGTAATAATATTTTTTCAGAATAAAAAGCCTTTCTAGTTGATTCAATTAATAGGTCTATATCTGCATGATAAGCACAACTACATACTCCTAATATTCCTTCATCTTTAATATGTGGCTTAGCAAGCTCAACAATATTTTTAAAAATATTTACTCCTTTTTTTCTTTCTGATTTCTTTTTTATTAAAGATGGAGGATCTAACACTATTATATCAAATTTTTCCCCTTCATAATCTTTCATATAATTTTCATAAGTTGAATTAACATATTCAATATTTTTAATAGCGTTTAGTTCTGAATTTCTTTTTGCTACTTTTAACGATTCTTTATCTTTATCTATAGCTATAACTTTTCTTGCCCCAGCATAAGACATGTTAAGAGCAAATCCTCCTGTAAAAGTATGAGCATCTAATGCTAATGAATCTTTTTTTGTTAATTCTCTGACAAATTTCCTTGACTCTTTTTGATCAAAGAAAAAACCTGTTTTTTGGCCTTCGGTTGGGTTAACAAAATATTTTATCCCATGTTCTTCTATTATTATTTCTTTTGGAATTTTTTCACCATATAAATGCCCTACATTTCTTTCAATTCTATCTTCTACATTAGATTCAAAATCACTTCTTTCATAAATAGCTTTCGGTTTAAATAATTCTATTAACGAATCAACAATTTCTTTTTTATAATTTTCAACGCCTTTATTTCTCAATTGAATAATATAATAATCATTATATTTGTCAATTATTAAACCTGGGATACCATCAGCTTCAGCATGAATTAGCCTATATGATTGACCCAAAGAAATTCTTTTCTTACTAGCTATATGAATTTTTTGTTTAAAAAACTCATTGTTTATATTTTTATCTTCAGTAGTTAACATTTTTACAGATATGTTCCCATTTGAATAAAATCCTTTACCTACAAATCTATAATCATTTGAAAACACATTACAGATTTCACCTTCATTTTTTTCTCCCTGTATCTCAAATATTTCATCTTTAAATACCCTTGGATAAAGATTAATTATTTTTTTTTCTTTGTTTTTATTTAATCTAACTATAATCATAAATATCCATCCTTATAAATCATTTTGTGCATCTAATTCGTAACTTAAAATTTCATTTTCATCAAAAAATATATCAATTTCTTTATTAGCATTCTTAATGCTATCTGAAGCATGGACTATATTCTTTTGAATAGTTAATCCAAACTCTCCTCTTATACTTCCTGGTGAAGCTTTCAAAGGATCTGTATTACCAATAATATGTCTAACCATTTCTATAGCTCTTGGTGCTTCTAAAACCATTACTATTGCTGGCCCAGATAAAATAAAATTTTTTAAAGAATTATAAAAGTCTTTATTTTTATGAATTTCATATAATTTGTTTGCTTGCTTTTCATTGATTTTTATCATTTTTAATCCAAGGATTTTCAAACCTCTATTTTCTAATCTAGTAATTATTTCTCCTACAAAACCTCTTCTTATAGAATTCGGTTTTATCATTAAAAATTCTCTTTCTAGCTTCATAAAATCACCTTTTTATTATTGTTATTTTTCCATCTTTTAAGTAAAAGATTATATTAGATATATCTTTTATTCTTTCATCATGAGTAGCGATTATAAATGTTTTATTTATTGAATATTTTTTTATAATATTTATCATCTGTTCAGCGTTTTTTGAATCCAATGAAGATGTTGGCTCATCAAAAAAAATTAAATCATTACTAATTATATTTTTTATAAAAGCAATTCTTTGTTCTTCACCAGTTGATAACTGATATGGAAACCTTTTTTTTAATTCAAAAACATTTAAGTCTTTCATTATCTTATTAATTTTAATATCATCATCAAAATTCCTAATCAACTGGGCTATTTTAATGTTATCAATTACATTCAAGTCTTTTAATAAATTATTTTTTTGAAATAAAAAACCTTTATTTAATTTTTCTCTATAAAATATTTCACCTTTATAACCTTTTAAAAGCCCTGCAATTAAAAATAGTAAAGTTGTTTTACCACTTCCAGATGGCCCATATATAGATGTTATTTTATTTTTTTCGATATTTATATTAATATTTTCTAAAACTTTTTGTCTTTCATACGAGAAACTTATTTTTTTAGTATAAATTAAGTTATTCTCCATCTTTTAATACCTCAATATGATCAAATTTCATTAGACGTTTTAAATTTATAATTGAAATAATTGAAACAATAATTACTGTAAAAAAGAAAGATAAAATCATCATCTTATAATCAAATTTAACAGGTAAATAATCTATATAAAAAATACCTGATGGTAATGGGATTTTAAGTAAATTTAATATTATTACCGTAAATAAAGAAAAGAAAACTCCATAAATATATCCAATTAATGATGTTATTAAAGATTCAAATAAAAAAATATTCTTTATTTGATTCCAAGTAAATCCGGTGATCCTCAACAAACCAATCTCTCTTTTCCTTTTTAAAAAAGAGAATGTTAATGAATTACTAACAGAAAAAGAAGCCATTAAAACAATAAAAAAAGTTATTAGCAAACTAATCATGCTATCTATTTCTATTGTTTGTGTTAAGGTCTTATTAGATTCTTTCCAAGTTAAGCTTGAAAACTCACTTAAATATTTTTTTTTAAATTGATCTGCTTTATTTGGTTCTTTTAAAATTATAGCTGTATATTCAAATTTTTGACTAGGATCTATTTTTTTTAAAATCATATTATTATCAAAAGTACTGATCTTTGTTTTAAAAACATTATCATATTCTATATTATCAATTTCTGGAATAAAATTGTTCAATGTTATAGTTCTCAACATTTTGTTTTCAGAATATTTTTCTATCCCAACCCCAATAACATTATAATTTATATTTTTATTTTCTATTTCTTTTAAAAAATTATTTGAAAAATGTTTTAAAGAACTTGTTTTTAATACATTTACCATCTTAAGTTCAGGTTGTATAATTAAAGCATTTTCAAAAGATAATTTATAAGAATAATCAACTTCTTTATTTTCTATATCATGTTCTCCATTAATTAAAATATGTGGGTAGAATTCCGTTATAGAATTTATTAAAACATTATCAAAACCATTAATAACAGAAGTAATTACAATCAAACCCCATATCGCTATACCAACTGATATCATAGTAAACCTAAAATCTTTTTTAGATTTTCTAAAATAACCAAATATAACTTTTTTAATTGCTAAAAATTTTTTATTCATTCATAATCACCAAAGCGTCATAATCGGTAGTATCTATTAAATTATTTGCAAAATAATCTATCACTTGTAAATAAACTTTATCATCATTTACAATAATAAATTCATTATTGGGGAAAGTTTTTTCTAAATCAGGTATAATTTTAGACTTGTAAGAATTATTTTTCATAAAAACCAAGGATTTTTCAGAAGATAAATTCTCAATCTTTTTATCCAATACCTTTAATCTATAACCACTAATTTCCCATTTATCAAAAATGTAAGTATAAAATGAATAATCATAATTTAAATAGTTTTTTGAAAAAAGAATCCATAATGATTGAGCTTTCGAATCGTCTATTATTTCAAATTTTACTTTGTCTCTAAAAGAATTAATTTTTTCTTCATTTAATAGTAGATAACTTTCCTCTATAACTGTTGGTAATGAATCAAAAGTAAATTGAGCTTCTCTAAGATAAGAATACAAAGACATCATTTTTTTTAAATCAAAAGAATTTTTAGTATTTTCTTGTACATATTGAAATATGTCAAATAATGATCTAAAGCCTTTTTTTTGTGCTGAGTCCAGCATTGAATATAAAGCTTTCTTTTGTCTTTCAATTCTACCTATATCTCCCATAGCATCATGTCTAAATCTCATGTAAGATAGTAATTCTTCTCCATTTAAATTATTAATACCTTTCTCAAAATTTATGTTTAAATTCTGATGATAATCAGTGTATTTCATATCATTTTCTATATAAATTTTTACAGGTGAAATCATATTACCAATCTCTTTAAATATCTCATAATTAAAAAATATGTAATCTTCAATTTGAATTTTAGATATTTTTTCAACCTGATTTATAAGTTCATTCATACCAAATATACTATAAATAGAGTTGATTCTTCTTTCTTGATTTTGTACTTTAAGTAATAAATCTCTAGGGAAATGAAAAAATCTCACTTCATTGTTTTCAATGGCTCCTAACAACAAAGTATCTGTTCTTGAATCATACTCTTCAATAGAATCAATCCCTATTACTAAAAAGTAATAGGGTGTATTAAAATTATCTTTTATGTTTATATTTTTAATTATAGAGAAAATAAGAGAAAATAATATAAGTAACGATAAAGCTACACCTATAATTTTTAGAAGTATTTCTTTCATTTTGTTATTCTAAATTCTCTCTAACTTTCTCATAGGAATTTTTGTCAACATAATTTCTCTCAAAAGTACCATCATTTGTGTTTATTATCAGTGGTTTTTCAAACTGACTTTCAATTTTTAATGACTTGTAATCAGTTATAGAATATTCACTTAATTTTTTTAAAAAATAATATAAAGATTCATTAGTAATAAGAGAATTTCTATCTTGCTGTTTTATAATATTCGTATATTTACCCATTTTAAAAATATTTAATATAGAAAAATTTGGATCTGTTATTTGGTCAAAAAATATATCCATATCATTAGCTTGAGAACCCATTTGTGAAGTTAATTCTTTCAACGATTCTTCTGTTAATTCAAAATAAAATACTCTGTCGGAGCTTAAATCAAATTGTTCTTCAAAAACTTCTATTGTTTCATTAAGATATTTTGTAGATATGGTATTTTTAGTATCAGGAAATGTTAGACCATCATTAAGTTTAACCATCATAACTCTCCTAGATGAATTTATAATTCTGGTAAAATATACATCTTCTCTATATTTAATAGCATATGTATATTTATTGAAATTATAAAGATCGTTATTATTATATTTGTTATACTGATAAAATAGAAATCCCCCTAAAATAATAATAATCAAAACAAGCCATATCCACCATTTTGATCCTTTTTTATTTTTATTACCGCCTAAATATATATTAGCCATTTTATTCACCTCTTAGTTTATTATACAATGTATAAGTTTCATTTAATATAGGTAAATCATTTTTTAAAGAATAATTCATTCTATTTTTTATTATGCTAAAATAAGATTTTTCTAAGTTTTTATAAGATATTTCTCTCAGTTTTTCAACCCCTTTAAAACTTCTATTAAATTCAAGAGTATCAGAAATAATTAAAATCTTACCAATAGTTTTAAAACAAATATTACCAGAAGTATGAAAGTAAATAGCTTTAAATACTTCATTGTCTATATTATAATTATTATTAACATACTCAGCAGCAATCTTCCCATGTAATAATATAGGGTTTTTAGTTTCTAAAGAATTTGGAATAATTCCATATTCACGTGATTTTTTTATCTTTTCATTATCTGGTATATCTCTAAATAAATCATGAGATATAACTGCAATCTTTATTCTATTAATTAGTTTTTCTTCTTTTATTTTATGTTTTTTAATAAGTACATCAGCATATTTTTCTACTGATAACACATGTTCATATCTGTTTTTTTTTACTTGATCTTTCAATATTTTTTTTAAATCATAATAAATTTCAATTAAATCCATTTTTTACATCCTTTTAAAAAATATCATATAAATGTTCAGTCACCATCACTCCATATTCTGCTTCTATCCTTTCTTCTATTTCTTCAACTACTTTCAATAAAAAATTTTTGCTATTGGATACTATTGAATAAGTAAGAGATATAAATTCGTGAGATTCGTGAAAATCACTTTCTATAATAGAAGCATTATACTTTTTATCCAGTAAGTTTTTCATTCTTTTTATTATACTTCTTTTTTCTTTTAAACTATTTAACCCTTTTATTCGAGAAATTATATTTCCTTTTAAACAATAAGTATTTACCATTTTTTATATACAATTTTATCCAATATAAATTCTTCATATCTTGCTAAAAGAAATAACACATCTGATAGTCTGTTGATGTATTTTTTTAATTCAATATCAATATTTTCATTATTTGATAAAGAAATAATTCTTCTTTCAGCTCTTCTTGAAATAGTTCTGCATATATCTATTTTTGATGACGAAAGAGTATTTCCTGGAATGACAAAACCTTTTAATTTCATTTTTTCTTCTAACTCTTTTACAAGATCATTTAATTTCCCTACATCTTTTAATTCTATTGGACTAACGTATTTTTTGTCTTTTGAAGCTAAAGTTCCTGCTACTTTAAAAAGGTCATTTTGTAAATCTATAATGATGTTTTTTATTTTATTTGATTTAACATAATGTTTGGCCTCTCCAAGATGTGAATTAAGCTCATCTATAGTTCCATAAGATTCAACTCTTATACTGTCTTTACTTACTCTCTCACCACTCCATAATGATGTTTGTCCTTTATCGCCTTTTTTTGTTGAAATGGACATATAAACACCTCCACTTTTATTATCTACTTAATTATAACAAAAAAAAGGAGGCATTTATAGATGCCTCCTTAAAATTAATTTATCTAAAAATCTTATTCTTCTTCTTTTTCTTTTTCTGCTTCTTTAATTATTTTATTTTGAATATCACCGCTGACTTCATTATAATGTGAGAATTTCATGTTAAAAAACCCTTTTCCTGATGTTAGAGAACTTAATCTAGGTGAAAAATCCATCATTTCAGCAAGTGGGATTTCTGCATTTATTTTATCATTACCTTTTCCTACATTTTCCATTCCCATAGGTCTTCCTCTTTTTGCTGTTATTTCACCCATTACATCACCAGTATATTCGTTTGGTACAAAAATTTCTACATACATAACTGGTTCTAGAATTACTGATTTAGCAGTTTTAAGAGCATCTTTAAATGCAGCTCTTGCAGCTATTTGAAACGCTATATCTGAAGAATCAACATCATGATGAGAACCATCATATAAAGTTACCTTTACGTCAACAACTGGATACCCAGCTAATATTCCATTTTTCATAGCCTCTTGAACACCTTTATCTACTGATGGAATATAACTTTTTGGAATAACTCCTCCAACAATTTCATCAACAAATTCGTATCCTTCTCCTCTTTGCATTGGCTCCACTCTTATTTTAACATGTCCGTATTGACCATGCCCTCCAGTTTGTTTTTTATGTTTATATTCTGCTTCTGTTGAATTTCTTATTGTTTCTCTATAAGCAATTTTTGGTTGACCTATATTTATCTTAACTTCAAAATTCTTTTTTAATCTTTCCATCATAACTTCTAAATGAATAGAACCAATTCCACTTACAACTGTTTCACCAGTTTCAGAATCAAAATTCCAAGAAAATGTCGGGTCTGATTCTGACAATTTTTGAAGAGCATTTGTAACTTTATCGATTTCATTTTTAGATTCAGGACTAATTGATTTTGAAATCATAGGTTCAGGAAAATCTGGTTCTTTTACTATTATATCTTCACCTTTTGTAATTGTTGAACCTATAAAAGTATTTTTTAATTTAGGAATTAATATTATATCCCCAGGTGTAGCTATATCTAATTCTTCATTCTTATCTGCTCTAGGCAAATACAAATGAGAAACTTTTTCATTTGATTCTTGTTGCACTATTTTAAATGAATCTCCTGGTTTTAATTCTCCTGATATAATTCTTATATAAGTCAATTTCCCTACAAAAGGATCAACATCATTTTTTATAATTACACCAGTTAAATCTTCATTTTCATCAGGTTTTAATTCCTTTCCATCTTCAGTTTCAAAAACTCTTTCTGAAACGTACATCCCAAATTTTTTCAAAGCGGATAATAATCTATCAACACCTATATTTTTTATTGCTGAACCTACAAGAACTGGTGCTATATCATCATGGTCAAAAGCTTCATGAAGATCTTTCATCAACTCTTCTTCAGTTAAAGCATCTTCTCCATCTTCAAAGTATTTTTCCATTAATTCATCATCATATTCAACAATATCTTCAATTAATTCAGAATGATATAAATCAAAATAATTTTTAGCTTTTTCATCAATTTCATCTATTTCTTTATCTTTTCCTGAAGCATCAGGCTCATAAATATAACTTTTTTTAGTTAACAGGTTAACAATTCCATTAAACTCTTCTCCTTCTCCAACTGGAACCTGAAAAGGAACTACTTTAACCCCATCTTCAAATTTTTCTTTCAATTGGGTTACTACATTTTCGAAATTGGCACCTTCTTTATCCATTTGATTAATAAAGAAAAGAACAGGTTTGTTCATTTCTCTTGCGACATTCCAGATTCTTTCTGTTGAAACCTCAACACCTGCGTGAGCATTAACAACTATTAAAACATTATCGACTGCATGTAAAGCTATTTCAATGTCTCCTAAAAACTCCGCAGAACCAGGAGTATCAATGAAATTAACTCGCAAGTCTTCATAATCTACAGTTACCACATGATTAGAAAATGTTGCTCCTTTTTCTTTTTCAATTGGTTCTTTATCTAAATATTTCTGTCCAATTCTGTCTGCTCCAGCATAGTCTTTCAAAATAGCATCCATTAAAGTTGTTTTACCACACGCATGATGACCGAAAACTCCAATGACTCTTTTTTGGGTAGTTTTAAACTTCCCCATAGTTCCCCACCTCCAGCACATTATTTTATTTTTTAGGATAGATATTTATAAAAACAGGAATATAATCTCTCAATCTTTCACTCCCATTGTTTATAATTGTATCTTTAAAATAGAAAAGCGATGATCCTCCCCCGTCAAACATAATTGCTTTTCTATAATTTCCCATTTTATTAATTAATTCTTTCATACCATCATAATTTAAACCTAAATTTTCGTCATTGTAACCTTGTGCTACTATAAATGTTACCATATTTTTTTCATCAATTGCAAATGCAGTTCTTGGGCTTTTTCCATAAATAATTCCATTAGAATAGGCTCTTTTCTCCTCTAAGAGTAATTCTTCAGAATATTTATCGTTTAACAGAATAGGTCCACCTTCAATTAATGTATGAATATTAGTTTTTATATTTTCGCTATAAGTAATGCTGAAATCTATAGGAGTACCCATTTCTATATTTTCTAAATATTTATCATATTTTTTATCTATTAGAAGTAATTTTTGATTATCTGTAAATTGTTTTGAGTTAATTTTTTTAATTTCATTATTTTCAATAACTAGAAATGTATAAGAATCTGTATTTTCTTCTATATCCCCTTTATATTTATCAGTATATAGCTTTACTTCAGCCTTCCATTCAGAATTTATTGCTTTAACCCAAAATAGCAACCCATTTATATCAACTTTATATTCCAATTTAACATAATCTATATTCATTTCTCCATTTTCATTAATATAAAAAGCTGGTCTTGAATAAGCGCTTAAATGTTCTAATTGTCCATCAACAATTATGTTCCCGAGTGGCTCCAAAGTATTTACATCAAAATAAGAAGCATTAATAGCAGCTAATATTTTTTCGTTTTCTTCAAAATAAGTTTTAGAAGTGTTAGCTTTACCAATTTGATTTAATCCAATGTTTAAATCATAGTTTTTTGGGTCAAAAGTCAAAGAATAAACTCTTAAATCATTTTCTGCTATTGTATACTTTTCTTCTTTATAATCCAGTCCATTATTTTCTAGATCACCTTCTTTGTGATCAACTTTTTCTTCTGAATAATTGAAGTTTATGGTATATATCTGTGAATCTAAATTTTGCTCATATCTTGGAACATCATCAAATTTCAAAAATATTTGTCCTCGATCGTAGGTATAATTTAAATCAGAAGGTATATATTTTATATCAAGAACAGGTTTAATAGCTAAGATTATACCTCCATTTACTTTATTAATTTTGAACATAGAATTAGATACATTCCTATCAAATTCTAAAGAAAACATATTATTTGTATAATCGATGTTTTTAATAACCGGCATCTCATCGTAAAAATAAATATTTTGAGTATTTTTGTATATATCTAATGAAAGAAATGAACTGATAATATCTTCTCTAATATATAAGTTATTATCTGACTCTAATAAAGAATTATCATATCTATTGATAAAATTTATCTTTGAATATTGATTTATATGATTTAATTCAAGTACTTTTTGATTAAATACATAAAAAGAAACATTATTACTTTCATTTTTAATAATATTAGATCGCTCTAATATATCACTATTTATGAAAAACTCACCTGATTTTTTAATAGTTTTATACTCTGAAGGTGTTGATGTTTTTGTAATTATATGAGCATTAGAATATATCATTAAAAAGCTAGATAACATAAAAACTATAATAATAAATTTTTTCAAAACATCTTCCTCCTCAGTCGATAATATCGTATATTGTCTTAATAATCGATTCATCAGGTTTTTTATCAGAAATTATTATTGATTGATTTAATATATTTTCTGATTCTTCAGTGTTGGATTTTTCTGAATAATACATAGTAACTAACTTATCGCCTTTCTTTACTTTTTCTCCTAATTTTTTATGAACTTCTAAACCAACGCTTAAATCAATCTCATCATCTTTAGTTGCCCTTCCGGCTCCTAACATCATTGAAGCAATACCGATTTTTTCTGTATCATAACTAGTCAAAAAACCATTTTTTTCTGATTTTACTACTTTAGTTTTTTTCGAAATATTCAAAATTGTAGGATCTTCAACAATATTACCGTCTCCATTTTGAGCAATTATCCATTCTTTCATTTTTTCTTTAACTATTCCAGAATTAATATTTTTAATTAACTTATCTTTAGCTTCCTTATAATTCATTACACCAGATATTTCTGCCATATGACAAGCTAGTTCAATACATAGTTCTTGAAAATCTTCAGGTCCATTACCTTTTGCTGTTTCTATAGATTCATAAACTTCTAAAGCATTTCCAATTTTAATTCCAAGTGGTTGGTTCATATTTGTAACCATTGCCTTTATATTTTTACCATTCATTTTTCCAATACTTACCATAGATTCAGCTAATTTTTTAGCTTCTTTTATTTCTTTCATAAACGCTCCTGAACCAGCCTTTACATCTAGTATTATTCCATCAGAATCTATCGCTAATTTTTTACTCATTATACTAGAAGCTATTAAAGATATTTCGTCAACTGTTGCTGTTAGATCTCTTAATGCATATATTTTTTTGTCTGCTGGAGCTATATTAGCAGTTTGTCCAGCGATCGCAATTCCAGTTTTATTAGCTATTTCAATAAATTCTTTAGAAGATAAAGAAGTTTTAAATCCAGGAATTGACTCTAATTTATCAATAGTACCTCCAGTATGGCCTAAACCTCTTCCAGACAATTTTGAAACAGATAACCCTAACGATGCTACCATAGGTGCAAGAGTTAAAGTTGTTTTGTCTCCAACACCACCAGTAGAGTGTTTGTCTATTTTTTTACCTTTTATTCCCTCCAAAGAAACTTTGTCTCCGCTATTAAGCATTGTAATGGTTAAATCATATCTTTCTTTATCGCTCATATGATTAAAATAAACAGCCATAAGCCATGCTGACATTTGATAATCTTTTAACTCACCTGAGACATAATTATTTATCATATATTCAATTTCTTCTTTAGTATTTCTATCTCCATTTCTTTTTTTCATTATTATGTCATAAGCTCTCATTAGAATTTCCTCCTTTGAAGTTTATTTTAAAAAGAGTCCCGTTGTTTTCTTCACTTTCAAGATAAATTCTAGCGTTATGTTTATCTAAAATTGTTTTTACTATATATAAGCCCAAACCAAAACCACTAATTTGTCTTGTTCTTGATTTATCAACTCTGTAAAACATATCATAAATTTTTTGAATTTCTTTAGAAGAAATTCCTATCCCATCATCCTCTATTTCTAATACAACTTCATTTTTTTCAACATTAGTTTCTTTATAGAGTCTAATCCAAACGTTTTTCTCGGAAGATTTTTTTAGTGATGTAAATTTTAATGCATTATCTAATAAATTATAAATAACTTGTAAGATTCTATCTTCATTCGCTCTTATATATACATCTTCTTCTATTTCCGATAATATATTAATTCCCATTTCTTTTGATAACATAGAAAAGAAATTAAATGCTTTTTCAGCTACTTTTGTAAGATTAATTTCTTTCATAGGCATTTCTGTATTTATACTCTTTTCCAATCTCCCTAAATCTAGAAGATCATTTACAAGTCTTGTTAACCTTGCAGTTTCATCTTCTACAATATTTAACATTTTTTTATATTGAGGATCAATGGTTTCATCCATAATCAACGATTCAACATAACCATTTATTACAGTCAAAGGTGTTCTTAATTCATGAGACATTATAGTTAAAAATTCTTTTCTCAATGATTCAAAATTTTTCTCCCTTGTAATATCATTTAAAATAATAATTCGATATTTTTCGTCAATAGATGTAGATTTTACTGTACATTTATAGTATCTCTTCTCAGGAGAATAAAATAGTATTTCTTCTTTCAATTCTCTATCTCTTTTAAAACTTGTAAGTATAAGATCAATGAGATTATGAGAGTCCACTATTTCTGCTAATGACCTACCAACATAATCTTCTATTGTAAATATCTCTCTTGAAGCACTATTTGCGAAATCTACTTTTATTATATCCCCTTGATATAAGGATACCAAAATTACACCTTCATTCAAAGAGTCTAAAATTGAATATATATTTCTTCTTCTATTTTTTTCGGAATCATATTTATTTTTTATTCTAGAAATATTATTATTCATTTGATGTAATAAAAAATCATCTGATGGGTTGTTTATATTTATCTCCATAGTTCTTGATATTTCATTCTTTAGTCTATAATAATTTTTTTTAAGTTTTAAGTTTTTAAAATAATAATATATAAAACCTAATAAAATTATTATAAACAATATACTTAAAAAAACATAAATTATCATTGTATCACCTCTATTAATGACAATTGAAAAAAAGCGACAGAAAATATCTGCCGCTTTAAGTAATTATATTAGTCGTTTTTGTCTTTTCCTGGATCTCTAAATTTATATCCTTTTCCTCTTACGGTTATGATATATTTTGGATTAGAAGGATCTTCTTCAATTTTAGTTCTCAATCTTCTTATATGAACATCTACAGTTCTTGTATCACCATAATAATCATATCCCCATAGTTTATCTAATAAGACATCTCTATTAAAAACTTTTCCTTCATTTTTAGCTAAGAAAACTAAGAGATCAAATTCCAATGGTGTCAAGCTTACTAATTCGCCTCTAACCCATACTTCTAATCTTTCTGTATCAATAACTAAATCTTTAGCTGATATTTTTTTAGGACCTTCTTCTTTCATTTGTGAAGCTGTTGTCTGTCTTCTAAAAATACTTTTTATTCTTGCTAAAAGTTCTCTTACATTAAACGGTTTAGTAACATAATCATCACTACCTAATTCTAAGCCTGCTACTTTATCAGCTGCATCATCTTTAGCACTTAGAATTAAAACTGGTGTTGCTTTGTGATTTTCGTTACTCTTTAGAATTCTGATTAAATCAAAACCATCCATAGAACCAGGTAACATAATATCTACAATAAAAAAGTCAACATCTTTTTCTTCAACTACCTTTAATGCTTCATCTGCGGAACCTGCTGATAATACATCATATCCTTCTTTTGAAAGATTAATTGAAAGCATTTCAGAAATCGCAGGATCGTCTTCAACTATCATAATAGTCTTTTTTGCCATAATTATTCCCCCCTTTTGGGTTAAATGTTCGTTAGTTTTTTTAATTTATTATATTTTTCTTTTTTTAAATAATTCTTAGAAACAACTGTTCTTGTTAATTTAAAATCAGCGATTTTATTAATCTCATCAAAAGCTTCACCAACAAAATATATATTATTATTATTTATGTTTTCAGGAATGATTTTTATATAGACATTTGTGTTATATGGTGTTAAAGAAATATGGGTTAAGGCTGTATTTGATACAACTGATGTTTCATCAGTTTCCAAAAAATCAGAAAGAATTTTAAAAGCACTTTCATGAATTTCTTCAATTAAAGAAGAAGTACTTAAAAGTTTTTCATTTGAAAGTTCTTCATCTTCAACCCAAATTAAATCTTCTGAATTAAATCTAAAATTAAAATCAAATTCTTTTCCAATAATGGAATCTATATTTGTTTTCATAAATCCCCCTCCTCTTTCTTTATTCCCTGTATTTAGTTTCATAAATATATTTAATTTGATAAACTTCTTTATCGATTAATTCTTCTAATTCTTCTCCTGAAATTGTATCTTTTTTCAATAAGATTTTTGCTATAAGATCTATTTTTTCTTTATTTTCATTAATTTTTTGTTTAGCTTTTTCAAAACACTCATTTATTATTTTTCTTATTTCTGAATCTACTTCATCTGCTGTATCTTCAGAATAATTTTTAGTTTTAGCTAAATCTTTACCTAAGAAGACTTCTCCTTCTTCTTCACCCCAGGCTATTGGTCCTATTTTTTTACTCATTCCCAATTGTAAAATCATTACTTTTGCTAATTTTGTTGCTCTTTTCAAATCATTACCTGCACCAGTAGTGATTTCATTAAAATAAATATCTTCTGATGCTCTACCAGCTAACATAGTTGTTATTCTATCAATGAATTCTGATTTAGAGGTTAAAAATTTATCTTCCTCAGGTATTTGTAGAGTATACCCCAGGGCTGAATGACCTCTTGGCACTATTGTTACTTTATGAACAGGATCTGTGTTTGGTAATAAATGACCCACTACAGCATGCCCTAATTCATGATAAGCTATTATATTTCTTTCATGTTCAGAAAGAATTCTTGATTTTCTTTCTGGTCCTGCTATAACTCTTTCAACCGCTTCTTCAAAATCTTCCATTTTAATTGTTTTTCTTTCATCTCTGGCTGCTAGTAATGCGGCTTCATTAATAAGATTTTCCAAATCCGCTCCTACAAAACCTGGAGTTCTAAGTGCTAAAGTATGAACATCTACTTCAGATTCTATTTTTTTACCTTTCATATGTATTTTTAAAATATCTTCTCTACCTTCTAAGTCAGGTCTGTCAATAACAATTTTTTTATCAAATCTACCAGGCCTTAACAGAGCTTTATCTAATATATCTGGTCTGTTTGTTGCAGCCATAACAATTGTTCCTGAATTAACTTCGAATCCATCCATTTCCACTAATAATGAATTTAAAGTTTGTTCTCTTTCATCATTGCCTCCACCTAATCCAGCACCTCTAGCTCTTCCGACTGCATCTATTTCATCAATGAAGATTATCGTAGATTTTTCTTTTTTTGCTTCTTTAAAAAGATCTCTAACTCTTGAAGCACCTACTCCAACAAACATTTCAACAAAATCAGAACCACTTATGAAATAAAAAGGTACATCTGCTTCTCCTGCTACAGCTCTTGCAAGTAATGTTTTACCAGTACCCGGCTCTCCAACTAATAATAGACCTTTTGGCATTCTAGCACCGAGTTTATTAAAACTTTCAGGATTTTTTAAAAATTGAACTATATCTGATAATTCTTCTTTCGCTTCTTTTATACCAGCCACATCATTAAAAGATACTTTTGGTCTGTTTACATCATATTTTTTAGCAGGACTTTTTGAAACTCCCATTCCTCTACTTGCACCCTTTCGAGGTCTTAGCAACATAATCCAAAGAAAAATAAAGAATGCAACTGGCAGAAGATATGTTAAAACATTGACCCACCAACTAGAACCAATACCTTCTACAAATTTTATGTTTATTCCTTTGTTTGCAAGTCCAAACAAAAATTCTCTTTCTTGTAGTATTCTTGGAGCGAATAATTCATATTCACTACCATCTTTAGTTTTCAATTCTATACTTCCACCATTTTCAACTTTCATACTAATGACTTCATTATTGTTAACTTTATTCAAAAATTCATCATAAGATATTTCATTTTGATTAGAATTACTATTTAAAGAAAATATTGAAAAAATCATAATACCTCCTATAATGAGGTATATGAAAATGATAATAGGATTTATTTTTTTAGGATTCTTTTTGTTGTTATTATTTTGCAAATATACTACATCCTTTCAATTATTAATGTATTTTTATTTTTACTAACTAAAATATTCTTAAATTTTTTACTTTTTTTGCTTTTCATTTTAATAAGTTTTTTTGTTTCTTCATAATTCGGTGGATAAAATTTATTTTTTAGAAAAAATAACCTTAAAATCTCTTCATCAAAAACATCTTCTTTTATATCAAAATAATAAACGTTTTCTTTTTCATGAACTCTATTTTTATATTCTCTTTCAACTTGCTTTCTATATCCCCAAGCAATTTTTGCAAATCTAAAAATATTTTTCTCGAAGTTTTCATTAACCTTTTTTAACTCTGGTAAAATATTATTTCTAATCCTATTGCGTGAATATTTGACATCAAAATTTGTTTTATCTGTTTTGTACTTAACATTATTAATTGTAACATAATTTATTAACTCTTTCAAAGTTACAGTTAACATGGGCCTTGTTAACATTTCGTTAACGGGTAGCAATCCCGCAATACCATATAAACCAGTTCCTCTGGAAAGCCTATATAATATAGTTTCTACTAGATCATCCATATGATGAGCTGTAGCTATTTTATTGAAATTATTTTCTCTAAAAACCTTAAGAAAAAAATCGTACCTCATTTTTCTAGCAGAATTTTCTATATTTTTATATTTTTTTACATCTGCTTCTGAATAATAAAACTCCAAGTCTAGCTTTTTAGTCTCTTGTTCAACAAAAAATTTTTCTTCTTCACTCTCAACTCTTAATTTATGATTAAAATGAACAACTGCAATTTTTAATTTCATAATTGTAGATATCTTTTTCATAACATTAAGTAAACACATACTGTCTTTGCCACCAGAAACAGCTATTAATATTTTATCATATTTTTGATATATGTTATAATTTTTTATAAATTTATAAATTTTCTTTTCAAATTCATTTAGCATTGATTAACTCCTTAAATTTAAGAAATTTTTTATTTAATAAATGGAGCCGACGAAGGGAATCGAACCCCCAACCTACTCATTACGAATGAGTTGCTCTTCCATTGAGCCACGCCGGCATTCTTTTACAAAATAATTATACTATAATAAAAATCAATTTCAAATTTATTTTTACACACTTATATATTAATTTTTCTTTATGTATAAGCATATTTATAGTATAATATGTATGATATTATTCAAAGGAGAGTGAATATTTATGTTAACTCCTATTTTTTATTTAGATAAATTACCAAGCGAATATGTTTTCATCATTAAAAATATTTTTGAAAAAAAGAATTTTAAAATGTCAAAGGAAATTGATAAATCAAATATTGTTATTACAGAAAATGTGTCTAAAAATTTTGAGGATAAAATTAAAATTAAAATTTTAGATAGTGAAATATCAATAGAACACAAAAATTGTTCTCTTAAAGTAGAAGGTGATATTGAAAACATTATTGATGTTGCAATTATCCATTCTCTATCATTATTAAATAATTGTAGACCTTTTGATTTTTTAGATTTTACTGAAAAGACTACTAAAAAAATATCAAAATTTCTTCAAGCATTAGTAGTTACTATGGAAGTTGAAGATAAAGAAACAAAGATGAGCCATTCTCAAAGAGTTGCTTTTTATTCTGAGAAATTTGCACAATTTATGAAATGGAATAAAAAAGACGTAGAAAAAATAAAAGAATTAGCTATGCTTCATGACATTGGAAGAATAGGCATAGAACAATTAATGCTTTTTACTCCTACAAGAATAAATGATTTTGAGACATGGGATTTAGAACATACTGTTACTGGCTCTATATTTCTTAGTTCTCTTGATGAATTATGGTTTGCAGTCCCTGTTATAAGAAGTCATCATGAAAACTGGAATGGATCAGGATATCCTGATAATTTATCTGGTGAAGATATCCCTTATTTAGCAAGATTTATTGGAATAGTAGATTGGTTTGATATTGCTACTCATACTGCATCATCAGAATTTGAAGGAATGATGACAGTAGATGATGCGATAGGCTATATAGAAAGAAAATCTGGAATAATATTTGATCCAGTTCTAAGTAGAGAATTCTTAGATTTTATAAACGACTATTTAAAAAATAATAAATTCATATAATTTTCGGAGGTGTATTATGAGTTCTAGTTGGGTATACATAAAAGATTTAAAAGACTATCTAGACAAAAAAATAACATTAAAAGGTTGGATGTGGAATAAAAGATCTTCTGGTAAAATAGCTTTCCTTCAGATGAGAGATGGTTACGGGTTTGTGCAAGTAATAGCTGAAAAATCTGTCTTAGGAGAAGAATTTTTTAAAAGAATTAAAAAATTAAAAAATGAATCAAGTTTAATTATAGAAGGATCAGTAAAAAAAGATGAAAGGTCTCCTATTGGGGTTGAAGTAGTAGCAGAAAAAATTGAAATTATTCATGAGCCTACTGAAGATTATCCTATTTCAAATAAAGAACACGGTATTGATTTCTTAATGGAAAATAGACATATATGGCTTAGATCAAGTAAACAATACCATGTTTTAAAAGTAAGAAACCAAATTATAAAGGCAATTAGAGAATTTTATCTAAATAACGATTTTACTTTAGTAGATACCCCTATATTTACAGGTTCAATTGGAGAAAGTGCTGGAAATACTTTTGAAATTGAATATTTTGACTATGGAAAGGTTTATTTGGCACAAACTGGCCAATTATATTTAGAAGCTGCTTGTCAATCTCTTGGAAAAGTTTTTAATTTAGGGCCAACATTCAGAGCAGAAAAATCAAAAACGAGAAGACATTTAATAGAATTTTGGATGAATGAGGCAGAAGTTGCTTTTTATGACCATGAAGATAATATAAAACTACAACAAGATTTAGTTAATTATATAGTTAAATCAGTTTTGGAAAATTCAAAATCAGATTTAGAAGCTTTGGGTAGAGATATATCAAAGTTAGAAAAGGTAACTGGAGAATTCCCAAGAATGACTTATACACAAGGAATAGAAGAATTGAAAAAACAAGGTTATGAAATTGAATGGGGATCAGATTTAGGCGCAGAGCATGAAACAGTTTTATCATCAAAATACGAAAAACCTCTAATTATAGAAAAATACCCAAAAAGAGCTAAAGCTTTTTATATGCAACCTGATCCAGAAAACCCTGAAGTTGTTCTTTGCGATGATATGTTAGCTCCAGAAGGATATGGTGAAATTGTAGGGGCTTCAGAAAGAATATGGCAAGAAGAAGTACTAAGTGAAAGATTAAGAGAGGAAAATTTACCTCTCGATGAATACCAATGGTATTTTGATTTAAGAAGATTTGGTAGTGTTCCTCATAGTGGATTTGGATTAGGCATAGAAAGAACAGTTGCTTGGATATGTGGTTTAGAACATATTAGAGAAACAATTCCATTTCCTAGAACATTATATAGAGTTTATCCTTAACTTTGGAGTGATTTTTTATGGAATTTGAAGATAAAGGGCTTTTAAACCCATTAGATAAACAGGACGAGGTTAATATTGTTAACCTTCGTCCTAAGTTTTTAAAAGAATATATAGGTCAAGCAACTATCAAGAAAAAGCTTAATGTAGCTATTGATGCAGCAAAATTAAGAAAAGAACATCTAGACCATACTGTATTAGCTGGCCCACCTGGACTAGGTAAGACAACTATGGCTAATGTTATCGCCAATGAAATGGGTGCCAATATACAAATTACAAGTGGCCCTGTTTTAGAAAGAGCTGGAGATTTAGCTGCGATATTAACCAACCTTGCTTCTGGTGATATTTTGTTTATCGATGAAATTCATAGATTAAATAGATCTGTGGAAGAAATATTATACTCTGCTATGGAAGATTTCCAGCTTGATATCATGATAGGTAAAGGACCTTCTGCTAGATCTATACGGGTTGATTTACAACCTTTTACTTTAATAGGTGCAACAACTAGATTAGGATTACTTGCTTCTCCTTTAAGAAGTAGATTTGGTTTAATATTAGAAATGAATTTTTATCCTGCTGAAGATTTAAAAGAAATAATAGTAAGATCGGCAGATTTATTAGATATTAAAATTAATGAAGATGCAGCATTATTATTAGCAAATCGGTCTAGAGGAACTCCAAGAATAGCTAATAGATTACTTAAAAGAGTAAGAGATTTTGTTCAAGTTAAAGAAAAAGATACTGTAGATATTGAACAAGTTGAAGAAACTATGAGTCTCTACGAAATCGATCACTTTGGTTTAGATGAAATGGATAGAAAAATACTGAAAACTGTTATTATAAACTATAAAGGTGGTCCTGTTGGAATTAACGCTCTGGGTAGCTCTTTAGGAATAGAAAGTAATACCATCAGTGAAGTTTATGAACCATATTTACTACAAAATGGCTTTTTAATAAGAACTCATAGAGGAAGGCTTGCAACAGACAAAGCTTATAAACATTTAAATCTATCTCAAAATTCAAATGATTTTAATTTATGGGGTGGTTCAAATGGATAACATTAAGAATAATTTGATAAAAATTAATAAAGAATTAAAAGATAAAGCTAAATTAGTGGCTGTATCAAAATTTTTTCCTGCTGAGGATATTATTAAAGCTTTTGAAGCAGGTCAAAAGATTTTTGGAGAAAGTAAAGCACAAGAACTAAGAGATAAATATGAAGTCTTAAAAGATAAAACTATTGAATGGCATTTTATTGGATCTATTCAAACAAATAAAATTAAATATATTGTCCCTATTTGCAGTTTAATACATTCTGTTCATAGAATAAAAGAAATTAAAGAAATCGATAAAAGAGCTAAAGAACAAAATAAAATTCAAAAAATATTAATTGAAGTTAATACTAGTGGTGAAGAATCTAAATCTGGAATATCACCTGACAATGTTGAAAATATTTTAGATAATTCAAAAAAATATGATAATGTTAAAATAATAGGTCTAATGACAATGGCTCCTTTAACAGAAAATGAAAAAGTTATTAGAGATACTTTTAGCAAATTAAGAAAACTCAAAAATAATTTGAGCGATAAATATAAAGACTTAACTGAATTATCTATGGGTATGTCAAATGATTATAAAATAGCTTTAGAAGAAGGTGCATCTTTAGTTAGAGTTGGTTCAAAAATTTTCGGAAAGAGAAATTATTAGGAAGTGATAAAATGTTTGCATTAGGAAATCTATTAGAGGCAATTTCTTATATAATGAGAATAGCCCTAAATTTTTTACAAATAAGTATAATAATATCTGTAATATTGAGCTTTTTAATACCTTATTACAATAAAATAAGAGCTTTTTTTGATGGTATAGCTAATTTAATATTGAACCCAATAAGAAAATATATTCCTGTTCAAGCTGGGCCTTTTGATCTTTCCCCATTAATAGGAATTTTAATACTTATATTTATTGATAGATTTTTAGTTCAGACTTTATTTGACATTGCTTCAAGATTGGGATGATAAAATGAAAATTATACTATTCTTTAATCCTTTCAAAATTGATATAGAAAGGATTAAAAAAACAATTTACCCTATTTTTAAAAAGTATAATATACAAATATTAAAAATATTATCAGCAGGTTCAGGGATAAAAGAAAATATCGCTGAAGATGCTGATTATTATGTTGTGTTGGGGGGAGATGGTACTGTATTAAGAATCGCTGAAATGGCTGCTATGAATCAAAAACCTATAATTGGTATTAATTTAGGTAATCTAGGTTTTTTAAATGCTTTTTCTCAAGATCAAGTCGAGAAAGCCGCAAGAGATATAGTTAATAAAAAATTAAGATTTTCTGATAGACTTGCTATCAACTGTTCAATAAGTGGGAAAAAATATACAGCTTTAAATGATATTGTTGTACAAAAAAGCCAACCTTTGGGAACAATTGATCTTGAAGTTAAAATAGAAAATCATACTGTATATTCATTTTTAGGTGATGGAGTGATAGTATCTTCACCTACAGGTTCTACAGGTTATTCATTATCAGCTGGTGGACCTATAATACATCCTTCACTTGAAGTTATAGAATTAATACCATTGGCTCCTCACGCCTTGAACATTAGGCCCATAATAGTCCCTACTCAAAAAAACATTAACATTAATATAAGAACTATTGCTTCTGGTTTTGCTTATGTTACTGGCGATGGTGACATTATACATAGGTTAGAATCTGGTATGTCTCTAACAATTAATGGAGCAGATAAGAAAATTAAGTTAGCAGAACAATGCGATGATGATTATTTTACTCTTTTAAATTCAAAACTCGCGTTTGGTAGGAGGTTTGAATAATATATGAATTATAAAATTTCAAATGATATTAGTAACTTTAAAAAAGAAAATTTAAAAATCTATCTCAATAATGTTCTTAAAATGGGAAGAATCGTTCAAGGTATGTTTTATAAATTCAAAGACGCTTATTTTGAAAAAAACAAAAAACTTTGTAATGAAATCATTGAACAAGATGATAGACTTGATTTTCTAGAAACCAAATTAGAATATGATGGTTTATCTATGTTAGGGTCAGAGAACTTTACAGGTATATATCTGAAAGCAACTCTTTTGGGAATTAAAATGGGTTATATCTTTGAAAATATGGGTGATTTATGTGAAGAAAATGCTAAGTTAAACCTAGAAATTCTAAAATTGCCCCAGATAGTGAATATGTTAAGTTTTGAAGATATTTTTTCTCAAAGTCAAAAAATGCTATCTTTATCTTTAAAAACATTGTCAAACTTTGTAAATTTAGATATCCAAAAATTAACTGAACAAGATTCTCAAACAAACTTTTTTCTTCCAGCAAAAGAAATTTGTTTTTTAGATCAAGATGTAAATTCATTATTGACTGCTTTCAAAAAAAACTTATATAGATCAAAAGAATCCATAAAAACTATTAATTTACATCTCAACGTTTTATCTAATATTGAACAATTTTCAGACTTTTCAACAAATATTTCAGAAAATGTTTTATGGGCATTAAGTGGAACAAAATATAAATGCAGAGGGACTAATTTAGAATATTTTTATTCTTATGAGGATGAAATATGAAGTTATTAATAAAATATATAACAAAAGAATTCATACCTCCATTCTTAATGGGTCTTTTTGGTTTCGTTGTTTTTGTTAGTGTTCAATTATTATATGAATTGTCTGAAATCATAGTTAAAAATAATGTTGGATTTGATAAATTATTACTATTATTATGGTATAACCTACCATACTTTGTTTCATTGGGAATTCCGGTTGGAGTTCTTTTTTCTATTTTTTGGGTAATATCAAGATTTACAAATGATAACGAGCTTATAGCAATGCAGACTTTAGGAGTACCTACAAGAAAGATAGTTATTCCTTTCCTTATTATTTCTTGTATTTTATCAATATTTACATTTTACTTATTTGATAGCTTAGTTCCTAATTCCAATTATAATGCTAAGCAGGCTATGGCTAAACATATTTACGAAAGGCCAGAAGCTGCAATAGAAGATAATGAATTCGTAGATTTGGGAGAAGACAGATATCTTTTTGTTAAAGAATTAGATAGAAATACAGGTATTTTATATGAATTGCTTCTTTATGAAGTAAGCTATGATAATGTAAAAGTATTTCATGCAGAAAAAGCACAAAAATATCCTGATGGATGGAAAATGGAAAATGGCAGAATATACAAAATGAAAGATAATGGATTTTTAGAACTTGATGTTTCTTTTGATTCTTTAGATCTTAATATAACTGCTGATGTAGAAGAATTCATTAATTTTTCTAAAGGCGCGAATGAAATGACAACAAGAGAATTAAAAGAAAAAATCGTTACTTTTTCAAGATTAGGATCAAATGTATCAGGACTATTAGTTTCATATCATAACAAATTTTCAAATTCTCTTGCTCCACTAGTAATAGCTGTTTTAGGAATATCTCTCTCATTGTTTTTGAATATAAAAAGTAAATCATGGAGTGTTATAACTACTTTTGTATTAGTTGTTTTTTACCAAGGAAGTGGTGCGTGGATTACTGCCTTAGGAAAAGAAGATATTATTAATCCAGTTTTTGCTGCGTGGTTACCTAACATAATATTTGGAACGATAGGTATTTTATTATTTTTATTATTAGACACCAAGCTTTCATACAAACTAACAGAACCACTTAAAAAGTTTTTTTCAATAGGACTCATAATTTTTATTTTATCTATTGGTTCAACTTCATTCGCAGAAAAAGTTAATATAAAAGCAGATGACTTTAAAATAAATAATAACACCATTACTATCGATTCAACTTTGACGATTTTCTATCAAGACACTAAAGTTGATGCTGGAAAAGGAAACATTAAACTTAGAGATGATAATACAGTTAAGTTTGCTGAATTAACTGATGGAGTTAAATATTCATATGAAGATAATACTATAGAAGCTTCACAAATGACTATAAATTACGAAACTGACACTGCTTTATTTATTAATTCTTATACAGTACAAAAATATAAAGATAATGATAAAGTTTCTGTAAGAATTTGGTCTGATGAAACTGAAAAACCTTTAAACGATGACATAATTTTTTCAAATCGTATAAAAATGACAACCTGTAAAGAATGTATAACTTATTACATGAGTGCAAGAAAAGTCACTGTTTTCCCAAAAAAATTCTTAATTGCTCGAGACGTAGTTTTAGATTTTTTTGGAATACCTGTGTTTTATTTTCCATTTTATTTTCAAAGTCTTTCTGAAGATGAAGATGAACCTTTGAAACTAGTATTAAAATATGAAGATGATAAAATAAATGTTGAAATAGGAATTAATTATACTTTTGAAAATGATACAATGCTTAAGTTTAACCATTCGATAGAGAATGATCTAGACAAAAAGATTTTTGATCAGAGATCTACATTTAAATATGGATTCCCCTTTTATGAAGGTGATTTTTTTATATTTTCTAATCTGAATAATGAAAATTTAACTTCTATGGGGTTAGAATATCAATTTGATTTTAAAGGAAACATAAAATCAACATTTTCTCCTAATAATAGTCTACAGAATATTAAATTAGATATTCCAAAATTAGAAACGCAATATGGCACTCTAGAAGATATTAGATCTAATATAAAATGGAAAAATAGGTTGATTGATTTTATAGAGTTTTATAATATTTCAACAGAAGCTTTTCAACAGAAATATAAAAGATCTATCATATCAATTTCTGACTTAAACTTTAATGCTAAATCAGCAGATTCTTCCAACCTAGAAGAAAGCTTAGACGATGCATGGAAAAATAGAATTTCTGATACTGACTTAGACGGAAAATATAATTTATATTCTAAAGGAAGTTCTTTATCGGGAAAATTTTATTACAATAAAACTAAAGAAGCAACAGAAGTAACTTTAGATAATTTTTCATCTAACAATAAATTTAATTATAAACTAGATACTTTTAATACTAATATTAATGACCTAAATCTAAATAGCTATATAAATTTCACAAGTAATTTCAACCATGAAAAAGATTTTATTGAGAGAAATGCTGATTTTTATGGTAAAACACTTTTTGACATAAATATAAAACCTCAACTAGACTTTAAATATAATATATTTAAATCTGGAACATATTTGAATTTTAGAAAAGTCTTAGAAAATAATTTGACACCATCTGCTACTAATCAAATTAACTATGGTGATTTTATTGGCTATGATGTAAATTTATTACAAGGTAGTTTTAAAAACTCTGTTTTATTTGAAAGAGAATTTATTTATGAAAATGAAAAATTAAATGATCCTTTTTTTGATAGATTTGATTTAGATGAATTGAATTTATCAACAAAATCAGAATTAAACTTTTTAGGTACTAGAAATAGATTAAAGACTGATACTAGTTTTAACGTAGAAGATGATGAAAATATTAAATTAGAAAAAAGTGATGTAGAACTATCTAATTCTATTTTTTTTCTAAACCATAAAACCAAATTCGAAATTAATCATCAAGAAGATCCAGAAATCGAATTTTTAAAAAACACTGAAACAATAAGATTCAACAGAAACAGAATAAAAATAGAATATGATTATTATTTAGAAAAAGAAACATTAAAAGAAAAAATTCCTGAAATTGAATCTAATTATACATTTTATATTAACGAAAATAAATTGAATGGTTCTCTACTAATAGATGATAAATACAATCATTATAAAACAGAAAATAAATTTATACAAAAAGATTCTGAATTCTTTTTAGAATGGGATTTAGAATATTTCATGGATGATAATAAAGTTTTAACATCTATTGAAATAGAAAATTCAGATGAAAGTGAATTTGGTAAATTTGGATTAAAATTTTATAATAACACAGATGAAATATTTTTTGATATTTTTGAAATACAGAAGAAAATTATTTGTTGGACACTTAATTTCAAAGCATATAGCCCTGAAAATGTTGACGACCCAGCATTATCAATTCTTCCAAATTTAAAAATCGCTGGTTTTTCATTTAAATTTTTTATTAATTATATTCCAGATAAAAATATCATATATGACGATGAAGGATTCGAGTTCGGATTAATGTAAAGGAGTGAAAAATTATTAATAAACATACTGAATTAAAAAATATTCAAAATGTAATTGAAAAATGCGAGAAATGTTCATTACATTTAACTAGAAACAACGCTGTACCTGGTGAAGGGAATGTTGATTCTCCTATTGTTTTTGTTGGTGAAGGTCCAGGAGCAGACGAAGATTCAACAGGAAGACCCTTTGTTGGAAGGGCAGGTAAATTATTAGATAAAATGCTCAAAGATTGGGCGGGGATAGAAAGAAAAGAAATTTTTATAACAAACATAGTAAAATGTAGGCCACCCAAAAATAGGGTTCCAACAGATGAAGAAATGAAATCCTGTATTCAATATCTTGAGTCTCAAATGCTAGTAATCAAACCTAAAGTTATAGTTACACTCGGAGCAACGTCCATGTCTTATTTTACTGATGAAAAAAAGATCAGCCAATCAAGAGGAAAATTTTATGATTGGTATGGAGATATCAAAACTTTTGTTACTTTTCATCCCAGTTATCTTCTAAGAAATCATTCTATGGAAAAAGGCTCTCCAAGATGGTACTCTTATATGGACATGAAAGCAATAGGTGTAATGTATAAAGCTTTAGTAAAAGGAAAAAACATTAATGAAGTGGTTTCTGCTATTAATAATAGGATGAAAGAATCCGGAGGCATTTAAAATGAAAATGTTATCGTTAGAGGTTGAGGGGTTTAAGAGTTTTGCAAAAAAAACTCTATTTGATCTTGACAAAAATATAATAGCTGTAGTTGGACCAAATGGTTCAGGAAAATCTAATATAGTAGATGCAATAAGATGGTTGCTTGGTGAACAATCTGGTAAACAAATGAGAATATCTGAATCAAATGATGTAATTTTTGCTGGAACAGATTCAAAAAAAGCATCCAATTTTGCAAAAGTTGAAATGAGTTTTGAAACTGATGAAAAAGAGATAATAAAAATAGCAAAAAAGTATGAAAAGGGTTCTTCAAATAAATATTATATAAATCAAAAAAATTGTGCTTTAAAAGATATACATGATATTTTTTCCAATAAAGGTGTAGGAAAACAGTTTTATTCAATAATATCTCAAGGTCAAGTTAGTGAAATTGTTAATTCTTCTCCTGAACAATTAAGACAGATTATATTAGATGCTTCTGACATAGGTGAATATATATCAAAAAAAGAAAACACATTAAAATTATTAGAAAAAACAAATGAAAATCTTGAAAGATTAGAAGATTTACTTTTTGTTACAGAAAAAAGGCTAAGATCACTTTCTAATAGGGCTGGAAGAGCAAAAAGCTACTTAAAATATAGAGAAGAAATTCAAAACATTGGTAAAAAATACTTTGGTGCAAAAAGGAATAAAATTAATAAAGAAATACAAACTACTGAGACTAAAATAAAAGAAAATCAAGAAAATATAAATATATTACTTAAAAAATCTTTCGAAGTTGAAAGAGAATATAGAGCTTTAAAAAATGAAATAACAGATTACGATAAAACAATTTCTAAAAATTCAGATTTAATTGAGAATTACAGAGAAAGAATAGATGTAATAGAAAAAGAAAGAGATTTTCTTTCCAAAAAAAATAATGATTTAAGCACTGAAATAATAAATATAGACTGGAAAATTGATAATACAAAAAAAGAATTAGAAGAAAAAGAGTTTAAATTAGATGAAACAAATAATCTAAAAGAAAAATTCAATAAAGACTTAAAAGAAGTTGTTGTTAATTTAGAAAATGAAACTGATAAAAGAGATGAAATAAAAAATACTATAAATGAAGAAGAAAATAGACTTCATGAATTGAACTCACGAATATCTACTTTAAAAAAAGAAAACGACACTCTTATAAAAGAAAAAAATCAAAAATTAAACGATATCGAGGCAAAAGATGAAAGATTAAATTATCTTTCAGAAGAGTCTAAAAAAATGAAAAAAGAAATAGATAATTTAAATAAAGAAATTGACCAAATAGAAAAAACACTTTCCGAGAGTAATGAAAGGGAAAGAAAATTATACGATGATAAACAAAATATAGTTAATGAACTAAAAAAAATGAGAGAATCTTATGATAATTATATAGAAGAAACAGAAAATAATAAGAAAAAAATAACTTCTTTATCTCATGAAAAAAACATATTACTCACACAAATAAATCATTATGAAGGTTTTGCAAAAGTTGTAAAAGACTTTTTTTCAAAATATTCACATGATGACAATGTAATAGACGTGGTAGCTAACCTATTTGATGTGGATAAAAAATTTGAAGAAGCTGTCTCGTCATCTGTGGGTGGAAAATTACAAAATGTTGTTATTAGAAATTCCTTTAAAACAAGAGAATATATTGATTACCTAAAGGCCAATTCTCATGGTAAAATAACTTTTCTTTCTACAGATATATTAAACCCAAGAAGCACTTATTCCAAAAATATATTAAATGAAGCAGGAGTAATAGATTATCTAATCAATACAGTTGATTTCAATAAACAATTTGAAAAAATAATGAAATATGTATTTTCTAATATTTTGTTAGTAGATGATTTGAACAATGCTATAAAAATATCAAAATCATCATTTAAAGGTAATATAGTTACATTAGGTGGAGAAGTAATTTCTGGATATGGAGCAATTACAGGCGGAAAGATCAAAAATGATTATTCTGCCAGTATAATAAAGAGAAAGAATAAAATATCTGAAATAGATATAGAAATAGATGAAGCAAAAGAAAACATAAAATATCTCCAAGAAAAAGTTAGTTTGATGATGACAGATATAAACACTAAAAAAACTGATCTTGAAAATATAAATGATGATATAAATCAATTAATGATAGAAAAAGATCTAAAAAATAACAAATACACAAATTATGTTAGCAGAAGAAAAGAATTAAAAGAAACATATAACAAAATGATTGAAAGAATTGAAGCATATAATGATCAAATCAAAAATAATAAAGATAGAATAAAAGAAATACAATTAATATTAAATGAAAATGAAAATGCCATAAATAAAAAAAGTAAAGAATTATCAAAAATTGAAAAAATTAATATTTCTGAAAAAGAAGAATTAAACTCTTTGAATTTAAAAATAGCAGAAATTAATATGGAAAAGAAAAATATAGAAGAAAAATTTGAATTTTATACAAAACAAAAAAGAAATATTCTGGATGAATTAAATACTTTAAGAGAATCTTTAGAAGAAAATCAACATCTGTATAGAACTAAAAGGCAAGAAAAAGAAAAGAGTGAGCAAAATCTTAAAGATTCAGAAAATGAATATAACTCTTTAAATAAAGAAATAACAAATATTTTTGAAAGAATGAAAAATTCTAGAGTAGGAAAAAATGAAAAATTTTCAAAATTAGAAGAAAAAGAAAATGAAAAAAATAATATAAAAGATCAATTATCAGAAATAAAAAACTTGAACCAAGAGTTTAAACATAAAATAGATAATTTAGGTAACGAGAAAAAATATATGATCGAAAGGGCACAGAATATTGATATATTAGAAGAAGATTTTGAAATTAAAGAATTAACAGATGAAGAAATAAAATCTCTAAAATTTAACTTTGATGATTTACAAAAAAAACTTAAAAATCTAGGTTCTGTAGACCTCACTGTTTTAGATGAATACAATGAAGTCTATGAAGACTTTAATACAAAAAAAGAAGAAAAAGAAGACATAGAAGAGTCCATTCTATCTCTAAAACACTCTATAAATCAATTAGACGAATATGCTGAAAAAAAATATACCGATTTTCATAACAAATTAAATGAAGAATTTGGAAAATACATCCAAACTCTTTTTCCAAATGGATATGGTGAATTAAGATTAATTGGAGAAGGATTATCTTTTGAAAAAGGTATTCAAATATCTGTTAAAAAATCTGGAAGGAAATTTCAGAAATTATCTTTATTTTCTGGTGGAGAAAAAGCTCTTATTGCCATAGCTTTTCTTTTTTCTATGATGTCACTCAACCCTAGTCCTTTTTATATTTTAGATGAAATTGACGCACCACTAGATGATATTAATGCTAGCAAAATTTCTGAATTGATAAATGACAATGCTGAAAAATCACAATTTTTAATGATAACTCATAATAAACTTGTTATGGAAATAGCAGATATTTTTCATGGGATAACCATGAAAGGCGGCATCACTAGAGTAGTTCCAGTTGATTTCAAGGAATTTCAAACATGATAAATTTTAAATATAGGTTTTACAGAGGATATTTTGATGTCTATATTAAAAATAGTAGATTTGAAAAAATAAACATTATCACAAATACATTTTATAATTTTAGAGATAATAATAATAATAGAAATAATATATATTTTAATCTCTTTGAAAATTTATTAAAAAATAATAAAAAAATTGATTTAAAATATATAACCTTACCTGGTAATTCTGATTTTTCAAAACAGTTATATTTGACTTTGTACCAAACAAATTTTGGAGAAACACTCAGTTATAAAGAATTAGCGTTTAAAGTAACTAATAACAAAGCTTATAGAGCAGTTGGAACTCTTATGAAAAAAAATCCATTACCAATTGTAATACCTTGCCATAGAGTTATTAAAAACAATGGTGAAATTGGAAACTTTGGTGCTGGTAAGGACTGGAAAATTGCTTTATTGAATAATGAAAAGAAAAATGGGGTGAATTTATGAGAGATTCTAAATACAAAAGATTACATCCAAACCTTTTTAAAGTTCCCATAGATAAAATAAGAATGGGGTATTACACAGATAAATATTTTACAAGGTTTGTCGAAGTTCTAAAAAAAGATAAAAAAAATACTGACGTAACTTATCAGTTTTTTCCAAGAAAAGATGCTGTAATCGTTGGTTTAGATGAAGCGCTTGCTATTCTTAAGTATGGAACGGGCTATTATAAAGATGAAGAAGAAGCAGAAAATATATTTAAACAAATCCTAAATTTGGAAAAAAATTTACAAGATGCTGCAAGTAGAATGGATAAACAAGATTTATTAAATATCACTTCACAAAAATGGGATTTAAGAATGAAATTAAATGAGTTATGGATTGATAAATGGGATGAAATAAAAATAAAAGCATTATATGATGGAGATAAAGTTAATAAACGAGAACCTATTTTAGCTATTGAAGGAAATCCAAAATATTTTGCTCATTTAGAAACTTTACTATTAGGAGTTTTAGCTAGAGCTACTAGTACTGCTACCTCAGTAAAAAGTGTTGTGGAAGCTGCAAATGGCAAACCAATAGCATTCTTTAGTGCTAGATTTGATCATTATTGGGTACAAACTACTGATGGATACGCTGCATTAAAAGCAGGCGCTTTTGGTGTATCAACTGATGCTAACGCAGATTATTGGGGCGCTGAATCAATGGGTACAATTCCTCACGCTCTAATCGCTTCTTATGAAGGAAGCACCGCCGAAGCTGCTATTGCTTTTGATAAACACATCAAACCATCAGTGAATAGATTAGTTTTAGTAGATTGGGATAACGACGTTGTAGAAACTACTTTCAATGTAGTCAAAAAATTCTATGAATATGTTAAAGGTGAAAAATTTATTGAAGGCCATACAGACCCTTCTGAAATAATAGGTAAAGGTAAAAACAAAATTTGGGCTGTTAGATTTGATACTAGTGAAAAGTTAAGAGATAAATCAGTTACCCCTAGAGATAAAAATTCCTTGGGAGTTAATCCTGAATTAGTTTGGAAAGCAAGGAAGATATTTGATAAAAATGGCCTAAAAGATATTAAAATAATGGTTTCTGGTGGTTTCAATAAAGAAAAAATAGAACTTTTTGAAACTTTAGATGTCCCTGTAGATTTATATGGCGTTGGCTCTTCATTATTAAAAAATAAAGTGGATTTCAC
Organism: Thermotogota bacterium; assembly: GCA_051748045.1. Lineage (GTDB taxonomy): Bacteria > Thermotogota > Thermotogae > Petrotogales > Petrotogaceae > Geotoga. The sequence continues at coordinate 41,582 of JBNJGY010000011.1, forward strand.
TGCAGATATTGTTGAAGTTAATGGAAACCCTTGTGCTAAAATTGGAAGAAAAAAAGGAAATTATTCAAGACTAAGTAATGTTCCAAAAAAATATTGGACTGTAAAAAGGGATGATATATAATGGATTCAATTTATTCTTGTTATATGAATGTTAATCCAAGTTTAAAACCAAGAATATTAGAAATTCTCAAAGAAAATAATATTTCTATTGAAACAAAAGATATTTTTAATTCAGACTTTGCAATTACTGAGGAAGAACTAAATTATTCTTTTCCTCACATAGTTGTTAAAAATGAACTAAAAGAAATTAACTCATCTATTTTATTCAAATATGATGGAATTGGATTTATTCTAGATAATTATGATGATAATTTAATAAGAATGGCAATTCAAAATGCATTATATTTTGTCATGGCACGAGGAAGTAAAGGTGCTTTTAAACAAAGAATTCAAAATGAATTGAATAAAATCGGAAGAAATGGTGGTTCTTTTTCACTTGCACATGTTTCTATTATGGATTTTTATAAATTCAAAAATTATCTATCAAATGTAAATATAGATGATACAGTCAAAGAAATTTTAAAAATGATAAAAGCATCAACTAGAAAAACAGATGAAGTAATGAAAATATCTAGAAAAGAATTTGGAATAATGTTGCCTTCAACAGAACTTAGAAACGCTGAAATAGCTTGCGAAAGAATAAAAAGAAGAGTATCAAAAATAAAAAATCTTAATTTTGATGTAACCCTTGCTTTTGGGATAACACAAGTTAGTAACCCGGAAGAATCTGTAAATGAGATAATGGAAAGGCTAAAAAAAGCTTTATATATTTCAGAGGGAAACTTTGGAGAAATAGATTTTCTTTAGGAGGTAATTATGTTCAGTATAACACTACTTTTAAGTCATTTAATTGGTGATTTTGCTTTTACTAATGTCTTTTCAGAGAAATTCCACAAAAAAGACAATACTATTTACCATACAATATGGATAATCCTTGTTTTTTTAGGATTTAATTTTGATTTTCTAAAATCAATGACTACTATTTTTATTATTATTTTTAGTATTTTATTACACGTTTTCTGGGACTTTTATAGAAAGAAAAAAGAATCAAATCCTTTAAACGAATTTGGAATATCTTTACTTTTTCTAATTGTCAGCTTTTTCAGCAGAAACTATTTCATAAATTCATTTTTGAGTATCACTTTTCAATATTATTTACTTGGTCTAATACTAGTCACAGGTATTGCAACTTATCTGTTTAGATATTTCAAAATATTTCCCTTAGAACAAAAAGATACTACAGGAATGACAGAAAGAATGGTTATATTTATTTTTATTGTAAATCAAATGTATTTATATGCACTAATAACAGCAATAGTTGGTATTGTTTATAAATATCTTTTTGAAAATTTTAGAAAAAAAGAAATCTTTTTATCCCCAATAATAGGAATTACTTTTTCTATTTTATGGCTATTATTATTACTTAATATATAAAGGGATGATTATATGAGAAAAAGAGATGTATATTATTGGCAAGAAAGAAGTATATTAAACAAATTAGACCAAGAATGGAAAGAACATCTTGTTTTTAAAATAATAGATGAAAACGAAATTCAAGGTATAGGTGCATCAACCCCTAATAAAGAATTCGGTGAAACATTCAAAACATCTATGGCTATTGTAGAATCTTTAAGAAAAATAACAGAAAATTTTCACGATTTAAAATACTTAGTAGAATTTGAAAATAAAATAAACTCTTTTATTAAAAAAGATATGTCTGCAAAAACTACAGTTCTTCTGGCTGTATATGATTACATCTCAAAAAGAAATAATATCAACATAGAACATTTCTACTTTGACTTTAATTCAAAACATAAAAAAGTTAATTTTGAAAGAATTTTTTTAAATGAAAATTTTGAATTTATACCTTCAAAAAATAAAAAAATAAAGTTGGATATTAAAAATTATATAGAAACAGATAAATTAATAGAAACGATCTCTCTTTATAAAGACAAAGAATTAATATTAGATTTTTCAGGTCTATATAGTTCATTTGAATTAGATTATCTGATGAAAAAATTGGAAAATTTAAACATTGTAGCTTTAGAACAACCAACGAAACACGCTCAAGAAAAACAAATGAAAAAATTTTTAAAAAAAGGATACAAAATATACTGGGATGAATCTTTTCATAATATAGCTGATCTTGATAGGATTAAAGATTATTCTACTGGATTTGTTTTTACACTTAGTAAGATGAGTAGTTTATCAAAAATATCAAATCTTTTAAAATTAGTTCAATTTAAAGGCTATGAAACAATAATTAGTTCAGAATTGGAGCATCCTATTAATTTAGATTGGTCCAACAAAATATCAAAAGCTTTTGATATTATAGATTTAAATTTTTCTAAATATATAAAAAAAACAAATAAATAAGGTGATTCCATGCTTATAAATATAATTGAAATTAAAAAAGAGAACATTACTTATATTGCAAAAGTAGAAAATAATCCTCTTTACCCAGATGGAAAGGGTGGACAACTAGGGGATAGAGGAATAATAGGTCAAGCAAATATTTTAGAAGTAAATGAAGATTTTATAAAAATTGATAAAGAAATTAAGTTAGGAAAACATAAAATATTATTAGACCAAAAAAATAGAGAAGACATTGCTAAACAGCATACAGCTCAACATATTTTATCTGCAATAATGAAAGATAATTTTAACTTAAACACTGTGGGTTTTAGAATGTCTGAAAACTATTCAACAATAGACATTGATAAAAGGGTATCCACAAAAATAATTGAAGATGTAGAAGCTAAGTCAAACCAAACAATATACGATAGTATAGAAGTTTATGAGAAAACATATTCTCAAAATGACACTCAAAATCTAAATTTAAGAAAAGATATATCCGAAAAAATTATTGATGATATAAGGGTTATATATATTGATAAATTAGATGCATCTGCTTGTGGTGGTTTTCATGTTAATAATACCCTTGAAATAAACATGATTAAAATTATAAAAACGGATAATATTAAAAATGGTTTTATGAGAATCTATTACTTAGCAGGTGAAAGAGTTTTTAATTATTTGAAAGAAATAGAAAATATTACTGATAACTTAGGTAATATTTTGAAAACCAATAAAGAAGATTTTACCACAAAAGTTTCAAAAATAATCGAAGAAAACAATAGACAAAAGAAAGAACTTGAAACCCTTTACTCATATAAAGCAGAAAATATATTATCCTCTTTAGAACCTATAAAAGAATTAGATGATATTAATGTTTTCTTCCTAGAAAAAGAAGATAATTCTTTTGAATACCTTCAAAAATCTTTTGATAAAGAAAACTTCTTGTTTATACTAAAAGATGACGAAACTTTTAAAATCCAATCAGACGTTGTTAATGTTGGAAACTTGATTAAAAATATAAACAAAAAATACTCAACAAAAGGTGGAGGAGGACAAAACAAGGGACAGGTTAAAGGAAACTTAATATTAGAAGATATTTTACAATATATATAACGAAAAGAAGACATCTTGCTTATAAAGATGTCTTCTTTTTTTGGGTGAGAATATATCTTTAAATATATTCTATATTCTTCTTGAATTTTCCATCCAAATTTTATTTAATTCGTTGTCCAATCTATCAAATCCTGAATAATATGATCTAGCTTTATTTTTTCTTTTTATAATCATATCCATCCCCCCTATTTTTTAAAAGAGTTTATAACTTTCTTGGAGTACTTTTATATTTTCCTCAGCAAGTCTGTCGAAAGAATTTTTCATAATATCTTTTCTCATTTGTTCTCTTTTCATCATTTCAATTCCTCCTT
>JBNJGY010000012.1:0-44333 GCA_051748045.1 Thermotogota bacterium
AAGGGCCATAGAAACTTAAACCGCCTTATATTAGGCAAGGTTGGAAAGGTGAGGTAAGAGCTCACCAGTATCAGGGTAACCTGATAGCTTGGTAACCCCCATCTGGAGCAAGACCAAAAATGAAGGTAGGTTGCCCGCTTAATCCTTCAAGGTAGGTCGCTTAGATAGATGATCGACTTATAACAGAATCTGGCTTATAGTTCTACTTAAAAAAATCCCCCTTTTAAAAGGGGGATATAATTTTAATAACTCAAATTTAAATCTCTATTAGAAATTTCATTTTTTATTGTTTTAATAAAATCATCGACTTTTATATCGTTTACATTTTTATTATCTCTAGTTCTAATGTTTATAGAATCACTTTTAGCTTCTTTTTCACCATAAACAATCATATATGGGATTTTCTTCATCTGTTCTTCTCTAATTTTGTATCCAACTGTCGCATCTGATATATTAAGGCTTACTCTAATTCCTTCTCTTTTTAATTTATTGGCAAATTCTGATGCTTGATCATTGAATTTTTCTGATACAGAAATAATTGATACCTGTTCAGGAGATAACCAAGTAGGAAAAGCACCTGCAAAATTTTCTATTAATATGCCAAAAAATCTCTCTACAGAACCAAAAATTGCTCTATGTAACATAACAGGTCTAACATGTTCATTGTTTTCATCAATATAAGTAATATCAAATCTTTCTGGCATTTGAAAATCAAGTTGCAAAGTAGCACATTGCCATTTTCTTCCTAAAGAATCAGTAACGTAGAAATCTATCTTTGGTCCATAAAAAGCTCCATCCCCTTCATTAATTATGTAAGGTACATTTTTTTTATCAAGGGCACCTTTTAAAGAATCTATAGCTTTATCCCAAGTTTCTACATCACCCATGTGGTCATCAGGCATTGTTGAAAGGTTTGCTTCATATTCAAATCCAAAAGTTGAATATAATTCATCTGTCAGATTCATAACGCTAACTAGTTCCTGTTCTATTTGGTCATTTGTACAGAATATATGTGCATCATCTTGTGTAAAATATCTAACTCTAAAAAGGCCATGTAAAACACCACTTCTTTCATATCTATGTACTTTTCCAAATTCAAACATTCTAATAGGTAAATCTCTATAACTCTTCATATCATTTTTAAAAGCTATGATATGTCCCGGACAGTTCATAGGTTTTACAGCCATTTCAGTTTCTTCTTTTTCTGTAAAATACATGTTTTCTTTGTAATGGTCCCAATGACCAGATTTATGCCACAAATCAACGTTCATAATTAAAGGTGTTTGTATTTCAAAATAGCCATATTTTTCGTGTATTTCTCTAGAAAAATCAAACAACTCACTCAAAGCCTTAGAACCTCTTTTTAAAAAGAAAGGCATTCCAGGAGCTACATCTGGATCAATCATAAATAGATCAAGTCTTGGACCAATTTTTCTATGATCTCTCTTTTTAGCTTCTTCCAAAAAATCTAAATATTCATCTAACTCTTTTTTCTTAGGGAAAGCTGTAGCGTAAATTCTTTGAAGCATCTTATTATTTTCATCGCCTCTCCAATAAGCACCCGAAACCGATAACAATTTAAACTGTTTAACAAAACCTGTAGAAGGTAAATGAGGACCTTTACAGAGATCAGCGAATTCACCTACTCTATATATACTAACTACATCCTCATCGATATCTTCAATTAATTCTAATTTATAAGGTTCATCTTTGAAAATTTTTTTTGCTTCATCTTTAGAAACTGTTTCATGAGATATTTCATGATTTTCTTTAACTATTTTTTTCATTTCTTGCTCAATTTTTGGAAAATCTTCTTCAGCAATTTTTTGATCTAAATCAAAATCATAATAAAAGCCATTTTGAATAACTGGACCTATAGCAATTTTTACATTACTATGTCCATAAATTCTTTTAACAGCTAAAGCCATTATATGAGCCAGTGTATGTCTATAAATTGTTGGAGCTTCTTCATCTTTTAAAGTGACAATTTTAAGAGATGAATCTTCATTTATTGGGGTATTTAAATCAAGCAATTTTCCATTTATTAATGCTCCAATTGAATTTCTAAATAATCCTTGAGATATCGATTTAGCAATATCTGCAGGAGTTATACCCTTTTTGTACTCTTTAACACTACCATCTGGTAATTTAATTTCTATCATTCTTTATCACTCCTGTTATCTTCGTATTTTATATATGGTTTTAAATTAATAACATTCAAAAAACAATTTTTTTTATTATCATATGCAAATTGCATAGAATTATAGTTAACATAAACTAATAAGAGATTTTGGAATAACCAAAAGTAAATATTTAATTTTAAAAAATATATCATTAACAAAAATCCAACAGTCAAAATTAAAGGGTAAGATATAGAATTTTTTAAATTATTTTCTTTTAAATGATCGTTATACATAACATAAATTCCAGTTATAAAAATAAATTGCGTTAAAAAATACAAAACAATAGATAAATATGAATTTTGAGAACTATTACTGGAATCAACAAAACTACTGAATAAAGATAAAAGAAAAAATATTGAATACAATTTATTAAAAATCATGAAATCCCCCCATGCAAATTATTAAATATCTACTTTTTCTAATTTATTCATTAAATCTCTTTCTGTTAAAGCATCTATTAATTCATCTATGTCTCCATCCATAATGGCCTCTATTCTATGAGTGGTATAATTAACTCTATGGTCAGTTACTCTGTTTTGTGGGAAATTATATGTTCTTATTTTTTCACTTCTATCCCCTGTCCCAATTTGAGATTTTCTTTCATTTGACATTTCTTTATTTTGTTTTTCTAATTCTTTTTCAAAAAGTTTTGTTCTTAATATATTCATTGCAGTATCTTTATTCTGATGTTGGGATCTACCATTTTGACATGTAACAACTATACCTGTTGGCTCGTGTGTTATCCTTACAGCTGAGTCAGTTTTATTAACGTGTTGACCCCCAGCTCCTCCAGCTCTATAAGTATCAATCCTTAAATCGTTGTCATTTATATGAATATCAATATTGGTTACTTCTGGTAAAACAGCTACTGTGGCTGTAGAAGTATGTATTCTTCCAGAGGATTCTGTTTGAGGAACTCTTTGAACTCTATGTACTCCTGATTCATATTTAAGCTTTTCGTAAACATTCTTACCTTTTATTTTTATTACAGCCGTTTTTAGGCCGCCTATACCATTATCAGTTATATCTAAGGATTCGTATTTCCAATTTTTTCTTTCAGCATATCTCATGTATAATCTCATTAGCTCTTGTGCAAAAAGACCTGCCTCATCTCCACCAGCGCCAGCTCTTATTTCCATAACAATATTTCTCTCATCATATTGCCCTTTTGGTACTAATAACTTAATAATATCTTTTTCAAGTTTAATCATATTTGTTTCTAATTCTTCTTTCATGGATGCATATTCTTCATCTGATATTTCTCCCTCAGAATGCATATCGTGAAGAGCTTCTAAATCCTCTTTATTTTGAGTGTATTCAGAATATTTATTGTTTAATTCAGTCAAATTATTATGCTCTATCCCTAATTTTTGTAATTTTTCTGGTGAATTTGCAGTTTTTGGATTAGCTAGTTCTTTTTCAACATTTTTTAGTTTATTTAAAATACTCTCTCTAAATGCTAATAAGTCCAATTTATTATCCCTCCATTTTTTATTTTAATTATACCATAATAGTAAATACTGATATGTAAAAAAAGAAAAAATATATGTAAATAAAAGAAGTTAAATTCAGTTATTTTCTAACACATGAAATCTTCTCAAAGAGTTTACAAAATATTATTTTCATTTAAAAAAATAAAAAGTAAAATAGTAAGAGCTGAGGTGATATTTTTGTACAATGAAAATTTAACTAGTGAAAAACTAGTTTTTGAAATTGATAAAATAGAAAAAAGACTAACCAAACATATTTCAATAGATGAGTGGGATAAAATAGACACTCTAAACGATACAGCGAAAATATTAGAGCCTGTTGAAGTTAATATTGAAATAAAAAAAACTTCCAAAGGGTTTGATCTTTTTGGTGATGTGAAAACAAAATTATTAATTAAATGTTCAAGATGTTTAAAAGCTTTTGAATATGAAGTTGAAAATGAAATACTTGCATACTACATAAATAAAGGATTTGAGAAAGAATTGAATAAAACAGAGCATCTTTCTTCTTTAGAAAATATAATTTATTACGAAAAGGACTCAATTGATTTGACAGATAGAGTTATAGAGGCTATAATATTAGCTGTGCCCGAAAAACCTTTATGCAATAAAAATTGTAAAGGTTTATGTCCTATTTGTGGTGAAGATTTGAACGAAAACCCTAATCATTCTTGTGAAAAAGATGAAGTGGACCCAAGATTAAAAGATCTTTTGAAACTAATAGATAAAAAAGATTAATATAAAATATCAGAGGAGGTAATATAAATGGCTACACCTAAACAAAAACCATCCAGAGCGAGAACTCACAGAAGAAAAGCAAAATTTTATTCAGCTATTAAAGTGAACGTGGTGAAATGCCCTAGTTGTGGTGAACCAAAATTACCACATAGAGTTTGTCTAAATTGTGGACAATATGGTGGAAAACAAGTACTTGAGATTGGTGAATAATAATATGATTAATAAAATTGGGTTAGACTTATATGGTGGCGATAATGCACCCGAATCTACGATTCAGGGTGCACTTTTTGCGTTAAAAAATAATATGTTAAAAGATGCTGAGCTATATATTATTGGAAATGTGGAAGATAAATCTGTTTTCCAAGGGTATGATAATGTTCATTATATAAATGCTGAAAATTCTGTGACAAATGAAACAAAACCAAGCAAGGTTAGAAGAATGAAAGAATCATCAATCTACAAAGGTTGTGAAATGTTAAAAATGGAAGATTTAGATGCATTTGTTTCTGCTGGGAATACAGGGGCTTTATTGAGTGCAGGAATGTTTGTAGCAGGAAGACTAGAAGGCATAAAAAGGCCTGCTTTAGCTTTAGCTCTTCCAGGGAGAAACAATAAGCCAAGAGTCTTAATAGATGCTGGTGCCAACTCCGAAGTTAAATCAGAACACTTTTATGATTTTGCAAGAGAAGGAATAGCCTATGCAAAATTTTTAAATATCAAAAAACCAAGAGTTGGAATTTTAAATATTGGAACCGAAGAAGAAAAAGGAACTACTATTGTCAGAGAAGCTGCTGAGATTTTAAAAGAAAAAGAGGATATCGATTATGTTGGCTTTATTGAAGCTAGAGATATTTTTAATAACAATTTTGATGTTTTATTAACTGATGGCTTCACTGGAAATAATGTTTTGAAAACTATAGAAGGAACAGCTTATTATATATTAGACGAATTAAAGGGTGCTGTAAAAAGAGGTGGCTTATTCACAAAACTCGGAGCTTTATTGATGAAGAATTCTCTATATTCATTAAAATCAAAAATCGATTATAGACAATATGGAGGAACTTTCTTTTTGGGGGTTAATGGACATTTAGTGAAAGCACATGGTTCATCAGATGCTGAAGCTATATCGAATGCTATTTATGTTGCAACAAAAGCTTCGAAAGAAAATTTAGTTTCCAAAATTACCCTTTAAAGAGGAGGATATTAAATTGTGTGGGATTGTAGGGTTTGTAGGTAAAGATATAAAAATAGAAGATTTAGTTACAGGATTAAAAAAACTTGAATATAGAGGTTATGATTCAGCAGGAATTGCTTATAACAATGATAACTCAATAGAAATATCTAAAAAAGAAGGAAAAATAGAAATACTAAAAGAACATTTGAATGATAGTTTGAATAAAAAAATTAAATCTGGTATTGCTCATACAAGATGGGCAACACATGGATCTGTATCTGATAAAAATTCACATCCTCATTCAGGTGAAAAAAATGAAATCGTAATAGTTCATAATGGAATAATAGAAAATTATCAAGAACTTAAAGATGATTTAATTGAAGATGGGGTTAAATTTATATCTGATACTGATACTGAAGTAATAGCTCAAGTTTTAGAAAGAGAATACAATGGAGACCTTTTTGAAACAGTGAGAAAAGCAGTGAGGAAATTTGAAGGTGCTTATGCTATAGGAGTAATGCATAAAGATGATCCAAATACTATTATAGCAGCAAGAAAAGGGAGTCCTATGGTCATTGCAAATAATGGACATACCTCTATTTTAGCCAGTGATGTTACCCCTATTCTCAAATATTCAAAAAAAGTTGTTTTTTTAGATGATGGTGAAATTGTTAAACTTAAGCCAGAAAAATATGATATTTATGATTTAGATAACAATAAAATAAATAAAGAAGAAATTGAAATAAAGTGGGATGAAACTTTAGCTGAAAAAGGTGGATACGACCATTTTATGGAAAAAGAAATAAACGAACAACCTCAAGCAATAAAGTCTGCATTAGCAGGAAGAATAGAAAATGGATATCCAACAATTAAAGAGTTGGAATCAATTAAAGACTTTATAAAAAATAAATTAGAAAAAATATATATCGTAGCTTGTGGAACTAGTTTCCATGCAGGATATTCTATGAAATATTTAATAGAAGCTTATTCAAATATAAATATTTCTTTAGAGGTAGCTTCTGAGTTTAGATATATGAACCCTCATGTCGATGAGAAAACTCTTGTGATAGCTGTAAGCCAATCAGGAGAAACAATTGATACATTAGAGGGTATAAGACTCGCAAAACAAAAAGGAGCCCATGTGTTAGCAATGAGCAATGTTGTAGGCTCAACAATACCTAGAGAATCACATTCTGTTGTCTATATGAATACAGGTCCAGAAATTGGAGTAGCAGCTACAAAAACATATACTGCTCAAATTGCAATATTATATGCTATAGCAGCTCAAATAATGCTCTGGAAAGATTATTATACTAATGAAGTAAAAGAAATAATAAAGGAATTAGAATTAATACCAGATATATATAAAGAAATATTAGCTAATAAAGATCACATATTAGAATTGGCAAGAGAATATACTCATTATAAACATATGATGTTTATAGGTAGAGGATTTGGATATACAGCCTCTTTGGAAGGCGCTCTGAAATTAAAAGAAATAAGCTATATAAATGCAAATGGTTATCAAGCAGGTGAACTAAAACATGGCCCAATTGCACTGTTGGATGAATCATTTCCAGTATTTGCAATAGTTCCCTTCAATGGATTGAGAGAAAAAATGGTTAGTAATATAATGGAAGTAAAAGCTAGAAAGGCAAGAGTCATTGCCATCAGCACAAAAGGTGATAAAAAAATAAGTAAAATAACTAATGAATACATAGAAGTTCCAAAAACCTCAGAATCCATTTCTCCTTTAACAGTAGCTCCAGTTACACAATTATTTGCATATTATGTAGCAATTTTAAGAAATTTGGATCCTGATAAACCAAGAAACTTGGCGAAAAGTGTAACTGTTGAATAGGAGGTGTAATTTTGATAACAAAAGAAGATATTCTGAAACATGTAGAAAATCTAAGAGATATATTAGATGAAAAGGATGCTGATGATATAAAAATTATCGATATGGAAAAAACAGCTTTGATGGTAGATTTTTTCATAATCGTTACAGGAAATTCAGACACTCATATGGCAGCATTAAGGGATTATGTGATACAATACCTAAAGGAACAAGACTTACCTATATCTAATTATGATAAAGGAAAAGGATATGACTGGATGACAATTGATGCTGGTTCAATTCTTGTTCATATATTCTCAGAAGAAGGAAGAGAATTTTATGATTTAGAAGGATTATGGGCCGAAGCAGAAAGAATACAATAAATTACTCACAACTTTTTGTTTCTTTTACCTCGGTGTCTATTTATAGGCCGGTATAAGTAAGGAAGTTGGAGGCAAAAACCAAATGGAGGTGTATTTTTAGTGTCAGTAGTAAGCATGAAACAATTGTTAGAAGCAGGAGCTCATTTTGGGCATAGAACAAGAAGATGGAATCCGAAGATGAAACCTTATATCTTCACAGAAAGAAAAGGTATTCATATCATCGATTTACAAAAAACCTTACAAACTATTGATGATGCATATAATTTTGTAAGAGACAAATCTTCAGAAGGCGCAGATGTTTTGTTTGTTGGTACAAAAAAACAAGCTCAACAAATAGTTGCTGATGAAGCAAAAAGATGCGGTGGATATTTTGTTAACAACAGATGGTTAGGTGGATTATTAACTAATTTCAAGACTATTAAAAAAAGAATTAATAAATTAGAAGAACTTGAAGAATATGTAGAAACAGAAGATTTCCAAAAATTACCTAAAAAAGAACAATCAGCTATGAAAAGACAATTAGATAAACTAGAAAAAAACTTAGGTGGTTTAAGAGGATTAAACAAAATGCCTGAAGTTATGTTTTTAGTTGACCCTAAAAAAGAAGAAATAGCTATTGAAGAAGCAAATAAATTAGGTATTACAACTGTATCTATGCTTGATACCAACTGTGATCCAGATGAAATTGATTATGTTATTCCAGCAAATGACGATGCTATAAGAACAATTATGCTAATAACATCAAAAATTGCTGATGCAGTAATAGAAGGAAGAGAAGGAAGAGCAGAAAATGCTGAAGCTGCAAAGAAAAAAGAAGAAAAATCTGAAGAGATACCAGAAGAAATAAATAAAAAATTAGACGCTGAAGATAAATACGAAGAATTTGTAGAAGACATTGAAGAAGAAGAAGAAGAATAAAAAATAATAATTTCATCCGGCCGCATACATTGTGGCCGGATTTTTAATAAGGAGGTCATTATGAAATTTTATATTAAAACATTCGGTTGTCAGATGAATGTAAATGAAAGTGAAATAATGACAGGATTATTAGAAAATGAAGGGCATGAATGGACTGAAAATCCAAAGAATGCTGATGTGATTCTAATAAATTCCTGTTCGGTAAGAGAAAAGGCAGAAAATAAATTGTACGGTGCTATTGGTAGTTTAGGTAAGCAAAAAAAAGATGGGAAAAAAGAAGTTATTATAGGTGTTGGTGGATGTTCTGCTGAAAAAGAAAAAGAAAAAATACTAAATAAATTTTCAACAGTTAATTTCGTTTTTGGTACAAGAAATGTTACTGATGTAGTTAAAATGGTTGAAAGAGCAAAAAAAGGAAAAAGATTTGTAGATTTTAGTGATAAATTAGAAGACTTTACTTCACAATTACCAGTAAAACCTACTAGTAAACATCATGGCTGGATTACAATAATACATGGTTGTAATAAATATTGTACTTACTGTATAGTTCCTTATACAAGGGGCCTAGAAAAAAGTAGAAATTTAAATGATATTCTAAATGAGGCAAAAAAATATTCAATTAATGGGTATAGAGAGATAACATTTTTAGGACAAAACGTTGATTCATATGGAAAAGATTTTGGAGATAAGCACCCCAAACTAAATATTTTGATTGAAAAAACAGCAAAAATGGAAAATATTGATAGAATATGGTTTACAACATCTTACCCTACAGATATTACAGATGAATTAATTCAGACGATTAAAAACACTCCTCAAGCTGCTAAATATTTTCATTTACCTGTTCAAACTGGTAGTAATAATATTTTAAAAAAAATGAACAGAAAGCATGATAGGCAAGAATATATAGATATGGTAAAGAAAATTCAAAAAGAAGTACCCTATGTAACTATAACAAGTGACTTCATTGTAGGATTTCCTGGAGAAACTGATGATGACTTTATGGACACAGTTGATTTAGTGAAACAATGTAGATACGATAAAATAAACATTGCAGAGTATTCCCCAAGAGAAGGAACTATAGCAGAAAAATATTTAGAAGATGATATTCCTAAACATACAAAAAATAAAAGGTTTCAATATCTGATGAATATACAAAAAGAAATTAATAAAGAAGAGAATAAAAAATATCTTAATAAAAAATTGAGAATAATTCAAGAATCTCAAACTAAATCAGGGAAATATTTAGGAAGAACATTAAATAACAAAGTAGTCATATTTGAAAGTCAGGAAGATTTAAAAGGTAAATATATAGATGTATTTGTTGATAGAATATCAGCAGGTCCTTTATACGGAAAAATAATAAAGACAGAACTTGATAAAGAATTTTCCAAAGAAGATAATTATTTAGCTGATATTTTTGATTAAAAAAAGAGTTCTCAATTTGAGAACTCTTTTATCTTAGTGGTTTAGAAAAACTGTCAATAATATTTTGAGTTAAAGGTTTAAGACTAGTTTTAGTAATGTTTTGTGCATATTCAGCATTAATCATTTCATTAAACCATTTCTCGGTGTTAGATTTAGGGATCAATCTATCTTCTTCAAAAAGAGGATTGTCATTCATTTTGTTTAATATTTTTGTAAACATTGTACTAACTAGTTGTTGAGATGTTTCTTCTATATTTGTATTTTTATATGAAATATTTGTATTATATACTGGACCTACCATTTTACATCACCACTATTTCAGCATATACATGAGATTTTATTGCTTGAATAATTGATATTATATCTTGAGGTAAAGCTCCAGCAGCTTTTAAAGCTCCAATAAGATTTTGTATACTAGCTTTTTGATCTCCAATTTTTCCATTCTCAACACTTATTACAAAATTACCATAACTCAATGTAAAATCTTCTATTTCAACGTTTCCACCCAAAACTACAGTTCCAGTTCTTTCGTTAATTATGATTTTAGCAGCTTGATCTGGTTTTACTTCTATTTCTTCTATCATTGAAATAAAAGAAATAACATCATCTGAAAACATTGAAGGGATTTCAACTTTTATCGAAGCTGCATCTTGAGCTTTTGAAATATTTCTTGACAATGCATTGTCTATAGCCATAGCAACTCTAGAAGCTGTAGTAAAATCAGGTTGTTTAAGATTAACAGTTATAGTGTTATCATTAATAATATTCGAAGGAATTTCTCTTTCTATTATTGCTCCATCTGGTATTGAACCTACAACTCTATATTTATCTTGTAAATTAGAACTGTCATTGATATCAGCGCCACCAGTAACAACATTTCCTTGAGCTACAGCATATACACTGTTATCTGCTCCATACAAAGGTGTTTGCATTAGGACGCCATTTTCAAGAGAGTCAGATTCTCCAATAGCAGCGACACTTATATCTAATCTCATACCAGTTTTATAAAAAGGAGGTATATCTGCATAAACCATTACTATAGCTGTGTTATCTGATTCTATTTGTTGGCTTAAATCAATCCCTAAATTATTTATCATATTATCAAGCATTTCAGAAGTAACTTCTCCACCATCTCCAGTTCCATCTAACCCAGTCACTAATCCAATACCAAAGAGTTGGTTGTCTCTAGCTCCTCTAAAATTAGATATATCTTTTAATCTTACTGAAAAAATTGTTATACTTAATCCTAATAAAAATATTATTAATAAACTCTTTCTCATTATAAAATCACCTCATAGAATCAAAAAAATACGTTTGCTATTCCTGATAATAACCAAGAAGTCCAAGAAGGTTCTGATGGGTCTTGTTGGAAAATGACATCACCGTCATACCATATTTTAGCATTTGCAATATCAGAAGAATTAACCATTCCAGTCCTAGATATTGATTTTTCTGATACATAACCTTCGATTATCATTTTTTGTCTATTTGACCCAACTTTTAGTTCTTTTTCACCTCGTAATTTAAATAAACCGTTATCATTTTCAGTAATTACTGATGAGATTAATAATTCAACATTTGCCTGGGAAGAAGATTCCTGATTTCTATTTTGAACATTTAAATCATCTGGATTAGTAGCTCCAAGAGGTAAAAAGTTTTTTAGATCAATTCCACCCAATGAATTAAACAGAGAGCCTAATGTATCAAGAGATGCACCTTTATTATCATTCATATCATCACTAATAGAAAAATTAGGGTTTTCTAAAACTTGTACAGTCAAGATATCTCCGACTTCATAATTATTATTATATGTATATAAAGATTTGTTTGATTCATTCCATAATGACTCAGAAAAAGATATTATTAAAATAAAAATAATTAAAAGAGTCAATATTATTTTTCTAATTTCATTCACCTCCCAGGTTAATAAAAACTGAGGGACCTTCTTTTAAAATTCCAGTTATTATTTCATCTGTTTCAATGTTAGTTAAAGTAATAGTTTGTCCATAAACTGAATCTTTTAATGCTTTTCCAATAGATTGTACTTTAATTCCATTATAATCAACAAAAATATTAACTAAATCGCCTTTCAAAACGTCAGGAATTATTTTTAAATATGTTTGGTTAATCGGTTCATCTTTTTCAAAGTTTTTAGTAACTTTATATTTCCCAAGGGTAATATCATCTATAGTTGCTGTTTTGAAATTATATTCAAGTACATTTATTGTAGCTTCATAAGTATTATCAGCTTTTAAAGTATAACCTCTTGAAATCTGTTCTTCTGCAAAAATTATCTTTTTTAGTTTTTCAACTTTTATTTTTAAAGAAGAAAATTTTGTGATACCATTGGATTCATATTTTATAGATAAAAACAGATTGTCTTTATTTAAAAAATTATTTATAATTTCTATGTTGTTAACATCATCAACATTTGGTTCTTTAACAATTTTCAAAGGAGTAATTTTTGGATAATTTTCAGATATAAAATCTATAAAATAATTAAAAAAATCAAATGATTTTGAATTATTTTTTTTCACATATTTTTTAATTGTTATTATGTCTGATTTGAATACTAAAGAAAAATCATTAAAATAAATATTTAAAAAAGGCTCTATTTTAGACCTTATTTCTTCTTTTGTGTAAGAGTATTCATCGTTGTATAAATAATTAATTGTTCTATCAAAGGATATATCATTGAAAAAATCTTTAAGAGATAATCTGTTGTCATCTGTATATATTGTTTCTTCGACAACAAAAATATTAGTAGAAAATATTGATAAAAAAAGAATTACAAAAATTAAAAATGTTAATCTATATTTCAATTTTTAATTACCTCTTATCTTTTTAAGTTTGAAACTGTTTGAAGCATTTGATCGGATGTTGTGATTGATTTAGAATTTATATCATAAGCTCTTTGGGCAGTAATCATATTAACCATTTCCTTTACTACTTCAACATTTGACTTTTCCAAATAGCTTTGTCTTACTCCACCAAAACCATCTTGGTCAGGTATTCCTTCAACTGGATCACCTGAAGCGTTGGTTTGTTGATATAAATTATCTCCTAATGGTTTTAAACCAGCGGGATTTGAAAATCTCACTAAACTAATATTTCCTAAATTTTCAATGTTTCCATCAGCTAATTCAACACTAACTATTCCATCGGAAGAAATATTAATTCCAGTAGCATTTTCTGGAATAACCATATTTGGAACCATTAAAAGGCCATTACTTGTAACTAATCTTCCATCTGCATCCCTTTTAAATGAACCATCTCTTGTATAAGCAATTCTTCCATCTTGTTGTTGTACTTGGAAAAATCCATCTCCCATAATAGCCATGTCAGTAGATACACCAGTTTCCTCAATATTTCCTATTGTAAAAATTCTATTTGTGGCAGCCAATCTTGTACCATGCCCTACATATAAACCAGTTGGTAGAGTAGAATTTCCTGCTGTTGGAGTTCCAGCTTCTCTAACTGATTGATAGAGCAAATCTTGGAATTCAGCCCTTTGTCTTTTATAACCTGTTGTATCAACATTTGCTAAGTTATTTGATATTATATCTAATTTTGTTTGTTCAGCATTCATACCAGTTGCTGCACTGTAAAGAGATACTAACATATTTTAAAAACCCCCTTAAATATTTTGAGCTATTTCATTTATTTTTGCATTTAAACCGTCATTAGAAGATACAGCTTTTTGTAAAATATCAAATTTTCTATTTGCATTTATCAAATTCACCATTTCATTTAAAGCATTAACATTTGATTTCTCAATTGCATATTGCCTTAAAGTGAAATCTTCAGCTTGTATTTCATCTCCTTGAAAAAGGGTATAACCATGCTTTTCAATATTTTCAAGATCTACAATATTAATATATTCATTTGTATTGTTAATATTTCCATTTCCATTCACATTGAAATCTTCAGAAACTTGAATTCTTTCATTCTCTACATTAAGAACATAATCTCCAGAATTATTTACTAGAAATCCTTCTGAATTTCTTTTGAATTCACCATTTTTGCTATAATAGTATTCATCATCTCTTTCAACTTTGAAAAAACCATTACCTTCTATAGCAAAATCATATTTATTCCCTGTTTCTAATATTTCACCTTGTGAAAAAATAGGAGATATATCATCTAAGACAGTTCCTGAATATATATTTCCAAGGGTTTCAATTTTATTTTTTTTGTTGTTATATGAACTAATTTCTCTTTCATATACAGCACTAAAAGAATTAATATCTTTTTTGTAGCCAGTGGTATCTACATTAGCCAGATTGTTAGAAATTGTATTCAAATCTGTTAATGAGTTTAGCATACCATTTCCAGCAAAATATACGCCTCTCATTTTTATTCCTCCTAGAATTATTCAACATTGACTCTGTTTAATAATTCTACATCTTCGAGCAAAATTCCTGTACCTTTTGCACAAGATAAATGAGGATCTTCTGAAACACTAGTTTCTACGCCTATTTTTTCAGTTATTAATTTATCTAAACCCCTAATTCTTGAAACTCCTCCAACAAGAACAATTCCATTTTGACTAACATCAGCCGCCAATTCCGGTGGAGTTTGTTCTAACACATTTTTAATTTTTAAAATTATTTCATTTAAAACAGGTTTTATAGCATTAAAAATATCCATAGAATTTATTTTTAATGATGATGGCAAGCCTGTTTTTATATCTTGACCTTTAATATCAATATCTATGTCTTCCTCATTTTCATAAGCTTTTCCAATTTGTATTTTTATTCTTTCAGCAGTAGCTTCACCAATAGAGAATCTATAATGTTTTTTTATGTATTTTACTATTTCTTCATCCATGGCTTCTCCTGCAGTTTTTATTGATTCAGATCTTACGCTTCCCCCTAAAGAAATAACAGAAATATCAGTAGTGCCACCTCCTATGTCAACAACCATATGGCCGTTTGGCTCAGTTATCTGCATATCAGAGCCTATTGCAGCAGCTAGTGGTTCTGACACCAAATATACTTTTGAAGCACCAACTCTTTGGGCTGCTTCTTTTACAGCTCTTCTTTCAACATCTGTAGTTAAAGCAGGGATTCCGATTATTAATTTGGGTTTAGAAAAACTTACACCTTTTTTTGCTTTTTTAAAGAAAAACCTTAATACTTCTTCAATAATCATTGGATTGGTAATAACTCCGTCCTGAACAGGTCTTATAACTTCAATTTGATCAGGTGTTTTTCCAATCATATTTTTAGCTTCTGTACCTATTGCAATTATTATTTTCTTTTTTTTATCTACAGCTACCACAGATGGTTCTTCAATAATAATTCCTACGCCTCTTTGATATACAACAAAAGTAGCTGTCCCTAAGTCTATACCTAAATCATGTCTTGACATAAAAATACCTCCCGGTAAAGAAATTATTTTTCATAATTTTCTATATTTTTAAAATTTATTATAATATCAAAATTACTTTTTTCGATTACTGAATATTCTGTAAAAATATTCCTACTGAAATAATACCAAAACAACCATGGATCTTTTATTTCATAATTAAAATTTTCTTTTGGTTTCTTGATTGCAACATCTTGAACTAATACGTTTTTCCCCTCTACTTTATCTTTATCTATTGTATATATTTCTTTCTCATTGATAAGGTATCCTATGTTTTCATTTTTTAAAAAAACAGAAAGGATCAAAGTTGCACTGTTTTGATCCTTTGTTTTCTTGATTTTTTTAGAATTGACTTTTCCTTTCATTTCATTGTATAAAGATTGTGTTGTTAATCTCTCATCTACTAGATAAAAATCATTATCAAGATCTTTGGAAATTTCAATAGCTTGATTAATAGTTTTAAAACTCTGTTTCGAAAAATTTGAAGACATAGATTTCGGCAATCCAAAAACGACTATGTCGTTAGTTTTTAATTGGCTTTTTAAAAAATTTTTTAAATCCTTTTTATCTATTGTTGTGTGTGGAGAAGCTATTTTTAATATTTCATTTGCTTTAGCAATCCCACATTTTTTATCTCCGTAATCAATTCCATAATAATTCAATTTATTAACAACTCCTGTATAATATCTTTTTTTAAAAGAGTTATGTTATAATCAACAGCACTTTTATTCAATAAATTAGATATTTTATTACCATCTTCACTGCAAAATGATATTATAGGAGCACAACTTTCTAAAATAGTTTTTGGCGCTGGGTAAATTTTTGAAAAGATACCATTTTTATCTAATATTTTTTTAATTTGTATTATTTTCTGGTTATTTATTATTAGAACAGAATCTAAGTCTAAGGTAGTTTTCATATTTTAAACCTCTCTATTTTTCACATTGGTTATATCATTTTTAAGCATATCCATAAACTCTTTCGTATCTACATTTTTATAAAAGTGAACGGTTTCTTTTATAATCCAATCATCAATTATACTCTCTTTATTTCTTACTGTTTTATGTAAAGATTTTAAATTAAAATTTTCTATGATTTCTAATTCATTAGAATTTTTTATTATCAATCCTGAATCTATCAATTCATCAATGACTATTTTCGAGAACTCTTGATCACCTTTAAAAAAATCATCAATTAGTTCATTTTCTTTAGTTATATTTTTTTCTTTTATAAAGTCATAAGTTTGCTTCAGCACATTACTTGAAGGATAAAATCTTGAATAATCATACAACAATCTTGCTTTAAATTTATCATCATAACCTAGGACTATATCTAGAGCGCCTTTTTTTGAACTCCAAGAAGAAAATAAATCAATTAATTCCAATCTGCTTTTTGGTAAATCCAAAAGAATGAAAATTGGATTTTTATTTTGATTCTCAAGAGGTAATCCATTTGTTGAATATGATGTAATTAAAACGTTTGAAGAATGTTTTTTTATATTTTCTCTTGTCATTAATTTCGATGAAAAATCCATAGAATGATTGAAAAGTCTTATTCCATCATTTAAAAAGCCAAATTTTTCCTTCATCACATTTGAAAGTATTTCTTGTTTTTTCTTATCATTTAAGACTATTACTTTTTGTTTTGACTCTTTTAAATATTCTTTTAAAACCATCATAAGACTCTTATTCTCTTTTATTATCTCATAATTTGATACATTTACATTTGAAACTAAAGTTTTAAAACCAGCCCTTTTAAAAAACTCTTTTAGGCTAGTGTGAAAAAGAGTTCCAAAAATTGAAATATTGTCTTTTTTATAAATTATATATTTTCTGAATTCTTTGTATTCGCTAACATTCTTAACTGCATTGTGTGAAATTGAATAATAAGGTTCATCTATTATAACTTCAAATTTATCAGTACTAAACATTTTAGCGTTATGAAAAAATGCTGGTACTGTAAGCATAATAATTTTTTCTTTGTCAATAGTTTTACTATTTATCCTGCTTCTTTTATTATAATAAATATTATTTGGAGAAATATATGAGGTTAGTATATTATGTGTATGTCTCATTATTAGATGAGAGGATGAAATAATAATAACTTTTTTATTATTTTTTATACTATCAAGAGTTTTTTTCAGAATAGCTGCATATTTCAGTTTACTAGGTAAAAACATAGCGATTTTTTTACTATTTAGATTTCTTTCTATTACTTCCATTTTTGTTATTTTGTATAGTTCTTCTTTTAGAAGTGAATTAGTATCTAGGTTTTCTGGGTTTTCTGAAATAGTTTCATTATTTTTTAACTCTAGATCTTTGAGATAGAATTTAAGAAATTTATGTCTTAAGTTATATGAATTTTCTTCTCTAAAATTCCCTACTATATCTATATATACACTATTAGGATTATTGTATCTGATATCTTTTAATTTTGGAGCTAACCCATAACCAATTATATCCATAATAAAATCTTTTTTATTTCTCATTTTTCCTGCAAAGCTCTCAACAGCATTTCCAAAGAATTTTAAATTATCTACCCTAACATTTTTCATCATAAATACAGGTTCAGGATTTTTATATCCATAAGGTTCTAATTTAGCTATATCATCAAAAAATGTTGGCCATATTTTATCTATTTCCATATCTATTGTTATTTCTGATACGGGAATAGTATCGCCATATATTTTATTATAAGAATTGTTAATAGAACATCTTAACTTATCTATATTTTCATTACATAAAGAAAACCCAGCGGCTAACTCATGCCCACCAAATTCTTGAAAAATATTTTCTTCAGAACTTTTCTTGAAAATATTCATAAGACTAATTCCTTGCAAGCTTCTAGCAGATCCCTTTCCATATTCACCCTCTTCAGAAACCATAAGAACAGGTTTGTTGAATTGTGAAGAAAGTTTTGAAGCAACTATACCCAAAACTCCTAAATGCCAGTTTTCTCCATGAAGAACAATTACTTTATCTTTTTTATATTCAGGATTTACATCCATCAAACTCAAAGCAAACAAATATATTTCTTTTTCTTTAGTTTGTCTCTTTGAATTTAGTCTAATCAATGCAGAGACATTTTTATCAATTTCCTCTTTATTTTCAGAAGTCAAAAGTTTAAAAGCTGTAAAAGCGTCTGCCATTCTTCCAGCTGCGTTTATTTTTGGAGCAACTTTGTAAGCAATAACGTGAGATCTAATTTCTGACGAAACAATTCGTAACTGCTTTAATAAAGCTGCAACCCCTTTTGTTGGATTTGTTTTAAGCTTCTCAATACCTCTTTTTACAAAATATCTATTTTCTGATAACAAAGGAACTATATCAGCGATAGTTCCAATAGCGACCAAATCTATCAAAGTGTAAGGGTCAAAATCAGAATCTAAATAATCAGTTAGAGCCAACAAAAATTTAAATGCGACACCTACCCCTGCAAGGCCCTGAAAAGGATAATCACCATCTTTTCTTTTTGGATTTATGGTTGCATCAGCAGGTGGCAAGATTTCTTTTTGTTCATGATGATCTGTTACAACAACACGCATTCCCAAATCCTTTGCATATTTGATCTCTTCTACAGAAGTTATACCGCAGTCTACTGTTATAATGTTTTTGAAACCATTGTTGTATAATTCATCTATGGCATCGTTGTTTAAACTATAACCTTCATCCATTCTGCTGGGTATATATGCGTCTACATTGAATCCTAGTTCTTTTAAACCTAAGTACAATGTTGAAGCAGCTGTAACTCCATCAACGTCATAATCACCAAACACTACAATTTTTTCTTTATCATTTAATATTTCATTTAGTACTTTTACCCCTTTTTCCATGTCTTTTAGTTTAAAAGGATCTATTACTTGGTTTTCATTCGGATTTAAAAATTCAAGAGCTTCTTTTTCATCAGTTATACCCCTTGTTACTAATAACTTGGATAAAAAATCAGAACAACCAATCTTTTCAGACAGGTTTTCAGCAGCCTTTAAATGCTTTTTATACTCCGAATCTTTTGGGTCCCAAAAGACCCTCCAGATATTTTTCATATAGCCCTCTCTCCTTTTTTTCTTTTTGTATATATTATACTAAAATAATGTTTAAATAACAATAAGAAAAGGCAGCTATATTTTTAAATGAGAATTATTTTAATATTGAATAGTTTAATAACAGGGTGTTATCATTTAATTTTGATATGTTTTTCATTTTAAATTCAAACTTTTTATTAATTATATAATTGTCAAAAAGAGTTTTATCTCCAGAAAAAATAACAGGTTCTATAGTTATGCAAATTTCATCAATCAAACCATCGTTTAACAAAAAACTGTTAATTGTAGGACCTCCTAATAATAAAGTGTTTTCAAAATTATAGGTTTTTATTATTTTTTTTATCTTTGCTCTTGTATATTTTGTATAGATAACGTTATTAATTATTTCTTCTTTCTCTGTATTAAGAACAATACATTTTTTGGTATTATAAAACTTTTTATTTAGGTTGAATGTTTCTCTGCTAATAATTATACTATCTGATAATTCAATTTGTTTTTGTAGAAAAATAAAATCTTCTTCTGAATTCCATTTTTTAAAGCCATTTTGGTTTACAACTCCGTTTAAAGATTGTACCATTAACATTTTTATAAACATAAAATCCCTCCAATGGTTTTTTTGAAATAAACTCCATGGTATAATTTACTTGAAAATATTATACAGGAGGAATGTTAATGAAAAAAATCGCAGTAATTACTACCGGAGGAACTATAGCTATGACTTCGGATCCAGTATTAGGAGTAATTCCTTCAGACAAAGTTAATAGAAAATTAAATGAAATCCCTGAAATCAATGAAATAGCCGAAACTGAATTAATAGAATTTTCAAATATACCTAGTCCTCATATAACTCCTGATAAAATGTTAGAACTTTCTAAACTAGTAAAAAGAATAATAAAATCTAATGATTTTGATGGAGTTGTTATAACACATGGTACTGATACACTTGAAGAAACAGCTTATTTTTTAGATTTAATGGTTGATAATAAAAAACCTGTTGTAATGACCGCTGCTATGAGAGATTGGAATGAGCCGAGTACAGATGGTCCAAGAAATCTCATAGCTTCTATTAGAGTTGCTACAAAACCAGCTTCTATAGAAGAAGGGGTGTTGGTTTGTTTAAACGATGAAATACATGCTGCAAGAGAAGTGACAAAAACTTACACCTCAAATGTGGCAACATTCGATTCACCTGGATATGGTCCATTAGGTATTGTAGATAATGAGACGGTTATTTTTCATAGAAGATCTTTACTAAGAATGCACATAAATTCTGATAATGTTGAAAATAGAGTAGCATTAATAAAAACATATACTGGTGATCAAGGTGAAATAATTAAAGAACTACCTAAATTAGGATATAAAGGATTAGTTATAGAAGCTTTCGGAAGGGGAAATGTACCAGAAAAAGTTGCAGATGCCTTAGAAGAAGTTGTAAAAAAAGGATTACCAGTAGTATTAGTATCAAGATGTTATAAAGGTAGAGTACTTGGTGTTTATGGATACAAAGGTGGAGGAGCCGATTTAAAAAATAGAGGGGTTATTTTAGGCCAAGAAATTTCAGGACCAAAAGCAAGAGTTAAATTAATGGTTGTTCTTGGTAAAACTAATAAAGTCAACACAATTAAATCATATTTTGAATCGAAATAATGAAAGGAGATGATTTTAAATCATCAAAAGAATTATAACTGTATTTTTTCTTCTAATAATAACCATTTCTATCTTTTCATTAAATCTTGAAGAAATATATACATTATCTTATAGGTCTGAAACCTTAGACCAAAGTTGGTCAGAATTATTAAACTATATTGAAGAAAATGATTATACACAAAAAGTAGCGGAATATGGAAAAATTATATCTGCTAAAAAAGAATTGTATAATAAATATTCTAATACAAATTTTGTAAATCATATTCTTTCAGAAGACTTTTCTAAATTTTTAACATCATTATCTGTTTTAAGAAAAGATTTAAAGTTAAACGCAACCGACACTGAAAATATATTAATTATTTTCCCTTTCATAGAAGATGAATTAAACGAAATATTTGTGAAAGGTTATATGGAAGAAGATTATTATAAGTCTCTTTATAGATTAGAAGGCCTCTCAAAAAAAATCAATATAGCAAATTTTGATGCTTTTTTAAATAGCTTGGTAAGCCAAGTTATAAAAAACTCTGTTTATTTAGATGGAGAGATGAAAAATTTTATAAATACATTTATACCAAAAAATATTCAAGAAAATATAAATAAGATTATTCAAGAAAACCAGATATATTTATCAGAGGGGAATTTTGTCAGTGCTTACAGGCTTTTAAGTTTCATGCAAGAAAATGGAGTAATTAATTCTAATAATTTAACTGTTTTGAAAAAATTAGAAAATTATTTTGATTTAAAAAATTACTTAACTGAAATGAATAATAGAGTATATTTTTTAGAAAAAACGGATATGAGAAGTTTCTTAAAAGAAATTTATAACAAAGGAAAAGATTTAAGTGATATGTCTTTGGAGAATGATTTATTAAAAGACCTATATTTGTCAGTTATAAAAACTATGAATAATAGATTAAATTCAATAGACGAAAATATTATCGCTAATATAGATTTGAATTCATTGATGGGTGAGTTTGATGAAGACATTGAAAATGAGATAATAAAACTAAGTAGTAAAATAGAGATTACTAATGATTCTACAGATATAACTAAAGATTCAACAGAAACTGTTGTCTCTTCACCTACTTTGAATTCTGATTTGGAAGAAAAAACAGAACAAAGTAGTAAAGATAGAAGTATTTTAATTATTTATCTAGGAATAATAGTAGGAATATTAATTTTTACAATTGTATATTTTGAGTTTAAACCTTCAATAAAAAAAGTAGAATTATTATGTAAAATTGGATTAGGAAAATATGCATTACATTTATCAGAGAAAATAGTTATGAAAAAACCTAACGATTATAAAAGTTATTTAGCTATGGCTAAATCTTTTGAGGCTATAGGTGAATACAAATCTTCTATTTCTTCTTACAAAAAAGCAATGAAATTAAAAGAAAAAGGGGAGACAAAATGATAATAATATCTTCTTCACAGAGAGAAGTAAAAGTAATTTATTCTGGGGAAAAAGAAATAATTAAAACTATTGTTGGAAGAAGTTCAGGTTCAAAGATAGTTACAGAGATAAATAATATAATCAAAGGAATAGAAATAGATTTATCAAAAATAAATAAGTTTGGGATAGACATCGGCCCTGGGTCATTTACTGGGATAAGAATCGGAATAGCTGTAATGCAAGGATTACTTTTTGGAAGAGAAAACTATGAACTAAAAAAATTTTACTCAAGTGATGTTTTAAGCTATGATTATAAAGATAAAAAAATAGCAATAATCAATAGAGCAAGAGAAGATGCAGCATATATTACTTTATACGATAAGGGTAAAAGAATCAATGATCCAAAGATGGTTTTTGGAGAACAATTAAAAACAGTTTTAAATAATAGAATATTGATAGGTGAACAAAGTGAACATTTTATAAAAAAATATAATTTAAAAAATAAAATATTAATTCCTGAGATAAAAATAGATAATTATATTTATGCTTTTAAAAAAGGTCAAAATATTGAACCAAGTAAATTAGAACCTTTATACATACAAAAACCAATAGCTGTTGAAAATTACGAAAAACAAAATAACAAAATTATTGAGGACATATAAAAAATAAGTTCAAATCTTAGATTTGAACTTATTTTAATTTTATATACTTATCCATAATTATATGAACATAAAACCCTGATACTAAAGATAAGCTATAAAAAAGTCGTATTTCTAAATTATATTTTATGTTGATAAAGAAAATGATTATTCCAATTATTACTCCAGTATGGATTTTATGCCAAGCACCTCTATGTCTTGTTAATGCATTGAAAATAATTCCTAAAAAATATCCTAAAATAATACCGATATAAATAACTATTAAATTGTAGAGTAGGAAATCATTTATATTAATTAATTCTCTAAAAAGATATTCATATTCAAAAACATAGAAAACAGTAAAAATTATAGTTAATATTCTAAAAATTTTATTAATTATAGATAGATCATGATCCACATCAGGTAAATCAGCACCAAATACGAAGAGTAAAAATGAAAAAATTAACTCGCCATTATTAAATAATGGATAATTACCATTAAATAAATTGTATATAATCGAAAAAACGAAATAGTAAGCTGGAAAAAGAATAACACCAGACATTATATGATGTTTAAAATTAGGCATTTGCTACTCCTTTCAAAAAATAGAATATAAAAAAGGGGCTTGATTAAGCCCCTTTAAATTAGATGTTATTTTCAGATGATGCAATTTCAAAAGTCAAAGATTTCATAGAAATAACAAAATCTACATCTTCAACAGAAACATCTTCTGGAGTTGAAATTGAAGTAGGTGTGAAATTTAAAATTCCTTTAATTCCACAATTGATTAATTTATCAGTGACCTCTTGTGCTGCATTTACTGGGACAGTTAGTATTGCAATTTCAATATGATTCTCTTTAATATTTTTTTCTATTTCATTTAATCTTTGTATTGTAACCCCTGGAACGATCATTTGTCCAACTTTTTTCTCGTCAACATCAAATGCAGAAATAATTTTGAATCCATTTTTTTCCAATCCTGCATAATTTGCTATAGCTGAACCTAAATTACCAGCTCCAACGATAGCAACATTCCAATTTTTCTTCAAACCTAAAATTTCCTTTAGTTTAAAAGAAAGTTTGTCTACGTTGTATCCCACTCCACGTTTACCAAATTCTCCAAAGTAAGATAAATCTTTTCTTACTTGAGACGCTTTTATCCCTAATAGATCTGCCATTTCTTTAGAAGAAGTTTTTTCAAGGCTATTATCTTTCAATTTAGTTAAACATCTATAATAGATAGCAAGTCTTCTAACTGTTGGCTTTGGAATTTTTGGAGTCCTCATAAAATCACCCCTTTACAACTATATTGACTAATTTTTTTGGAACATAAATTGTTTTTATGATTTCTTTTCCTTCGATAAATTTCTGTATTTTTTCTTCTTTTAAAGCTCTTTCTTTAACTTCTTCTTTTGAGTAAGAAGAAGGAACTTCGATTTGAGCTCTGAGTTTTCCATTAACTTGAATAACAATATTGAGTTCGTCCTTTTTCATAGCTTCTTGATCAAACTCAGGCCATTTAGAATCAACAATTAGATTTTTATTTCCCATTTCATGCCATAGTTCTTCTGCTATATGAGGAGCAAAAGGAGATAATAATAACACAAAATTTTCAGATACTTCTCGTAAAAGCATAAGGTTCCAATGTTTTTTGTCTATAGAATTCAAATAAGAATGTAATTCGTTTGATAGTTCCATCATGGCAGAAATTGCAGTGTTGAATTGGAAATTACCTTCAATATCTTTTGTCATCTTTTGGATCATTGTATGAAGTTTTCTTCTTAATGATTTCTCTTCCTTTGTTGTTAGTTTAAGAGAACTTTTATCTAAATTGATTTTTTTAATTTTATCTATAAATAAGCTATAATTATTCCATAGTTTATTTAAAAACCTATATACCCCTTCAACACCAGACTCATTCCATTCAGCATCTTTTTCAGGTGGCCCTATAAATAAAACATAAGTTCTTAAGGTATCAGTTCCGTATTTTTTAATAATTTCTTCTGGTGAAACAACATTACCTTTTGACTTTGACATTTTAGCCCCATCTTTATAAAGCATACCTTGTGTAAATAAATTCTTGAAAGGCTCATCAAAATTAATTAAATTTATATCTTTTAGAAATTTAGTTATAAATCTAGAATATAATAAATGAAGTATTGCATGCTCAACCCCACCAATATATTGGTCAACAGGTAACCAATCATTGACCTCTTTTGTATCAAAAATTTTATCTTCCATATGTGGATTGATATATCTTAAATAATACCAAGAACTATCAACAAAAGTATCCATTGTATCAGTTTCTCTTCTAGCTTGTTCTCCACATTTAGGACATTTAATATTATGGAAGTTTTCATGGTCTACTAAAGGGCTTTTTCCAGAAGCGTCAAACTTAACATCCTTTGGTAACTCTACCGGCAAATCTTTATCAGGTACAGGGATTGTTCCACATTTATCGCAATAAATAATAGGAATTGGGGCGCCCCAATATCTTTGCCTAGAAATCAACCAATCTCTTAATTTAAATTGTGTTTTTTTAGTTCCAATATTTTTTTCTTCTAACCATTTAACAATTTCTTTTAAAGCTTTTCTATTTGGCATACCATTGAACTTATCTGAATTCATCATAATGCCATCTTCAGTGAAAGCATTTTCTAGTTCTTTTACCTTTTCATC
This sequence comes from Thermotogota bacterium, assembly GCA_051748045.1. GTDB lineage: Bacteria > Thermotogota > Thermotogae > Petrotogales > Petrotogaceae > Geotoga. The sequence goes on from JBNJGY010000012.1 coordinate 25,924, forward strand.
TTTTGGTTTAATAACTCTTTTTATTTCAATATCATATTTTTTAGCAAAATCAAAATCTCTTTCATCATGTGCTGGGACAGCCATTATTGCACCAGTTCCGTATTCATATAATATATAATTAGCAACATAGATAGGTATTTTTTGATTATTAACAGGGTTTATAGCATAACTTCCAGTGAAAACACCTTCTTTTTCAACACCTTCAGCTGTTCTTTTAAATCTATCTTGCATACTTACCTTTTTCAAAAACTTTTGCATTTCTTCATTGTTCTCATTTGTAGTTAAAGTTTCCACAAGGGGGGATTCAGGAGCAACGGCCATAAAAGTAACTCCAAATAAAGTATCAGGTCTAGTTGTAAAAACAGTTATTTTCTCATTTTGACCAATAACTGAAAAATCAACATCTGCACCAACACTTTTACCAATCCAGTTTTTCTGCATAGTCTTAACATTTTCTGGCCAGTTTTCTAATTTATCAATATCATTTAATAGCTTATCAGCATAATCCGTTATTTTAAAGTACCACTGATTTAACTGTTTTATTTCAACATCTGTATCACATCTTTCACATTTTCCATTAACCACTTGTTCATTTGCTAAAACTGTATTACAACTGGGACACCAGTTAACAGGGGCATTCTTTTTATATGCTAATCCCTTTTCGTACATTTTTAAGAAAATCCATTGAGTCCATTTATAATATTCTTCTGAAGAAGTCATTAATTCTCTACTCCAGTCATAACTTATACCTGTAGATTTTATTTGTCTTCTTATTGTTTCTATATTTTTCAAAGTCCATGTTTCTGGGTGTATATTTCCCTTTTTTATTGCAGCATTTTCTGCTGGGAGGCCAAATGAATCATATCCAAAAGGATGTAAAACATTAAACCCTTTCATTTTTTTAAACCTAGCTACTACATCACCAATTGTGTAATTTTTTACATGACCAACATGAATAGTTCCTGATGGATAAGGAAACATAATTAAATTATAAAATTTTTCTTTGTCACTATTTTTTTCTGCTTCAAAAACCTTGTTGTCTTCCCAAACACCTTGCCATTTTTTTTCAAAATCTTGTGGTGTATATTTTTCCTTCATTTTAATACCTCCACTGCATATATTTTATATTGTTAATTATACCACAAAAGCACATATTCACAAAAGAAAATGATAGTTTAATTACCAGTAATTGTAGGAATATACAAATTCAAATCTTCTGCTAAATTATCTATGCTTCCCTCTGGGTGCCTAAGTAGTCTCGATTGACCTGTTTCATTAATCAGAAAATAAACTCTAGAAGGGTCACCAGCTTTAAAAGTTCCATTATAAGGAACTTTATGAGTATATTTGGTTTCAATATCAGGTTCTTTAAAAAAGAAAAATTTATTTTCATTCAAACCAGGAGATATATTTTCTTGAAAAATATACTTATTACTATCTCTAAAAGATACCCAAACTTCTTGATGGCCAGTTACATATAACTGAATATAACCACTATCTGAAGAACCTTGAAAATGTGTTAATATACCATCAAGGTCATCCATTTGATTCTTTAAAAATCTATTAGAGACAATATATTTTTCTACTAAACCATTTGGTTCAAAATAAGTATTCATTTTTTCGAGTTGTTTTTCTATAGTATTAACTTTATCATTTAGTTCAGCACTTAATCTATTTATTTGTTTTTCACTATTTTTTTTAAAAACAGTCATTCTTATCTCTGTTCCTATTGCTAATATTAAAGCAATTATACTAACAACAATCAATATAATTTTTAATCTCAAAGCGCACCTCCAATAAAAAATTGAATTTTTTCATATAGCTCTTGTTTTTCTGTAAGAACCCTTTTTATTTTTTGAATTGTATTATCAACTTTCTTCCTTTTAATATTTAAATTTTTTGAAATTTCTTTATAAGTATAGTTTTTAAACCATAAATTTATAATATCTTTTTCATCATCATTCAACTCTTTTACACATTCATTTATAAAATACTGGTTTAATATATCAGGTTCTGTAGTTTCTGGTGCTTCAATATAATATTCTGATGTTTCGTTGAATTCTTCAAAAGTATTTTCTATACTCATGGCTTCTGTTAGTACTTTATTTTTTTGTCTATTTAAATAAGTTAAGAAAGATTTAATTTCACTTGAAATATTCAAATAGGCGAATGTGGAAAACTTACTTCCTGAATTGTCTTTATAATTAAAAACTGCTTGCATAAGCCCAACATAACCTATTTGCATAAAATCTTCAAAATCAGCCCAAGCCCCATAATATTTAGCTACAACAGATTTAACCATGGGTTCAAATTTTTCTAAAATCATCCCCATAGCTTCCATGTCTCCAACCTTTGAAAGTTGAACTAATCTATTCACATTAAGTCTTCTCATTATATAGTAATTTCTATTCATAAGTCTCAATCCCGTCTTAAGATAACGTATAATGATATTTTATCATTAAAACTTAAAAATATAAAAAACCCCCACAAAAATAGTGGGGGTTTTGGAGCGAAAGACGGGATTCGAACCCGCGACCCCTTGCTTGGCAAGCAAGTGCTCTACCACTGAGCTACATTCGCATGTATGGAGCAGGCGATGAGACTCGAACTCACGACCTCCGCCTTACCAAGGCGGCGCTCTACCGGCTGAAGCTACACCTGCCCAAACACCAAAAAATATTATACTATAATTAAATTATTTCGTCAATAGAATAAAATTACAATTTTTCTATAATTTCTATTTCATCATTGTTACCTAAGAATGCAGCATTAGCTTCATCTGTATCAACATGAAACTCTAAAGCATATTTATCAGAAACTCTAACCAACACATCTTGGAAAATCAATTTTCTTCCTTCTTTATTAGCTAAAACAGAAACTATATCTTTATCTTTTAAGTTGTATTTTTCTGCATCATCAGTATGCATATGAATATGTCTTTTAGCTAAAATAACTCCTTCTTCTAATTTAACTTCTCCTTTAGGACCAACTAATTTAATTGAAGAACTATCAGCTATATCACCAGAATCTCTTACAGGAGGATTTAAGCCTAATTTAAAAGCATCTGTTCTAGAAACTTCAATTTGAGTAGCTTTTCTGGTTGGGCCTAATACTCTGACTCTTTTAATTGTATTTTTTGGTCCTACTAAATCTACAGTTTCTTCAGCAGCATACTGTCCAGGTTGACCTAAATCTTTTATTGGGTTTAGTTCATATCCTTCACCAAAAAGTTTTTCTAGATCTTCTTGAGATAAATGTAAATGTTTATTGGAAACTCCAACTTTTATACCAGGTTTTTTCGTAATCATAAAAAACACCTCCGTTATCTTATTTTAGGTTTTATCATTGATTTTCTTAGATGCACATTTAATTTTTTAGGTTTTCTCATGTTGATTACTAAAGGACCTCTTTTTACAGAAATCCACCCAAATCCAGGAATAGATAGGTCATATCCTTCTTTTATTGTTATATTTTTATTTTCGAATTTTATTTTATCAAAATCAAAATCATCTGTATAAGGTGGAAAAATAACATTTCTATTTTTGATTAAATCATCTATTTTAGATTTGTTTGTGTCATGAACTGAAATATTGTTTGATGCAAAAACTGTAAATATAGGTTTCAAATCTTCTTGAGACCTATCTTCAATGGTAAAATAAATCAAGGCGCTTATGAAAAAAACTCTATCTCTTTCAAGCTTATATGTTTCAACTTCTAATGATTTATTTGGAATCATTTTCACTTGAGTATAAATATCAAAAAATTCATAAAGGCGGTCATCAGGTTCTATTCCTGGTGTATCAAATATTTCTATATTAGACATTGATAAATTGGTTTTTATAAGGTTTAAAGTTGTACCTGGATAAGAAGATACAGTAATATCTCCTTCTGTAATCTTATTCAAAACAGAAGACTTACCTGTGTTAGTTACTCCAATAATAAGAGCTTTTTCTTCTTCAGACATGGTAATTAATTTTCTTATTTTATTAAATCCAAAACCTGTTTTTGCTGAAATCATTCTGATGTTTTCTTTTTTGATTTTTATTTTATTTCTTATCTTTTTAAATAACCATTCTTTAACTTCCGATAGGGCTGATGTATTTGGTAAAAGATCAATTTTATTTGCTAAAATAATGACATTTTTACCATTTATTTTATCTGCAATTTCATCTCTAAATGTACCTTCAAAATCTATAATATCTATTACCCAGATAATTGTATTAAAATTTTTCACCACTTCTTCTAACTGAGGTAAAAAATCAGAATCTAAATTATATGGCATTAGTTGATTATAATTTTTTAATTTAAAACATCTCTGACATAATATTTTATCATTATCTATTATTTTTTCATCTAGAACATTTTGAGGAATATATCCTGGAAGATCTTTATCTATAGATTGTATAGTTACTCCACATCCTTCGCACTTCATATTATTCATCCCCTCCTTCTTTAAATAGGGTTGGTTTTTTTCTCATTATTTTAATACTAAGTTTTTCAAAATTCCTAACAAATTTTGTCCATTTTCCTTCTTTCGTACTCAAAGGCTCAATTTTTATAGTATAAAAACCAGATATATTACCAGCTAAAATATCTGTAAACAATTGATCTCCAATCAAAACACATTCATAAGGATATTTATTCAAACTTTTAATTTTTTTTCTGATTTTGAATGTTAGAGGTTTCAGCGATAAGGGCTGTATGTTTATATCTAATTCATATAATTCATGTTTAAGATCTTTAAATCGAGACTCTCTACCGTTTGTGGCAATTAATATATCAAACCCCTTTTCTTTAAGTGATGTCATTAAGTCTTTGACTTTCTCGGGTATGAAATCTGAGTGCCATGGGACTAATGTATTATCAAAATCGAAAATTAAAAGCGTATGATTTGTTTTATAAATATTTTCATAATCAATATCAAAAATCGACTTTTTAAATTCATTTGGTACACCTAAATCCATCAATCTAAAAAACCATCCTATCGTATAAAAAAATATGAAATACATAAATCTTGAAAATCCAGCCATAAATCTTTTAGATTTACTTTCTATTTCGTAAATATATGGGTTTATTAAAATAGTATATAGACCTAGTTTATTACCAGCAAAAATATCAGTTATGAATAAATCTCCAATCATCAAGGTCTCTTCAGGGTTAGTTTCCAATATGTCTAAAACCCTCGATAATTTTTTAGTAGAAGGCTTTTTCATATTTGAATAAACTTTTACTTTACCTTTTGTTTTTTCTTCTATATGTTTAGCTCTATTTTCCTTTGCGTTTGTAACAATAGCCACTTGAAAGCCTTGAGCTAAAAGACGCTCGAATAATTCGAGCGTCTTTTCATTTATTTTTTTTTCTTTCCAAACAGTTATTGTAAAATCATAATCAAAAAGTACGGTTTTAAAACCCCATTTTTTAAGTTTCTTATAATCTATTGAGTAAATATCAGGTTTATGTTCTCTTGGAATGGGGATATATTTATACAATCCCGTTGTGGGGTTCAATTTTTACTACCTCCATTTTAATGGCTTCTTCTTTTACTGAATTAATTAAACTCAATGCATCATCTAAACTATCTTTAGGTGAGATTATTTTTAAGTAGCCATCTTCTTGTCTATTTCTCACACTCATTAGGTGGGCTTCTCCTTCTAAAAGATATGTAATTAAATGTATATCATTGGTATCCAAATCTATAAAAATATCATATTCTAAAGCTTCTTTCATATTTTCCTCCTGATTATAAAAAAGTACATGTTCATTATATATTTTTTATTTTAATTTAATAGTAATAAATATTAAGAAAAATTGACAAAAATTGATTATAATATTTCAGCAGCTAGAGTTGCGAGTTCTGATCTTTCTCCTTTTTTCATAGTTATGTGTGCAGCCATAGAAGAATTTTTGAACTTTGAAGCTGCATAGACTAATCCATTGGAGGAACTATCCAAATATGGATTATCGATTTGATATGGATCACCTGTAAGGACAATTTTTGTATTTTCACCTACTCTTGTCAAAATAGTTTTTACTTCTGCAGGAGTCAAGTTTTGAGCTTCGTCTATTATAATAAATTGATCAGGAATAGACCTACCTCTTATATAAGAGAGAACTTCAATTTCTAAAAACTCATTTTTTTCAAGATAATTTTCTGGTTTTTTCCCTTTTCCAGTAAATAAAAATTCTAAATTATCATATATTGGTTTCAACCAAGGTCTCATTTTTTCTTCTATACTACCTGGAAGATAACCAATGTCTTTCCCCATTGGTATAACAGGTTTTGAAATCATTAATTTATCATATTTTTTTAATTCTATTACTTGAGTCAATCCACCAGCTAAAGATACTAATGTTTTACCAGTACCAGCAATACCAACAAGAGTTACAAACTTAATATTTTCATTAAAAAGAGCATTAAAAGCAAACAATTGTTCTATGTTTCTAGGGCTTATACTATAAAATTCATTATCATAGCTCAAATTTATTTTTTCAAATTTTTCATCCTCGTTAAAAATATAATAACTATCTCCATATTTCAAATAAGTATTAGAATTGATTTCTGAATTGCTTAATAAATCTTGAACTTCAGATTTTTCTATATATTCTTTTTCATCGAGATTTTCGTTTTTTTCAATTTCGAAATATCCATCAGGTAAAACTTTAATATCGATCTTATCAGTTAAATAATCTTCAGCTTTAAGTCCTATTGCACTTGCTTTAACTCTAACATTTAAATCTTTACTTACTACAATTGTTTCAATGTCATTATCATTATCGTTAATGTGTTTAGCATAAAAAAGAATATGATCATCTTTTGATTGTCCAAAATATTTTGGAACATCAATATTTTTGTCTAAAGTTTCAATTTTTAAAGTTCCTTTGTTTTTTAATTTTATTCCTTCATGAAGGTTTCCATTTTCTCTAAAGTTGTCTAGAAGTCTATTTATATCCCTTGCAGATTTTGCAACTTTGTCGTTTCTGGTTTTTAGTTTATCTACTTCTTCAATTACAGGAAAAGGTATTATAACATTGTTATCCTGAAAATTAAATATACATTCAGGGTCATGTATTAATACATTAGTGTCTAAGATGTAATTTTTTACCATATTATCCCCTCCATTTTTTTAGAAAATCGAACATACTATCCAAAGAATATTTTTTAACTAATTTTAAAAATAGTTTAGCAGTTATAATAGCATCATCTTTAGCTCTATGTGGGTTGAATTTCCCTAATTTTAATCTTTTTGAAAGATCTTCTAAATTATAAGGACCTTTGTTAATTAAAAATCTTGATATTTCTAATGTGTCCAAATAATAGTTATCTATAGAAAAAATTCCAGATTCTTTTGTTGCAATATCTAAAAACTTTAAATCCATTTCTATATTATGAGAAATTAATATTGAATCAGAAATGTAATTTTTGAATTTGGGCATAATGTCTGTAAGTAAAGGTGCATTATCTATATCTGAATTATTTAACTTATGAAAAGAGGAAACTTGTCCAGGAATTTTTATTTCAGGGTTTACAAGAGATTGAAATGTATAATCATACTTGATTTTATTCTCGTAAATTGGTATAGCAGCTATTTCTATAATTCTATCTCCTTGATAAGGAGATAGACCAGTTGTTTCAAAATCAAAGGCTACAAATACAGCTTCGTTTAAATTTTTCATTAATTTACCTCCTATCAAAATTATATCATATACACTTTTGTTAAAATAATTCAATTTCTAATATTATTTCATTTAATTTGTCTTTATTTATAGCACATTCCCCTTAATTAAATTTTAGAAAAATTATATAATGAGTTATGATTAACATGAAAAAAATTTCATAAGAGTGAGGTGTTTAGTATGAGATATTCTGAAAGAGTCATAAACATGCAAGAATCACCGATAAGAAAATTAATTCCATTTGCTGAAGAAGCTAAGAAAAAAGGAAAAAAAGTTTATCATTTGAATATTGGTCAACCAGATTTGGAAACACCAAAAGAATTTTTTGAGGGTATAAATAATGCTCCTAAAGTTGTAGCGTATTCTCATTCAGCTGGAATAATTGAACTAAGAAATGCATTTTCTGAATATTATAAAAAATGGAATATGAATTTAAATACGGATGAAATAATAATAACTACTGGTGGTTCAGAAGCAATTATATTTGCTTTAGCTTCAGTTGCTGACCCGGATGATGAAATTATTGTTATTGAGCCTTTTTATGCAAACTACAGGGGATTCGCTGAAATGTTAAATTTGAAGTTAGTTCCTGTGCAAGCTTCTCCTGAAAATGGTTATGCTTTACCTTCTAAGGAAGAATTTAAATCTGTTATTACAGAAAAAACAAAAGCTATTATTTTTTCAAATCCTTCTAACCCAACTGGGGCAGTATATACAGAAGAAGAAATAAAAAGAATAGATGAGATAGCCGAAGAAAATGATCTTTATGTGATCTCTGATGAAGTATATAAAGAATTTACATTCGATGGAAGAAAACATATTTCTATAATGAATTTTGAAAATACTGATAGATATGTTGTTGTAGATAGTATTTCTAAAAGATATTCAGCTTGTGGAGCTAGAATAGGTGTTTTCGCAACAAAAAATAGAGAACTTTTTGCGCAAGCTATGAAATTTGCTCAATCTAGATTATGTTCCCCTGTTATGGCTCAATACGGTACTGTCTCTTTATTGAAAGAATTAGATGACTCATATTTTGATAATATGATAGAAGAATATCAAAATAGAAGAGATGCTGTTTATGAAGAATTATCTAAAATAGAAGGAGTTACATTTAAGAAACCTCAAGGGTCTTTTTATGTTTCGGCAGAAATTCCTGTAGATGATAGTGAATCTTTTATAAAATGGATGCTTACAGAGTTTGATGTAGAAAATGAAACTGTTATGGTTGCACCATTGAACGGATTTTATGCAACTAAAACAGCAGGTAAAAAAGAAATAAGAATTGCATATGTACTGGAACCAGAATCACTTAAAAAAGCATGCAATATACTAAGAAAAGGAATAGAAGAATATAATAAAGTAAAGACTAATTGACAAAAAAGACGGTTTTTATTAAAAACCGTCTTTTTTTATTTTTACTATTATTTTATTTTTGCCATTTTTATAATCATACTTAAACTCATCAGCTAAATTTTTCACTAAATGAAGTCCTAAACCATGTCCTTCTTTCAAACATTTTTCGACTAAGATATCAGTTTCATCAACATCTATGTAAAAAGAAGGTATTTTTTCTCCATGATTATAAAACTCAATATGAATATGATCATCGAATTCTTTTATATAAGCTTTTGATTTGTTAGCATATTTTATCGAATTACTTCCTAGCTCGTCGAGAATTAATTCTAATTTAAAAAAAATATCTTCAGGAATACGTTTTAAAGATTTTTTTATAAAATTTATTTCCTCTATTAATTTTTTAGGATGGGTTAATTCAAGTTCATAATTCATAATTTCCCCCTAAATTTTATCATTTTTTTGAATCCTGTTATTAAAATAAGAATAAAAAAAGCTATTAAAAAAGAATTTAACGTTCTAAGAACCCCTAAATGTATAGGAGTATGAAAGTGCAAAAAAGTGTTCAAAATACTAATAGGTAAAAGCGACTTTCCCAAAGCCCATATTATTTTTCCAAAAAAAGTTTCTACTGGTCTAGAAAAATAAAAAAAATAAGAAATAATTTCTTTTGTTCTTGGTCGAGCAAGTAAATACTGATCTAAAAAGTCCCTAATTTGTCTTTCTAAATCCAGTACATACCCCCAATTATTACTTCTTACTAAATAAAGAAATGCTGAAATTAAGCCAATTAGTATAATAATTATATCACTTTTGTATATTTTATCAAATTTATTATTTAATAAATATTTTAAAATTATAATAAAAGGTAATCCAAGTAAAACTAATTTAACCCCTCTTATAATATTTAGCTTAAAAATTAAAAAATAATCAAATCCACTAGAATAAATCAAAACGCCAAAAAGAATTGAATAAAAAACAATTTTTAAAACATTTTTATTTGAAATTCTAAAGAAAATTATGTAACTGAAAAATAGTGCAGCTAATGTGAATGACCAATTATAAAAAAACAGAACAAAAACTAAATAAATTAAAGCCATATAAGGAATAAAGGAAAAAAGATTTAAAGTTATTAGAACATTTGCACAATATTTAATATAAAAATCATTAAAAAATCTTTTTATACTCAAAACATTTTCTGATTTCCCTAGATTTTTTTCAATACCTTCTTTAACATCATGTTTTTTATAATGATCTGGAATAAAAAAGAATTGTATTTTTCTTTCTTCAAAAGCTCTAATGAATCTTCTAATAACAATATCTTTTGAAAATTTATCTAACTCTTCTGCTTTTATGTAATGGACATAATGTATTTTTTTTAATAAATTTTTATCTAGGTTATTTTTTAAATCATTAAATAATTTATCGCTAGGTGAGAACTCAGCGATATATATAGTGCTATAAGTTTTAATAGTTTTTAGAATATCTTCTTTATCCTCTTCTTCTATTAAAATTTTAGAATTGGATTTTAAAGAATTAGGATTTAAATATGCATAATCACTCGTGTTTTTAAAATCATAAAATGAAATAAATGAGATAAAAAAGATAGTAGAAAAGATGTTTACAATTAATAAAATTTTTTTCATTTTTTTCTTCATTCTTATTTGTTAACCTCTTCCAATCTTTTCAGAACATTTTCAAGGTCTTTGTACAAAGGGGCTTTTATATCATATTCTTTCCCATTTAAGAAAAAATGAAACCTAAAAGAATGCAAAAAGAACCTTCTAAGACCAATAACCTTTTTCAATATTTTATTAACCTCTTTATCACCATACATATTATCTCCTACAACAGGATGCCCTATATCAGAAAATTGTCTTCTTATTTGATGTTTTCTTCCTGTAAGTAATTCTATTTCAACAAAAGATAATTTTATTCCGTTTACATCAAAAGTATCGATTTTTCGATAGATTAGTTTAGCTTCTTTTTCATCAATATAACTATTTATAACATCCTTATTTTTAACATTTCCTAATAATAACGCCAGATAATATTTTTTTGTTTCTCTACTTCGTATTTTTTCGGAGAGTATTCTTGAAATAGTTTTATTTTTTGCTATAATTAGAGCTCCTGAAGTTAATTTATCTAATCTATGAACCAAATGAGGTTCATAATCATTATTAGAGTTATATTTAGCGCCTTCAATAATAGTAACCATTTCTTCACCTGTTCCAGGATGCATAGATACTTTTGGAGGTTTGTTTATTGCAAAAAAGTCTTCAGTTTCAAAGACCACATCATAATCTAAAGGTCTTGCTTTCATAGTTGGCTTAAGAGGTCTTTTCATTTTATTATCTATAAATCCATCATCAATTTCTACTACATCACCCCTATTCAATTTAAAATTATTTTTCTTTGCTTTATCTCCATTAACTTTTATCTTTCCTTTTCTAATCATCTTAAAAATAGAGCCCAATTTAACTTTTTTCATCTCATTTCTTAAAAACTTATCCAGTCTGTTATAGTAATTATCGTCGTTTACAATTATTCTTCTCATAAAAACCTCCATTTACAATTGTATATAGTTGAATATAATGGAAAAAATATTTATAATATATATATAAAATATAAAAAAATATCCATAAATATTATATCATGAGGTGGGATAAATGTATAAAGAAACTATATCTACATTATTGAATTTTGTAGGGAAAGATATATTAATAGAGGAAAATATCAAAAAACTTAATGATAGTATATTTTCTAAACTAAACAAAAAAGAAGAATTTTTAGAGTTATTAGAATATTTAGAAGAGATAGAAGATTATGAGATAAAAGAAAAATTATATGAAATGCTGAAAGAAAAGATATTTGATAAATTAAATGTTGTTTATTCAGATGATTACTTAAAATATGGAGAGAAAAAATATGAAATATCTCTAGAATTTGAAGATTTAAAATCAATAATAGACTTTTTAGATTTTGATGAAATAAAAGGAGGGAATATTTTCAAAATATTATCTCCAAAAATTTCAGAAAGATTAGATTCAATAAATGAATTATTAAATGATGGTAATTCAAATAGAAATTGGTATGAAAATGAAATTAAAGGAGTAATAAAAAGATTGAAGCCCTTAACAAAAAAATTTTTAAAATTACTTCTAGAAAAAGGAAAGTTGGATTCAGATGAAATTTTAGAAGAAATGGAATTAAAAAAATATAGATCAATTTCAGCGTTAGTAAGTGCTATATCAAGAAATTCTCCTAAAGACAAAGAAAAATTAGTTTATAAAGATGGAGACTATATAAAAATAAATCAAAAATATGTAGATATAATATCAAAATATATAAAATAAAGACACATTATGTGTCTTTATTTTTAATGGTGGGTGCAGTAGGGATTGAACCTACGACCTCTTCCACGTCAAGGAAGCGCTCTCCCACTGAGCTATGCACCCAATTCTAAAAAAGTATAACATAACAAAATTATATAGTCAATATATCTAATAATGAAAAATTTTTCATAATATAACAAATTAATCACCTGTCAGTATAAATATTGGCGTCTTAATAGCTTTGGATATTATAAAAGTTTGCTATATAATTAAAATAGTTTACAAAAGAGAAATATAAATAGTGTTGCATTTAACAAACTTGCTTTTTTTGAAATATTATGCTAAAATTGTTTTGAGATTAATTTTTATTTTTCAATGTTAATGGTAATTATCTTATAACAAGGGGGTAAGGTTGATGAAAAAACTTTTAGTTTTTCTTATGGTATCTGTTTTTGCATTTGCAGCTTTTGCTGAAGTAATGAATCCAGATACTATTAATCATGTAACTTTTGGTGATGCAGATACTTTAGATCCACATTATGCATACGACACTTCAAGTAACGAAATTATTTGGAATGTTTATGACGCTTTAATCGCTTATGATGGTGAAAGTATTAATGATTTCGTTCCAATGCTTTCAACAAATGTTCCTTCAGAAGAAGAGGGTACAATTATCAACGACGGTAAAACATATGTTTTCAAAATTAGAGATGGTGTTAAATTCCATAACGGAAATGATTTAACTCCTGAAGACATCGAATACACAATAGAAAGAGGAATCATTTTTGGTTCATCAGCAGGACCTGCTTATATGTTCGTAAGTAAAATTACAGGACATTCATATGTAACTGATTTTTTTGAAGCAGTAACTGGTGTAGAATGGGCAGAAGCAGTAGATGAAGAAGGAAATGCTGTTTCAGAACATAAAGAAACATTAATGAACTTCTATAAAGAAGAAATAGATCCAAGAGTAGAAGTTAAAGGTGACGAAGTACATGTTCACCTTGTTGAACCATCAGCTTCATTCTTATACATAATGTCACACGCTGGTGGCTGGGCTTCAATGATGGATAAAGAATGGATGACAGAAACAGGAGCATGGAATGGAGAAGCAGATGGATGGTGGAAATATCAAGATCCACAAAAAGAAGATTCTCCAATTTATGAAGTTGCTATGGGAACAGGACCATACAAATTAGTTAGTTGGGATAAAGCGCAACAAAGAATTGTATTAGAAAGATATGAAGATTACTGGAGAGGTTCAGCACCTATAAAAGATGTAGTTAGAATGGGTGTAGATGAATGGTCAACAAGTAGAACTATGATTGAAAGAGGAGAAGCAGATCTAGTTGCTGAAAGAGCTCTTTATTATGAACAAATGATAGGTAGAGAAGATGAAGGTATAAAAGTTGTTGAAGGTTTACCTGAATTAACTACTATAGTTTTAAATGTTACATGGACAATTAAAGAAAATTCAGATTATATCTACAGTGGAAGATTAGACGGAGAAGGTATACCAAACGATTTCTTTAAAGATGTTAATGTAAGAAGAGCATTCCAACACGCAGTAGATTATCAATCATTGATTGACGATTTATTATATGGACATGGAGATAGATTAGCAACAGCTTTGGCAGCTCCATTAATGGGAACATCAGATGAAGTTAAAATGCCTGAATTTAATTTAGATGAAGCTGAAAAATACTTCAGAAGAGCATACAGAGGACAAGTATGGGATAACGGATTTAAAGTTGCTGTTCTTTACAATGTAGGTAACGACGTTAGACAGACTGTTGCTGAAATGTTAAGAGACAATTTAGCAAAAATTAATCCTAAATTCCAAGTTGAAGTTGTTGGATTACAATGGCCAGCATTCTTAGATGCACAAATCAATAAAGAAATGCCAGCATATACATTAGGTTGGGTATCAGATTATCCTGATCCTACAAACTTCTTAGATGTTTATTATGCAAGCTATGGATATTATGGTAGTTCATATGGAGAAGACTATGACAGATATGCAAGACAACCTAACCCAGAATTAGGTGGAGTATCAATAGACGCATTCTTAAAAGATGCTTCAAAAGAATTGGATCCTGAAACAAGAGAAAGAAAATATGTTCAATTCCAAAAAGCTATCGATGAAGAAGCAATTGTTATTCCTCTTTATCAACCATCTGGTATGAGATTCATGAGAACTTGGATCGATGGATTTATATTCAATCCTATAAGACCAGGATACTATTACTGGGAACTAGATAAAGTAGAATAAAAAATTAATATATGAGGGGAGGAGGGATAAGTATCCCTTCTCCTTTTTCTTTAAAATTATGTAATATTTGGAGGTGGTTTCTTTGACCGCGTATATTATTAGAAGGTTATTATTAATTCCTATCCTTCTTTTAGCTGTTACAATGATTGTTTTTTCTATGAGCCAATTACTTGGGCCTAACAAGCTAATGGCAGCTTATGTTAATCCTAATGTTGCTGAAAGAATGAGTCCAGAACAATGGGAAGACTTAAAAGAGAAATATGGATTAAATGACCCTCTTCCTATTAGATATGCAAAATGGCTAGGAAATACTTTGCAAGGAGATTTAGGTTGGTCGCAGGTAGGCGCAGCTCCTGTGCTAGAGGCTATTACTTCAAGGCTACCATATTCGATAGAAATAGCTTTATGGGCATTGTTACCTATATTGGGTTTTTCTATTTGGTTAGGGGTTAAAGTAGCCGTACGGCAAAATTCTTGGTTAGACCATACTGCTAGAATAGTTGTTTTAATAGGGTGGTCGTTACCAGACTTTGTTTTTGGTATATTTATCTTATTATTAACCTACGGAGTTCTTGGATGGTTCCCACCAGGGATATTAAGTAATTCTTCTCAATCAATTCTGGCAAGTGCTGATTATCATCAGATCACTAATATTTTAACATTAGATGCAATTCTTAATTGGCGTTGGGATGTTTTTATTGATGCCATAAGACATTTAATAGCTCCTGTATTAACTATATCTTACTTATGGTGGGCCTTCTTAGTAAGAATTACTAGAGCATCAATGTTGGAAGTCTTAAGAAAAGATTATGTTAGAACTGCAAGAGCAAAAGGTGTATCAGAGAAAAACGTTATAAACAAACATGCAAAAAAGAACGCTTTGATACCAGTTGTAACTGTTTCGGGACAAATGATAATTGGACTAATAATGGGTGTAATTATTGTTGAAACGGTTTTTAATAGACCAGGTTTCGGGAGATTAACCGCGCAAGCCGCACAAAGATTGGATTATTCAACAGTTATGGGATCATTGCTTTTTTCAGCGATGATTATGATTGTAGGGAACTTGATTATTGACATAATATATGCTCTTATTGATCCAAGAATAAGGCTTGAGTGAGGTGATGATTTGTGAATAAGGAAGAATTTAGAAGAGCACTAAGAAAAATTGTTAAAAATCCTTCAGCGATGTTGGGGTTTGTTTTATTAATATTTTTTATAATAATTGCAATATTAGCACCCGTCTTAGCACCCGCAGAAGTGCCTATTAATGATAATCTTCAACAAATAGAATTTTTATTAGAAGATTATGAACCAGAAAATAAAGAACAAATTATTAGTAGCTTACAAACCTTTTTAGATGATGAATACTATTATACTTTTCTAGATTATGATGCTATTCTTGAACTTGAAGAGAAACTTAATCAATTTAAAGAATTAGAAATAGACGCCAATGAATTTGAACAGTATTTACAAGAATTAACAGATCAATACATATTAGAAGGTTATATATTAGATGAATTTAGAGAAGACCAGAATATAGGTGTTGATGAAATAGAAAATAAAATAAAAAATCAAAAAGAAAAATATAGAAGAGGAAAAAGGCTAGAAGAAAATATTTCAGAACTAAAATCTTTAGAAGGAGAGAACTTCTTAAATGAAGCTGAAGAAATTTATGAGCGTACATATAAAGATTATATGAATAATATAAACTATGATCCATTTATTATGAGAAGAGTTAGCCAAAGAAATGAACCTCAACCTCCATCAGAAGAATTCGCCTTTGGAATAACTTCTGGAAGAGATATTTATTATGGAGTAGTTTGGGGAACTAGAACAGCATTCAAGATTGGGTTAGTTGTGGTTTCTATTGCTACAATTGTTGGTTTATTTATCGGTTCTATAGCAGCTTATTTTGGTGGTTGGGTTGATGAAATATTAATGAGGATCACCGATATATTTTTATCAATACCTTTCTTCTTAGGAGCGATGGTTATTACTACAGTTCTTGGGACAGGGCTGGATAAAGTAATAATATCGATGACTATATTAGGGTGGATGACTACTGCAAGGCTTATTAGAGGTAATATTTTACAAGAAAAAAATGAACAATATGTTTTAGCTGCAAAAGCTTTGGGAGTTAGCAACGCTAAAATAATTGTATTTCAAATTTTACCCAATACAATTTTCCCAGTTGTAGTCCAAGCATCTATGAGAATTGGATCGTTAGTTATTACCGCTGCTGCGTTGAGCTTTTTAGGTTTAGGAGCTCCACAAGGTTATGCTGATTGGGGATCAATATTATCTTATGCTAGAGATTGGATGGCAATTGAATACTGGTATATAATCGTGTTTCCAGGAATTGCTATGATCTTATTTGTTCTTTCATGGAACTTGGTTGGGGATGCATTAAGAGATATATTTGATCCTAAAATGAAGATGTAGCGGGAGGAGATAATGTGAATAATAATAATAGCGACATTTTATTAAAAGTCGAAAATTTAAAGACTCATTTTAAAACTGAAGACGGAATAGTAAAAGCAGTAAATGGTCTTGATTTTGAACTATCAAAAGGTGAAACTCTTTCTATAGTTGGTGAATCAGGTTCTGGGAAGTCCGTTACTGCCTTGAGTATAATGAAATTATTGGATGAAAATGGGTATATAGCTGAAGGAAAAGTTGTTTTAAAAGGGAAAGAAATTACTAATTATAATAGTAAACAAATGAGAAAGATAAGAGGTAACGATATAGGTATGATATTCCAAGAGCCTATGACAGCTTTGAATCCTCTTTTTACTATTGGTTATCAGATTATGGAACCTATTTTAATTCATTTGGATAAAAACAAAAAAGAAGCAAAGCAACTAGCTATAGATCTTTTAAGAAAAGTAGGTATACCTGAACCAGAAAAAAGAGTAGATCAATACCCACATGAATTATCTGGGGGTATGAGACAGAGGGCTATGGTAGCTATGTCTTTATCTTGTAATCCTTCAATACTAATTGCAGATGAACCTACAACTGCTTTAGATGTAACTATACAAGCCCAAATATTAGACCTTATAAAAAAATTACAAGATGAAATGGGAATGGCTGTAATATTTATTACACATGACCTAGGAGTTGTTGCAGAAATTTCTGATAGAGCTATTGTCATGTATGGGGGAGAAATTTTTGAAAGAGGAAATATTATAGACATTTATAAAAATCCAAGAAATCCTTATACATGGGGTCTAATGAACTCAATACCAAGAATAGACGTAGATAAAGAAAAATTGTGGGCTATTCCTGGCTCTGTACCAAGTGCTATGAATTTTCCTAAAGGTTGTAAATTCGCCAATAGATGTTTTTTGGCTGAAGAAAAATGTAATGTAGAGCATCCAGATATTCAAGTTATAGAAGGAGAACATAAATCTAGATGTTTCTATATAGATAAATTGGTTGAAGAAATCGAGAAAGTAAAGGCCGGTGAATCAAATGGATAAAAAAACGCCATTACTTGAGGTTGAAAATTTAAAAAAATATTTTCCTGTTAGAGCAGGTGTTTTCAAAAAAGTAGTGAATCAGGTACAAGCTGTAGACGATATATCATTCAAAGTTAACCCTGGTGAAACCCTAGGTCTTGTTGGAGAGTCTGGTTGTGGAAAAAGTACAACTGGTTTATCAATTTTAAGAGTGCCCGCAAGGTCTTTAGTTGATGGCCGGTAACGCCTCGTTTTTGCAGCAATGCAGGCAGAAACTGGTCTATGATGCCCCCCAGGTCATGCTCAATG
>JBNJGY010000013.1:0-2991 GCA_051748045.1 Thermotogota bacterium
TTGCAAAATTTACATATGCATTTCTAACTGTGTTGAAATTAATTTTATTCGACATAAATGTTTTAGAAAGAGAAACTAAAGATTTGAAAATTATTTTACTTTCTTCTGTGAAAACTTTATCTGAATCTTCAGGAATTTCTATTGAAAAATCCATAGATGTATTCTCATTTATAGTCACTCTAGAAACCATCATCTGTTTGAAAGGAGATGTATATTTTTCAAATTTATTTTTAATACTTTCTGGCATTATTTTTTTATCCATTTTCACAACTTGATCTAAAGTGAATATTTCTGTATCTTCAACTGGTAATCTGTACTCTTTTTTTAAATTCATTTTCATGATTTTATCTTTATCATGACCATAAGCAGTTAAATATGTCCATTTGTCATGATCATATAAAGATATAGAACCTGTTTCTGCCTCATCTATTATATTTAATGTACCGTTTAATAAATCATCATAAAATTCATCTATATCTATTTCTTCAGAGCCAATTTTAGATACTAAGTTTATCATTTGAAATAATTTACCGCTAAGGTTCTCAGCTTCTTCTGTTTTATATTTAATTGTTCTTCTCATATAAACTATTAGAAAATATAATACTAGAATAATAGCCAAAATTAGTGAAAGTGCAATAATAATATTTCTTATTAAGTTATCTGGTAAAACGGTTTGTTGAGAAACTGTATATTTGTCTAATATATCATAATAAATAGAATCTTTATCATTTATTAGATCGTTTAGAGCATTATCAAAAGTTGATACTATTGAATCTATATCAGATAAATCTTTTCTGAATAATATTTTAAAAAACACCGGAGAAAATAAGATATTCGTTCTTTTTAAATTTTCATAATCTTTTATATCATAAAGTCTATTAACAACAGCGATATCATTTAAACCATTTTCAACTGATTCTAAAACTTTTTTATAACTATCATATTCGACAAAATTTACATTTATAGCAAAATTGCTTAATATATTTTTAAGACCGTATTCCCCTTCATAATAAATATCTGTGTCCATAACAGCAATATTTTTATTTTCTAATTGTTGAAACGTTGATACATTAGAGTTTTCATTGGCATATGCTATTCCCCATTCTGTAAAAAAGTAGTTTTTATTAAAAATACCAAATTGCTTTCTCTTTTTAGTCTCGCCTAATGGAGTAACAGCGTCAATTTTACCAGTTTTTAATTTACTTATCATTTCAGGTTGAGTTCCTATAACTAAATCAATATTGATATTATAATTATTTTCTATATATTTTAGAAGTTCGACAACAATTCCTTCTTCAATGTTTTTTACATAAGGAGTATTTTCGTATATTCCAACCCTAAGAGAAAAAACATTTATAAATATAATAATTATTGAAATTGTAGTGATAATTTTTTTCATAACTAATCATCCTTATTCTTCATTAAATACATTTTAGAATCCGCAAATCTAATCGACAGTTCAATATCTTTATCTATCTTAGAAATCCCGTAAGATACGCTTAAATTGGTATCTCCTATTTTCTTTTTGAATTTTTTTCTTATAGAATTCATTTTTTGAACTAGTTTTTCTTGTTTATCAAATTTTGAAAAAATCAAAAATTCATCTCCACCAAATCTTATTATCGTTTCATTTTCAAAATTCTCAAGAAATAAATTTGATATATCTTTTAACATTTTGTCACCAAACTCATGACCTAATACATCATTTGCAATTTTAAAATTATCTAAATCTGCAAAAATAACATTTTTATATGAAAGATCAATTTCTTCAATTACATTTCTATTATACAACCCTGTTAATTTATCTGTTCTAGCCTTTTTTAATGATCTCTTCGTATTTTCATACATTTGAACATATCTATCTATTAATGATAGTCCAACTCCTATAACTCCTATTATAAGTCCATAATTTACATAATACTGATGATGAAACATAAAAATTGAATTTAATATAGCATGAACCATCGTCACAAAAGAAAAAGTTAAAGGCGCTAATAAATATTTATCTTTAAACTTTAGTAAATAGTATTCAGCAACAAAAACATTAATTAGTAAAATATAATTACCATTTAAATAAGCTAATTTATAATAATAAGGATCACTGATAGAAGAAAAAATTACTACAATTGATATTGTTATAAAAAATAAAATATTAACAAATTTTGATTTTTCATTATGAAATTTGATTATACCCTTTACTATAAATATACTGGCTAAATATGCTGAAATCATAACAATTTTTTTAAATAATAAAAAATTAAAAATTGTTCCTGAAGTAGGTCTATATACAAAATCAAGCATATAAATACCTGTAAAAAAAATAGCTAAACCTAAATAAAAATAGGATTCTCTAAATTCTCTGTTAGAAACTCCTAGTATTACTATAATAAAAGATAATATTATACTAGACCCAAAAGCTACATAAAAAAATCCATTGTTAAAAAAATTGGAAAGACCAAATATCAATAAAGACTCTTCTTGTTTAGTTAAAAATGGAGCAGCTGATATCCCATAATCATATAAACCAAATAATTTTATTTCCACATCATAAGATTCATTGTCTAAATATCTACCTGGTATTTTTACTATATGCTTATAGTTCCATATATTGCCTGTTCTATTATTGACATCTCCAGTTTCATAGATCAAATTACTATCTATAAAAACTTGCATTGCACCTCCATCTATTTTTGGTATAACAAATAGATCGTTGTCTTTAAAGTCTATATTATTTTTAATTTTCAAAATATCTTTTTCTTCAATAATCTTATAAAACGGAAAATCGATATTTTCTCTTGTCTCTATTTCTTTCCATTCATCGACTTTATAACCAGAAAAGTTATTCAAAGTTCCTATTGAAATTAATAAAAACATCAACAAGATTACAGAAAATATTATAGTTTTTATCCTCATTTTTTAATCCCCTAAAAGAAAAATAACTTATATAATTATAATTATAACAGAAATGTTAAATAAAAAAAACAGACCCGA
>JBNJGY010000013.1:3091-9245 GCA_051748045.1 Thermotogota bacterium
ATAAAAAAAACAGACCCGAAGGTCTGTTAATTATCTATCCATTCTTTCATTGATTTTATATTCTGTTCCATTTATGATTTTTTTAACATTTTCAATGTGTTTAGGTAAAATAATCAAAAGTAATGAGAAAAAGAGAGAAGAATTAAAGTCAAATATTGGAATAAAAGATGTTATCCAAACAAAAAAAACACCAATAACTGTACCTACTGCTATATACTTAGTTGAAAAAGTTATTGTCGCAGCGTACAGAAAAAATAATATTCCTGCTATATAATTGGAAGAAAAAATTACTCCCCAAGCTGTTGCCATTCCTTTTCCACCTTTTAATTTTAAAAAAACATTCCAGTTATGTCCTACTACTACAGCTACAGAAGACAATATTAACACCAAGGGCTCTAGTTCAAAATAGTGAATAGCTAAATGATGTGCGAAATACCCTTTAAAAAAGTCCCCTAAAAAGCAAAGTATCCCTACTTTCATTCCACTAGTATAAACAGCATTAGATGCCCCAACATTCTTGCTTCCATTTTTCCTTACATCTATATTCTTTATAATTTTTGGAATAACGTAACTAAAAGGTATTGCGCCTAATAAATAAGAAATCAATATACTAAAAAACCACATGAAATTCCCCCATTCATTTTTTATATATTATATAACAATATAGAAAAAATGTAAATTTATTATTTTTAGGTAAACTTTTAAGAGTTTATCTTAATTATTCTTTAATTTATATTAAACATATATGCATTAACATATAATTACCCCCACGAGGTGGGTTTAAAAGGAGGTATAAAAATGAATCATGAAAAAATGATAAAAGATTTCAAAGTTAGATTTTTTATTTCAACCATTATAACTATACCTGTGGTTATTTTAGCTCCATTTTTTCAAAACCTTTTTAATTATTCAATTTCTTTTAGCTTTGATTATTTGGTTATATTTTTGCTATCAGCTTTCGTCTATTTTTATGGAGGCTGGCCCTTTTTAAAAGGATCATATAATGAAGTATCAAATAGGCAACCTGGAATGATGACATTAATAGCTGTCGCTATAACTGTTGCTTTTTTGTATAGTTCGGCAGTATCTTTTGGGTTACCTGGTAAAACCTTTTATTGGGAATTAGTAACTTTAATAGATATTATGTTAATAGGTCATTGGATAGAAATGAGGTCAGTCCAAGGTGCTTCAAAAGCCCTTGAAGAATTGATGAAATTAATTCCTTCAGATGCACATTTAATAAAAAAAGATGGAATAGAAGATGTTAAAACAACTGAACTCAAAAAAAACGATAAAATATTAATTAAACCTGGAGAAAAGATCCCTTCTGATGGGGTTATATATGAAGGAGAAACCAACATAAATGAATCAATGGTTACAGGGGAATCTAAACCCGCATATAAGTCAAAAGATGATGAGGTAATTGGAGGCTCAATAAATACTGATGGTTCCATAAAAGTAAAAATATCTAAAACTGGTGAAGAGACTTATCTATCTCAAGTGATTGAGATGGTTAAGAAATCTCAAAATTCTAAATCAAAAGCTCAAAATTTCGCTGATAAGGCAGCTTTTTGGCTCACTATAATAGCTTTATCTGTAGGGTTTGTTACATTAATTACTTGGTTATTGATTGGAAAAGATTTTGTGTTTTCTTTAGAAAGAATGGTTACCGTTATGATAATAACTTGTCCACATGCATTGGGTTTAGCTGTTCCTTTAGTTGTTGCAAACTCAACATCACTAGCAGCAAAAAACGGGGTTATCATTAGGCAAAGAACTCAATACGAAGAGGCTAGAAAAATAGAAGCTATAGTTTTTGATAAAACAGGAACACTTACAGAAGGAGTTTTTCAAGTAAGCGAAATTGTCTTATTTTCAAATATGGAAGAAAATGAATTGATTAAAAATTCAGCTTCAGTTGAGAATGAATCTGAACACCCTATTGCACAGGCTGTAGTGAAGTATGCAAAAAATAAAGATATTGATTTATCAGATGTGAAAAACTTTAAAGCAATACCTGGTAAAGGGGCAGAAGCAGAAATAAATGGAAGAAAGTTTAAACTTGTCAGCCAAAAATATGTCGATGATAATAATTTTGAGTATGACGAAAATAAGCTAAAAAATATTTTTGAAAAAGGTATGACAGCCATTTTTGTAACCGAAGAAGAAAAAGTAGTTGGAGCAATCGGATTAGAAGATAAGATAAGAACTAGTTCAAAAGAGACCATCAAAAAATTACAGAAAAAAAACATTAAAGTTTATATGCTCACAGGAGATAACGAAAAGGTAGCAAAGAATGTAGCAAATGAATTAGATATTGATGGTTACTTTGCAGAAGTACTCCCTGATCAAAAATCTGAAAAAATTAAAGAGCTTAAAAAAGATTATAAGGTAGCAATGGTAGGAGATGGAATAAATGATGCCCCTGCTTTGACAGAAGCTGATTTAGGAATAGCAATTGGAGCTGGTACTGATGTGGCTATGGAAAGTGCTGATTTAATACTTTCAAAAAGTGACCCAAGCGCTATTTTAAAAATATTTGATTTATCAAACCTCACACGTAAAAAAATGGTTCAAAATCTCTTTTGGGCTACTGGCTACAATGCCATAGCAATACCACTAGCTGCGGGTGTTTTGTATTCATTAGGAATAATATTAAGCCCTGCTTTTGGAGCTGCTTTAATGAGTTTAAGCACTGTTATTGTTGCTATTAATGCAAAATTAATGAAATTAGATTAAAAAATAAAGGTCAAGAATAAATTTTATTCTTGACCTTTTTATTATTCTATTTTGATTTCCTAGTTGGGAAAACAGATCTAATCATAACTTTTCTTTCTTCTTTATGGAAAAAGCCTTCTCGAACATTTTTGACATCTTCATAAGAAATAAAAGCTTTAGGAACATATTCATTTGCTAAATCTTCATATAATCTTATCTTTTTTCTTGAGATAATACTGTATATAATATGTGCTGTTCCGTCTCTTCCTTGTGCATCAACTACCGTTACTCCAAACCCATGTTCTCTCAAAACTTTTATAAATTCTGTAGGATCTTTTTTTATGATAAGTCTTAAAGCTATTTGCCCAATTGCAAGTTTATCCTCAATCAATATACCTATATAGCTACCTGCTGAAAATCCAGCTGCATAAGCTATTATGTATACAATATTATCCACTTTATTTATAACTTGAGCAGCGACAAGTAACCATATAATCACTTCAAAAAAACCTAAAATTGCTGCTTGACCTTTTCTCCCCTTAGATACTAATATTATTCTTGTTGTACCAAGAGAAACATCCAGTATCCTTGCCAAAAAAATGATCAAGGGCATTATAACCCACTTAAATAATTCTGAATCAACAAATTCCATATTTCTCACCCCAGTTATTCTACAGATAAAATAATTTCTTTACTATTAAGAGCAAACACAATATGATTAACAATACCCTTATAATAGTATAGCTTCAGAGAGTATTGACCTTTTTCTAAGAAAAAAGTTAAATCTTTATTTATGTTATTATCAAAAACTTTTGAGTATACTATATTATTATTTTGATCTAAGATTTCTATTTTTGAATTTTTACTCAAGAAACCTGTAGAAATTGAATATCCAATTTCAGAAGACTTTTTTAGTGAAAATTCTTCTTCCCAAACTTTCTCACCCCAAAATAATGGTGCTTTTGTAATATTTATTTTTTGATTTTCATTATATATCTCTCTACTATTCATTCTAAACATTGTAATATTATAAAAAGATAATATTACAATAAAACCTATTATTATTAACAAAACAATCCATAATAATTTCTTTTTCATACAATCATCCTTTGTTTTATAACTTTTTCTATTATTTTTTCAAAACCATCTATATATGGTTCATTATTCTTCACCGATTTTTTTAAAACTTCTATGTAATCAACATATTTTTTATTATTAATGTCTTTCAAATCTATTTGTTTATTAATCGCCATTATTAATACTAATTCTCGAAACTTGAATATCTCAGGAATCTTATACAACCAATCATTTTGAATATCGTTTTCTTCAAAATAACCTTTCATAAAATTAGTAAAAAATTCTTCAGCAAACTCAAATCTTGCTTGTTTTTTATCCTGTTTTATAAATCTTACAGCATAAAAAATAGGCATCGCAATATCGTGAATAAAATAGTGATATGTTGCATCATCAAAATCAAACATATATAAATCATCACCATCATACATAAAATTGCCATGATGAAGATCAGAATGTATTAACCCATAAGATTCTCTATCTTTTGGATATCCATTAATTTTTTCAAAATATTCATTATACATACTTTGAAATTCTTCATCTTTAACTATTTCTGGGGTATAAAATGGATCATCATACCATTCATACCTTTTTATTTTTTCAGGCGGGTTGTATTCTTTTACAAATCTATTCATCTTCCCTAATGTTTTTCCCCACTGAAAAAATAGATTCTCATTCCAATATTCTGAATCACTCTTGACAAATTCTCCTTTAGCTTTTTCAAAAAGAACTGCTATTTCATCTCTCGTTTCAAAAAGTAATTCTCCTTTTGGAGATTTTTCAACTCCACATACGGTCGAACCTTTAGCTTTCAAAAAATTTACAAAATCAATCTCTCCTTGGACATCTTTTTTACTTTTGATGTTTTTACTACCAATTCTTAATATATAAGGTTGATTATTATATTTTACTTCATAAACATCATTCATGAACCCACCAACAAAATTGATATCCTTTTCTTTTATACTGTAACTATCCAAAAAATATTTATTTGGTACCTTCTCCATCTTCCCATCTCCTTTTTTCTCTTTTTATCCACCTATATCATTTTAGCATAAAAAATAAAATCCATAAATGGTATAATTGTAATTAAGAATTCATTAAATGAAAGGATGGGATTGTTTTGAAGATAGGAATTATGCAAAATTTTATGAAAGAGAACAACTTAGAGGCTGTATTGATTTTTAACACTGAGGATTCAACACCAAGTATTTTTTATTTAACAGGATTTTCTGGAAATGATGGTGCTTTATTGCTAACTCAAAAAGAAGCTAAAATCATAGTAGATTCGAGATATACAGAAGAAGTAAAAGAAGTATTAACGAATGAAATTTCTTTAGTTAAAACAGGTAAAAAAAATATTTATGAAGCCATTGAAGACGAAATTAAAAATATAGATATTAGAAAAATTGGTATTGAATATTCAAAGATTTACCATCGTGACTTTGAAAAAATATTTAAAAATAAAAATTGGGACATAGTTAATATTGATGATCAATTAGAAGCTATGAGAAATATTAAAACTACCCAAGAAATTGATGTAATGAAAAAAGCTATAAAAATTTCTGAAGACTCTTTTGTTGAAATGCTTAATTATGTAAAACCTGGAATAACAGAAAAATATTTAGCAGCTGTATTAGAATTCGAAATGAAAAAAAGAGGGGCTGAAAAACCAGGATTTGATACCATAGTTGGATCTGGATATAGAGGAGCATTACCACATGGAATCGCTTCAGAAAAAAAGATTGAAGAAGGCGATATGATAGTAATTGATTTTGGAGCTAGATATAAAGGATATAATGCAGACATGACCAGAACAATAGGGATAAAATCTATTTCAGATGAAGCACGAAAAGTCTATAATGTAGTATTAAAAGCTAATAAAGAAGCTATAAAGGCTGTTAAAGCTGGCGAAAGTGGTTTTGATATAGATAAAATCGCAAGAGAAATTATAAAAGAAGCTGGTTATGGGGAATATTTTGGTCATGGTCTTGGCCACGGATTAGGAATTGAAGTTCACGAAAATATAAGCGTTTCTCCCAGATCAAAACATACATTAAAGGCTGGAAATGTTGTAACTGTTGAACCAGGGATATATTTAGATGGCAAATTTGGGGTTCGAATCGAAGACGATATTTTAGTTCTAGATTCTGGTTATGAAAACTTGAATATTCTAAAGAAAGATTTAATTATAATATAAAATAAAAACCCCCCTAAAATAGGGGGGATTCCAAATCCCTTGGGGGGAATTTGGGGGGATGGGTTAAAAAATTAAGCTATAAATAAAACTATATACTTACACTATTATTATATCACTTGATATATTAATTTTCTGAAATTATTTTTTAAGATTTGGTAAACA
>JBNJGY010000013.1:9345-38539 GCA_051748045.1 Thermotogota bacterium
TTAAAAAATTAAGCTATAAATAAAACTATATACTTACACTATTATTATATCACTTGATATATTAATTTTCTGAAATTATTTTTTAAGATTTGGTAAACACCGAGGTGATTTATGCATATAATTACGAATAATTTGATTATTAAGCCACATACTAAGGATAATAAAGAATTACTATATAAATGGATGAATGATGCTAATTTAGCTTATTATGATGATGAAGACCCTGAACCATATGAAGGGCCAAGTTGGGAAAAAATGGAAAAAATAATGGAAAGATTTATAAAATCAACACCTGAAAAAAATGGAGATATAATCCATTTAGCAATTCACAAAAAGGATAGTAATGACTTCATTGGATTCACTATGATCGCCTTGATAGATAAGTATCATAAAAAATGTCACTTAGGTCTTACTATTGGCAATAAAGAAGAATGGGGTAAGGGATATGGAACAGAAGTTGTAAAAGCTATGATAAAATTCGCTTTTAATGATTTAAAAATGAATAGAGTTGGTGCGGAAATTTATTCACATAATATTGGTTCTATAAAAATATTTGAAAAAAGTGGATTTAAAAAAGAAGGTATTATAAGACAAAGTGTGCTAAAAAATAGTCACTATAAAGATGAATTTATATACGGAATTTTAAAAGAAGAATATTGGAGGTAAAGATGGAATACATTTTTTTGATAATTGGGTTTATTTTTCTTGTTAAAGGATCTGATTATTTAGTAGATGGAGCTTCAAATATCGCTGGTTATTTTGGAATTTCACAGTTAATAATTGGTTTAACTATTGTTGCCTTCGGTACATCAACTCCAGAATTAATAGTGAATTTGCTTTCTAGTTCTACAAGCAACACCGATTTAGCTATATCCAATGTTCTTGGAAGTAATCTTTTCAATACATTGATAATTCTTGGGATTACATCTTTAATTGCTCCAATAGGTGTACAAAAATCAACTGTAAAAAAAGAAATCCCTATGAACTTTTTGGTTACCTTAGTTTTACTAGTTCTTGTAAATGATTTAATTTTGAATCAAGGAAATAATTCACTTTCTCTTGGCGATGGAATTATTTTATTATTATTTTTTATTATTTTCTTTTATTATGTATTTGAAAACGCAAAAGAACAAGGTTTTAAAAAAGAAGATAATAATAACATATTAAAAATAAAAGATTTTGTATTTGTTGGTTTGGGCATATTTATGCTTTATTTAGGTGGAGACTGGATAGTTACTAACGCAGTGAAGATATCAGAAAGTTTTGGAGTTCCACAAAAAATTATTGGTCTGACAATTTTAGCTACAGGAACATCATTACCTGAATTGGTAACCTCTATAACAGCTGTAAGAAAAGGAAACAACGATATTGCTGTAGGAAATGTTGTAGGATCAAATATTTTTAATATTCTTTTAGTTTTATCCTCTTCAACATTTATAACTAAAAT
Source organism: Thermotogota bacterium (assembly GCA_051748045.1). Lineage (GTDB taxonomy): Bacteria > Thermotogota > Thermotogae > Petrotogales > Petrotogaceae > Geotoga. The sequence continues at coordinate 10,793 of JBNJGY010000013.1, forward strand.
ACCTTTTAACCCTGGTGACAATATAACTATATTGGTGTTATTATTCTCAACTATTTTACTATGGCTGTTTTTACGAAAAGACCATGAATTAACCAAAGGAGAAGGTCTTATATTATTAATAATTTACATATCTTATATGAGTTATGAATTCATAAAATAAAAGGAGATTTATCTCCTTTTATTTTCTTGCTACTATTATGTGATTTTTCTTGTTCTTTTCATAGATCATATCAACACTTTTGAACCCGGATTTTTTTAGTAAATCTATCTCATTTTCAATGGTCAAAGGGATATCAAAATGTCCCTCTACTTCAGAAATCTTTTTATCCAGAAATTCTTTTATCAAAAAATCTTGTTCTTCTTCTGTTTTTGAGAAATAATCTCCTTCTATATATAAACCATTAGGATTTAATGATTTATGAATAGATTGAAAGATTTTTGCTTTTTTATTGCCAAAATAATGGTGCATGGTCATGCTTGAAATTATGCAATCAAACTTGTCACCATATTTGTCCAAATTTAGATACGAATCTTTAATTGTTGAAATTTTATAACTTTTAAATTTCCTTTTTAGTTTTTTCAGCATTTTTTCTGAAATATCTAAAGCTGTTATTTCTGCTTCTGGAAAATATTCCAACAGAACCTTTAATTCAATGCCTGTTCCAGCACCTAAATTTAAAATTTTTATTTCTTTCTTTTCTAAACTTTTATACAAATACTCTCCAAACTTCGAATAATAATTATTATAATCATCTACGTTTTTCTTCATGTATTCATCATAACTATCTACCCTGTTATCAAAAAACTGTTCCATATTTTCAGTCATTTCCCACCTCCATTTACTATATATTATTATACACAAAATTAATTTTATTTTTATATTATCATAATTTTTTGAAGTTAGAATTTAACAGACCCCTAGGGCGGGGGCAGTTTAAAAGAGGTGAAATCATGGATATATTTATTAGTGTTTTAATATTGGGAATTGCTGGATACTTAGTATATAGATTTTTATTTAAGAAAAAAGGAAAATCTTGTTGTTCTCAAGAATCAAAAGAAATGGAATAGGTTACCCTATTCCATTTCTTTTTTTAAAATAACTACCGTTTCTTCATCTTCATTAATATAAAAAATATTATCTCCATGACATAAATCACATCTTCCAACGCAATCTTCTACAGAGTATTCCAAGTCAATATTTTCTAAATATTTTTTTATTTCTTCTAATTTTTTAGCTGCACTACAAACTTTTACCATTTATAACCACCTCCGGGGGATATGGGTATTTCAATTATAATAATTAATACCATTTTTGTCAATTTTAATATTGTTTTTATTTAACTAACATAATTTAGAGTTATCATATTAATACCCCCTACCATAGGGCTGATTGGAGGAATATTATGATTTATAAAATTTTATTAGTAGAAGATGACAAAAAGATATCTGAAATAATAGAAAAATATTTAAAAAAGAAAGGCTTTAATGTCGATCTCGTTTTTAACGGGATAGATGCCCTTGAGAAATTCAGTGGAGATAATTTCCATCTCATTATTTTGGACATAATGATGCCTGGAATAAGTGGCTTTGAAGTTCTTTCTGAGATAAGAACTATTTCTGATATTCCAGTTATTATTGTTACTGCTAAGAAAGATGAAGTAGATAGGTTAAATGGATTCAATAAAGGAGCTGATGATTATATAGTCAAACCTTTTAGTCCAAAAGAGTTAGTAAAAAGAGTAGAGGTAATAATAAAAAGAGCCTACAAACCTATAAAACAAAAAAGATTGCTTATTTTTGGTGACTTGAAGTTAGACTTAGTTAGTCAAAAATTATATAAAGGTGAGAAAAACATAGAGATTTCTTCAAAAGAATTTAATATATTAAGAACTTTTTTTGAAAATACTAATATCCCCTTATCAAGAGAAAAACTAATTAAAGATTCTTTTGGCTTTGATTATGAAGGCTTTGATAGAAATATTGATTCTTATATTAAAAATATTAGAAAAAAAATTGAAATTGATACTAGAAATCCAGATTACATTAAAACGATTTATGGGTTTGGTTATTTAATGGGAAGTGATGAAGATTAAATTTAAAAATATAATTTTATTAAGTATTTTATCGATAGTTTTGTTTTCAATTTTTATTAATAGTTTTATATTTGGTGGTTTAATAAATAACTACTTTAAAGGTTATATTCTAGAAGAATATAACAATGAGATAGAAAAAATAAAAAGTATTAGCGTTAATTATTTAGAAAACAATGAATTAACAAAAAATCAGATAATTTTACAATTTGAAAATTTTATTGAAGACCCCATTGCTGAAATAGAACTGTATGATGATTCTGGAAATTACATTCTAGGCACAGAGAATACAATGACGAATATGCATAATAGAATGATGAATATGAGAAACTCTGATATAGATACTGAAACAGATATATATAGCTTAGAAATAGATGAGGTTTTATTAGGTTATTTAGAAATTAAAAGAAACATGAAAATTGAAAACACAGAAAACATTAATTATTTTTATGGTTCTTTAATAAGAGGTTCTCTTGTATCAATTTTTGTCGTTTCTTTATTAGCAATAATTATAAGTATAGCTTATAGTAAGAGAATTAGTTTTGATTTTAAAAAAACTGTTGAACTTGCAAATCAAATTGATCATAATGAAGAAATAAATCTTAAAGAATCAAAAATTAAGGAAATAAAAGAAATCCAAAATACTTTAAGTAGTATATCTACTAAATTAAAAATTAAACGAACTCTCAGAAAAGAAGAATTAGACAAGTTAACTCATGAAATTAAAACTCCAATTATGATTTTAAAATCAAATTTAGAAGGGAAAAAAGATGGTGTTGTAGATTTTGATAAAAAAAGAATAAATAGTCTTATTGAAGAGGTTGATAATTTGTCAAAAATTACAGAAAATATAAAAGAAATATTTGAGTATGAAAAAAATAATAAAAAACTTAATATTACTACTTTTAATTTAAATGAAGAAATCAAAAAAATATATAAAGGAATGAAATATCAGTTTGAAAAGAAAAATATAGAATTGGAATTTGTTTCTAACAAAAAAATTGAAATAACTTCAGATAAATCTTTATTAAATCAATCTATTTATAATCTTTTATCTAATGCTTATAAATATTCAAATTCCAGTAAAGTATTAATTAAAATTGAAGAATTTGAGTCAAAAGTTGATATTCTAATAAAAGATAACGGTAAAGGCATAGATAAGAAATATATAAAAAATATATTTGAAGCATATTATCGAGTTCCCACAGAAAAAATTGGTGGTTCTGGATTAGGACTTTTTATAACAAAGAATAATATAGAGAAAATAAACGGAACTATTAAAGTGGAATCAGATAAACATCAAGGAACGAAATTTATTATTGAATTACCAAAAAATATAAAATCATAATTCCTCCATAATTCAAAATTATAATATAAGTGTAGATAGGTTGAAATACAAAACATACATTTAAAGGAGGCGTTTATATATGATGCACGGATATTTTTGGGACGGAATGTGGACAGGAGGTGGATTCTTTATGGGATTATTCTGGATTCTAATCATTGCAGCAGTGTTGTATTTTGTTTTTAGAAACAATAATACTGGTAACCAAAACAACAATAATAATAATTCAAAAAGAAATTCTACAGACGAAGCTCTAAAAACTTTGAACGAAAGATATGTAAATGGTGAAATTAGTGAAGAAGAATATAAAGAAAAGAAAAATAATTTATTAAAATAGGAGATGATTTAAATGAAAAAGATATTTATACCAATTTTGGTTATAATGTTAGGGTCAGTTTTTATTTTTTCTCATGGTTACAATAGTTCCGAAAGCAACTGGAACGAACCATTATCCAATACCCTAAGCGAATCTAGTGATTCTTACAATTTGACTATTATAGAAATAGATACAACAAGACCTTTAGCGGTTGGACAAGATAATGATGGTAGTGAATACGTTATTAATTTTGGTTTTTTATTGAATAAATATAACAATATTCCAGTAGAAGTAGGGCAAACCATACAATTAAATGGTCAAATTGAAACCCATTTTTTCTCTAGAGATATGATCTTAGCTAAAAAAGCCTCTATAAATAATGAAGAGTATTTTATAGATTATCAAAATTCAAATCAATCAAATTCTTATGGCAACTGTGGTTTTGGTAATAGGAATAATAGGAATTATGGTCACGGAATGATGGGCTGGTAATCACTCAGAAATAATATAATACAACAAAATATATTTTAAATAGGATGTCTTTGACATCCTATTTTTCTTTTTATATCTAAATAAGTTATAATAAGATTTGACAAAACTAAATAAGAGGTGAAAAAATGTTTTTATATATTTTTTTAGGTATTTATCTATTTGCAGAATTTTTTGATATTTTTCTTTCAAGATTAAATCTTAATTATTCAACTTCTCCTTTAAGAGAAATCCCAAAAGAAATGAAAGATGAAATAACTTGGCATGAATTTGAAAAATCCAAAGAATATACAGCTGACAAGAATTTGATTAGTTTTGCTTCTCATATTCTAACTATTATAGCTAACATATTATTTATTATATTTATATTTCCGTATGTTGAAAACTTTGTTGTTAATTTAACAGATAATATTATTTATCAATCATTTTTGTTTTTTGGTTTTTTTGGATTAGTAAATTATATTATTTCTCTACCTTTTAGTTATTTTAACACTTTTAAAATAGAACAAAAATATGGATTCAATAAAACTACTATGAAAACTTTTATATTAGACAATATAAAAAGTATTTTATTATCTGTGTTATTAGGTGCAGGTGTGATTTATTTAATTATAAAAGGTATTCAAACATTTGATAATTGGTGGATAGTTGTTTCCTTTATTATCATAGGGGTTCAGTTTATAGCTATTTGGTTATATCCAAAATTTATTATGCCACTTTTTAATAAATTTAAGCCTCTTGAAAATGAAAAATTAAAAAACAAATTAGTTAAAATCGCAAATGATGCAGGATTTGATGTTTCAAAAATTTTTGTCATGGACGCTTCAAAAAGAACTGGACATTCAAACGCATTTTTTTCAGGGTTTGGAAAAACAAAGAAAATAGTTCTTTTTGATACATTATTAGAAGAACACGATGAAGATGAAATTGAAGCTATTTTTGCTCATGAAGCTGGTCATTATAAATTAAATCATATTATGAAAAACATGTTTATTTCTATATTTTTAATGGTAGCTATAATTGTTTTAGTTTTCTTTATTACTGAGTCAAATCTTTTAACGGAAACTTTTGGAGTGAAAAAAGTATACACAAAACTGACTTATGCTTTTATCTTTGCTGGTAGTATCTTTAATTTTGTTGGTTACATATTAAGCACTATGAGCAGAAAACATGAGTTTGAAGCAGATAACTATTCAAAGAAATATAAAGATCCCAAACATTTAATTAGAGCATTGAAAAAATTAACGAAATCAAATTTATCTAATTTAAATCCTCATCCTTTGTATGCCAAACTCAATTATTCACACCCAACACTTGTTGAGAGAATTAGAAATTTAAAAAGATCTAAAAAACAATGAAGAAATATAAAAAAGAAAAGTATTGGAGTTTTACTGAGAGAAACAATATAAAAATTGATGTTGAAAAACACGGATGTTTTTCATGCGAATTTATCCATGGATGGATAATATGAGCTGTACATCAATTTTATTGTTGAACGAGGGTTAAAAAACGACCTACTTTGATTTTTTATATTTCGGAATTGTTTTTCTATGTCTTTCAAATATAAAAAGGCTCGCATATGCGAGCCTTTCCAGTTTGGATTAGATAAAGATCCTGTTGCTTTCTGTTACTTCGTTTATTGATAAACATTCTACATTGGGGTTTAATAAATTTATTTTATTTAACTTATCATTATTTCTTGATTTTTTCATCATTCAAATCGCCTCCTCATTTTTAGGAAACGGCTAAAAACTTATTCCTTAAAATCTTCTCATCAATTCAATTGCTAATTCTTTGTTATTGTCAAAAATTTCATCTTTTGCACTTATATATCTTTTTTTCCCAAAGTTTTTGTTTTTCATAATCCATCCCTCCTTTTTTCAGAAAGTAGGTCAGAATCTTCTTAACAACTCACTAACTACATCTGAATATTCGTCAAACAAATTATCTTTAGCGCTTCTAATCCTTTTGTCATAAGTTCTTTTTGCCATTTCGAATACCTCCTTTTGGAATGTTTTTATATTTTCATAAGTATTATAATTTATAAAGTTAACTTCAAATCAAGAGCAATTTATGTTAACATTGAGTAAAATATACGAAAAATATGGAGTTAGCTATAGTTCATATTAATCATTGATTATGTAATGAAAAATATATCTTACAAAAACAGCATAAAATGACTGATTTTGAAATAGGATGAATAATATCATTAATTTTGCATATACAAAAACATGGAGTTAACTCCATGTTTTTGTAAGTATCTTTTTTCACTACTTAAGTATTATATTATGATAGAATTTATTGATATTATAAAAAAGAGGCGATTATATGAATAAAAACTATATATATTTTTGGTGGCATGCTTTTTTCTTGGCAATTGCAATAGTATTCACAGAAATAAATACAGTTATTCCATCATTGATTTTAAAAGCTGGGGGAAATGAAATTATCCTTGGTTTTCTTACTTCAATACTTGTTGGATTTCCTTTTATAACTAAATTTTTCTTTGCTTTTTTTCTTCATTCAAGAAAAAGGAAAAAACCATTTTTATTAATTGGAATTTATGTTAGAACTATTTCTCTTTTTTCTATAGGGTTTATAACAGGATATGCGAAAGATATAAATGATGCTCTAATGATTACTATTATTTTTGTATTAATGGGTTTTTTCTCTGTGGGAGGAGCATTTGCAGGAATTTCATATGTAGATGTTTTAGGAAAAACTGTATTAGAATCAAAAAGAAGATTAACTATGTCTGTTAAGCAGTTTATTAATGCTATTTCTACATTAATATTTGGCTTTGCAGCTAGATATGTAGTTAGTGGATTTGAATATCCACAAAATTATTCTTATATGTTTTTAATAGCGGGTACTTCATTATTAATTGCTTCTTTAGGATTTTTGAAATTAAAAGAAGATAAAATTGAGAAAGAAATAGAAAAGATAAAAATAAAAAATATGTTAAAAATAATTAAAAATATAAACAAAAAAGATAAAAATTTATTTTTTTATATCATTTTCTTAAATTTAAGCGCGTTTAGTCAAACTACTATACCATTTTATATCGCTTATGCTAAAAATGGATTTGGATTGACAGGACAAGAAGTTGGAAATTATATGATTTTTCAAGTTATTGGAATGATAGTCGCTACACCAATTTGGTATTTTATTTCAAAAAGAGGTAGTTTTAAAAGGATTATTAAAAATTGTTTGGTTCTAGCATCTATTACACCTTTATATGCTTTGTTATCTATGAATTTCGGGATAAACTTTTATATATTTACCTTTTTATTGACCGGATTTAGTCTTAGTGCAAGAAAGATAGCAGTAGAAGGTTTGCTTATTGAAATTTCACAAAATGATAACAGGGCTTTGTATTCTGGAATATCTGGGGCTTTTAGTATTGTTTCTGCTTTGTTCCCTATTTTGTCTGGGATTTTAATAAGTTTCTTAGGATACAATTTTATTTTTATTCTAGTTTCAGTATTAGTTTTCTCTGCTTTAATACCATTATCTAAAATAAAATATTCTTGAAATAAATTACAAAGTAATTTATTTTGTTGCTGGTTGGAGGATGGAGGTAAAAAATTATATACTCTGTCATTTCGACTAAGAGTAGAAATCATTTCATGATTTCTATCAATATTATTTTATTTTGAATTTATGTTTTTTCATTCTCATTTTTTCAATAAACTTGATAATTGGACATCTCATCTTTATTTTCTTGAGTATCTTAATTGTGATTCACTCCTTTCTATAAGTATTTTAAAAATGATTAAAACACACTAATATTAAATTTGTTGTTTTTATGTTAACTGTTTAATTAATTTCTGAGTCGTCTTATTTAAGATATTTTAAATGAATCATCATCTAAATAATACAACAAACCACAATATTTAGTATATAATAGTGATGATTGAAGTTTAATTAAAGCATAATTTTTTAACTAACTAGCGTAATGTGGGGTTTACTATTGAATATATATACTTTAAGTTATCCCGACCTATTAATTTAGGTCGGGTATTTTCTTTATATATTCAATTATTCTATAATAGTTATTCTCAAATCATTTAAGTTAGATTCTCTTGGCCCTGTCACAATCAAATCTTTTGTTTTACTAAATATTTTTTCAGTGTTGTTTGATTTCAAAACCTCTTCATAATCATAATATTTTTGTATTTTTTCATATGTTATATAGTCTCCAATAGCCCCCGCAGAAGGACAAGGTCCATCTGTTCCATCTGTGTCTATAGCTATTTGAGTTATTTCTTTTTCTTTTTTTATTCTATCTAAAAATCCTAAAATAAATTCTTTATTAGGACCACCTATTCCTTCTTTATTTTGAATAGTTACTGTAGTTTCTCCACCAGTAATCAATATACAAGGTTTTTTGAAAGGTCTATTATATCTTTTTATTTCCATAGCTATAGAGCCTATAAAATTTCCAGCTTGGAAACTATCCCCATATAAGTCTGAAGACAAAATTTGTACATTTTTTTCTTTGTCACTCAATATATTGTATGCATTTATTACTGCTTCTTCCACTTTTGAGATGAAAAAATTTATCACATTAAATTTTTTATATTCTTCTTTTTTTAATGTTTCTTTAGTACCATTTCCCAAATTTTTATCAATAAAATCTATTAATTTTTTTGGTAAATTTTCTTCTAAATTTAGATCTTTTATTATTTTCAATACTTCTTCTAGTGTAGAGGTGTCATAATATGTTGGACCAGAAGCGATAGTTGATAAATCATTGTTTTCTACGTCTGAAATTATGAAATTAAAAATTTGACAATTTTTATCTTTCAAATGTTTTAATAACTTTCCACCTTTTACAGAAGAAATGTGTTTTCTTATTATGTTTATTTTTTTAATATTTAATCCTGATTCAAGTAGAACTCTATTTATTTTTTGAAGTTCTTTTATCTCAAGATCCATAACAGGTTTTTCAAAAAGAGCAGAACCCCCACCAGATATTAAAAAAAATACTGTTGAATTTTTGGTGATTGTTTTTATTTTATTTAGAAATTTCTCAGTGTTTTTAAATGTTCTTTCATCTGGAAATGGATGCGAACCTTTAATAACTTCTATTTTTTTTAAATTTCTTTCATAACCGTCCTTTGTTATGATCATTCCATCCACTATTTTGTCTCCAAAAATTTTTTCGATTTCAAATCCCATTGAAGCTGAAGATTTCCCAAATCCAAAAACATAAATGTCATCCAATAATTTATATTTTTTGTCTTCTAACAAAATGTTATTTTTTTCATGTTTTATTTTATCTTTTATCAGATTATCAATACTTAAACTATTTAATATTTCTTGAATATAATATAATAATTTTTTTCTTTGATTAGTAGAGTTATCAATTTCATTCATTGTATTTCACCCATATATAATCATAAGAGTTTAATATGATTTTATTCTTTATATTTTTATTTCTTAGTATATCTATTTTTTTTGAAGCTTTAATTATCTCTTCAATTTTTATATTAACTTTTTCTTTAGACAAATTAGCTATAGCCATTATTTTTTCAGTTTCTGCTATTCTTTCAATACAAAAAACATTTTTTGATAAATGTAATATCCTTTGTTCTGATTTGGGAGAAAAAGCTTTATTAGTTTTTCTTATATCCAACATTTTTTTCATACCATTAAAAATTTTATTTCTTAAAGAATCTTTCTCATTTATTTCTTTGATTAGTTTTTTGTATTGTAATTTTTCTCTATTAATCGCTCTGTTATAACCTAATTTTTTAACTCCTTCTACCCAGTTTCTTGATCCAATTAAGCTATGAATATAAATTCCTGGTATACCCCTTAATGAAAATGCTATAAAATAAGCCCCTAAAAATTTTCTTATGTTTTCTTCCATTGATTCAGAAGCTTCATATAGCGCATCAAAATAATTTATATTCATTTCATATGCAGATTTTGTCCCATCAGAATTTGTTTTGTAGGATACATTCCCATTATTTTTCTCAACTTTTTTTATAAGATTATTTATTTCTTTTTCACTCAGAATATCTTTTATAGGCATTAATCCTATACCATCGTGAGAAGCTAAAAAGTTGAAAAATGTTGTTTCTTTAGAAGGATATTCTAATTCAGATGCCCATTTTGAAATGTGGTCGGAATTATGACTTTGATAAGCGTTTAAAACCAAAGGAGGTAATGAAAAATTATAAACCATTTGAGCCTCATCTTTCCCGTTACCAAAATAACTAACATTTTCTTTATGTGGAACATTCGTTTCGGTGACTATAATGACTTCTCTTTTTATTGAATCAAATATATCTTTAAAAAGTTTTATTATTTCATGCGTCTCGTCTAAATGAATACATGTAGTTCCAATTTTTTTCCACATGTAACCAATGGCATCTAACCGCAATAATGTCGCACCATTTTTTACGTAGAATAAAAGAACATCAATAATATCTAATAATAAATCTGGGTTTTTATAATTTAGATCTATTTGATCCTCTGAGAATGTTGTCCATACATATTTAACTCCATCTTTATTTTTAAATTTTGTTAATAAAGGCAAAGCCCTTGGTCTAGTAACAGAGGATAAATCTGTATTTTTTTCAACTGTTATAAAATAATCTTTATATTTTGGATCATTTTTTAAAAAACCTTGAAACCATTCACTCTTAGCAGATATATGGTTAATTACTGCGTCAAACATCAAATAATAATGTTTAGAGAAATTATTTATATCTTTCCAAGTACCTAGTTTAGGATTGACTTTTTTATAATCTATTACAGAAAACCCATCATCGGAAGAATATGGGAAAAATGGTAATATATGTACTGTATTTATTGTCATTCCAACATAATTTTCCATAAATTTTTCTAATGTATTTAATGGATGATCTTCATCTTGTATAGAATCGCCATATGTTATTATAATTGATTTTTTTTCATTTATATTGTATTCATTAGCTTTTTCAATGGCATAGTTAAAATTATTAACTTTTTCTCTTATTTTTTTTAATAAATATTCTGAGTTTTCTTTATACAATTTCTTTAATCTTTTTTCTATAACCCTTTCTTTTTTCATAAGATCACCTCAGAATTTTTTTGTATTAGTAATCTTGTTCAATTTAGCAAAATGTTTTTCTGGATTCATCTTTTGAACTAACACTCTATAAATAATATCCATAATAAACATCTCAGCCATTCTATTGTATGTATATTCATTTTCTTCTGGATGGTTTGCTGCAGTATAGATTTTTAATTCTGATATTTTACTTAAGGGTGATTCTACTCCAGAAGTGATAGAAATAGTAAAGGCTCCAGCTTCTTTAGCGACTTCTGTAGATTTATAAACATCTCTTATCATTCCAGAATGGCTTATTGATATAACTACACAGCTTTTATCTGTAGCAGCACCTGCCATGACCTGCATATGGGGATCTGAGTAGGCTTCCGAACTTATTCCTAGCGCAGCTAATTTTAAACTCATGTCTAAAGCAACAGAATAAGATCTTCCTACTGCATAAAAAAGTACTTTTTTTGAATTTTTAATCTTTTCTGCAACTAAATTTATTTTTTCTTTGTCAATATTTTGGTAGGTATATTCGAGCATATTAATTGTTTTACTATACACAGTAGAATAAATATCATCTCCATCACTTTCATCTACATTTGGAGTACTTAATTGTTTTACTAAAGACATTTTAAAATCTTGATAGCCTGTATATCCTATTTTCTTTATTAACCTATAAACGGTTGTTTCACTAACTTCTGACCAATTGGCTAACTCTGTTATACTATAATGTATAACGTCTTCAGGCCTTTCTATAATATAATTTGCAGCTTTTTTTTCTGAATTTGTAAGAGAATTATAAACTCCCTTTATTTTTTGAATTACCATACGAGATCACCTTCCAAAATTTGGCTATTCTTTAACTCCACCTGCAGTTAAACCACCTGTAAGATATTTTTGCATTATCATGAACAAAGCTACAACAGGTATAGAAGTTAAGACTGAAGCAGCCATCATCTTAGCCCATATTGCATGTTCAGAATAGAATATCTCATATAACCCAATTGGTAAAGTGTGAAATTGAGGATATGATCTGACAAATATTGAAGCAAAAAGATATTCATTCCATGCAATCATAAAAGCGTATATGTAAACTGTGACAATAGCTGGTAAAGATAATGGAATTATTATTCTCCATATAACTCCAAATCTACTACTACCATCTATTATAGCAGCTTCTTCTATTGTTTCAGGAATAGTTCTAAAATAATTACCCAACATATATAAAGAAACAGGCAATGTTTGAACTATATAAATCACGAATAATGCAGCCATACCTCTGGCTCCAGATCCTGTCAGACCTATATTAACAAAAATCTGATACAAAGGAACAGCTAAAATAGTCCCTCCAAATAAATATACTAGTAAAACCCCTCTTTGAACTGTTCCCCTTCCAGGAAACCATACTCTAGAAAAAGCATATGCTCCCAATATTGATATTACAAGACTGACAAAAGCACTTGCTCCTGCAATAAATAAACTATTTCTAAAAAATCTTATAAAAGGAAATGATTCTTTTTTTCTTTCAGAAGCTATAGTTCCTAGAATCTCTTTTTGTTTTTCTGGAGGCATATCTTTTACCAAATCTTGTAATTGTTTTTGTTCATCTGACAATTCATCCCTTATTGTTTCTTGAAATCCCAATAATTGTAAATAAGTATCAAATGTTGGATTTTCAGGAATTAGCCCCTCTTCAAAAGCATCTGTATCATGTCTGAAAGAAACAGATACCATATATGCAAAAGGATAAGATACAAAAACTATTACCAACACTATTAATGACCAGAATCCTATTGTTCTTAAAATTGTTTTTTTCTTTACCATTTTAACACCTTCTTCACGTAAAAGGCTATCAATCCAAACATAAATATAAATAATATTGTAGCTATAGAGGCAGCAACTCCTTGTTCAGGTAGGCCTGTGAAAGCCTTTTCGTAAATATAAATTGGTAATGTCCCAGCAAATTTTGACATAAGATATACTTCATCAAATTTATAAAAGTTCCAAATACCTCTTAATAAAGCAACTGAACCAATTACAAAGTATAATTCTGGTAAAGTAATATTCCAAAATTTTTGCCACCCGCTTGCTCCATCTATTTCTGCTGCTTCATAATAATCATCTGGAATAGATTGAAGCCTTGAAAGCATCATTAAATATATGAAAGGAAAATTTCTCCATATATTGAAAAAAGACACAACCAAAAAGGCATTATTTGGATTATTTATAACATCTGTACCAGGATCCATAATGTTTAAACTCGATAACATTTGAACTAAAGGCCCATCTAATGGTAAAAAAACATATTTCCAAGCAAAAACAATAGCTATTAAAGGAGTTACATAAGGTAATAACAGTAATCCTCTAACAATACCTCTACCAGGAAATTCTTTATTCATTAATATAGCAACCCCTAGTCCTAAAACTATGCTACCAACAACAGTTATTATAGTAAAAAAGATAGTTTTCCAAAAAGATACCCAAAATGTGGAATCAGTTAAAACATCAGTATAATTTTTTAATCCTAGAAAAGTGTTAGTTTCATTAGGCGATATAGTTACATCAAAAAAACTCAAATATATATTATAAAATACTGGATATAAGATCAAAAGAGCTATTAATATAACAGTTGGAGCAACTAATTTCATTCCAAACTTAGCTTCTTTTTGCCTCAAAGGAGATAACTCTGATATTTTCATAAATATTCCTCCCTAATAAAACGGGGAGAATTTCTTCTCCCCACTTATTTCTAAATAATTATTTATCTAATACTCTTTCTGCTTCTTCTTGAGCCCATCGAGCGGTTTCTTGTGGTGTCCAATCATTTGCGAACATGTAATTAATGGCTTTACTAATAACAAAACTAGAGGATAATTGGCTCATTTCTTCAATAATTTCACCATCTAAAAATTCAAATCGTTCTATTTCATCAAGTGCGGATACAATTCCAGTGATTTGTTCTCTATCATATTTAGATAAAATCGGATTATCTAAAAACTCTTCTGATCCAGCTATAGATGATCTTGTAGGATTCATTCCTCCTGGAGCCATGTGTAAATAATAAACATAATTGTCTCCTGTCATCAAAAATTTCACCCATTGTTCTGCAACATCTTTATTGTCTGAAGTACTCAAAACACTTACTGCTACTATTTCTCCAAAGGATGAAGCCCTTATATTAAACATTTTGTTCCCAAAATCAGTATTTTTAACCAAATCAGGATTAAATTCATCAACTCTACCCCTTTGAACTTCTTCAACTGCTATATCATCCATTATATATGTTGAATAAAAAACCATAGCTGCTTCTCCTGATAGATATCCTTTAAGAGCATCTAAAACACTAGTAAAACCAGGTCTTGAATATTTACCTAATTCTTTATAGAATCTAAATGCTTCTATCATTTTTTGTGAATCAAACATAATATTTCCCTCTGCATCAATTGGTCTTGCGCCATTTGATAAAGCTATTTCTGTAAAAGCTTGTTCTGTATAAGCATCAGCAGCTTTAGGGAGCACTAATCCATAAACTCCTTCTGCTGGATTGTTTAATGCTTTTGCTGCTGTTAAAAGGTTATACCAACTTGTTGGTTCTCCCAGTGATCTTGGTTCAGTCCAATCTTTTCTATACCATATTCCCTGAACCCATGCAGAAAATGGAATAGCAAAATGATTTCCTTTTCCATCTGATAATAATCTTTCAGCACCAGAATAAATATCTCCTAAATCTTCGATTATTTTCGTGTTTAATTCAACATCCATAAACCCTTGACTACCCAATAACAACATAGGAGATATTCCTCCTTCAGTTACATCTGGTAAAGTATTTGATTTTTGTGCTAAAGGAATTTGTCTTAAAATTTCATTTTCTTCAATAGGAACTATCTCTATTTTGTGACCTGTTTGCGATTCAAAAATTGAAGCTAAAGCTTTTATTCTTTGTTGTCTTCCAGATTCAACCTGCGTTGTCCAAAACGTTATTGTTTCCGACATAACCAATAAACCCACCAAAAGAACTGTGATTAAAACTAAAAATTTCTTCATATGAATCCCTCCCTAAATAAAGTGATTGTATATATTTTTCATAATATTATATTTTATTGAAAGTTTTCTTCAAAATTATAGAATAAAAAATATATTTTCTCAAATGACTTTATTTTGCTTTTCAGCCTATTATCCCTATTTATTAACAAATATTAAAAAGATATTCACTTATACTTAAAAAAATGTATTTTAGAAAATTTATTTTTTTATATATAATTTAATTGAAAATTTTCTTTTTAAGGGGTGATTATATGAATATTGGATTGATGCATTTTCGTGTAGGAGAAACTGATGGTGTTTCTCTTGAAATGTTTAAATGGAAAAATGTTTTAGAACAAATGAATCATAATGTATATTTAATCGCAGGAGAAACCGGAGGATTAGCTTCTCTACAAGTACCATCAATTTCATATAGAAATAAAAAGAACATTGAAATTAAAAATCATTCTTATATTTCTTTGAATGATTGGAAAGAAAATGATTTAATTGGAGAAAACGAAGCATATTACAGCGAAATTTTAAGAGATTTGTTTAAATTACCTGATTTAGATGTTATTTTTGTCAATAATATTTTTTCTCTAGGACATAATTTAGCAGCCGCTAAAGCTGTTTATGAGTTTTCAAAAATAAAAAACATTAAACTTTTTGGCCATCATCATGATTTTTATTGGGAAAGAGACTTTTACTCTAATCCAACATCAGAATATGTTAATTATTATTTGCAAAACTTTTTTCCACCAAAAGATATAGAAAACGTAGTGATTAATTCTATAGCTAGAGATTCATTACAAAACTATAAAGGGCTTAATTCAACAATAGTTCCAAATGTTTTTGACTTTTCAGGAAATTTGTGGAAGAGAGATGCTTATAATTCTAAAATAATAGAACTTTTAGAAATAAAAGATAATGATCTCATATTTTTACAAGCAACAAGAATTGTACAAAGAAAAGCTATAGAATTAGCAATCGATACCTTGTCTAAAGTTGTTGAAAATCTAGAGAAACACTACAGAAATATAACTTATAACGGTAAAAAAATAGATAAAGATTCTAAAATTTATTTAGTTCTACCTGGGTTAAATGAGGAAAATAATTATACTAAAAAATTAAAAGAATATTCAAAGGTTAAGAATGTTAATATGATTTTTGCTGAAGAATTGTGTGAAGATAAAAGAAATGAAGAAAAGGGGATTTTTTCACTATGGGATTTTTATGCTATATCTGATTTTATAACTTATCCGAGCGTTAAAGAAGGTTTTGGAAACCAATTTTTAGAAGCTGTCTTCGCAAAAAAACCTATACTTATATTTAATTATCCAGTTTACGATAAGGATATAGGCCCTTTAGGATTTAAAACTGTTAGTTTAGGAAATAAAGCTAATAAAAAAGAAGATTTCTATGAAGTTCCTGATAATAAAATAAAATCAGCCTCCAAAGAAATCCTCGAGATTATTTTTGATAGAGAAAAAGCTTTTGATTATATAGAAACAAACTATAAACTTGCAAAAAAACATTTTTCTTATGATTCATTAGAAAAGAAATTATCTATATTACTAAAAAGAATATAATTTGCTATTTTTTAATGTATCTGTTTATTATTTGCTTTATTTTTTCTTTACAAATTGGTTTTAATAAAAAATCGTCAGCACCTATTTCACTAATCTCTTCAGGGGTATGGTTTTTTGAAGAAATATAAATTATATAAGAACTATTTAATAACTCATGTGATGACTTGATGATATTAATAGTTTCAAGTCCATTCATTATAGGCATATCAGAATCTACAAAAATTAAATCATAATCATGCTGTTTTATGAGTTCAAGGCCATCTTTTCCGTTTAAGGCTGTTCCGAATGTATATCCATATGATTTAAATATTTTTTTTGCTAGCATTAAATTTACTTCATTATCATCAATGAATAAAACATTAATATCCTTATTATTATTAATATTTGAATTTTCGTTATTTCTAGATATTTTAAAAGGTATTTCAACTTCGATTGAAGTACCTTTATTTTTTTCACTTTGGATTTTAACTTTCCCTTCCATTAAAGCTAAAAGTTTATTAACAATAAATAAACCTAACCCAGTTCCACCAAATTTTCTTCTAATTGATACTTCTTCTTGAGAAAACGCCTCAAAAATTTTTTCTAGCTTTGATTTGTCTATTCCAATTCCAGTATCAACAATTGAAAAAATAAGAATAGCAATATCCTTTTTTATTTCTTTTAAAGAAAATTCCATTTTAATGAAGCCACTCTTTGTAAATTTGAAAGAGTTTGATAACAAATTATCCAAAATTTGCCTTAATCTCATAGGATCGCCTATTAAGCTGTCTGGAATATCATCATCATAATCTATTTCAAAATTTATATCTTTTGAAAAAGATTTTGACTTATAGGATAAATAGAGAGAATTATATATTTTAAGTGGAGAAAATTTTATTTTATCTAAATCCATTTTATTTGCTTCAATCTTCGATAAATCTAATAGTTCATCCAACATATTTAAAATATGGTATGAAGAATCTCTCATAGTTTTTAGTAATTCTTGATTTTCTTTTGATTCAGCTGTTTCTTTCAAAAGATCTATAATTCCAATAATACCGTTTAAAGGATTTTTTATTTCATGTGAAATATTACCAAGAAATTTACTCTTAGCTTTATTTGCTTTGTCTGCTTCATCCGCAGCTTTTTTTAGTTTTTTTTCCATTTGTTTAGAATGAGAAATATCAGTTAAAAGAGCAATAACCCCTATAATGTTATTTTCTTCATCATAATAAGGTGCTCCAGAAATTAAAACAGGAATCCTATTTCCAGTTTTAGATATTAAAACGGCTTCATAACTCGATTCATTCCCCTTCAATCTTTCATTGAATATCTTTTTGACATCTACCCCATCAATTTTTTCTGTTAGGTCAAATAGATTATATTTTTCTAAATCGCTGGTTGAATATTCAACCATTTCTAAAAACTTTTTATTAAAATATTCAAAATTTCCTTTATCATCTAGAATAACTAATCCTTGACCAAGATGATTCATTATTTGGTTTGACATCTGTTTCATTTTTTTCAGCCCCTATAATAATATCTATTAAATAATATTATACCTCAAAACACCTATAATTAATTAAACAGTTGATATATTAATCAACTAATCTTTTAGCTATTATCTTTTTAATTCTTCTTTTATCCACATTTTGAACTTTTAAATTCCACCCATTCACATTTATTTCTTCACCAACTTCTGGTATGTGGTTTAATCTATTCATAACAAAACCAGCCAAAGTATCATAATTTTTAGAATCTGGTATCTTTATATTTAATGTTTTATTTAAATGCTTTATATATATATTACCTTCTACAGAATATATACCTTCTCCTATCTTTTTTATTTCTGGTATTTCTTCAAGATCATGTTCATCTTTTATGTCCCCCACTATTTCTTCTAATAAGTTTTCCATAGTAATAATTCCTGAAGTACCACCAAACTCATCACTTACAATAGCCATATGTTTATTGACTTTTTTAAAGTATGTAAGCATATCAACAGAAGTTTTGGTTTCAGGAACAAAATGAACATCTGTCATAATATCTTTTGCTTTTAAATTTTTTACATCTTGATTTAATTGAGTGATAATATCTCTTACATGAACTATACCCAAAATATCATCTAAATTATCTCCTATCACAGGGAATCTCGATAAACCTTTATTAGAAACCTTTTTCATTATACAAGGTATATCATCTTCACTCTTTACAAAAATAATATCTGGCCTTGGTGTCATTATATCTTTTACTCTTGTATCTCCAAAGTCTAAAGCTTTACCTATTATATTTTTTTCTTCATCTCTAATCATTTTCGCTTCATAGAGCATGTGTTTTAAATCTTCTTCAGTAACTTCGTCTTCATTCTCTGCTTTTGCTCCTGGAATCAAGAATAAAACAGCTGTAGTGGAAATTGATAATAATTTAACAAGAGGATAAGTTACTATCCCTAATCCTTTTATAATAGGTGAAGAAAACATAGAAATACTTTCTGGCCACCTCAAAGCCAATTGTTTAGGAACTAGTTCTCCAAGAACTAAAGTTATATAAGAAATAAATAAAGTCATCAAAAAAACAGAAATAGAATATGCGTTATTTGCAATAAAACCTAAAGGAATTTCATTTATCAGTTCGCTAAAAGGCTCTGCAAGAGTTACTGCTGCGGAAGCACTAGCTAAAAAACCTGCTAAAGTAATACCTATTTGTATAGTAGATAAAAATCTTTTTGAGTTTTTTAGTACTTCTAAAGTTACCATAGCTTTTTTATTTCCCTTTTTTTCTAGAGCTTTTAATTTAGATTTTTTTGCAGTTAATAAAGCTATTTCGACCATGGCAAAATAACCATTAAGTATCACCAACAAAGCAATTAATAAAAATTGCCTACCAACATCTTCCATTCAATCATCACCTCTTAGTTTTTAATCTAACAAATAAATTATAACAATAAATGTAAATCTTTTAAAATGACTAGATTATAACTTATTTATTACATTTCTTAAAATAAAATTTATTGACAATTTTTAATTTCTATGATATAATTGTAAATGTAAAATTGATTTTTTAACCAGTCAACTATGTTGGCTGGTTTTTATTTATGGAGGAAAGATGATGAAAAAAATCACATATTTTGCATTAATATGTTTTGTTATTATGTTTTCAATATTTTCTGTGTTTATTTTTTCACCTATTGATTACAAACATTCGGAAGAAATAAACACTATAAATAGCTCAATACAACAGATTGAAGTCCTTAAGATTGTTAATTTAAAAGAATCATCTAATTATAAAAAGGGGTTTGCTCACGGGAAATTGCTAAAAGAAGAAATATCTGATCTTAATAATTCAATAAATGAAATATTAGAGGATAAAAAAATTGATTCTTTCATATCTAAAATAAAGTTAAGAATTTTAATGAAATTTTATTTTTCAAAAACACCTGAATATATTAAAGAAGAAATAAAAGGAATTTCAGATGCTTCTAATATTGATTATGAAAGAATTTATTTACTGAATGTTTTTGATGATATATTTAACACAGCAATGTGCACAAATATAGCAGCTTTTGGAGAAAAAACTGAGGGTAATTCGTTGATACATGGAAGAAATTTAGATTATCTTTTCCAAAAATACACTTGGAATAAGGCTGTGATTTTTAATTATTCAAATAAAAATTCCAATTCATTTGTTTCTATTAATTACCCAGGTATGGTAGGAACTCTAACTGCTATGAATGATAAAGGAATTACATTAGGCTCACTCACCTCAGAAATTAAAAAAAATAATGTTTTTGGAATACCAACAGGGTTTTTATACAGAAACGTTATTAAAAATGCTGACAATATAGAAGATGTTAGTAATATTTTAAACGACAACAAAACTACTATTGGAAACAATTTAATGGTTACTTCAAAAAATAATAATTTAGGAGTGGTTTTCGAAATAACTCCTAATAAAATTTATATGAGAGAAGCTAATTCTGTTATATCAGCAGCTAATCATTTTGAAGTTTTACAAAATCAAAACAAAAATGTTTTAGAAAGTAGTGTCTACAGAGCAAATTGGTCAAAAGAACTTCTTTCAAAATTCGATTTTATTGATGTTGAATATATTATAAATATTTTAAGAGACTTAGAAGTTAACCAACCAAATGGAGAACCAATTGCAAATAAGAGAAATGTTATATCAGCTGTTTTTTTACCTAATAAAAACCATTTTTTCTTAGCTACAAATGAAGTAGTACCTGCTTCTCATGGTAGATTTTTTCACTTTAAATATGAGAATAAAACTATTTCATTAATAGATATTTTGGATCCAGGAGTTGAATTCCTTAATTTTAAAAACTATAACTTTAATAAAAAATATGATAGCAAAAATATTGAGAAAATAAAATATTATGCTGATGTTTTTTTAAAATCTGATTCACTATATAAGCCTTATAAATATTCATCAACAATAGAATTTTTATTAAGCAATGAAATAACTATAAATATTGATAAATATATTTCTTATTTATATAAATATATTGAAACAGAGGATAGTAGAAACTTTGATAAAAATGATTATAAAAAATCAGTAGAAACATATTTCGATAAATATAATAAAGATTCATTATTAGATAATTTTTATATTCAAAAGAATAATTTTTATTATTCTTGGTTTATATTTATTGAAAAAGGTGAAAATGATTATTTACATGATATAATTAATAATGTTAACTATTATGAATGGTTAAGGAAATGGGCTGAAGAATTATTACATGGGGGGATTTAAATGGTTGATTTCATTTATAAACCATATGAGGATAAGTATTTAGATAAAGTAGCAAAAACTTTTATTGAAGTTTTTTCAAAAGAACCCTGGAATGATAGATGGCCTTCTATTGAAAAAGCTAAAGAATATTTAAAAGGTTATATCGACGCTCCTAATTTTAAAGGTTTTTTGGTCTTGAATAACAAAGATCACATAATAGCCTTTTCTTTTGGTGATATTAGAAAATGGTGGTCTGGTGACGAATACATGATACACGAATATGGTGTATCTCCTTCTTTTCAAGGAGAAGGATTTGGAGTAGCTTTTATGGATTATATTCAAAGAGAATTAATAAAAAAAGGGGTTAGGGTAATAATACTTAATACTGGTAAAGGAACCCCAGCGGAATATTTTTATAAAAAAGAGGGTTTTGAAGAAAATGAAGATAATATTTTTTTGTATAAAGTAATTAGGTAGCCATTTTAATTGGCTACTTTTTATTTTTGATTTAATTTAATGTTATAATATATTAACACCGATTTTTGGTTTGGGGGAATATTTATGAAAAAAATAAAAATTTTAATTTTTTTACTAATTATATCTTTTTCTTTTTCTAGTCAAAAAATTCAGAATTATCCATTTTATGATAATTATTCTAATTTGAATATAACTCAAATATATCAAGACCATTATGACTTCTTATGGTTAGGCACAGATTATGGAATTTATAGGTTTGATGGAGATAAATCAAAATCATTTTTCCCTAATGCAAATAATTCTAAATCTCTAAAGGGCGAAAAAATCAATTATATATTTGGGGATTCTTCACAAAATCTATGGATAGCAACAAATTTAGGGTTAAATCTTTTTAATTATTCAAAAGATTCTTTTGATTTTTATCATAACGAAAATATGAACAACCATTTTCTTTCTGTTGCAGAATTTGATGATAGCTTATTAATAGGTACATCTAGTGGGTTATTATTATTTGACAAAAATGATGAATCTTTTCAAAAAGTGTCTGAAAATTTAGATATCTTTACAATAAATGATATAGACATTCACGAAACATCTTTTTGGCTATCTACAAATAAAGGATTAGTCAAATATAACCAAAAAAATGATGATATAGAAATATATTCCTCTAATAAGCGTATTAAAAAATCTGTTTTGATAGATGATACATTTTGGTATATAACTGATAAAGGGTTACATAAATATGACATTAAAAATGCCACCAAAACAGAATTTTTGGATTTTTATGAGTTTAATTCATTAACTATAAACAAAAAAGAATTATGGCTAAGTACAAATTCAAATAAAATTATCAAATTTAATTCTAATTCATTAAACTATGAAATCATTGATTTATCTAGTTCTATTTATTATATTTATAAAGATAAATATGATTTTATTTGGATATCCAACAAAAAATATGGTTTATCAAGAATGAATATAAATTCTCCTTTTGAAAATATATCTTTCTCTTTAAAAGAAAACCTCAGTTCTATATCAATAGACAACGACAACTTTATCTGGTTGGGAAACAACGATGGAAATTTAAAACGATTTAACCCTTTTTCCGATAATTGGGAAGAGATAGAAACAGATTTAAATACTATAAAATATTTATCAGACAATGGAACTTCACTAATTCTGGGAACTAATAATGGTTTATTCTCATTAAATAAAAAAGATTTTTCTATAAATCAAGTATCAACTAAAAACCTTTCTATTACAAGTATTTTAGAAAATTCTAATAATGAATTCTGGATAGGTTCAGATAATGGGCTATTTTTATTAAAAAACAATTCACTTAAAATTTTAATTGAAAATATAAGTATTAATAAAATTATTAAAGATAAAGATTCTTTATGGATCATAGATAATAAAAATAAAGTGATCAAATATGAAATCTTTACAGAAGATACAATCACCTATGAAGATATATTCATAGAAACAATTAAAATAAATAATTTTATAAAGATTAATAATAATTTATACTTTTCAAGTAATCACGGAATAGTCAAATATGATTTAGAAAGTTATGATACGACTTATTTAGATATAGATGACGGATTAGCCTCTAATAATATTAAAACCTTAACAATGGACACATATGGGAATATATGGGCGAGCACTGATAGAGGTATCAGTAAATTTTTTGTTTTTGAAAATAGATTTCTAAATTATGATTTAGATGACGGGGTAATATTTAATAATTTTATAGAAGGAAAACATTTGAATTACAATAACCAAATTTATTTTCTATCTAAAAATGGAATAACAAACTTTTATATAAACGATGTTAAAACAAATATAAGATTTCACCCTATAATCATAAGTAGCATAGAAACTGAAGATCAAAAGCATTTTTTAACTTCTTCAAAAGAACTAAAAATAAAAGATAATTCTTTCAAAATCCAGTTTTTGTCTGCTGATTTTAATAATGAAATTCAATATAGATATAAGCTTCTTAACTTTGATGAAGAATGGAAATATACATCACAAAATTCTATTTATTTTTCAATGCTTCCTCAAGGAGAATATAAATTTATAATCCAAACTGTAGATAATTCAGGAAAATGGGTAGGGAAAGAAAAAATCTTAAACTTGAAAGTTTCTTATAGTATTTTTAAAACAAGGTATGCGTTTGCTTTTTATATTATTTCTATTCTCTCTTTTATCTCCATATTTATTTATTTTACATTTTTAAAACAAAAATCTAAATATGAAACTAAAACAAAACAATTAATAAGGCAGCATATAGAAGAATCTCAAGAGAATAGTAACCATCTAGAAAAATTGAATAAAAGAATTGAAAAACTTTCTTCATATGATCCTTTGACAGGAATACAAAATTTAAGACTATTTGATGAAATAGTTGAAAGAGAATGGAATCTTGCAAAAAGAAAGAAATATCCACTAACCCTTATTTTAATAGATTTAGATTATTTTAAAAACTATAATGATGAATACGGACATTTAAAGGGCGACGAAGTCTTAATCGATGTAGCTCAATCTTTAAAAAAATGCTTAAGAAGAGCAACAGACCATGTTTTTAGATATTCAGGGGAAAAATTTGCAGCCGTGTTACCAGATACCGATGAGCCTGGAGCAAAAGTAGTTGCTTATAACATGAAAAATGCTGTAGATAAATTAAACATCCCTCATATAAAATCAAAAGTATCTGATCATATTACAGTTTCAATAGGCACCTCCACCAGGACACCTTCTGATCAAATGGACATAGAAACATTTATATCAGAAACTGAAAGCTCTCTTATAGACGCTAAAAATAAAGGAAGAGATAATATCGTTCAGCATTCAGATAAAGAACCAGGAGACTCTTAAGAGTCTCCTTTATTTTTTATTGCATGTTCAGTAAACGTTTTAAACAATTTTTCTGCATTTTGATCATATCTTTCTTTATTTTCCCAAGTATTTCTTGGATTAAGAATTTCTGTCGGAACACCTTCACAGCTTTTTGGAATTAATAAATCTAAATGCTCGAATTTTTCAAAATCATTTAATTCATTATTTATTGCTGCCTCTACTAATCTTTTTGTATATCTAAGTTTAATTCTATTACCTTCCCCATAAGGCCCTTCTATCCAACCTGTATTTACTAAATATACGTTTGCATTGTATTTAATTACTTTTTCAACTAACATTTTCGCATAGACTTCTGGGACTAAAGGTAAAAAAGGTTTTCCAAATCCTTCTGAAAATGTTGCTACAGGATTTTTTATACCTCTTTCTGTACCAGCAAGTTTTGCGGTATATCCCAACATGAAATATTTAAAAATTTGATATGGTTCTAATTTAGATATTGGTGGAAGTACACCAAAAGCATCTGCAGACAAAAAGAATATATTATTTGGATGGCTTGCAGTCCCATCTTTTTTTATTATATCTTCAAAATAATCTAGCGGTATAGAAGCTCTTGTATTTTCAGTTATTGAACTATTTGAGTAATCAGGTACTCTATTCTCATCATAAACAACATTCTCCATAAAAACACCAAATCCTAACGAATCATATATTTCAGGACTATCTTCTCTATTGATATCTATTACTTTAGCATAAGAACCACCCTCAATATTAAAAATTCCATCTTCATACCAAGCATGTTCATCATCCCCAACCATTAGTCTATTCTTATCTATTGATAAAGTTGTTTTACCAGTTCCAGACAATCCAAAGAATAATGCTGGATTTTCTCCTTGCAAATCAGTATTGGCAGAACAATGCATTGATAATATTCCGTGTAAAGGTAAATGATAGTTCATAAAAGAAAAAATACTTTTCTTTATTTCTCCTGAATATTTTGTTTTTCCAATTATGATCTCATTTTCTGAAAAATCTAATACTATAAACGCTTCTGAATTCGTCTTATGAAATTTTGGATCAGCTGAAAAATCTGGTGAGGCTTTTATAATTAAATCTGGTTTTTCAAAATTTTCTTCTGTGTTGATAACAAGATTTTTAAATGTCAATGCTTGTATTGGTGATGTGGTTTTTAGTTGAACCTTAACTCTATAATTTTTTGATGCTCCAGCATATCCATTTAAAATATATAATTCTTCTGAATTATTAATATGTTCATTCAGGTCTTTTCTAAGCCTTAAAAAATTCAACTTAGAGAAAGGTTGGTTAGTAAAACTCCAGTTAATTCTTTCTTTAGTGAAATCATCAACTACAATAAATTTATCTTTTGGTGAACGTCCTGTGTAAGGTTCTGTATTGATACCAATCGTTCCATTAGATAGTAGCACAGCTTGTTTTGAGGTTACTGCTTTTTCAATTAAAAAAACCCTTGAAGGATTTACATGGGTTACAGCTGTCTTCAACATTTTTAATCCCCCCAATAAAATAGTATTTTCGATTATTACTATGAAAATTCTTTCTCACATAAATATTAAAACACTTTTACTAAAATTTTCTAAACTGACAAACTGTAATAATAAAGAGATATATTATATTAATCAAAATTATTTGTTCATAAGTGATTTTATTCAAGTACTTTTGTGAAAAATAAAAAGAGCCTCTTTAAAAAAGAGGCTCTTTCGTAATATTTGGTTAAAATCTCTTATTAAATTTTAAATTTATTTACTTGTTCAGACAAGTTTTCTGAAAGAGCAGATAATTCTTCTGAATTAGCACTTGTTTGTTGTGCACCTTCTGCTTGATTATTTATAGATTCAGTTGCTTGAGTTATTTGATCACTGATATCCGAAACTGTTTTTGCAACTCTATCCATCGCAGCACTCATTTCTTCTGCAGAAGCGCTTTGCTCTTGTGATGTTGCTGTCATATTTTCTATTCCACCGTTTATTTCATTAATCTGTTTTAATATTGTTTCAAATTCATTTGATATTTCATCCATTTCTTTATCTATTTCATTTATAAATGTAACCGTATCTGCAGATGAAGCTGAAACATCTTGTGTGCTTTTTTTGATTTCTTGTAGTATTTTCGCTATTTCCTCTGTAGCTCCACCACTTTCTTCTGCTAATTTTCTTATTTCATCCGCTACAACAGCAAACCCTTTTCCAGCTTCTCCAGCTCTTGCTGCCTCAATGGCTGCATTAAGCGCTAAAAGATTTGTTTGTTCTGTTATAGAATTTATTGTTTGTACAATTTGGCCTACATTTTCTGCCTTTTTCGCCAGTGTCTCTACTTGTTTTTCTGTTGCTTTTGTTTTTTTATTTGCATCAGTTATTTTAGCGTTCATATTTCTTATTTTTGTTGCACCACTATTTGCAGCATCATTTGTGCTTTCTGCAGAATGTGATAAACTTTGTGCGGCTTTAGATAAGGATTGTGCACTTGCAGCAACTTCTTCTACACCACTTGTTACTTCTTGTACTGATGCTGATGCGTCTTCTGCATTTCTTTCTATAGTTTCAACTTGTGAATTCAATTCTTCAGATGTTGCTGATGATTCTTCTGCTACACTTGCTAAGTCCTGGCTAGAATTTTTCATTTCAGTTGATGATTCTTTTATATTTGTAATTATTTTATTTAATTGATTGATAAGTTTGTCAAAGCTTTTAGCTAGGATACCGACTTCATCATTTTTGCTTAATAATTTTTCATCAACTTTTTGA
>JBNJGY010000014.1:0-38466 GCA_051748045.1 Thermotogota bacterium
GTAAACCTTATGTCAATAGGAAAAACATAGTAATTTATGTAAAACTTCAATTAATTATGGGGTGCACTCCACTACTTATTTTTGTAATAAAAAAATGCCTTCTCTTAGTGAGAAGGCATTTCAATGTAGTATTCTTCAATATTTAATATTCTTCCGTCTGGAGTTTTTTCCTCGTACTCTTTAATAAATTTACCATTTAAAGAAAGTGGTATTTTTTTACTTGGGATATTATCTTTATCTACAGGATAAGTAATATATTTGACTTTTAAATTAGATTTTGCCCATTCAGTTATGGCTGTTATAGCTTCTTTACCAAACCCTTTACCAAAAGCATCTTTTTTAATCCAAATCCCTAGTTCTGGTATTTCTGAATTTGTATTATGTAGGCCTGCGTTACCAATAAATTCATTATTATCTTTTTTTCTAATAACCATTTGTAAGTTTGAATTTTCTCTTAATCCTTTAAGAGAAGAATTAATGAAATTTTCTACTTCGTATATTTCTTTAGGTGCTGTTGGATACATATATTTTGTTAGATCTTCAGTAAAATTTTCAAAAATATCTTGTTTATCTTTCATTGATATAGGTTTTAAAATCAACCTTTCTGTTTCTATTTTTACATCTAAATAATTCATCTTCATCCCCCACTTTACCTATTTTATAAAGATATTATATAATAAAATGAAAATGATTAAAAGTTGGAAAATAATATTTTTAATGTTGGAAGATGGATGCTGGAATTTGGTAGTAAAAAACATTGTCAAAAACTATATATTCTGTCATTTCGACTAAGCGCTAGCACATGGAGAAAACTCATCAGTAAATTTCACAAAGTGAAATTAAATTTTTAAAACAATTCAATTTTCTACGAAAATTTACTGATGGGATGTCTCGACGATGCTCGACATGACAGATGTAATAGTTTATAACTCTTGTTTTCACTAACAATAATATAAATTTTGTACTATAATTCTCAATAGTTCGTTATTTTTATTAATTATTTTGTTGGAAAATCCAAAATTATTAGAACTGGAAGTAATGAAGAAATATAAAAAAAGAAAAGTATTTGAGTTTTATTGAGTGAAACACTTTAAAAACTGTTACTTGAAATTAACCAAGAAAATTATGATAGCTGTTATTATAATAAAGAAATAAAAAATATGAGGTGATTTTTGTGATGAACTATCTCAAAAAATTTAATAAACCTCTCAAAATCGAGAACATTATAGATGTTCTCTGCAACTTTTTTCTTTTAAATAATTTGAATAATGTTATAAATCAAGCATCTACCCGGTGAGGTAGGTGCTTTTATTTTTATATAAAAATTAAATAAAAAAAGGAGTGAGATTAACATGTTTGCCATGAGAGCAAAAGATCTCTACGATGTGAATGATTTATGCCATGAGGAAGTCATGGAAATTTTTGAAGAAAGTAAGGAAATAAAAAAAGCTTATCTAAAGGGAGAAAAGGTTTTCTCGTTAAAAGATAAGACAGTTTGCAATCTTTTTGTAGAACCAAGTACAAGAACAAAAAATTCTTTCGAATTAGCAGAAAAATATCTTTCTATGAATGTTTTGAACTTCAACACAAGTTCAAGTGCTTTTTCAAAAAAAGAAACTCTTAAGGACACTATCCTCACAATGAAATCGATGAAAATCGATCTCTTCGTAGTTAGACATAAAGAACCTGGAACACCCGCTTTTATAAGAAAATATTCTGATGCAAGTATTATAAATGCAGGTGACGGGCTACACGCTCATCCTACACAGGCTCTTTTAGATACTTTCACTATGTATGAACACTTTCAAAATTTCAAAGGATTAAAAGTTTCTATAATAGGAGATTTTTATCACTCAAGAGTTGTGAGATCAAACATTAAACTCTTAAATATGCTTGGAGCAGATGTGACTATATGCTCTCCAACTACGCTTACCCCAAGAGAAATTAAAACTTTACCAATTAAATATACTTACGATATTAAAGAAGCTATTAAAAATGCAGATGTTGTAATGGGTTTAAGGATGCAGCTTGAAAGACAATCCCAAGGATTGTTCCCTTCACTAAAAGAATACAATAAATATTTTGGGATTAATGAAGAGATGTTTGAAACTCTTGCAAATAAAAATGCAATACTAATGCATCCAGGTCCAATAAACAGAGGAGTAGAACTTTCTGGAGACATTGCGGATAAACCTTATTCAAAAATATTAGACCAAGTACAAAATGGAGTAATAACAAGAATCGCACTTATAAAACATTTATTAGGTGGTGGTTCTTTATGATTAAACTTATAAAAAATGCAAATATCATCTCTCACAGTACAAATGGAGTTTATGATGTTTTAATAGAAGATAATAAAATTTCTAAAATAGAAAAAAATATAGATATAGAAGCAGATGAAATTATCTATGCAGATAATAAAACATTAATTCCAGGATTAATTGACATGCATGTTCATTTCAGACAACCAGGATTTGACCAGAGAGAAACTTTGGAAACAGGATCTTTGGCAGCTCTCCATGGTGGAATAACAACTGTTGGTATGATGCCGAATACAAAACCTGCAATAGATAATTCCATTATGATTGAATATATACAAAATAAAGCTAAAGAACTTGATCTCATAAATATATTACCAATAGGAGCAATTACTAAAGGAAGAGAAGGAAAAGAGCTTGCTGGAATGCAGGGAATGACAGATAAGGGTGCAGTTGCCTTTTCAGACGATGGAGCACCTGTTTATGATCCAAATATAATGTACAGAGCAGCTCAGTATTCTTTGATGACTAAAAGACCTTTGATTAACCATGCAGAAGTACCAGAACTGGCTAAAGGGAATATGAGAGAAGGAGAGACTTCTTGTAAAATAGGAGTTTATGGAATTCCAGAAATAGCAGAATCAATTATGGTTGCAAGAGATATAGAAATTTCAAAATATACAGGAGCACATGTTCATATTGCCCATGTGTCAACATCTCAAACAGTTGATTTGCTGAAATATGCAAAGATGCAAGACTTAAAAGTTACATCTGAGGTTACTCACAACCACCTTTTATTAAATGAAGAAGCGTGTGAATCTTACTCAACAGACACAAAAATCAATCCACCACTACCAGATAAAAACTCACAAAAAGCTTTAATAGAAGCTATAAAAGAAAACACAATAGATATGATTGTATCAGATCACGCACCATATGCAAAATACGAAAAAGAAGTTGAGTTTGAAGCTGCTCCAACAGGAATAAGTGGAATTGAAACTCTTTTATCTGGAATCATAAAACTTTCAAAAGACCAGAAAATAGATTTGAAAGATTTGATAGAGAAAGTTACTTACAATCCAGCTAATATCTTTGGACTTGAAAATATTGGAGATATAAAAGAAGGATACAATGCAGACATTGTAATTTTAGATATAGAAAGAGAATGGGAAATAACAGAAAGTACTCTAAAATCAAAAGGGAAAAATACTCCATTCTTAAATACCTTTATGCCCGGTGTTGTTGAAAAAGTATTTGTAAATGGGGAAATCAAATATCAAGAAAAAGAGTTGATCAAATGATCAAAGCAAGAATATTAGAAAAACAAATTGAAAATGAATATATGTATTTAAAAGTAAAAATTGATAAAGATATTTATATAGAACCAGGACAATTTTTGATGATTAAAAACGATGAAGATAAAAATATGGCAAAACCATTCTCAATTATGAGCCAAAATGGAGTTATTATAGAATTTATCATAAAAATAATAGGTAATTTTACAAAAAAATTATCTAAGAAAAACATTAATGATTATATTTATTTAAGAGGGCCATATGGACATGGTTTTATTAAAAAAATAGATAAAAATAAAAAATATGTTTTACTAGGGGGCGGCTGTGGAGCTGCACCTTTGCTACACTTTGAAGAAAAATATCCAGATATTGTTGAAGATATAAAGATTGGATTTAAAGATAGTTTTATTAATAATATTATTCCAAACGAAAAAATTATTATAGAAACTAAAGAAAAAAGCACTCCTGTGGATTGGTTAAAAGATAATAATTTTGAGAATATAATAAGTTGTGGTCCAAAAGGAATGTTTAAAGCTCTGAAAAATATGAATAAAAATACTTATGTTTCTTTGGAAGAAAACATGGGCTGTGGTATAGGAATGTGTAAAGGTTGCCCAGTTGAAACTATAGAGGGTATAAAGATGGTCTGTAAAGACGGACCTCTTTTTAAGCTTTCTGAGGTGATTTTATGATTTTTAAAGATGTAAAAAATCCTTTTATTCTAAGTTCTGGTCCATCTGGGAACTTTCAAGAATTATCTGAAATAATAAATTTAAATAAAATAGGTGCTATCACAACAAAAACAATTACTCCAGAACCCAAAAAAGGAAATCCTGCACCAAGAATAATCAATATAGAAAATGGACTCATAAACTCTATAGGTCTTCAAAATCCTGGTATAGAAAAATTTATGGAAAACGAGTTACCTGAAATAGAAAAATACCAAACGAAAAAGATAATTTCAATAGCGGGGTATTCTCCTAAAGATTTTAAAATGATGATAGAAAAAATAAATGGTTTTAATATAGATGCTTATGAGTTGAATTTCTCTTGCCCAAATGTAAATAAGGGTGGAGCAACTATTATGCAAAACCTTGATCTTTATAGGGAATGTATAAAAGTATCAAAGGAATCGACGATTAAACCATTAATAATAAAATTAGGTTATTCAGATAGAATATTAAATTTAGTAGAAATATCGATAAATGAAGGTGTAAAAAACTTCACCTTGATAAACACTTTAAAAGGTATGAAGTTTGACCTTGAGACAGGGAAACCTTTATTGAAAAGAGGGGTTGGTGGAGTAAGTGGGAATATTATAAAACCTTTTGCCCTAGCAATGATTTATACAGTGAAACAAAAATATCCTGAAGCCAACATAATAGCAAATGGAGGAATTTTTGATACTGAAGATGTTTTGGAATTCAAATATGCTGGTGCTGATTATTATGGTCTTGGAACTGCAGTTATGATGGACCCTGAATTACCTATAAAAATAATAAAAAATTGGGAGGAAAAATATGTTTTATAATAAATATTTAAAAATAAAAGAAAAAAATAATTCTCATGTTTGTGTAGGGCTAGATTCTGATTATGAAAAAATAAATAATGAAGAGAAGGATTTATATAAAAAAATTTATGATTTTAACAAAAATATAGTTGAAAAAACAAGTGATCATGTTTGTTGTTATAAGATTAATTCAGCTTTTTATGAAAAAGCTGGAATTGATGGAATAAAAGCTATGGAAGATACAGTTAAATATATAAAAGAAAATACAGAAATACCTATTATTTTGGATATAAAAAGATCAGATATTTTAAACACTGCGAAAGCATATGCTGATTATTTTGTTGATAAAATTAAAGCTGATTCTGTAACTTTAAATCCCTTAATGGGTCGAGATTCTATTGTTCCATATCTTGAAAAAAATGTTCACGTTTTTATACTAGCATTGACTTCAAATAAATCAGCGAATGATTTTATAATGCAAAATGATTTATATTTAGATTTGACAAAATTTAGTCAAAATTTAAATGATGAATTTAAGAATCAAGTGGGAATAGTTGTTGGAGCAACAAAAGATAAATTCCAAGAAATAAATAAAATAAACAACAATATGATATATCTTATTCCTGGAATTGGCGCTCAAGGTGGAGATTTAAAAAAGACTTTAGATCAAGTAAAAGATAAAGAGTTCGTTATAAACTCATCAAGAGGAATTATTTTTTCAGAAGATCCTGAAAAATCAGTAATAGAATTGAAAGATAAAATAAATGGAGGTCTTTAAATGCAAAAAATAATGGATATGTTGATAAATTCAGAAGCGATTTTAGAAGGACATTTTAAACTCTCTTCTGGAAATCATTCAGATAAATACGTTCAATGTGCTAGTGTTTTGAAAAATCCAAAAAATGCTGAAATATTAGGTCAAGAAATAGCAAAAAAATTACCTAATGATATAGAATTAGTAGTCTCTCCTGCTATGGGGGGAGTAATAATAGGACACGAAGTTGCAAAAGCTCTTGGTGTGGATTTTATTTTTACAGAAAGACATGAAAATGGAGAGATGATTTTAAAAAGAAATTTCGATATTGAAAAAAACACAAAAATTGCTATAATAGAAGATGTAATAACAACTGGAAAGTCCACTAGAGAAGTCATTGAATTAGTTGATAAAAAAGATGGTATAATTAAATCGTTAGGGTGTATTGTGAATAGAGGGGAAATTGAAGAGATAAAAGATATAGGTGTAGAGTATCTACTAAAGATAAATCCAAAAATATATAAACCAGAAGAATGCCCACTTTGTAAAGAAAATGTGGAAATAACTAAACCTGGTAGTAGAAATATTTAACTTCTTCATTTTATATTAAGATTCCTTTATTATTATACTGATACAATTAAATTAACAAAGATCTTTGATTCATTAAAATAATCGTTTTAAGATAAATCAGATAATAACGAACGGAGGGGAATTACTATGATAGGAATAATTACAGATTCTGCGACTAATACTCCAGCGGAATATTTGAAATTCGAAAGATTAGAAAATGTTACCCTTAGAGTATTTATGGGAGAAGAATCATATAAAGATGATGAGTTATCAGAAAAAAAACTTTTTTCCTTTATGGAAAACGATTTTCCAAAAACTTCTTTGCCAACATTTCCTGATATCGAAGCAGGATTTGAGAAGCTGATAGAAAAAGGTTGTGATGAAATAATATCAATAAACATTTCATCAGGTCTTTCTGGAACATATAATGTTTTTAACAATGTTGCCAAAGAAATAGAAAAGAAACATGACGTAAAAATCAAATTGATTGACACAAAAAACATTTCTATTGGAGCAGGGGTAATGGTTGTGAAAGCAGTGGAAATGCTTAAAGATGGCAAAACATTTGAGGAAATTGTGGATGAAATCTCTAAAGTAGAAAAGTCAAAAGTACTGTTCACGATCCCAACATTGAAATTCTTAAAAGCAGGTGGAAGAATAGGAAAAGTTTCAGGAACAATTGGAGAAATATTAAACATAAAGCCTGTTATAACCTGTAATTTTGACGGTATTTACGAAACAGTTTCAAAATCAAGAGGGATGAAAAAAGCTATCAAATCTATGTATGATAAAGCTATAGAGTTTGTTAACGGAGATGAAATTCATTCATTAGCGGTATATCATTCTGGAGATGAACCAGAAACATTGAAACTCGTTGAAGGACTAAAAAACAATCTAAGTGACCTAATGGATAAGTCAAAACATTTCTTTGAAGGAAAAATCAGCCCTACTATGATAGTGCATACAGGAAATGGATTAATTGGAATGGCTATAATAAAAAAATAAAAATATATTTAGAAGCCCTGAATTTTTATTCAGGGCTTTTTTAGTTTAATCTTTACTTTCAAAATTTACTTGGGAACCAAAATAACCAATTTTTATATTTAGCTTAACTTCTTGATCCACGTCTCCATGCACTGTGAAAGTATAAAGCCCTTTTTCAACCTCTAAAGCTTTTTTTACTTTATCTGTTGTATCCTCGAAAATAATATTACCCTGAGAGTCGATGACTTTAAAAGTCAATTCATTTCCTTGGTTTCCCATAACAGTTAAAAATACTTTTGTATCTTCTACTGGTTGAAACTTTCTTTCATAATTTACATATGAATAATATGGAATATCTTCTGAATTGAATTGGTAAAAATCACTGTTTTTATCTATGTAAAAGCCTATAGATGCAATTATTATAACTGAAAATATTAAGAACAAAAATCCTTTAGTTTTCATGTAAGCCACCTCACCTTATAAGATCAATTTTTTTGAAATTTCTTGAATTGAAAAATATCAAAATAACATTCATTATTATAGTTCCTATTACAAAATGGAAGATATAAAACCCTTGTGCAATAGCCATGATAATATAGTTCATGAATGACAAATAAATGGTTATGAAAATCAAAAGGTAGCCAATGACAAACATCCAATTGAAACGTTTTCCAATAAAACTAAAAAAGTTTAAAGTATTTATAAGTGTGTAAATTAGAAAAAATGAAATTAATAAAATGTTTAATCTGTTATATACATCAAAAGATAGCAAAGATAAATTAAAAATGGTAGTAGAGATAGCTAGAACAATTAAATTATAAATATTTTGTGTTTTTATGATGGCGTTTTTAGGTATTGAAAATGTCATCATAATATCGTTATAATAAGTTGGGCTAAGCAAAGCATAAATAAAAGCAAAGATTAGTGAACCTAATACAAAGTTTGAGGGTAAATTTTTCATTCCAACATTTATAGTTATATTACCTATATTATTGAAAAAACTGTTTAAAACAAAGTTGACTGCTACTATAACTCCCATAATACCAAAAAAGTATGTGATATACCATTTAAACATATCAAAATATATTTTTATAGATTTATTAATTGTCATTTTGCTCACTTCCTTTTGTTATATAATATAGAATTTTTTGAAGGCTAACTTTATTTATATCTATATTATCTGAAATAATTTTCTTTTTGTTTTCTGAATTTATAACCCCTTTAACTGCGTAAGAAGCAAGAGATCCAAGTTTTTCTTTATGCATAACTGAAAAATCAAAGAGGTGTTTTTCTACGTCTCTTTCCTTTCCTTGCAATAGATAATAATTACTAGTTACATTTTCAACATCATCATTTATAATTACCTCTCCGTTATCTATAAAAACTACTTTCTCAAAAATATTTTCTAATTCATCTATTAAATGTGAAGATATGATAATAGTTCTTGGATGTTTCATATAATCCTTTTGAAGTTCTGAATAAAAAACTTCTCTAGAAACAGCGTCTAATCCTATATAAGGTTCGTCAAACATAGTTATTTCTGCTCTGCTTGCTAGCCCGAGTACTAAGCCAACAGCTGTTTTCATACCTCTGGATAATTTTGAATAATATTTGTTTAGTTTCACATCAAATTTTTCACATAGATATTCAAAATAATTTTGATCCCAGTTTTTATATGTTTTTGAAGCTATTTTAAAAAATGTTTTTAATTTCATAAAAGTCCCTTCTTCAAAAGTTTTTCCAAAAGAATCTTTTACAAGACAAATATTTTCAAAATTGGTGTAATTATGATCTATTTTTTTGCCTTCTATAAATACTTTACCTTTTGTTTGATTTAATTGACTAGCTATTATTTTCATTAATGTTGTTTTTCCAGCTCCATTTCTTCCGATTAAACCGTAGATTTTATCTTTTTCAAAATTTAAGTCAATTTTTTTCAGGGCTTGAATTTCTTCATAATTTTTACTTACATTTTTTATTTCAATTTTATTCATTTTCTTCACCTTCCTCTATACTTTTAATCATATTAATCAATTCTTGTTTTGATATATTGAGTTTCTTGGCTTCATGAATCATATTTAGTAAGTAATTTTCAAAAAAATGCTTCTTTCTTTTGTTTTTTATAACTTCTTTTGCGCCCTCTTTTACAAACATCCCAACACCTCTTTTTTTATAAATGATGTTTTGATCTACTAAAATATTAAACCCTTTTCTTGCAGTCGCTGGATTAATCTTAAAAGATTCTGCCAGCTGATTCGTTGAAAAAATCTGTTCTCCCTCTTTGAATTCTTCGTCTAATATCATGTCTTCTATGATTTCTGCTATTTGAACGAAAAGAGGAGTAGTAGAGCTTTCATCTAGTTTCAAAATACTCCCTCCTTTTTGTTAAGTTGTTTAGTGGTTAATCACTCAACTAACTAAGTAATTAGATTATATACTTTATTTTTTTATTTGTCAAGTGGTAAAAAAAAATCAGCCCGAAGGCTGATTTTATAATTCCATTTTAAATTCATTTAAATATTTTTTTGTTAGTTCAAGTTCTCTTTCTGTTAATTCTCCAAATTCAACATTTTCATTAAAAACTTTTGAAAAACTTTTTTTAGCTTCTTTAGCAAAATCATCATAAGTAATATTTTTCCCTGTGTGTTCATTTATATCTGTCACATTTTTTTCCAGGTGGTCTATCATTTGTTTTTTGTTTTTAATTTTGAAGGAATCAACATAATTTCTATAATCAAACTGGTTTGGTATAGAACCATGTTGTAGAACATACTTTTCATTCCTATATTGTGCTGATCCTATTAATTTTTTCCCGTCTATTGTGACTTCGTATAAGGAAGGAGAATCATAACATATATCTTTGCTTATAGCTTCTTTTTTATTTTTTTGAACATCACAATCGACTCCAAGAGATCTCAAAGCCATAGTTAATCCTTCAGAAATTTTCATATAGCTTTGAACGATGTTTCTTGGTAGTCTTTCATCCTTAGATGAAATTGCAAAAAGATAAGTTATTTCTTTGTTGTGTAAAACGGCTCTTCCCCCAGTTGGTCTTCTAACCAACCCAAAATTATGGTTTTTTAAAAATTCTTTGTCAATAGAAGATTCTTTTTGATGTTTTCCTAGAGATAAAGTAGGGATAGACCATCCATAAATTTTTATAGTTGTTGGAGAATTTCCTTTTCCTATTTCTTCTGAAATAGCTACGTCATTAGCCATATTCCATTCACCCATGTGGTAACTATCGAGTATGAGTCTTATCACTTTACATCTCTCCTAAAGGTTTTTTAGTAGGTATTCCATTTTTTCTTGGATAATCTTTTATGTTGTTTTCATTTTTATTATACACTATAATTATTCTTTGTTTTTCTTCTTTATCTATTAAATAAGCATAGTCTAGTGTTTTTTCTATATTTGAATTCAATAATTCAAGAGCTCTTTTTTCATAAACTTTTTCATCTTCATAATTTTTACCTTTGAATAATATAACTTTACCATTTTTATTTATCAGAGGAATTGTGTATTCAAGTGCAATGTCAGTTCTTGCTAGTGCACGACAAGTTGCTACGTCAAATTTGTTTCTGTTTTTTTGTCCAAAATCTTCTATTCTTGAGTTATGTATAAAGACATTTTTAAGATCCAGTTTGTTTTTAAAATGTTCCAGTGCTTTTGTTTTTTTCCCAACACTTTCAACCAGATTGATTTTAATATTTGGATAAAGAACAGCCCAAATTATTCCGGGGATTCCACCTCCGCTACCTACATCAACAAGATGATTTATATCTTTTAAAAAATCATATTTTTTTAAAGGTAATATAACATCCACTATGTGGTTTTCGTAGGCTTCTTCAATATCCTTAATAGCAGTAAGGTTTACAGGATAATTTATAAGCATGTCAATATATTTTATTAGCTTATTTTTAACATCATTTTCAAACTCTAGAGAATATTTTTCCATAACCTTTACAAAAGAATTCTCATTATTCATTGACAACATACTCCTTTTATGATAAAATCTTTATGGCTTTGAGCTGGAGACGTAGTCTAATTGGCAAGGCGTCGGTCTTGAAAACCGATGGGGTTTACGCCCCGTGTGGGTTCGAGTCCCACCGTCTCCGCCATAGTAAAAACCGCCTTTTAAGGCGGTTTTTTTAATTTATCTTTCCAAATCTATCAAATGGAAATATTCTTAAAAATAAAGATCCTATTATATTTTCTTTTGGTACAAATCCAAAAAACCTTGAATCCAAACTTTCCATAGAATTATCTCCCATGAAAAAGTAAAAACCTTCAGGAACTTTTAAATGAACTTGTCCATTTTCTGTATATACATATTCATCTAAATTGATATTAGAATATAGTTCATCATAAGTTTCATCATAAGCAAAAGCATTATTATAGCTTTCAAAGAAATTAAGAGATAAATCTACATTTTGTATTATAGTCTCATTTTGAAAGTTACCTTTATATACCATGCTTAAGTCAGAATTATATATTTCTCTTGAATGTTTCTCAGGATAAGCCATATATTTCCAAAAATCATCATCATCAAAGACAGCATCTTTTGTGTAATAGATATTTTTAAAATCTTCTGGAGTAATTCCGTTGATTTTTACTTGCATTACTTGTTCTTTAATTCTGTTTGGGATATATCTAACCTCTTCGTAATATTCAACTAAGTTTTTAACCCAATAAGGTAATTTTTCATGACCATTTTGTTCAACATCATTCCAAAAAGAATCTCCTACAGGTTCTAATGTAATAATATCTCCAGGTTTACCAACTAGTCTCTTGACATATTTGACATGACCGTCAAATTCATCTGCAGAAAAGAAATCCATGAAGTTATCAAAAAATCTTAACTGACCTACGTTTAAATTATCTTTAAATGGTGTCCAAAAAACAACTACGTCTCCAGTATCAGGTTCTTCAAAACTATATGTAATTTTTTCTACAAACATACGGTCCTGCTCCTGTATGGCTGGAACCATAGAAGGAGTCGGGACCATCATTGTCTCAAATACAAAAAGTCTTATAATTGTACCAAAAATAACTGCATATATTATAGCTTTTAGCCAGTCCAAGGTTTCATACTTTATTTTATCCTTGACTTCTTTTTTCAAAGGGATCAGTCCCTTCTTTGTTTAATTCTTATCTTACCTTTCACATTTCTTAAGTAGTATAATTTAGCTCTTCTTACTTTACCTTTTCTTACTACTTCTATTTTAGTGATTTGTGTTGAGTTAATTGGGAAAACTCTTTCAACGCCAATTCTGTCTGCACCAATTTTTCTAACAGTGAAAGTTTTTCCCATACCTCCACCTCTTACTTTAATAACAACGCCTTCATAAGCTTGTTGTCTTTCTCTTCCTGCTTCAATAACCTTTACCCATACTCTTACTGTATCACCAGGTCTGAATTCAGGTACATCATCTCTCATGAAACTACTCTCTACTGATCTTATTAAGGAATCCATTTTATTATCCCTCCTATATTTTATATTATATTCTTTCTCCAATTAGCCTATCTAAAGAGATAGCAACAGCTGCTCTAACTGATAAATGATTGAAATCAGTTTTTCCTCTGATAGGAGCTAAATCATAATCACAAATTTCTCTTATTTCTTCTGGCATTCCCCATCCTGTTCCATATAGTATAAGAATTGGTTCTTCTTTATTTACTATTTCTTCAGACATTTCTTCAAAAGATATTTCTTTATCTCTTGGTTTTGCTGAAGTGAAAACAATCAATGGTTTTTGCCCTTCTATTTTTTCAATTTCTTCTATAGCATCTTCCAGATAAGATTTCAAATCAAATACTGAAAGAGCATCTTTTCTATTAGGGTTATAGCCACTTCCAAAACCATCTCTCCAGTAGTTAATAACCTTTTCTACAATTTTTCTTTGTGCTGGTAAATTAGTTATAAGAAAAAATTTATTTATATTATATGTTCTACAGGTTCTTGAAATGTCGTGAACATCAAAATTTGTAACGGCTGTAGAAATAATTTGTCCTTTTCTTCCCAGCACCGGGTAATGTACTAACCCAACATATAATTTATTCAGCATTATTTTGCAGCTCCTGTATTATTTCAAGAATCAATTTTTTATCTTGAATATCTAATTCTTTTTTTAAAAAAAGATCAGGTCTTTTTAAGGCTGTATTTATCAAAGATTGTTTCTTCTGAAAATTTTGTATTTTTTTGTGGTTTCCACTTAAAAGAACTTCTGGTACTTTTCTACCTTCAAAATTTGAAGGTCTGGTGTAATGATTATAGTCAAGTAAACCATCATAAAACGAATCATTTTGTACACTTTCTCTATTTCCCACAACTTCTGGTACAAACCTTAGTAAAGAATCTACTATTAAAAGTGTCGGAAGTTCCCCTCCTGTTAGTACAAAATCCCCAACAGATATTTCCATATCTACAAGGTCGTTTACTCTGTGATCAATTCCTTCATAACGACCACAAAAGAAAACTAAATTATCTTTTTCTGCAAGTGATTTAGATATATTGTTGTCGAACCTTATTCCTTGAGGAGATGGCATTACCACAAAAGGCTTTGTATTTTCTCTTTTTTTATAATCATCATAGTATTCAAAAAAAGGTTCTGGTATCATTACCATTCCAGAATTTCCACCGTAACCTGGTTTGTCTGTTATTTTGTGTTTGTCATGTGTGTAATCTCTCAAATCGATACTTTTAATATCTATAATATCTTTTTTAAGAGCTTTTTCAATTACTCCAAAAGAGAAATATTGCCTAACAAAATCTGGAAAAATAGAAATTATTTCAATCTTCGTCATAATACTCAATTCTTTTTGTTGTTATCTTTTTGTTTTCTAAATCATAGTCAATAATATAATCTTTGACTAATGGAATTAGTACCTCTTCACCATCTTTTGATTTGATTTGAATGACATCATTTGCACCTGTTTCCAGTATATCTTCAACAACACCAATATATTCTCCATCTTCATAATATACTTCACTATTCATAAGCTGGAATATATAGTATTCATCTTCATCAAGTTCTGGTAAATCTTCATAAGGTACATAAACTTGAAATCCCATCATTTTTTTGGCGTCTTCTATGGATTTTAATCCACTTAGTTTTAATACAAAAAATCTGTTTAAGGGTTTGACTTCTTCAACTTTTGACATAAAAAATTTTTTGTTTTCTGGATTATATAGAGTTATTTCTTCTAAATTGAAGACCATTTCACCTATATTGGTAAATGGCATAAACTTTACAAGTCCGTCTAATCCATGGTTATTTACAATTCTTCCTATGGATATTTTGTTATCTAATAAATTATCTAATCTTTTCATATAATCACCTTATAACTTTAAGAACGAACTTCTTGTCATTATCTCCTTTAGCAGCATTTAAAATTGTATTGATAGATTTAATAGTTCTTCCGTCCTTACCTATGATTTGTCCCACGTCATCAGAATGAACAACTATTTCAAAAATAATATTTCCATCTTCTTCAAATTCTGCAATGGCTACGTCTTTAGGGTGCTTAACTATTTTTTTGAGAATGCTTTCAAGCAATTCTTTCATTAATTATTTCCTTCTTTTTTTGCTTTTCTTGCTTCGTATTTAGTTTCGTCTAATTTTTTCATAACACCAGCTTCGGATAAAATGTTTCTTGCAGTTCTAGTTGGTTGAGCACCTTTTAATAACCATTCTAATGCTTTTTCTGTATCTAATTTGTATCTGTCATCATCATCAATTGGGTTGTAATAACCTAATGATTCAATGTATTTACCACTTCTTTTTACTCTTGAGTCCACCACAACTATTCTGTAGAAAGGTTGATGTCTTCTACCCATTCTGTTTAATCTTATTTTAACCATACTAAATGTACACCTCCTGAATTTTTATATAAATTAATTACATTTTAAATGGCATTTGATTTTTTCCTAAAAACTTTTTTTTACCCATTTTTTTGAATTGTTTCATTGTTTTCTTTAATTGATCATATTGCTTTAGTAGCCTGTTTATGTCTTGTAAAGTTGTTCCACTACCTTTTGCAATTCTTTGTTTTCTTGAATAATTCAAAACTCTTGGATTTCTTCTTTCTTTTAAAGTCATTGAACTTATTACAGCTTCCATTTTATTCATTTCGGATTCGCCTTTAGAAAGATCGACATCTTCTTTTGGCATTCCAGGAACCATTTCTAATATTTTGCCTAAAGGTCCCATTTTTCTTATTTGTTTGATTTGTTTTAAGAAATCATCTAAATCAAACTTACCTTCCATCATTTTCTTGGCATCTTTTTCAGCTTGTTTTTGGTCTATTTCTAATTCTGCTTTTTCAATAAGAGACAAAACATCTCCCATACCAAGTATTCTTCCTGCGTACCTATCAGCGTAGAAAGGTTCTATATCATCTATTTTTTCTCCTACACCAACCATTTTGATAGGTTTTTCAGTAACTTTTCTTGTTGAAATAATAACCCCACCACGTGAGTCACCATCAAGTTTTGTGACAACAAGACCTGTTAATTCGAGTCTGTTGTTGAACTCTTTTGCTGCGTTAACAGCATCTTGACCCATCATAGCATCTACAACCATCAATATTTCTTCTGGTCTGATGGTTTCTTTTACTTGATCAAGCTCTTCCATCATTTTTTCGTCGATATGAAGCCTTCCAGCAGTATCAACTATTACAATATCGTGTAGTAGTTTTTCTGCATACTTCTTACCTTCTTTCACTATTTTCACAGCATTTTTCTTATCGCCAGTAAAAACAGGAACTCCAATTTGTTTACCAAGTTGCTCAAGCTGATCTATAGCTGCAGGTCTGTAAGTATCTGCTGCTATAAGAAGTGGTTTTTTACCATCTTTTTGGTACATGTTTGCGAGTTTTGCTGCTGTGGTTGTTTTACCACTACCTTGCAATCCGGCCATCATTATAAAACCCGGATTTCTGGACACAATTATTTTTTCAGGCTTTTCTCCTCCCATTAATTCAATCAAGTTGTTTTTAACAACCCTTATGAACTCTTGATCAGGTGATAGGCTTTCTAAAACAGCTTTACCCATTGCATCTTCTTTTACTTTTGCTATAAAGTCTTTTACTACTTTATAGTTTACATCAGCTTCTAATAAAGACATCTTAACTTGTCTCACAGCATCTTGTATATTTTTTTCTGTGATTTTACCTTTACCGGATAAATTTTTAACCGCTGAAGATAATTTTTTTTGAATATTTTCAAACATATTTTCACCTCTCGTGAAATAATCCCTAAAAA
This sequence comes from Thermotogota bacterium, assembly GCA_051748045.1. Lineage (GTDB taxonomy): Bacteria > Thermotogota > Thermotogae > Petrotogales > Petrotogaceae > Geotoga. The sequence continues at coordinate 16,637 of JBNJGY010000014.1, forward strand.
GTATACTATAAAATGAATTAATTTAAGTAAATATGAGGAAAAATATTTATGTTTAGAGATACAGTAATGTACCAATATAATGAATAAAACGTTAACGAGAATTAGGGGTAAATATAGTAAAAAAATTCACAATATTTATATAAAAAGAATTTAAAGGTTTATGTTAACAAATCAATTAACAGAATATTTACTAAATATCACCTTAAAATATGCAATCAATTAACAAAAGTTATTTAAATATTTTTTTGTGAATAATCAACAATAAGTTATATATGAATAAAATAGTCTTCTTAGTCAAAAATAAACACAATCTATCTACTTTAATTAATATAAGAGGACATATTTAATAAGATATTAACTCAATTAAACTAAAAAAGCGTTAAGATATATATTAGCAAAAATCAGATTGGGGTGAATGATGTTGAATGCAGTTATTGTTTTACTTAGCACAGTTATAGCATATTATTTTATAATTTTTTCCAAGAAAATCAACAAAGCTATCATGACGTTTTTTATAGCCACAGTTTTGTTTATATTAAAGCCTGTTCAAGGACTTAATTTTGAAAATACAGGGGATATAATTAGTTTTGAAACTCTGGGTATTTTGCTTGGTATGATGATTATAGTTGAAATAATGAAAGAAACAGGTTTTTTTACTTTTGTAGCTGTAAATGTAATAAAAATTAGCAAGGGTAATTTTTGGATGGTTATGTTTTTATTAATGATAGTTGTTATATTCTTTTCAGCGTTTTTAGATAATCTAGTAACAATTATTTTAGTTGCCCCAATTATATTTCTAATTGCAGATACCATACGTATTAACCCAGCACCTTTAATGATTTTTGCCATTATTGTTGATAATATTGGAGGTATGAGCACTTTAATAGGAAGTCCTTTAAATATTGTTCTTGGTTCTATAGGTGATCTAGATTTTAATAGATTTTTGGTTATAATGCTTCCTATCTCATTAATTTCTTTTGTTTCTTCATTTATTCTATTTAAAAAACAGAACGATTTTGATATCGAAAGTTTTAATTTAAGGTTGAAAAGTCTAATGAAAATGGATGCTTCTAAAACTATACAAGATAAAAACTTGATGATTAAATCAGTTGTTATATTTTTGATTGTGTTAACTGGATTTATTATGCATACTATAATCGATATTGATTTAGCTCTTATAGCAATGAGTGGTGCTCTTTTACTTATGTTATTATCTGGAAAAGATTTTGAGAAGATGTCAAAACAAATAGATTGGAACACAATGTTTTTTTATGCAGGGTTGTTTATAATTACTTTTTCTTTAGAAAAAATTGGAGTTATAGAAATTATTTCTAACGTATTTATGCCTTTAAATGATAGTCCTTTAATTTTAATGTTGATTATTATGTGGTTAGGTAGTATAATAACTCCATTCTTGAGTGCAGTTCCTGGCACTTTGATAATGGCCCCAGTAATATCTCTGTTAGTTCAAAATGGAGGTCCATATGAATTATGGTTTGCTTTTGCAATCGGTGCAAATTTGGGTACAAATTTAACTCCACTTGGAGCAGTTCAAAATATTGTTGGATTATCTTTGATAGAAAAACAAACTGGTGATAGCTATGGTTTTGTACAGTATATGAAAATCACATACAAATTCGTATTGATTCCTATGTTATTGGGAACAGCATACTTGATGACGTTTTATTATTTTTTCTAATGAGTTATAGTGTATAATGGTATAAATACTATTATTTGGAGAGATAATATGAAAATGTCACTAAAAACAAAAATAAGATTAAATATAATGCTTCTTTTAATTCCTTTTTTATTACTCATTTATTTTTACTATCATGGAGTGATAAAAACAGCTGATGAAAAGATGAAAATTGAATCACAGAAAATAGTTAATAATATAAGCGATTTATATATTGAAGAATATATAAACAAAACAGAACAAGATTTTAGTTATTTATTTTCTGACATTACTATAAATGATTTTTATAATATTAGTGAATACTCCAAAATTATTAGAAGATGGGAAACATACAAACAAATCAACAGAGATGCTTGGTATATTTATTTTGCCACTAAATTTGATAGAATGTATGTAGTTCCAAGGTGGATTCCCCCTACTGATTATGATATGAGTGAAAGACCTTGGTATATTAATGCTTATTCAAATCCTTATGGGATTAATTGGACACAACCGTATGAAGAAGCAGTCACAAAATCTCTTGTTGTTACAGCTTCAAGGGTTTATAGAGGGTCTGAAGGAGAAATCATTGGTGTTGGGTCAGTAGATTTAACTCTGGAGACTTTATCTAATATGCTAAAAAAAATTAATATAGGAGAAGGTGCTGGGATATTTATTGTAGATAGAGATAATAAAATAATAGCTCACCCTCAATATTCGAAAGTTTGGACAAGTTTGATAGATGATGAGATAATAAATAATTTGAATTCTAATAAAAGCAGTTCATTTTCTAATAAAGATGGAATATATTATGCTTTTAAAACAATTGAAAAAACAGGATGGAAAGTTGTGGCTGAAATACCAGATAAAACATTAGAAGAAATTACAAAGCCCATGATGTCACAAATAGCTTTTTTGGTAATTTTTGCTATGATCTTGTTTTTCATTATTCAGCATTTGATAACTAATAATATTTTCTTTCATTTTAACAATATTTCATATTCTTTATTGAAGCTAAAAAAAGGTAATTATAATTTAGATTTAGAAAATAAAAAATCACAAGAAGTAAAAGATTTATACAGTAATTTTTCTGATGTTATTGGTAAGATAAATTCTTTGAACCAAGAAACAATAATTGATCCTCTTACTAACCTTTTTAATAGAAGATATTTAGAAAGAAAATTAAAAGAAGTTCATGATGAAGAAATAAAATATTCCGTATTAATGCTTGATATAGATGACTTTAAAATAGCTAACGACAAATACGGACATAAATTTGGAGATTATGTTTTAAAGAAACTAGGTTTTATAATATATTCGAATGTTAGAAACGAAGATACAGCTATTAGATATGGTGGGGAAGAATTTTTAGTGATTTTTAACGGTGAAGAAGAAGATATTATTAAAAAATTATCAGAGAATATAAGGAAAGAAATTGAAGAAATGAAATGGCCAAAAGACGTAAAAATAACTGTCAGTGGTGGTTTGGCCTTTTACAAAGATGGAGAAGATTTAATAGAAAAATCAGATCAATTACTCTACAAGTCTAAGAGTCAGGGGAAAAATAAAATATATATTAATTAATATTTAGGGGGTTTCTCTTGTTTTGAGATATTTTATAAAAATTATTATTTCAGCTTTATTGATATTCGCAATATCTGAAGCTTCTAAAAAATTTACAGCTTTTGGGGCTTTGATAGCATCTTTGCCATTAACTTCGATAATAGCGATAATATGGTTATACAGTGATACACATGATGTATCGAAGATAGCTAATTTATCTTGGAATATATTTTGGTTTGTAATACCTTCACTATTATTTTTTATATTATTGCCAATATTTTTGACAAAATTCAATTTGAGTTTTTTTGTTTCAATGGTATTATCTTCCTCTGCAACTATAGTTTTTTACTTTATTTTTGCTTCAGTATTATCAAAATTTAATATAAAAATATAAAATGTCACTCCAACTGGAGTGACATTTAATTTATCCTAAGAATATATTATATCCAATGTAAAAAACATAAGAAGAAACCAATATAACTCCTAAAGACCTTCCTGCATTTCTTTTTTTATTAAGTAAAATACCAATTAACAAGCCAATTACTATTAATAACCCAAACACAGCATCGAATTGAAGAGATCTATCTGGAGATATAGTTCCAAATAATGAAGAAATTCCTAGAATAGTTAAAATATTAAAAACATTAGATCCAATAATGTTTCCTACCAGAATATCATTAGTGTTCTTTTTTGCTGCTGTAATAGCTGTTACTAATTCTGGTAAAGAGGTTCCGAAAGCAACTATGGTAACAGATATTAAAGCCTCTGACATACCTAATATTTTTGCAAATTCAATAGAGTACCTTACAGTTAATTCTCCTCCGCCAGCTAACATACCAATCCCGAGTATAGATAAAAAGGTTATTTTACCCCATGGCATATGTTCTGTTTCTTCACCTTCGTCTATTTCTGAAAGGATTTGTTCTCTTATTTTTTTATCACTTTTTGCCATCATATAAAGATAAGAGATAAAAATAACCATAAATACCAATAAGACAATTCCATCCCAAATAGTAATTGAAGAGTTTTCAAAAATCATAGAAACTAGAGCTAATGAAATAAGTATTAAAAAAGGTATTTCAGACTTGATAGTAGATTTGTTTATTGGAGCAGGCTTGATTAAAATAGCCATACCCAAGACTAATGCAACATTGGAAACATTAGACCCCAGTACATTTCCCATTGCAATACCAGACCCTTGAATTGTTGCAGAAACACCTACAAATAATTCAGGGGCGGAAGTACCGAATGCTACAAGCGTTAAACCTGTGAACAACTCACTAACCCCAACTCTTTTCGAAAGACCTACAGCGCCTTCAATTAGATAGTCTGCACCTTTTGCTAATAAAAAAAGTCCTACTGAGATAAATACCAAAGATAGTATCAAAAGAATCATCCTTTCTTAAATTTTCTAATTCAATATTATCACATTATTTTGTTTATTTTTTAAAAAGTTAATTAAATAACTTACAGCAAGTAACAAAAATGATTTAATTAATAAAATTATATATTTCACTTTGTATACTGGATTAAAAAGGTATGGTATAATATTAATATATCAAGTGATTAATTAATTTTTATCAAATCTGGAGGGATTAAATTGAAAATTAAAAATAAGATATTAATACCAACTTTGACAGTGGTTATATCGATAATAGTTATTTTAACGCTTTTATCTTTTTTTCAAGTGAGAAGTACCTTAACAAATCAAGTAGAGCAAAAGTTCAATTCACAGATGAATACTTTTGAAGCTTTAATGGATATGGAAATAGATATAGTAAATGTTGTAGAAAAAGGGCTAAATGAAAAACATTTAGCGATGACTCAAACAATAGCTTTTTTGATAAATTCTAACCCTGAATATTTAGAAACAGATGAAATGAAAAAATTAGCAAAGGATTTAAATGTAGAAGAAATTCATGTAACTGATGAAAATGGAGTTATTGTAAATGGGAATGTCCCAGATTTTTTTGGTTTTGATTTTTCTACATCAGAACAAACACAACCATTTATGAGTTTAATAGATCAAAGTAATGGGAAATTGGCTCAAGATCCTCAAGAGAGGGGAACTGATGGTTCTTTATTTCAATATATAGGGGTTTCAAGAATAGATGAGCCAGGAATAGTGCAAATTGGAGTAAATCCTCAATCTATAAAAGATATAACCGATACTATGAGTCCTCAAGAAATTATAAATGCGATTAAATCAATATCTGAAGATGAAGATTTTATAGCTTTAGTAGTGAATGAAGGGAAAGTTTTAGCTTCTAATAAGAAAGAATTTCAGAACAAAAATACTGAAGATGTTGGTTTTTTAAGAGAACTAACTTTTAATGATAATGAGGAAGAATTTTTTCTATATAAAAACCAAGAATATAGATCTTTAACTAGAGAAATAGAAGGGTATAAAACTTTATTGGCTTTTGATTTAGGTAAAATCAACGATCCAATAAGAAATGAATTAATAAAAGCTGGAATAATTATTATAGTTAGTATAATAATATCTATAATAATTATATTAATAATCGCTCGAAGTATAACAAAACCATTGAATGATTTATCTGAAAAAGTGGATGTTTTTGGAAAAGGTGATTTGACAGTTGATTTTACTACAGATTCAAAAGATGAAGTTGGGCAAATGTCTAAAGAACTAAAAAATATGGCAAAAAACATGAGAAATGCTTTAACTGAAGTAAATTCTGGTGTAGAGAATGTTGATTCTTCATCAGCTGATCTTGCAGCTGTTGCAGAGGAAAGCACAGCTAACAATGAAGAATTAAACGCTCAGATGGATAGAATATCTAAAAATTCCGAAAATGTAGTAGATAGAGTTAGAAATGTAAATCTAAGTGTAAATGAGTTGGCTAAATCTTCTCAAAATATTGCTGGTTCAATGCAAGATATAGCCCAAGTATCAGAAAAAACAGATGAATCTGCAAATAAAGGGGCAAAATCAATTGATTCAATAGTTACTCAGATAAAAGAAACAACAGAAGAATCAGAAAATTCAATTAGACTAGTTAAAGAATTATCAGAAAAAGCAGAAAATATACAAAACATTGTAGAAACCATTAACTCTATAACAGAACAAACAAATCTTTTGGCTTTAAACGCCGCAATTGAGGCTGCAAGAGCTGGTGAAGCAGGAAAAGGATTTGCTGTAGTGGCAGATGAAATAAGAAAATTAGCAGAGGATTCACAAGGTGCGACAAATGAAATAGCTAATATATTAAAAGAGATTAATACAAGTTCGAAGAACAGTTATCAATCAACAGAAAAAACAGTAAACTCAATTAAAAAGATAAATGAATATGCAACTACTGTTTCAAACGAATTTAATGACATAAAAGATAATATAGATAATTTAAAGGGCCAGATAGAGATGATTAGTTCAACTTCGCAAGAACAATCAGCGAGTACAGAAGAAATGACATCTGTAGTTGAGGATATTACTTCCTTGGTTGAAGATATATCAGATGAAATTGAAAATGTTAATCAAGCGTTAGAAAATCAATCAAAAGCTTCAGAAAACATTAGTGCAAGTGGAGAAGAATTATCTGCTCTTGCAGAAAACTTAAGTAATCAAGTCAAACAATTTAAGATTTAATGTGTTATAGAATAAAGAGGCGATTCATTTCGCCTCTTTTTTTGATATAATTTTTTATATAAAATAGATAAAGGATGGTTTTATGAAATATTTTTTGATAGTATTAGGTTTTATATCTGTTGGATTAGGAGCAATAGGAATAGTTTTACCAATTTTACCAACAACTCCTTTTTTACTACTTGCAGCATGGTTATTTTTGAAAAGTTCTGATAAGTTTTATATTTGGTTGCTCAATCACAAGGTGTTCGGAAAATATGTAAAAGATTATATAGAAAAAAAAGGAGTTAGAAAGGGTATAAAAATATGGGCTTTAGCATTACTTTGGCCTTCGATTATTTTTTCTTCTTTATTAATTCCCTTATGGATAGGTCGTATCACTTTATATATAATAGCAACTTTAGTTACTATTCACATTTTGAAACTCAAAACTTTATAATATTAAAGAAACTATAAAAAACAAGACTCTTTGAGTCTTGTTTTTGTTATAGTGTTAAAAAATATTAATTATAATACAATAATATTTATCAAAAAACTTAATATAATAAAAATTATCACTTGACAAATTAAAATTATTTATTATATAATAAAAATATCAAAGTAAATAGTGTTAAAATTAAAAGATATTAAATAATAATTAATATTTTTGGAGGGGTGGTTATGATTAATACAGTGGTAGTTGATGATGTTAAAAAATCATTTGTAAGAAAAAAGAAAAAATTATTCAAAAAATCAGAAAAATCTTTTATTGAAGCAGTAAGAGGTGTTAGTTTTGAAATAAGAGAAGGTGAAGTCTTTGGTCTTTTAGGACCAAATGGAGCAGGTAAAACAACAACAATAAAAATGATTGCGGGTTTATTAAAGCCTACTTCAGGAAAAGTGATTTTGAATGATTTAGATGTAGAAAAAAATCCTTTAGAATCATTAAGAAATATTGGTACTGTCTTAGCTGGAGATAGAAGTGTTTATTGGAAGTTAACAGCTAGAGAAAATCTTGAATACTTTGCAGCTTTGTATGGATTTTCTAAAAAAGAAGGGAAAAAAAGAACAGAAATGATTTTAAAAAAATTAGGATTGACAGATAGAGCAGATGAAGTAGTAGAAAAATATTCAACTGGAATGAAGCAGAAAGTTGCTTTGGGGAAAGCTTTAATGCCAGATGCTCCGGTTGTTTTATTAGATGAACCTACGTTGGGACTTGATCCTCAAGCAGCATTAAATTTACGTGAAACTATAATTGATTTAAAAAAAGAAGGAAAAACGATATTAATTACTACACATTATATGGAAGAAGCTGATTTTTTATCAGATAGAATAGCGATAATAGATAACGGAGAAATAATAGCTTTAGATACTCCAGAAAATTTGAAAAAATCTTTAAAAGAAATTAAAAAAATTAAAATAACTACTGACATATTTAATGATGATTTAGAAGAACAAGTGAAAAAAATTGAAAAAATAGAACATTTAGCGTATATGTATGACGAAGAATCCAATAGATTTAATATTGTTATTCATCATAACGATGGTGAGGAATTGGTTCAAAGTATTATAGAATTATTTAATCTTAATAATATTAAATTATTAAGTATGAATGTTAAAGAACCAACTCTTGAAGATGTTTTTATTAATATGACAGGTAAAACATTGAGAGGGTGATTATTTATGAATAGAATGAGAACAATTATGGCAGTTTATAAAAAAGAATTTTTGATGTTAATAAGGTATCCCACATGGATAATTCAAATTATAATATGGCCTTTGATATTTCCTTTAATATATATATTGAGTGCTGTGGGCTTTTCAGGCCCTGATATGTCAGGACTACAGAATTTTCAACAATTAACTGGAACAGATAATTATATGGCTTATATAATAATAGGTACAATTACTTGGATGTGGGTTAATATGCTTTTATGGTCTTTTGGATCTTATCTTAGGCAGGAACAGATGCTTGGGACTTTAGAATCTAACTGGTTAACTCCAACAAAAAGATTTGATCTTTTAATAGGTAATGGTTTGTTAACTTTAACAATAGTCTTAGTAATGAATGCAATAGCAATAATTGAATATATGATAATTTACCGTGTGGAATTTAATACAAGTCCTCTTATGTGGTTTTTCATATATTTAATAATGATTCCAGGTGCTTTTGGGATAGGTTCATTTTTTTCAAGTTTGGTATTATTGTTGAGAGAAACAAATGCCTTAGTAAATGTTGCCAGAGGTATTATAATGATAGCTTGTGGTATAACCTTTCCTATATTAGTATTGCCTAATTGGTTAAAAATGATATCATATACAATTCCATTCACTCATGGGATAGAAGCAGCAAGAAAAATAATGTTGAATGGATATACTATTTCTGAAGCTATTGAACCAATAATGTATACAGTTATTATTGGGTTTGTTTATGTTTTGATTGGAATATTGTTTTTTAAATATATTGAACATGTTGGAAAAGTAAAAGGTTCATTTGATAGGTATTAAGGGAGGTAAAAAATGAATAGAATTAAATATATAATGAATGTTTATAGAGCTAGATTCAAAATTTCTTTGAAAATATATTTACGTTATCCAGTAAATTTTTTAATGAATTTCTTTGCTCCTTTAATATGGATAACACCATTTTATTTTATGGGTATGGGATTTAGTGAAGATGGAAAGATGGTAGGTTTTGAACAATACACTGGAAATTCTGATTTTATTGGGTTCTTAGTTGTAGGTTATATGATATCTTCACTTTTGATAACTACGCTCTGGGGGATGGGGTTTTCAATTAAGGAAGAAATGAGACAGGGAGTATTAGAATCGAATTGGTCTGCACCTATTAACAAAATCCACCTTATAATAGGAAAAAGTTTGTATAATTATTTTATTGCTTTTGTTGAAATAATTATCACAGGAATAGTTTGTCACTATGCTTTTGGCTTTAATATTACTGGCAACCTATTAAAAACTATTTTTATTTTAGCAATATCTATTATAGGGTTTTATGGATTGGGGATTCTTATTGCCAGTGTTGTATTACTTGCAAAAAACGCAAATCCAATTATTGATATGTCTAATTCGATTGTTTCTGGTTTATCTGGTAGTTGGTTTCCAATTAAAGTACTTCCAAAAGGAGTAATGTTCTTATCGTTTATGATACCTTTGACATATGTTTATGATACTTCAAGATCATTATTGCTTGGCCAAGAGCCTTTGTTTAGCATAAATAGCCAAATTATTATATTAATAATAACTTCATTTATTTTATTGTTTATTGGTAACTATGTTTTTAAAAAAATAGAAGCTAAATGTTTAAGAGAAGGATTACTAAATAGCCATTAAAAAAGAGCCCTGAAGGGCTCTTTCGTTATATTATTTGAATATAGGTATTACGTAAAAAAGAACAGAAAAAACATGGCTAATACTTCCAGCTAAAACAAAAATATGCCATAAAGCATGATGATATTTCATCGAACGCCACATGTAAAAAATGGTTCCTGCTGTGTATAAAATACCTCCAAGAACTAACCAAAAAATCCCCCAATAAGGTAGATTTTCAACTAACTGATTCCACCCTATAACAACTATCCATCCCATACCAATATAAATTAAAGTAGATATAAACATGAACTTTTTAACAAAATACATTTTAAAGAAGACACCAACAATAGTTAGTCCCCATATTATTCCGAAGAGACTCCAGCCCATAGGCCCCCTTAAAGTTACAAGTGTAAATGGGGTATAAGTTCCAGCTATTAAGAAATATATAGCAGAATGATCTAAAATTTCTAAAATATCTTTAGCTCTTTTGTTAGTAACTCCATGATAAAGAGTAGAAAATGTATACATTATTATAAGTGATATACCAAAAACAGTAGAACCAACAATATGCCAAGCGGTTCCTTTTAAAGCAGAAAAAACAACCATTAAAACCAATGCTGCGACAGAAATTAATATCCCTATACCATGAATAATTGTATTGGCAATTTCTTCGCCTTTAGTGTATCTTTCGATATTTAATTTATCTCTCATTAATCCCCCTCCAAATCAAATTTATTCTTATATTAAAATTTTATCATAATAATTAATTTTATACTTTAAATATATATTATATTTCTACTTTCCAAAATAAAGAATCATTATGGGTATCAATTTTCACAAAACCATTTTTTCTTAAAACTTTTTGAGAGGCTATATTATCTTTATCAGTTTCTGCCATAAAAATATTTAAGCTTTTATTTTCTTTCAGAATCTTCAAAAATAGATTAATTGCATTGCTTGCAATGCCAAGATTCCAATATTTTTTACTAATTCCATAACCAATTTCGAAAAATTCTGAAAATTTCTTTTTCTTCAATTTACTTTTTAGACTAATACTACCTACAATACAATTTTCAGGTTTATAAACTATCGCACAAACAACTCTATCTTCATATTTTAAAAGACCTTTTTTTATTTTATCCAAAAGATCCAACATAATCTCTTGAATTATCAAATCTTCTTGATTTTTTGTTGAGTTCAAACGGTATTTTTCTTCTAATTCTTTTGGTTTTTTAAGTAATAACTCCCATTCCTCTAAATCTAAATAAATAAGTTTTACTAAGTCGTTTTCTATAGTTTTCAAAATCATCCCCCCTATACATATTTTTAAAATTATATCATAAAAATAAAAAGGCCAAAGGCCTTTTTATTGAATTACTAAAACTTTCTCTTGGGGTTTTGGTTTTTCTTTATTATTTTTTTGTATAAATTTTTCCATAAGTAATTCATTTTTTATCATGACCTTTTTAATTTTTTTAATATCTCTTTTTTTATAATTTCTGCCTGGTAATAGAAAAATGTCAAATTCATCATTTTCTGCGGATTCCTTTATATCTTTATATAAGCTTTTATTCAGTTTATTATCTAATTCAAGAAATATTTTTTTTATAACATAATCTCTTTTTTCAAGATATTCAGTAAGATTATTTAAAGATTTTTTCATCTGAATTTCCTTCTCACTTTTAGTTAGATTCAACAACAAAGCAGCCCTTAGCATTCTAAAACCCCCTAATTTATTGTTTTATATTATTATTATACACTTGTATAACGAGTTTGTCAAGTACCATTTTTGACAAAATAAAAAAAATAATATATAATAATAACTGAACGTGTTCAATAATTGTTCAAAAAATTATAAGGAGATAAATTTATGAAGGAAAATACAAAAGAAAAAATAATAAATATAACTATGGACCTCATAAAAGAAAAAGAAGACCCAGATAAAATAACCATGAGAGAAATAGCAGATAAAGCAGAAGTTGGGCTAGGGTTAATTAATTATCATTTCAAAAATAAAGAGAGTTTGATAAGGATTGCGGTTGATAAAACTATGGGTGAACTTGGATTGGAATTAATATCCCCAAAAATATTTAAGGAAAAAGATCCGTTGGAAAGGTTCATAAAAATAATAAAAAATGTCTCTGATTATGCTGTGAATTACCCAGAAATTTTTAAAACAAGTATAAGAAATGAATTAGTGAATGGAAGTTTTGAACTTGAAAGATCGTTTATCAAAATTTTTCAAGAAATGTATGGAGATAAAGTTACCGAACTGGACATGAAGTTAAAGTCTATTCAAATAATTTCATTTTTTCAGAGTATCTTGGTAAAAGATGATGAATTCAGAAAATTTACAAATATAGATATATATAATAAAGAAGAAAGAGATAAATTAACTGAAAAAATATTAAAGTCGATTTTATTGTAAATAGGTGGTGTAATGGGATGGTAGAAGAAAAGAACTATTATGATTTATTTGATAAATCTATTAGTAAAATGTTAGGTTATTCAAAAAATATTTTTAAAGAACCAAGGTATTATAGTTTTGTCTTAAAAACAATTAAAAATCAAAGTAAAATGAAAAAAATTAGACTGAAAAACGAAAAAGATGGCTTACATGTTCCAGCGATGGAAATTATTAGTATAACTAATAGATGTAATTTGAGATGCAAAGGTTGTTATAATCAAAATCAAAAAAGAACAGAAAAAGAAATGAGTTTTGAAAAGTTGTTATCAGTTATAAATGAAAGTAAAAAATTAGGGATATCTATAGCTTTATTAGCAGGTGGGGAACCTTTTACAAGAAAAGAAATTTTTGAAATACCAAAAAGAAATCCTGAGATGATTTTCCCGGTTTTTACAAACGGTTTGTTGATAGAAAAAGGTAAGGTGAATAATTTAAAAAAGTATAAAAATTTAATTCCAATCTTATCTATTGAGGGAGATGAAAATGTAACTGATGATAGAAGAGGAGAAGGAATATACAATATTATTCAAAATAAAATGAAAATGCTGAAAGAAAATCATGTAATGTTTGGGAATTCTTTCACTATAACTTCTGAAAATTATGATTTTATAACGAGCGAAAAATATATAAAAAATTTAATTGATACAGGAACAAAAACCATCTTTTTTGTAGAATACGTTCCAGTAACAAAAAATACTGAACATCTAATGTTGAATGATGAACAAAGAAAAGAACTACTCATAAAAGTTGAAAATTTTAGAAAAAAATACGATTCATTGTTTATAAGCTTCCCAGGGGATGAGGTTAAGTTTGGGGGATGTTTGAGCTCAGGCAGAGGTTTTATTCATATAAGTGCTGATGGGAAATTAGAACCTTGTCCTATGGCGCCTTATTCTGACAGTGATTTAAACAATATGACTTTAAAAGAAGCTTTGAAATCTAGACTTTTAAAAGAAATCAGAGATCACCATAATGAATTAGAAACAAAAGGAAGCTGTACTTTAAACGAAAATAAAGAATGGATTGAAGAGTTGATGAAAAATAAATAAATATATATATATAAAGATGTTGGCTTTATGCCAACATTTTTTAAATACTTAAAGTATACTCCATGTTTTTCATAAGTTTTACATAAAATAGTATCTTTTTGCTATTGACTTGTAGTTTACTTCATTAATTATAATGATTGTGTAGGGTTGGACCTACGAAAGGAGGCGATTTTAAAAGTGAGAAAAAACAGAAAAGTTATTAGTGCAAGAGACAATATTGTTGAGAGTTATTCAAAAATCGCTACGGAGTTGATAGGGAAGTTTTAATCGATCTCCATAGTGAAATAATAAGGAGGCGATTGTTATGAAAAAAAGATTTGATGATAAAAAAAGAAATGCAAGAGATACAATTTATAACGATTATGCGAACGTTGTTGTGGAATTGATAAGATTTTAAAAATAATTACAGGATGAGAGCAAGAGGGTGGTCGAAATGATGAAATTTAATAAAATTAAAAATGATTTTATTGAAGAACAAGATAGAGAATTTATTAATAAAATTAAAAAGTATTAAATAAATAAGGAGGGCCTGTAAAAGGCCCTCTCTTCTTATCAATTTGAATATGGAGGGGATTAAAATGAGTAGATATTTATATTTAAAAATACATATGCATAATGGAGTTGTTTTTTCTGATCCTGGTTAAAAATATAAAATAAGGAGATTGAAAAAACAATGTATAAAATAGAAATGAAAAAAAATATAAAAAGAGGGTATATTTTTTCTTTTTTGAGTAATTTTGATTTAACAAGTACTGTTTGGATGCTTTTTTTGGCTTATAAAGGGATGTCTTTAACACAATTAGGGCTATTAGAAGGAATTTTTCATGTGACTTCTTTTTTTATGGAAGTGCCAACTGGTGCTATTGCAGATATTTTTGGAAGAAAAACAAGCAGAGTATTAGGAAGAATTTTTTCTGTAGTTGCAAATTTATTTATTTTGTTTTTTAATAGTTTTTGGTTTTTCGCTATTTCTATGAGTTTAACTGCTATTTCTTATAATCTTGAATCAGGTGCTGGTCAAGCTTTGATATATGATTCGCTAAAAGAATTAGAAAAAGAAAATAAATATTTAAAGGTATCAGGAAAAATAGAGATGCTTACTCAAATAGGTATGCTTTCTGGATATTTGTTGGGTGGATTTTTAGCAAATAATAGCTATACTTTGGCATATTCTTTTGCAGTAATTATAGGTGTATTGGCGGTTGTACAATCATTCACTTTCAAAGAACCTAGCATAGAATTAGATGTCGAAAATAAATCAATAAAAAGTGTTTTTGTTAACGCTTATAATAGTTTTAAAATATTGAAAAGTAAAAAAGATATTTTATATTTAGTGTTTTTTATTGAAGGGATTTTGATGATTGCTACAACTTTATTTTTTTATCTTCAAAATTACTTCTTATCAATAGGATATAACCAGTTTCAAATAGGTGCAATAATGGCGATTGGAGCTATGACGAGTGCGACTATGTCTTTTTTTACATACAAAGTTGAGAAAAAAGTTGGTATAAAAAAGATGTTAAAAATTTTTCCTTTTATAAATGCCATGGCGTTAATTGGTATGGCTTTTTCAAATATAACTTATGTCTTTTTTATAATTATTGAAGGGATAGAAGGCTCACTCTATGTACTTTATCAAGATTATGTTAATAAGAGAATACCTAGTAATAAAAGAGCTACAATATTATCTTTGTGTTCTATGGTTTTTAGTTTTTATATGATTTTTATGTTTCCTTTATTTGGGAAAGTATCAGAAACTTATAGTTTTAAAACTTCATTTATAATAATAGCAATACTTATGACTATTCTCAGTTTTATTAACTTGTATATCTTAAGTAAAAATAAAAAATAATATACTTTTGTTATATAATATAAATGGAGGCGATATTAATGAGCACAACACAAAAGAATCTTGTAAAAGCGTTTTTAATAGAATCAAAAAATCAAAATCTTTTTGCTTACTTTTCTTCTCAAGCTAAAAAAGAAGGATTTATTAAAATTCAAAAAATTTTAGAAGAAATTTCACTGCATGAAAGATCACATTCTAAGAATTTTTTGAAAATGACCGATTTAGACTTGATCGATTTACAATTGGAATATCATAATATTCCTATAAAAGATACAAAAACAAATATAAAAAATATGATAAATGAAATAGAAAGAATAATTTCTTTATATGATGAATTTTTAGAAACTGCCAAAGAAGAAAAATTAAATAAAATTTTTGTAAAGATAAAATCAATCAAAATAGCCCATGAGTATAGACTGATAGAATTGAGAAAAATTTTATCTGATATGGAAAACAACAAGTTTTTTAAAACTGAAGAAAAAATAGCTTGGAAATGTATGAAGTGTGGATATATTCATGAAAGTAAACATCCACCAGAGACTTGTCCGGCATGTGAACATCCAAAAGGTTATTTTGAAAAAATCGATTTATAAGGAGAGAAAGAAAGTGAGTGGGTTAAGAGATTATCCATTTAATTACAAATTAGGTAAAGAAGGAAAAGTTTTAATTTATTACTATGACAAACAAATAAAGGTAATTAATGGTAAGAAATCCAAAACGCTGATTAAAAAGTTAGAATGGGCTAATGAAGACGAAGAACAAATGATTTTAGCGAAAATAACAGGGAATTTTAAAAGAGGAAATGAAAGAAAAGCCAAAACTAAAAAAGAAGTATAAAAAAAGAGTCTGCAAAAGCAGACTCTTTTTTTGGCTCCGGCTGAGAGATTTGAACTCCCGACCTAGTGGTTAACAGCCACCCGCTCTACCGCTGAGCTAAGCCGGATCTTATATCCGAAATAGATTATAACATGAATTCAAAATAAAATCAAGTATTTTAATAATAAAATATTAATTAGATGAAGTAGTAGCAGCCACAGTTGCTGCTGAAGTAGCAGCTATTATTGCAGCTGTTTGAGCCTGTATGATGTTTTCTATTGCAAGGTTAACTCCAGTATCAATTAAACTGGAATCTATCTTTTTAGCTTGTTTAGTTATTGTCAGTAACATTGATAAAAAAGTGTTATATTCTTTGCTCCATTTGAATCCTTTCATAGAATTCATCTCTTTAAACAATTCAAGAATGTCGTTAATTGATTGAGGTAAATTATTTTGGTAAAGAAAATATAACATACCTATTAAAGGATAACTTCTCCTTGCTATTTTTAGTTTATTTTTTTTCATATTATGAAATAATTCATTCAATTTTGTTATGTTTTCTTTCATTGGTGCAAGTTGAAAGATAGATAGAATTTGAGATAAAAATTGTAAATCATTTCCTTTTTTAAAATATTTACCTGATAGATTATTATAAAAGTATTCCATTCTTTTTATTAAATCGCTTTCCAACTCATTTGATAAAGAAAGTAAAATGGCAATTGGATAATCATCTCTTGAAGTTAAAAACCTGTGTTCTTTTTTCATTAGTTCATATAATTTATAACTTTTTTTTGTTTTTTCTTCAACATTTTCTTCATCTAAAAGGATAAAAGAGCTTATAGTTAAATATTGGCTTTTTTTGAAACCTTGGTTAGCCAAAGTGTCTTCTATATTCATTATTTTTTGAATAGTTTCTTTTGGGTCTGTTTTTAATGAATCAATTAAAAAAGAAATTTGGTATTGCATATGTCCTCTATAATGAGAGAATAAAGAAGTTTCATTTTTTAGTTTTTTTTGAATATCTTCTATATTTTGTTGATCTGGTGTAGTATCTTTAGTTAAATACATAAAAGGTATTAATTTTAAAATAGTTGCATTTACTTTCCATTTGTTTTTTGAGTAGAGATATTGGTATTTTTCATAATAATTTTTCAAATATTCATTCATGTGAAATCCCTCCATTAAAAATTACATTTTAATGATATTATATAATAGAAGTAGAAAAAATAAAAGGAGATTAAAAAATGCAATGTCCATTATGTAAAACAGAAAATGATAAGTTTTTAGTTCATCAAGGTAGAACTTTTTATAGTTGTGAAACTTGTGATTCTATATATGTGGATAAAGAAGATCTTTTGAACTTTGATGAAGAGAAAAACAGGTATTCCACCCATAATAACACTATGGATAATAAAGGTTATGTTAAAATGTTTAGAAAATTTTTGGATGATACTGTGAATAAAGTTTCTGATAATGTGAAAGATATATTGGATTATGGTTGTGGACCAAATCCAGTTTTAGCTGAAATATTAAAAGAAGATGGATTTGAAGCTGATTACTATGACCCTGCTTTTTTCACTGAAATAACTGAAAATAAAAAATATGATTTGATAACCTCTACAGAGGTTTTCGAGCATTTTCATAATCCAAGAAAAAACATAAAAAAGATTTTGAAAAAAATAAAAGATGGTGGATATTTAGCTGTAATGACTTATTTCCATGATGGAAAAGATATTTTTGAAAGTTGGTTTTATAAGAATGATCCAACACATGTTTTTTTCTATAATGCTAATACATTTAGATACATTTCTGAAGAATTTGATTTGGAAATTCTTTTTAATAATTCATCTAAACATGTACTATTTAAAAAACCGGACTGATAAGTCCGGTTTTAATTATTGTTGTAGATTTTCAATGATTTTATCTATTATGTTTTTAATTTCTTCATCAGATACTGAAATTTCTTTTGAACCATATTCTTTTTGTACAAATAAATCTGTTAATTTTTTAAATTCAGAACTTACAGGGACTGTTTCAATTAATTCGTAAGGAGTGAGATATGAATATTGAAAATAAAAATTATTTCTTATGAATTTGTAGCCTTCGTCTATCAAGTAAATCCCTTTTTTACTGTAAATCTTTCTTTTTTCTTTTTGAATAACTTTTTTTGGTTTCTTTTTTTTAGATTTTGCCCCTTTAGTCTTAATTATGAAGAAAGTCAAAATCAAAAGAATTATAATAGTGATAATTAAATAATATCTAATTACAGTTTCTAAGAATTTGATAGCTAATTCTTGTTCTTTTAAAATCATATCTTCATAGTCTTCTGAATTATTTATATTTTTATAAGTTTGTAAAATATTTCTATAAACAAAATTATTTTCTATATCTTCTTGAGTTAATCCTGTGCCTGAAGCTGGGCTATATGGTTTTAACTCGTTAAAATCAAAAGCTAATATTGTAAAGATAGATAATGCAATAAAAACTATTGTTATAGTAAAATAAAAAAACACTTTTCTGTTTTCATACATTTTGTGATAAAATAATATCCAAAGTAAAACGAATAAAGCTATTAATAATATTAAACTTTGATAAATCATCAAGTCTTGTGGCGCTTGTGTTGGGGTAACATCTTTTTTTTGAGGAAGAGTGCTACTTTGATTTTTAATATTTGAACTATCTTTATCATTATTTTCAACTTTGTTTTTATTTTCTTCTTCAAAAATAACCTCTTCTCTTATGGATTCTTCGTTTTTAACCTGTTCAATATCTATAGAATCATATAAAAAGATATTTTCATTGAAAAAACTAAGAGCTATAACCGGGACTAATAAAAAAAGAAATATTTTTCTTCTTTCTTTTAAGTACATAAAAATCAAAATTCCTATTATAGTGATAATGCTAATTATAAAGTTAATCTGCGACATAAAATTTATATAAATTGCCATAGTAAATACATAAGATATAACTTTCATATGTGGTGAATTTTCATTAATAAAAATCAGTATTGTAATTATGAATAAATTTATAGTAGTTATCGGTGAAATATCTGTCATTAAAGATAATATCAAATAAGCTAAGTTCAAGACTATACCTAATGGTAAATTTCTCCAGATATAAATTACTACAGAAAATGCTAAAAAATAATAATTGAAGCTATCAAAGATAAAAAAACTTAGTATTATCATCAAAGGGTAAATCCATTTTGTAATTATCTTTTCTAGGTTTTTATACACTTTGAAACACCTCGATTAATGTATCGTTAAAAGATACTAACCTAACTATTATGTTGTTTTCTTCTAAAATTCTTGCTGATTTTTTTAAATCTCTAATTTCTTTTCTGAAAGTACTGTGTACATCAGCGTTACTTTCCCATATTTCTTTAAAACCTTGGGGCATTAAAAAGACTATAACTTTTGCAGAAGAACTTTTTACTTTAATAATTTCTGGCAAACTGTTTTCATCCAAATATTGTGAAATAATAATGACAGTGTCTTCTACAGTCATATAAGGTATCTCTTCAAGCATCAATGAATCTAAATCTTTTTCTGAGTTTATCTCCCCTTTAATACTTGAGAATTCATCGAAATACATTTCAAGGTTATTACCCTTAAGTTTTTTTGTATTTTTGGCGTTTATAGTGACATTCAAGGATTCTTTTCTCTCACAGAATAATTTTATCAATCCCAAAGAAGCTTTTATCGCATAATTTTCATATACATCTCGAAGATCTTTCCATATAAGGTTATTAATTGGAGAATGTTTTGATATATTAAGATCAGTAAACATATAGATCTTTCCGGTTGATGTGTAGTTGAATTTTTTAACCATCAATTTATCAAGCTTAGCTGTAGCTTTCCAGTGAATTCTATTCATAGGTTCGCCATCATACTCATCTATTTTATCTATGTATGTAGTATCTTCTAAAATATTGTATTTAGATTTTCTTTCTGGTAGAAGTCTTTTGATTTCTTCTTTATCAAATTCTACCTTTGAATAATCATGGAGAATTTTCATGCTTTGTGTATTTTCAATTTCTCTATGTATTTCATAAAGAAAATAAGTATTTTCAATAGAAATAAATGTGTTCCCAAAAAAATGTTCTCCTGAAGTGTTGAAATAAATTCTAAATCTGAATTCTTTTTCTTCTCCTGGATTAAGTTCTAAATCGACTTTTTTAGGAGTAACAGACATTACTTTTGAAGCTGGGCTTAATTTTAAAATTAGTTTTATATTTTGAGTATTTTTGATTTTTGTGGCAAAAAAGAAAGCTTCTTTTTTAAAAGCTGTTCTATACTCTGTATAACTTTCAAATTCTAAATTTTTTAGAGCTTTTTCTTTTTGTTTGAAATCAAACCATAAAAAAATAGAAAGTCCCAGCAATGTTAAAGAAAAAAAGTTAAAGAATATGAAGTTCAAAACAATACTAATTATAGATAAATAAAGTAGTGTACTGTAATCAGTTTTCATTAAACCACCACTTTAACTTCATCTATTAATCTCCTTATTACATCTTTTTGCTGAACTCCTTTTATTTTTGCTTCGGGATTTAATATAATTCTATGACTCAAAACATATTCAGCTATTTCTTTTATATCATCTGGAATAACAAAGTCTCTATCTTTTACAGCTGCATAGCTTCTAGATAATTTCATTAATGAAAGAGACCCTCTTGGGCTAGCCCCAACTTTAATATCTTTGTGATCTCTTGTTTGGCTAATTAACCTTACTATATAATTTTTAACTTCATCAGATACTGTTATACTTTTAATTTCTTCTTTTGATTTTTTAATTTCTTCGTCATTTGAGACAGCTGATATAGTATTAATTGGGTGAATTTTTTGTTGTGAATCTAGCATATTTATTTCTTCTGAAGATTCTGGATATCCAATTGACATACGAATCATGAACCTATCCATTTGAGCTTCTGGAAGAGGGAAAGTACCTTCGTATTCAATTGGATTTTGAGTAGAAATAATAAAAAAATCATCACTAAGTTCATGGGTTGTCCCATCAATTGAAACTTGATTTTCAGCGAGCGCTTCTAATAAAGCTGATTGAGTTCTTGGAGTTGCTCTGTTAATTTCATCTCCCAATAAGATATCAGTAAAAACAGGGCCTTTTTTAAGTTCAAAATCATTTTTATTTCTATTGTATATATTAAGACCGGTTAAATCAGAAGGCATCAAATCTGGAGTAAATTGTATTCTTTTAAAGTCTAGGTTCAATGTTTTTGCAAAAGCTCTAGATAACATGGTTTTTCCTGTTCCAGGTAAATCTTCTAACAACACATGACCTTCTGCTAAAAAAACAGCAGTTATCATTTCTATTTTTTCTGGTTTACCTTTTATTACTTTTGAAACATTTTCTTTTATTTTTTTTGCTAATTTTGATGATTCCATGGTGCACCTCCAACAAATTATTATTTATGATTTTTCTATTACATTTTAGCATATTTAACATAAAAAAGCTCCCTTTTAAAAGGGAGCTTCTAG
>JBNJGY010000015.1:0-36370 GCA_051748045.1 Thermotogota bacterium
GCTACGAAAGCCGAAGATAATACTACCACATTCTTGTACTTTTTGTCAATGAACATATGGTAAATAAAAATACAAATAACTGTTAATCGATTTGTTTATGCATTTATTATGAGTATAATAAGCAATATTGTAATTTGATAAATAATTGTATTATCAAATTTGTGCATAAAAGAAAGGTCAATATTTTTTTCATTTAAGAATTTATTTAGGTATTTATAGAAAACTCCTCCAAGAATCATTAATAAAATTTCTATAATGAATTCTTTTAGATGAAATGTTATATTTATAAAGGCAAAAAGAATGAAGGAAAAAGCTATTATATACATATACCAATGTTTAAAATTTATATCTTTATAAAATGATATATTTTTTATTAGTTTATAGATTAACGCCCCATAAAAAAAGTACCCAATAAAAAGAATATTATGATTTATTATTAAATTATATTTAATTCCATTTATAACAGATGGGTATAACCCAGTTATTATAAATATGTTTATAAAAAATATTATATAGAGAGATAAAGGTATTTCTTTTATCTTTCTAATGTCTTTTTGTTTCGTTATTAACTTAATATCATCTGCGTTCATAAAAAGAAAACCTTTGATAAACATGTCCAACGCTAAAAAATAAATAAAATAATCTGTAAATTGTATTAGTACTATGAGCATATAGGCAGTAGTAATCATTGTTGAGAATGCAAGAGTTTTTTTTAAATTATTTTCCAATATCATAAAAATACCACCCATTATTGAGCTAACATAAGCATAATTAATTAATAATTCTCTGTTTGAAACATTTAATAATGGGATTATTAAAAAAATTATTCCTAAACCAAGTTTAACAATAACTCCAGATAAAATAGGAGATATTCCATATACAGCTTCACCATGAGCATTTTCTAACCATCCGGAAATAAAAAAGAAGCCTGATTTTATTAGCAAACCAACAATTATAAACTCAAGCGCTAATTGAGATATTTCTCCTTGTTTGACAACATAGTTAATATTTATACTTCCTGTATCTTTATATATTATTGCTACACCTATTAAATATATTTCAAAAGCAATTGAACTTAAAAACATGTATTTTAAAGAAGCCCATATTTTTTTTTCATCTCTATCTAGAGCCACTAATAAAAATATCAACATAGATATTAATTCAAGATGTACATATATGTTAAAAAAGTCTCTTGTTGTAAAAAAGCTATTTAATGCCCCATTAAGCATAAACCACAATAACAAATACATTTTTGTGTATTTTTTATATGACTTGAAAAACACAATCATAAAAAATACATTCATAGAAATAAGTAAGACTTTTACCTGTGAAGTAAATTCAAGTTCTATTCCGTTAAAAATATTATTAGAAGACAAATATAAACTTTGTGATTCAGAAAAAATAAGAATTATAATCACAGAAATATAGGTTATTAAAGCATTAATTTTTTTATAATCCGGAAGTAAATATTGTATTATACCCATTGATAAAGGTATTAACGACGCGAGTAAAAACAACTTATATCATTCCTTTTAGTTCAAAAATCATTATTATTAATATAAATGCCAATATATATATTAGGTTATTACTAAAGTTAAATATATTAATTTCTCTAAAACTGATTTTATCTTTGAAAATTTTATATATTATTGCACCAACTATTAAAAAAACAAATCCTATTATTATTTCTTTTATTTCAATAGCTTGAAAATAAAGATTAATAAAAATTAAAATAAAAACACTTGGGATTATAATATGATTGATTTTTTTATATTTTTCTTTGATATGGATATTATCCATTATTTTTTCAAAAAATATCCCAACTAAAAATAATACAAAGTTTAAGAAAAAACCTAGTTCTATATTTTTCTTGATAATATACAAAATAGAAGGATATACTCCAGTTAAATTAAATATAAGTATAAAAAACACCAAATAAATATCATACCTTATTATCTTTCTTTTTAAATCATATAAAGTTATAATATTTTTTTCTGTAAATAATTTATCTACAAAAATGAAAATAAGGCCTTTAGTAATCATATGATAAATGAAAAAATAGACAAAAACTTCTCTCGAGAATATGATAACTAGGAGTCCATAGCTAACTTGAGACATTGTAGATATTGCAAATATCTTTTTTATGTTATGTTGAAATAATAAATAAATATAACTTAAAAAAAGAGTTGAAATTGCAAATATTAATAGAAAATCTATTGTACCTTGATTAAATGATGGAAATATTAAAAACAACATCCACAAACCCATTTTTTCTACTACTCCTGTTAAAATAGAGGATACACCTGGAGTAGAATATGATTGAACGTCTATTACCCATCCTGCTAAGAAAAATACACCAGATTTAATTAGCAAACTACTAACTAAGAAAGTCTGAAAAAATAAAGGTTTTTCAAAATTAAGGTTTTCAATTATATTTAGAGATCCCGTATTTGAATATAGAATAGCAATTGAAATTAAATATAAATTCAAAGCTATACTCGAAAAAATCATGTATTTTAATGAAGCCCATACCATTTTAACTTTTTTCTCATAAGCAACTAAAAGAAATAAGGACATAGAAATTAGTTCTAAACTGACATAAATGTTAAAATAATCTCTACTTTGAAAAAAGTTTATAATTGCTCCATTTAAAATTAAAAAGATCATTAAAAAATATTTTTCTTTTTTTCTAAAAAATATTGAATATGTCAAAAAAGATAAAACAAAGAAAAATAATAAAATTAATTTGTTGTTGTAGTCAAATGATAATTGAATACCTAAATTTCTACTAATATTATTTGGTACGAAACTTCCATATTTAGAAAAAAGTAAAATAATAAATCCACTTATATAAGTAGATTTAATTAATATACTTTTATGTTTATAGAAAAAATATAATAAAATAGATGAAGAAAAAAATATTAAAGTTGGAATAAAAAATAAATTCATTTTATCTTTTTTTCAATTTCATCTATTTGGTAAGTTTTTATTTTACTTGATAAAATCATAACAAATACAAGCATTAAAGATAAGTTCGCAAATCCTATTACTATTACAGTTAGTAAAAAAGAATGAATTAAAGGATCAGAATAAGATTCAATTCCTGGGGTTATTATCGGAGAATGTCCATTATAAGAAATAGCGATAAATAGTAACACAACTCCTGATTGTATAGTTCCCAAATTCAGTAATTTTAATATCATATCTTTTTGGTTAATAACTCCAAACAACCCTATTATAAAAACTAAGAATGAAAGTATTTGATATAAATTCATAATAACCCCCTATGTTTAATAAATTTATATAGAATTGTCCATGTTCCAGCAAAAACTTCAAAACCTATTATAAAATTAATTAATACAGCTGAACCTCCACTTAATAATTCACCTAATTCTCCTGTAAAAGGAAAATTAGCAAAATATGTATCTCCCCAAACCATACCTAATACACCGTATATAATTATAAGTAAAGGAGATAGTATTTTGAATTTTTCGATTTTAGATCTTTTAAAAATCCCTTCAATTTCATCCATAGGTTTTACAAAAGAAACTCCAATTAGTCCAGTCCCTAAAATAACTCCAGCAGCAAATCCCCCACCTGGACCCAAATGTCCTGTTAATGCTATATATAAGGATATAAGAACAATTATTTGAAATAATATAGGAGTCATAATTTGAATAACTGGAGATTGTAAAATAGTGTCTTTCCCTTTATATTCTGGGAGTTTTTCCATATAGAATGATACTCCTATAATTGCAATAGTGAAAACTAGTACCTCAAAAAAAGTATCAAATAATCTAAAATCTAAGACTATTGATGATACCATATTTTGAGAGCCATTCTCTCTTATTATTAATTCTGGAGTAAACGTAGAAGTTGCTTCACCTATATTAACATTAAAAATAAATATAAAAAATATTGAAGATAATAGAATAATTGATATAATAGTTTTTATCATCCTATATACCTCCTTATTAATTCTTCATATTTATCTTTATCATTTTTAAATTCTTCTATAAATTCATTGAATTCCTGCTTTAAAAAATTATTATTTGAATTGAAAAGAATTTTATAACCTGTAGTTTTTAGTTCTTCCACTTTGTTGTTATCAAATGTTTTTCCTAAGTATAACAGGTATTTATATCTTATAAGATCAATAATAAAGTTATCATCAAATTCATTTAAGTTATATTTTGTTTCTAGTTCTTCTTCAAAATATCCATATGCAGTTTTATCTGGTTTGCCTACCATAAATATTTTGGTCGGTAAAAATTCATCTGAGGTCAAAATATCATCATCGTTTATTTTAGTATGTCCACCTATCAAAATATCACCATTTTTTTCTAATTTTTGAAAAGCATTATCTTCTTTGACCTCTATATATTCAACTTCTAAACCTTTTGATTCTATAAACTCATTGAGTAAGGCGTACTCAAATCCAATAATTTTATTTTCCCTTTTTTCTATCATATAGGGAGTGAGAACATAATATACTCTAACTTTACCTACTTTTTTAATAGCAATTAGATATATAAAAAATATAAACGCAGCTCCAACTGTTATTTCAACTATAGCAACATCGGGAGCATTTAATATAAAAAAAACAGCAGATAATGCTGCTCCGAACATCCCGTATGCTAAAAGGGCGTTTATATGATTTTTTACTAATGATATATATAAAGCAAGTATAACTATAACAGCAATCATAAAATAATTAAAGATAATCATTTTTTATTTCCACCTACTTTTATATCACTACGAGAAGCCCCCCAAGCTAAAATATGGGAGATAACTGGTTCTATTATAATTATTAACAGTGCTATTAACACTAATTTTGCAATATTATCTGGATTCTTAATCATAAATGAAAGTAGTATAGTAAATATACCAATAGTATCAGCAATACCTGATGCTTGAACTCTAGAATAAAAATCCTTCATAGTTAACATACCTATACTTCCAACCATAAAGAAAAAGATTCCAATATAGAATAAAATATCTCCAATCATTTTTTTATCTTACCTTTCTCTAAAAATTTAGTAGCTATTAATACTCCCCATACATTTAATAATGCAAATATTATTATCATATCCATCAAAAAATATTGTTCTGTTTGAAATATGTATAATAACATAATAATTGTAATTTTTGAAGAGAATGAAGTATACGCTAATAACCTCTCCCATTGATTAGGGCCTATAAATAGTTTTATCAACGTTAAGGCAAAAGGAATTATAATCAAAACTTGATTCAAATTATAATTATTCAAATAAATCACCTTCCCATACTCCTTCTGATGAATGAGCTTTTTCCGGAGTATCTTCGACTCTGTGTATTATTAAATTAGATTCATCAACATCAACAAAAAGTGTTTTTGGAGTAAGCGTTATACAATCTGCGATAGCTACCTTTTCTACTTCTGTTCTATCTTTTAAATTTATAAAAGTTAATCCAGAATAGTGTTTTTTAAATATTAAAGGGATAAATTGAAATGTAGTTTTATACATATTTAAAATAGTACCAATGGTAGAAATTAAAATTTCTACCATTCCTTTTATTTTTCTTTCGAAAAATATTCCAGTTATTAAATTAGAGATTATCACAAAAAATAATCCTATTGCTATTGAAAAATCAGAAAAATCTCCTATTAATATCATCCAAAGGAAAAATAAAAAAATATAAATCATTATTTTTCCAAAGCCTCATTTATTTTTTGAACTGTTATTTTTTTTAGTTCTTCAAGTGGTTTGCTTGATGAAAAACCTGCAGCTCTTGGATGTCCCCCACCGCCCATTTCAAAAGCGATTTTAGACACATCAAACCATTCTTTTGATCTCATAGAAACATGAAAAACTCCTTTTTCATGTTCATTGAACATAACAGCAATTTCTACTCCCTTTAAGGATCTTAAGTCACCAACAAAAGGAGGTATGTTTTTTGGCAATATATCATATTTTTCAATCATTTCTAAAGTCACATGAGAAATCGCTAATCTTTTATCATTATAAAACTCTAATTGATTTACAACATCTTTTAGAAGCAAAAGATTTTCTATAGGTTTGTTTTCAAGTACAGAATTTGTTATTTTACTCAACTCAGCACCTTTTTCAATTAAATCAGCTGCGTCTCTAAAAACTTTTGTGTCAGTATTTGAATATCTAAAAAAACCTGTGTCTGTTGCTATACCAGTCAAATTCATAGTAGCCAAATCTTTATTGTATTTAACATTCAAGTTTTCTAAAATCTCTTTTACCATTTGAGCAGTTGACGCATAGTTTGAATCAACCCAATTAATATGGCCAAATTGTGTGTTTGTGGCATGATGATCAACAACAACAACTCTTCTAAAATCAAATAATTCTTGTACTCTTCCTACTCTATCAGGAGAAGAAGCATCAACAATAATTATTAAATCTGAAGGGTTTTCTTTTGCACAATCAAAATTTCTAATAAATTGTTTAACAAATTTGAATTCCTCTAAATATTCAGGTATTTCATCATCTATTATTCCAACAACTTTTTTACCATGCATTGTCAACCCAAGCACTAATGAAGCTACAGAACTTATGTCATCTCCATCAGGCATTATGTGTCCAGCAATCATTATAGTTTCAGCTTTATTTATCTCGTCGATTATCTTATTTATCATTATATACCTCCATCAAAACATTTTTAGGGCAGTTTTAACTACTTTTTCAAAAGTAGGTTTTATTTGATCAGCGACTTTAACAACGTCTTCATGATTTAAAGGCTCTGGTAAAATTCCCGCTGCCATATTTGTACAAGCAGAAAAAGATACAACTCTTATATCTGCATGGTTCGCAGCAATAACTTCAGGCATAGTTGACATACCTACTAAATCCGCTTGAAATTTCTCTACCATTTTAATTTCTGCAGGGGTTTCATATGTTGGGCCTAAAAACCATGCGTAAGTACCTTTTTTAATTGTAATTTTATTATTCGCTGTTTGTTCTATTATAGAATTTAGCCATTTTTTGTCAATTGGATTTGCCATAGGAACAAATCTAGGGCCAAGGGCTTCATAATTTGGTCCGATAAGAGGATTTTTCATGGAAAAATTAATAAAGTCTGTATTGGCTACTATATCTCCTGGTTCATATGTCCTGTTTAAACCACCTGCTGCGTTTGTTAAAATAAGCCCTTTTACGCCTAGCTCTTTCATAATATAAATAGGAAATGTTATCTTTTTCATATTTAAACCTTCATAAGCATGAAATCTTCCTTTTAAAGCTATTACAGGAATTCCTTCTAAATGTCCTATAACAATCTTCCCTTCATGACCTTTAACTGTTGAGCTTGGGAAGAAAGGAATATCTTCATATTTTAGTTCTTTAGAATTTTCAATTTTATCTGCTAAATATCCCAACCCTGATCCCAAAATCATACCTATTATAGGTTTCTCATCAATATTTTCTTTGATATAATCTGCTGCCTTTTTAACTTTAGATAACATCTTTAATCCTCCTATTCTACTATAATGTATTTTGCATCTTCTTTATCTATCAAAATTGTTTTTCCATTTGTATAAAGTTCTATATATTTATCTTTTTTCTTATTCAAAGTTACATTGATTCCTGGATATATACCTAATTTTAATAATTGTTTTTTCTTTTCATCATCTCCGGACACATTGATTATGCTTATTTCTTCACCTTCATCTACTTCTTCAAGAGTAGTTCTAAAAACATGTGGCATCTCGTTTGAATATTTAGTAATAAATTTTCTCATCTTTGAATACTCAATGGGATTTCTTTTTATAAATAAGATCATAGCTTCTAAAGATGTAAAAAAATCTTTTGTCATATGATGCTCTATTCCGCAGGATAGATTATAAGCTTCTTCTTTTGATAAATTTAATATATTTACAAAAAAATCTATCAATGTTATATATTTTCTATAAACTCTTTCCCCATATGCCAAACCTTTTTCATTCAAGTCAATATAACCATATTTTTCATGGGTAATCATACCTGATTTTTCAAGTCTTTTTATTGCTTCAACTGTTGAAGCATTTCTAACGTTCAACATCTTAGAAATATCTTTTATTCTTGGTATTTTCCCATCAATATGTAAAATGTATATTGCTCTTAAATAATTCTCTAAGCTCTCTGATATATTTTTCAAATTAATTACCCCTTACAATACTTTTAGGATATAACTTTTTTCTTTTGCAAGATCAACTATTTCATTTCCAATTTGTAATAATGGTTGTAACTCATTTTGCATTTTACTAGCGATTACTGTAGCTACTCTATAATCATTTAGAAGTATTTTTGTTCCTGGTGGATAAATTCCAAAGACTTTAACAAAAGCAGAAACACATTCAGGATCAAACATTTTATTTGAATTTTGAATGATATGAGATACAGCTTTATAATTATTCCAACAATTTTTATAACTTCTTTTTGAAGTAAGAGCATCATAAACATCAGATATTGCTATAATTCTACCAAATAGAGGAATTCCATTTTCTTTTAATCCATTTAAATATCCTCTTCCATCATACCTTTCATGATGATATAAAATTCCAGATAATATATCTTCATTGTTAATACCATGAGCCGTACATAATTCTTCTCCATATTTTACATGATTTTTCATATGTTCAAATTCTTCTCTTGTGAGTCCTCTTGGAGCATTTATTAAATTTATATCTACTTTGGATTTTCCAACATCATGTAATAAAGCAGATAAAGATAACTTTTTCACCATAAAATCATCAAAATCAAGAGCCTTACCTATTAAAGTAGCAACAATTGAAACATTCAAAGAATGCGAATAAGTATACTCATCAAAATTTTGAAGTTTTTTAAGAGGGATGTAAATAACTTCATCAAAGTTATCAATAATTGATTCTGCTATGTTTTCTGAAACATCTATAAATTCCTCTTTATCAAATTTTTCTTTCTTATAAAGAGTCTCCCAAAATTCTTTAATTTTTGTATATGACTTTTCTACAAGCTCATTTCTTAAAACAGCGTGTTCAGAAGCATTATTTTTTATAACAGGTATAACAAAAATACCTTTTTTTAAAAGGTTTTCTTTTATTCTTTCTGTTATAATTACTCCTTTTGCTAGTTTTAATTCGGGTATATTAGCATTTAAAATGTAATCCCATGGCTTTATCTTATCTACAGATACAAAAAGATTCAAGATTTAATTACTTCCTTAATATAAACTCCAGAATTTGAGCCGGTTTCTATTATCTCTCCATCAACATTAATTATAGGAAAAACAGATGCCTTTCCTTTTTTTACTACAGTAGCAACATCTCCATTATTCAACAAGACTTGAGTCCCTGTAGGATAAAGACCTGTTATAGAAAATAAAGTACTAACATAATAAGGATCAAACATTTTTCCCGATTGTTTTAATAAATAACTTATAGCTTCATAAGGAGCCTGTCCTGATTCGATTAAGGAATCATAAGCATCCCCAATTTGTAATATTCTTACTAGAGGATTTATTTGTTCTCCCTTTTTTTTCATCAAAATACCTGTTCCGTCAAATCTTTCATGATGATTAAAAACAGCATCAATAACTTCTTTTGATATTTGATCTTTCATATTTTTTAATGCATTATAACCAGATATAACATGAGACTTTACTACTTTGTTATCTAATTGACCATAATCAAAAACTACTCTTTCTCCAATCAAACTATAACCAATATCATGTAAAAGACTTGCTTTCAATAATTGGTTTGTAAAAACAAAAGGCATATTTAATTTTACAGAAATAATTGAAGAAATAATTGCTGTATTGATACTATGAGCAGATAAAGCTTCTGAACCAATATTATGAAAAAGATTTAAAACTATATCTTCTTTTTCTAAAAAAGATTTGTAAATATCTTCTGATATTTGATTCAGCTGTTCATCGTTTTCGTCTAATTTTGTAATGTCTAATACTTTTTCAAATTGTTGAGACCATTTTTTATATTTTTTGTTAGGTACAACTGGTGGTAATTCTGGAAACTGAATGTTTATCTTATTTTCCATAGTAAAGTCGTCTTCATCATATACAAAGACTTCTTTTATTCCATACTTTTTTAGCCTCTCAATATCTTTCGCTGTTAAAACATTTCCCTCAGATAATAAAATAATAGAATTTCTTGAAATATCTTCTGCAATTACCATACCTGGATTAACATCGGATATATATAGTTTTCTCATAGTAAGCCCCCTTTATTATTTTTCCGGGTTTAATTCAGAAATAAAACGAGTGTTTGTAAAAATTTCTTTTGACACTTTGATCACATCTTCTAATGTAACTTTTTCAACTCTTTTCACTATTTCATCTATATTAACTATTTTACCATATGTCAAATATAAGTCTAATATTTTCATTCCATAAGCCATATTAGTTTCTATGTCAATAGTTAATTTCCCAATTAACCTCTGTTTTCCATAATTCACCCAATCATTTAAATCTTCTCTCTTATATATTAATTTTGTAATTTCTTCAATTTTTTCTTTATAATTTTCTATATTTTCATTTGATGTAGCTGCAAAAATCATAAATAAACCGCTATCATTATAAGAGTTATAATCAGAAGCAACTTCATAAACTAGCCCTTCTTCTTCTCTAATATTTGTAAATAATAAAGAGCTCATTCCACTTCCCATCAGAGTATTCAAAACAAGAGTAGCGTAATAATCTTTACTATACTTTGGAGGAGCTTTATAGGCATAAACTAAATAATTTTGAGATAAGTCTTTTTTTGTTTTTTTAACACTTATTTCTTCATTAGAAATTTTTGGGCTTTTAATCTCATTTTTTTCTTTAGATTCTCTATTTATTTCTAATGACTCTAAATATCTTATTACCTCAACTTCATCAAAATTCCCTACGATAGAAACAATTGTATTCTCAGGTATGAAATTTTTCTTATAATGAGTTCTAAGTATATTTTCATCCATATTTTTTACAGTTTCTCTATACCCAATTATAGGTCTACCAAAATTTGAATCGTAAACATTTCTAAAAAGGTTTTCAAAAATTTGGTCTACAGGGTCATCTTCATACATTGCTATCTCTTCTAAAATAACTTTCTTCTCTTTTTCTATATCGTCTTTTTCTAGAGAAGCATTGAAAGTTAAATCAGATAAAATTTCTATTGCAATATTTATGTTTCTGCTTGGAACTTTTGAATAAAATAGTGTTAAATTTCTTGCAGTAAATGCATTCAAAGAACCTCCAACTTCTTCAAGAGGTTTTTTAATTTCTTTAATATTTCTTGTTTTAGTTTTTCTAAAAACGGTGTGCTCAATAAAATGAGACACACCGGCTATATTATCTTCTTCATGAACAGAGCCTGATTTAACACAAAAGGAAACTGAGGCACTCCTCATAGTTTTTCTTTTCAATAATAATAGGGTTAGACCGTTTTTCAGTTTGTTTACTTTAAACAATCTCATTTACCCCCATCTTTATTATCATTTGATTCTTCTTCAATTAATTCAAGTTGAAATTTCCCAGGGCCTTCAACTTTTAAAACCTTAACTTTTACAATCTGACCTAATTTGAATTCTGTAGGTTTTTGTTTCATATTAGATGCATGAAGTAATCCAACTTTTCCTGGTAATACTTCTACAAATAAACCATATTTTTCAATTCTTGTTATTTTCCCTTCAAAAACATTACCTTTTTCAACATCTGTTGTAAGATTTTTTATATGATTAATTGCTTTATCAATTTTCTCAACATCAAATCCTGTTACTTTAACGAGTCCACTATCATCTATAAATACTTCTACAGTGTAGTTTTCCATAATTTTTTTGATAACTTCTCCACCACGACCTATAACATCTCCAATTTTCTTTTGTGGAATTTGTATAGTTTTAATTTTTGGTACAAATTTAGATAATTCTTCTTTTGGTTCAGGTAGAGCATCATACATTAGGTCCAATATATGATTTCTTGCTATTCTAGCTTTTTCTAGAGCGATTTTCATTATTTCTCTAGTAACTTTATCAACTTTAACATCCATTTGGAAAGCAGTAATTCCTTCTCTTGTCCCTGTTACTTTAAAATCCATGTCTCCCAAATGATCTTCTATTCCTAAAATATCTGTTAAAACAACATTTTTATCTTCTTCAAAAATAAGACCCATAGCTATACCAGCAACATGTTTTTTAAGAGGAACACCAGCGTCCATCATAGCTAATGATGCAGAACAAACAGAAGCCATAGATGAAGAACCGTTTGATTCTAATATTTCTGAAACCATTCTTATTGTATATGGAAATTCATCTTCTGTTGGAATTAAATTCTTATGTGACCTTTCTGCGAGATGTCCATGTCCAATTTCTCTTCTTCCTGGACCTCTTAAAGGTTTTGATTCACCTGTTGCATATGGTGGGAAATTATAATGAAGCATAAATCTTTTATCTTCATCAGAAAAAATAGTATCTACCATTTGTACATCCATAGGTGCTCCCAATGTAATTATACCTAAAGATTGTGTTTCACCTCTAGTGAATAAAGCAGAACCGTGAACTCTATTAATTAATCCAGTTTCACATTCAATTGGTCTAATCTCATCTGTTCCTCTTCCATCTGCTCTTTTATTGTCATCTAGTATAGATCGTCTCATAGTATTCTTAAATACTTCTTCATATTTTTCGTATAAAAATCCTTTTTTCTCATTATAAAAACTTTCTGACCATTTGTCTAAATATTTTTCTTCGAATGATTCAAAAACAGATTTTTTATATTCTGCTAAATTTTTATCTTTATTTTTTTTACCATCTACAAGCATTCTTTTCATTATTTCTTCTCTATCAATTAATTCTTCAAAATCACTCAAGAAATCTTTAGGGCATGTTGGAACTTCTACTTCCCATTTTTCTATATTAAATTCTTTAATAATTTCTTCTTCAAATTTTATAACTTCTTTAATTGCATCATGAGCGAACATCAACGCATCAACCATTTCATCTTCAGAAACCTCTAAAGATTCACCTTCAACCATAGTAACAGCATCATTAGTTCCTGCGACAATGATATCCATTTTTGATTTTTCTAATTCTTCTTGAGTTGGAAACGCTACATACTCACCATCTACATAACCTATTCTTACTCCAGCAACAATGCCATTAAAAGGGATAGGAGATAAGTTAAGAGCTAAAGAAGCTCCCGTAATACTCCATGTTTCAATGCTATCATCACCCAACATTGAAAAAACTGTTGAAATAACTTGGATTTCATTATGAAAGTCTTTAGGAAATAAAGGTCTAATTGGTCTATCTATTAGTCTTGAAGATAAAATTGCCTCTTCACTTGGTCTTCCTTCTCTTTTAACAAAACCTCCAGGAATTTTCCCAACAGCGTAGAATTTTTCTTTAAAATCTACTGTTAATGGTAAAAAATCTATACCTGGTTTAGGTTTTTCACTAGCATTAGCTGTTACTAAAATTGTTGATTCATTGAAATTCAAAACAACTGAACCTAAAGATTGTTTAGCCATTTTACCATGTTCAATAGTTAATTTTCTTCCGAAAATTTCTTTTTCCCATTTTTTCATTTAATTTTCACCTCTTAATTAATATCTATTCTTATATATTCTACCATAATTAGCAGGATTTATAAAAATAAAGCGGGGCTTATTAGCCCCGCTTAAAATTTATCCTCTTATTCCAAGTTTTTTAATTAATTCTTGATATAATTCTGGTCTTCCTTTTTTCAAGTATTTTAACATTTTTCTTCTTTTTCCAACCATTGACATTAAACCTCTTCTTGAATGGAAATCCTTTGGGTGTTTTTTCAAATGTTCAGTTATATGTTTTATTCTAGCTGAAAGTAAAGCTACCTGTACTTCTACTGAACCTGTATCTTTTTCGTTGATTTGAAATTCTTCTACAATTTCTTTAGTTACATCATTTTCTAATCCTCTTGACATGTTGTTTCCTCCTGAATATGTATTCCTAAAACTAAGTAAAGGGTAACTCCCTAAACTGAGTAATAGGTATTTTCATTATATTATAATAATAATAAATTGTCAATGAATTGTATGTTATAATTAATTAAAAAATGGAGGTATTAAAATGGCTTTATCAGTTTTTACTTTTTTATTTAAAGATTTTGAATTTTTTAAACTTGCTTATGATATTAGAGATAAAGTTTTTATAAGAGAGCAAAATGTGCCAAAAGAAGAAGAATTAGATGGATTAGACCCTGCTTGTATTCATTTTTTAGGTTTATATGAAAATACCCCTGTTGCAACTGCAAGGGTTAGATATATAGATAAGGATACATGGAAGGTTGAAAGAGTTGCTGTTTTAAAAGAATATAGAAATAAAGGCTTTGGAAAAGAAATGATGGAAAATATTGAAAATGAAGCTCATAAAAAGAAAGTTTCAAAACTAATCTTGAATTCTCAAAAAAATGCTATTGATTTTTATAAATCCTTAAATTATAAATCGATATCAGATGATTTCTTTTATGAAGCAGGAATACCACACATAAAAATGCAAAAAATATTAAAAGAGAGCCAAAACTAATTGGCTCTCATATTTTTATGAATTTTTGAGCATAACCTTTGCTTTTTTTGCATTAGCATATACAGTGAATCCACCGTTTAAATTTTTCACTTTAAATCCGTTTAATTTGAGTATTCTGTATGCAAAGTATCCCCTCATACCTAGTGTGCAATATGTTATATATGTTTTATTCTTATCCAAGTTGTCTATTTTTTCTCTTAATTTTGGGAATGGAATATTAATCTCATTTTTTAACCCAATAACGTTTTTATCATTTATTTCATCTGGATTTCTTACATCTATTAATACAGAATTTTCTAACTCTTCTAATTGATCCCATTCAATTGTTTCTATTTCACCATTCAATATATTTTCTCCGACATATCCTGCAACGTTTAGGGGATCTTTCGCTGATCCAAATGGAGGAGCATAAGCAAAATCTATATCTGTTAAATCGCTTACTGTCATATTCCCACTAATTGCAGTAGCAAGAACATCTATTCTTTTATCCACACCATTTTGACCTACTACCTGACCTCCAAGAATTTCTCCTTCTTTATTGAAAAGTATTTTTGTTGTTAAAAGAGCTGCACCTGGGTAATAACCAGCATGATCTTTTGAATTAGTTATCGAGGAAATGTATTCTACTCCCATAGCTTGTAACTGCTTTTCATTCATTCCAGTTGAACCAATCGCCATATTGAATACTTTTGCGATAGATGTTCCAATACTCCCTTTATACTCTTCTTTATTATTTTTCATAATATTATTTGCAACTATTCTAGCTTGTTTATTTGCTGGTGCAGCTAAAGGAATATTGGTTCTTTCACCACTTATTAGATGCTCAATCTCAACAGCGTCTCCAACTGCAAATATATTTTTATCTGACGTTCTCATTTGTCTATCAACATATATGCCTTTTTTACCAATTTTTAATCCTGCTTCTATTGCTAATTTTAATTCTCCTCTAACTCCAATTGAAAGAATTACCATATCAGTTTCTACTGATTTTCCATTTGAAAGCTTAATAGAATATTTTTTTTCGCCTTCTATTTTTTCTATAGCATTACCTAATATCAAGTTAACTCCGTGTTCGGTCATATGATTTTGAATTATAGATGCCACTTCAAAATCCACTGTATTCATTATTTGATCAGCCATTTCTACTAAAGAAACTCTAATCCCTCTCTCAGTTAAATTTTCAGCCATTTCTACACCAATGAATCCGCCACCAGCAACAACTGCATTTTTTACATTATTTTTTTCTATATAGTCTATTATTTTATCCATATCATTGACATTTCTTAAAGTTTTTACTCCTTCTTTGTCGAACCCTTCTACAGGTGGAACAAAAGGATTAGCTCCAGGAGATAGTATCAAATAATCGTATTCTAAATTATAATCTTCCAGATTTTTTCTATCTCTTGCTAAGATTTTTTTATTTTCTTTATCAATAGATAAAGCCTCGGTATGGTTTCTAACTTCTACATTTATTTTTTTTAAAAATGACTCTGGTGTTTCCAACAATAATTCTTCTCTTGATTCGATTGTACCCCCTATATGATAAGGTAACCCACAATTAGCAAAACTAATATGTTCTCCCCTTTCGATAACAATTATTTCCGCATCTTCAGATAATCTTCTTAATCTAGCTGCTGCTGTAGCTCCACCAGCAACTCCACCTACTATTACTATTTTCATTTTCTCACCTCTTCAAATATTTTATTTTCAATTTTATTTTTTAATAAATCTAACTCTTCATTAATTTTTTTTAAATCATCTTTATCTTGCCAATCTGCAAAAGAAAATAACTTGATTAATTCATTTATCGTATTTCTAAATTCTTTTGAAACGTTGGCACAATTACATTCTGATATAAGTTTTATTTTGTTAAAATAATCATTAGCCTGATCTCCATTATCAAGTTTTTCTATGTATTTTTTACCCTCACTAGTAAGATAATATTCTTTTTTTCTTCCTTTAACTTCAAAATCGATTATCCCCCTATTATTAAGATCTTTTAATTTTGGATATATAGAGCCAGAGGATATTGTGATATTTTTATCTTTCGAACTTTTAATAAAGTCATATCCTGAAGCTTTTTTATTTTCTGATAAAAACTTCAATATGTAAGTTTCTACAATACTTTTTTTATTCATGATTTTCTCCTCTTGTGAAATTGTTCTCATTATTGATATATCGAAATTGATATATCAAATTCGATATAATTTTCTCATAAAAAAAATAACTATTCATAACTGAATAGTTAACTTATCCTAACCTATTATTACAAAGCATAATAATTAATTCACAAACAATTATAAAAACCCCCCTAAATAGGGAGGTTAAATTATTAAAGTGTATTAGAAATTAAATAACCGTGAGCAGCAGCGTATGTAATTGATCTTGTCCATCCAGATGAGTCACCAATTATTTTTAAATTTTCATATAAACTATTATCAATTTTATTTCCATAGAACTTGACTTCCACACCATATAATAGGTTATCAGGATATGTTATTCCTGGAATAACTTTATTTAACTTTTCCATAAAATCTATAATTGATTCAACTGTTTTCCTAGGAAAAATAAGATTCAAGTCACCAAGAATAAAAGAGTTTTCTAATAAAGTTGGCTCAACTCTTCCAATTTTCTTGGTTCTATTGGAATTATAAAAATCTTCATATGTTTGAAGAATAACTTTTTCTCCACCAGCTAATATATTAGAAAGCTTTGAGATATAAGATCCATAACCTATCGGATCGTTAAAAGGCTGTGTAAATGAATGAGTGACTAAAATTGCAAAATTAGTATTTTTTGTTTTTTGTTTTGCTTTAGCGTGACCATTTACAGTAACAAAGTCATCATATTTTTCAAGAGTTACTTCTCCAGAAGGGTTATTACAAAAAGTTCTAACCATATAACCTGTTTTTGTTTTTAACCTCAATTTGAATTCATACATTTTATCATTTAATTCCTGAACAACATGATCTGGTAATTCAAATCTAACTCCTAGGTCAACTTTATTATTAGATAAAACTATATCAGGCTCTTGATCTATTAAGGACTTAACTAGTTTATGACCTCTTCTTCCAACAGCTAATATTAAGTGGTCGTAGTTTTTGTTTATATTGTTTATAGTATAATGATTTTCAAATTTATTTATTTTTTCTATTTTTGAGTTGAAATGAAAATTTATATTTTTATTTTCTTCAAATTCTTTATATATTTTTTTTACTGTATCTGCTAAAGCATCAGTTCCTATATGAAAAAATTCAGATTTTACTGGTTCGAACCCTTCATCATAAAATTTTTTAAATAATGTTTCATCATCAAAAGACAAACCATGTTCTATATCATCTTTATATAATTTTTTACCGTTGTCATAAGAAATCATATCTGCCTTTTCTAAAAAGAATTCAACAATTTCTCTTTGAATTTTTGTGGGAATTTCAAGGTCTCCTCCCATATTTTTTGAAATAAATATTTTTCCATCATACTTCAATCCACCAAATCCAGCATTATCTATACTATCTCCCATTTCATATACATCAATTTCATAATCATTAATATTTCCATTATCAATCATTCCTTTTAAAAAACCTATAGCAGCTGCGCCAAATCCTACTAAAGCAACTTTTTTCATAAAATACACCTCCGAGAAGATTTAAAAACACAAATCATTATACCATAAATCAAAGTTTTAAATCTTTAATTTATTTTTAAAATTTTTTAGTATAATTGAATTATTCAAAAAGGGGGTTGGTAATTATGAAAAAATTGTTGATTTTATTGATTATGATAATTTCCTCAATTGGTCTCACAAATCCATTGAGCCTAATTTTTAAAGATGCAATGGTTAATTTTGTTGAAATGGAACCTGGTATTCATGAACTAGAAGAAAACCAAAATATTCTTTGGGTAGAAGGAAGCGATAGCTGGAGTATAAAAAAAAATAACTACAATTTCAACTTTCAAATAATATCCTTAGAAGAAGTAAATTCTGAAATAAAAGAGATAGATGATAACGTTTTTGAGATTGTTGGTAAAAACCAAATTCTATTTTATTATTCAAAGCTTGGAAAATGGGCTTTAACCAGTAAAGAAAATCTGAGATATATAAAAGGAGTTAAATCTTTACACATAAATTCAAAAACTAGTGTATATGTAGCTACTTACAAACAAGCTTCTTGGAAAATGATTTATGAATTAAATCCTGATGGAAAATTTTCAAAAAATATAGAAATTTTAAATACTGTTAATGAAAATAAAAGTAGGACCTATATAATAAATGATTATTTACGTGAAAATATTCAAGAATTCAGTATGATGACAAGAAATTTGGCAACTGAATCAAAATCTTTATCTATTGAAGAGAACATAATACAAGATGTATATACTCTTTTTTTAGGAAATTTAAAACTTGAAGCTGAAAAAACAATTATTAATATTGAAAACAAAAAAATAAAGTTATACGAAGATTACTTACAAATTCCTTTAAATAGCTCTGCCAAGAATGCGAACCCTTATATAATCAGGTATATACTTAATACAAAAGATAATGGAATTGGAATTGAAATACCAGCTGGAGAATTATGGATAAATCAAAAATTTGATAACAAAGTAGTTCCTCTCAGTAAGATTAAAATCGATTCTTATTCAATAGGAGAAAAAATCTCACTAAAACTTGATAAAAGTTGGAACTTTAATTATTCAAACACGTCTATTTCCGATGTAAAAGTAAACGATGATGTTAGAATGATTCAAAGAAATATTAAACTAAACAATAATTCTGAAGAATTTAAATGGGTAAAGATACAAGAAATTTCTTCAAACTTACAGTTAGAGGATTTTTCTACTAACGATGATTACGACACTTTAATCAACGATTCTAAAAAAGGTCTTATAGATATAAAAATTAAATTGAAACCAAACAGTTCAATTAATTTAAATATTATATATAAAAAATAGTTGAAAAATCCCTTGGTTAATAAACCAAGGGATTTATTTTATTTTTTTTAATAAATCATAAGCTTTGTTAATATTATTGATAAAATACAAATTTGATTCTAATTCTTTAATATCAGAAGCGCCAAATCCTTTAATGGCTTCAAAATCTTCATTAAACATTTTTGATAAATTAATCTCTTTATATTTTCCATCTGGTATTAAAAACACTCTTTCAATTATTCCTTGCTCCAAAAGATTATCTATATGCCAATGTTTTTTATAATTTCCTTCTTTATAGGAAATATGTCTTCCAACACGCTGATAAAGATTTTTCATAGCTGAGCCAACATAAACATAATTTCCTGCTTTTAGATTGAAATTCTTATTAGAAGTTTTAAAATTTATTTCATCTCTTAATCTGATAAATAAAATATAAGTACCTTTATTCATTTTAATCACTCTTTTTCTATAAAATTAATAGCCCATTTTCCTATAATTCTTTTGAATAAAATAGAAGATTTATGCCCTGCGGGAAACATCTTTAATTTAGCATTAGGTAAAAGATCAAATAATTCATCTGTTGATTTCTCTGGAATTATTTTATCGTACTTACCTTTTATAAATAAAACTTTGTTATTAACAAAAGGTGCAAAGGAGATTGGGTCATATTGATAACAGGGAATTTTTGATTTTTCAAAGATATCTTCAATAGAATTAAAATTTTTCGTAATAAATTCTTTAGGATCTCTTCTGAAATTTTTTACACAAAATTCTTCTCCATTACAGCCATAAGCATTGCCTTTTTCTCTATATTCCTGCCTTACTCTTTCAGTATAGGGAGAATGAAAATTTATCCATCTCCAGTTTCCACCAGTTATAGTCAGTATCCCCTTATTGATTCTTTTATCTAGTGCCATAAGCATTGTTCCTATAATCCCCCCAAAAGATACTCCCATAGCATGAAGTTTGGTGCTACTATAACCTTCAAACCCCGATATATAATCAATCGTTTTTCTAACATCTTTGACTGCATTGTGAAATAATTCAACACATACATCAGGATCTGCTGAATAAAAAGGGTCTCCATCAATTATATTTTGATCTTTTCTTTTATAATGATAAGGCAGTATAGTCATTGTTGTTCTATAACCTTGTTTACTAAAATATTCTGCATACCATTGCAAATATTTTATATTATTAGGACCTATTCCATGAATGAAAATTATATCTCCTTTTAAAGTTTTTTTATTTTCAAAAACTCTAAAAATTAACCTCTCATTTTCTTTGTAGAATTTTTCATCATATGGTGCATCAAGAGTATATTCAGTATAATTTCCTTTTTTTTCTTTTCTTACTTTTTTTATAGTTTTGTCATAATCATAAATCATTAATAATTTCAACCTCTCATTTTTTATTATCCATATATTCTAACAAATACAATTTACATTGTTTTAAAATAAATATTTATTTTATTTGTTATAATTTAAGAGATACCCCGTCACGGTATAGGAGGTTTTAAAATGCAACATACAAAAATTACTGTTTATAGTACTCCAAGCTGTCCACACTGTAAAAGAGCAAAAAGATTTTTCAAAGAGGTAGGAATGAAATTTAAAGATTATGATGTATCGAAAGATAAGAAGGCAGCTGAAAAAATGGTTAAAAAAACTGGTCAAATGGGAGTTCCTGTAATTGAAATAGGAAATAAAGCTATAGTAGGATTTGATCAGAATAAAATCAAAAAAATATTGGGTATTTAACATTAGAAAAGGAGAACTCAAAAGAGTTCTCCTTTTTATTTAATTTATCCTACAAATTCAATTAAACCATAAGAGCCGTTATTTCTTAAATATACAACGTTTACTTCATTAGTATCTGCATTTCTGAAAACAAAAAAATTATGTCCTACCAATTCAGCCTGTAATAAAGCTTCATCAGATGTCATCATTGATAAATCGTATCTTTTTGTCCTTTTAATTCTTGTTTGGTCATCATCTTCTTCACCAATATCTTTAACGGCTTCGTTAAATTGTTTTTCTTGATCATGATCTTGTATTTTTGACTTTAATTTTCTTATTCTTCTTTCCAATGAGTCTGTTACATCATCTATAGCCTCATATAGATCTCCATCTTTAACTTCAACTTTTACTATTTTATTGATTTTTTTAAAGTGAGTTGTTATTTCTACTTTATAAATCCCACCTTCTTTTTGTAATCTTACATCTGCAGGAGATACTAAATCTTCGTGTTTTTTCAACATCTTATCCGGTTTGGCCATTCTTTTTTCGATATAATTATGTATTGCTGGAGTTAACTGAATATCTTTTGCAAATACTTTAAATTCCATATAACCACCTCCAGTTTGATTGACAATGACTGCATATTTTTAAAGTTTAAAAATAAATATTGTTTTTTACCCTTGTATTAACATGTTACCACGAATTAGTGTTTAAGTCAAATTATAGGAATGTAGTTGGAGGATTTAAAAAGAGTTTCATATCGCTATCGTACTTTTTTTGAATACTCATCAAATCTTGTTTTGATATGTCTTTTTGTTTTATTATTAATTGTTT
The DNA here is from genome assembly GCA_051748045.1 of Thermotogota bacterium. GTDB lineage: Bacteria > Thermotogota > Thermotogae > Petrotogales > Petrotogaceae > Geotoga. The sequence continues at coordinate 22,028 of JBNJGY010000015.1, forward strand.
TCTAAACTCGCCTTTTATTTTTTTTATTAGTGGATCTATAGGACCATTAATTTTAATATTCATTTTTAAAAATTCTTCTTTTATTACTTTTGTTTTTTCATCTAACTTATTTTTATCTTTATCTTTTAGCATTATAAGTATCAAATTAGCAAAAGGCGGATATTTATACTTTTCTCTTTTTGAAAACTCTTGATCAGCTATCATATTATAATCATGATTTTTTATAGCAGCAAATATTTTTTCTTCAGGATTAAAAGTTTGAATTAAAACCTTACCACTACCTTTTCTGCCAGCACGTCCAGCTACTTGCATTATCAATGATGCTGTAGTTTCGTAAGATCTATAATCGGGAAAATAAGAATATCTATCAGAATCCATAATAACTACTAGTTTCAAATCACTTATATCAAGACCTTTTGTAATCATTTTAGTACCAACAATAATCTTCGGTCCTTTATCATAAAATCTTTTAAAAGTTTTTTTCAAATCATCAAATGATTTTATGACAGTCCTATCAACTCTTAGAATCTCTGTAGAGGGAAAATACTTAACCATTTCATTGACTACTCTTTCGGTTCCATATCCTCTTGTCTGTAAATTATAACCTCCACACTTATTACATTTTTGAGGGATAGGATATTCTTTACCACAATAATGACATTCAAGTTTTTCATCGTATTTATGATATGTCAAAGATACATCACAATCTTCACATTTAAAAATATGACCACAGTCTGTACACAAAACGTAATTTGAATGACCTCTGGTTGGTGTAAAAATAATTACTTTATTTTGATTTTCAAGGGTTTCTTTTATGTTCAACATAGTTTTAGTAGAAAATAACCAGCTAACTTTCTTTTCATTTTTCATATCTATTATTTCTACATCAGGCATTTTCGTTAAATATCTTTTTTCTATTTTTTCTAAATAATACTCATTATTTTTAGCCAAAATCAACTCATTAAGTCTTGGTGTCGCAGAAGCTAAAACAAGATTCAAATCTTCTATATCTTTTCTTATTTCTGCAACTCTCATAGTATCATAAACTACCTGTTCGTTCTGATAAAAAGAATCGTCATGTTGCTCGTCTATTATAATCATCTCTAAGTTTTTTATTGGAAGCCAAATACTACTTCTCGTACCTATTAATACATCCATATCTCCATTCACAAGATCATACCAATTGTTTATCCTCTCTTTGGGTTTTAAATTGGAATGGTAAGTTATTACCTTATAAGATGAAAATCTGTTTTTTATTCTACTAAACATTTGTGGAGTAAGAGATATTTCTGGAACAAGAATAAGCACCTTTTTCCCTTTTTCTAAAAGCGGTTGAGCTATATCAAAAAAAACTTCTGTTTTACCACTCCCTGTCACTCCATACAATAGATGTGGCTTGTCTTTATTTCTTATTATCTTTTTTACAGCTTTAATTTGTTCTTCTGTTAATTCTACTTTGTTTTTTTCATTAGGTTTATTTTTCATTTCTTTTTGTACTATTATTTTATGTTTGAATAATGTCTCTAAAGTAGAAGAACTTTTTTTAAGGATATCTTTTGAATACAATTCATCCACTGAAGTTATTCCATTTACCCTTAAATAATTTATGATTTTATCAGCTGTTTTTGATATATTAGGTATTTTTTCTATATCACATAGCTCAATATATATATTTTCTTTATCTTCTCTCTGTTTTTTTGTATGAGAATCCAATTTAATTAAATTTGAATCCAAAAGATTTTTCAATTTTTTTCTACCTTCTGATCTGTTTTTAAAATTTCTAAAAAATTCATTTAAAAAAATTGGTTTTTCAAATCCAACCATTGGATTTAATGGTATTATCTTTATTCTGAAAAGATCATTTGAAGTTGATGGAAACATCATTTTAGCAACTTCAGAAATAGGAATTAAAAGCTCTTGAGATATCTTTTCTATGAATTTTATATGTTCTTTTTTTATTAAAGGTTTTTCGTCTAAAATAAATTCAATTTCTTTTATCTTAACATTTGGAATTATTTTAGTTTCTTGAAAAACAAGAGCTGAAGTGAGTTTATTTCTTAAATTCACAATAACCCTTTGACCAATAGCCAAAGGGTTATTTGATTTAAATGTATAGGTATTATATATTCTTCCTCCAAAAGGTATAATTTCATAAAAATTCAATTTTTCCACCACTTTATTTCTGTTCTAATATTTTGAAACTATTTCCATCAATTTCTTTTATATTTTCAATTATATCATTATTGTATAAATCTAAAAATTTACCTTCTAATAAATCAGTTTTTATACTATTCTTATTACTATTTAATACTACAACTGTTTCTTCATCTTCCATAATCCTCTTAAAAATCAGCAATCCTTGTTTAGCTTCAAAAACCTTATAATCACCTTTTTGTAAAGATTTCCTTTCTTGCCTTAATTCTATTAATTTTTTGTAATGACTTAAAATTTCTTTATTCCATAGATCTTCTTTCCATGGAAATGGTTTCCTATCAAAAGGATCATTCATCCCTGTCATACCAATTTCATCACCATAATATATAAGGGGTGCTCCTACAAATGTCATTTGTAATGCTGAGATCATTTTCATTCTATCAACATTTTCATTTAACATTGTAAAAACTCTTTCGGTATCATGACTTCCTAATAAATTCCATAAAGAATGAAGAACTTGTGGAGGATATTTATTCAAATAACTATTAGTTGACTCAACAAAATCCTTTGCTTGCCCGTTATTTATATATAAAAGTGCTGCGTCTTTAAATAAATAATTCATAACTCCATCAAAAGATGGTGCTTGGAAATATTCAGTTGAATCTTTCCAATATTCTCCAACTATAAGAGATTTATCATTTATAGATTTTACATTTGGATAAAAATAGTTATTCCAAAAATATTTTGGAATTTGATCAGCAGCATCTAATCTCCAACCATCAATATTTTCCATCATCCAATGTCCTATAACTTTACTGAAATAAGATTTTACTTCAGGATTATCTATATTTAATTCAGGTAAAGAAGCATAACCTTGCCATGATTCATAAGAAGTAGGACTTTCTTTTATTGGGAAATTTTTGATATAGTACCAATCGAGATATTCAGAATCTTTTTGTTTTTCAAAATTTTCTTGCATTGCAAAAAATTGTGTTCCAGAATGGTTGAAAACTCCGTCTAAAATAATTTTTATGTTATTTTCATGTAATGTTCTTACTAAATTTTCAAAAGTTTCATGAGTTCCAAACCTATGATCTATTTTCATGTAATCTGTTGTATTATACTTATGAGTAGAGATAGATTCAAAAATAGGGTTGAAGTATATAGCTTGTATCCCAAGATCATTGAAATAGCTCTCTGATTTAATAACTCCATCTAAATCCCCACCATAATGATCAAACATCAAATTGTCTTTTGAATGATCCCCATACCAATCTGGTGTGTAAGTTGGATCATTATCTTCATTTCCATTTCTAAATCTATCTGGAAATATCTGATAAAATACTCTACCTTTAGCCCAGTCTGGTACATCAAAATAAGGTATTTTTGGATTATCAAAGTCAAATTCAAAAGGTTTATTAGAATCTTGAGCTCCAAATATAATTTCCTCTCCATCTGTTATTTTAAATCTATACCTTAATAAAGAAGAATCTGTCTTTACATGAAATCTATACTCAAGCATATCATCGATTTCTATTATTTTTTTAGAAAATGCTTTAATATTACCCTGAATATCTACATCTTCTACATCATTCTTTCTAACCTTCAAAGAAAGGTATATTTCGCCTGGTTTCACAGGATTTATATATGTTCTAGTTGTCTCATGTTTTGCTTCTTTTATCTTTCCATCTCCAACTGATTCAAAATACATTCCTTCAACGATTCTGTAATTATAAACTTCACCATTTTTAAAATCTATTTGAGTGTTTGAAAAATTGATGGTTTTGTCTCCATCAATTTCATATTTATATAAATATTTCCCTTCATCTAAGTTAACTCTTAGACGCCATAATCCAGTGAATGACTTTTGCATCTCTTGTTTCCCATTTTCCAAAAAATCTCCAATTAAAGAAACTTCTTCTGCATCTTTAGCATCAAAAATAAAAGTCACATTAGCAGAAAATAAATTCCCAAATAATAAAACAAATAACAAAATAAAAACTATATTTTTCATGGCTATCCCTCCCTATTGTATTTTATAAATAAAAAAGGGGAAAATTAATTCCCCCTTTAATTATTATTAGTCATGTTTTTCTATTATATTTCTTGCTAGATTAGTATAAGGTGCGACAATTTCAGGATCTCCAAAATAAGCTGTTGGTTTTCCATCATCCATATTTTCTCTAACTTTTTGATTAATAGGTATTTCTGCTAGTATGTCTAAATCATATTTTTCTGCTAATTTCTTAGCCCCTCCTTGTCCAAATATAAAGTGTTTTTCATTAGAACCTGGACAAACAAAATATGACATATTTTCTACTAAACCTAAAATATTTTGTTTCATCATACCTAAGAAATTAATAGCTTTCTCAACATCATCCTGAGATACAACAGATGGAGTTGTAACAACAATTGAACCTGTAATTTTTTTCAAGTTTTGGAAAATAGTTAAAGGTTCGTCACCTGTACCTGGAGGAGAATCAATTATTAAATAATCAAGCTCTCCCCAAGCAATATCTCCAATAAATTGAAGTATAGTACCTGTTTTAAGTGGTCCTCTCCAAACAACTGGAGAAGTCTCTTCTTTTAAAAATTGAGACATGGATATAACTTTTATTCCACTTACTTCTGGAGGTACAACTTCATCACCAACCTGTGTTGGATATTGTCCTCTTCCGCCAAGCATTCTCGCTACATCTGGACCATGTAAATCAACATCTAAAATTCCTACTTTTTTACCTTCTAAGGATAGGGCTATAGCTAAATTAACAGCTACTGTTGATTTACCTACTCCACCTTTTCCTGACATAACAACTATCGTATTCTTTACTTCTTTCATTCTGTCGTTAGCTTTATCTATAACGACATTTATGTTATTAACATTCGCCATAAAAAAATCACCTACTTTCAACTGATATTCTACCATAATATCTTTTTATAATGGTAAATTTTTCATTATTTTAATATAAAAATAGGGGGATAATATCCCCCATTAAAATTAGTCTATAATTTTTATTTCGAAATCTACATTAGCTGTACCTTTAAAAATGGCTGATGCTGCGCAATATTTATCTTGAGATAAATTCACTGCTCTTTCTAATTTATCCATAGGCAAATCCTTACCTTTGAATATGTATACAATTTTTATATCTGTATATATTTTCGGTTGTTCATCTCTTCTGTCTGCTTCAATTTTAATTTTAAATTCATCATATTCAACTTTCATTTTTTCTAAAATCATCGAAACATCAACACCTGTACATCCCGCTAAACCAGAAAGCATTAATTCCATAGGTCTTGCTGCTGAATCTGTTCCACCTATTTCTATGTTCGCATCTGTATGAACATCATGTCCAGTTGGTGTTTTTGTGTAAAAATGTTTTTTGCTTATTTCTTTAAATTCCATTTCTGTTATCATAAAATACCCCCTTATGCTATTTTATATAATTATAACATATATATAATTCTTATAAATTTTATCCAATTTGCATTAATATTAAAATTTTATTAATGGACATATAAAACAAAAATGTTAATATATACTTGGAGGTGTGAGATGAAAATATTAATTTCGAATGATGATGGGATAATGGCCCCAGGTATAAGTACTTTAAAAAGCTATTTAGAGAAAGAGCATGAAGTTTATGTCGTGGCACCAGATGTAGAAAGATCAGCAACTGGTCATGCTATAACAATTAGAAACCCTCTATGGGCAAAAAAAGTTGAGATAAATCAAAAGTTCTTTGGATATGCTGTTAACGGAACACCTGCAGATTGTGTAAAGCTTGGAGCACTAGCAATTTATAAAGATGTTGAATTTGATTTAGTGATAAGTGGTATCAATAAAGGTGCAAATATGGGTACAGATATATTATATTCCGGCACTGTATCAGCAGCTTTAGAAGGGGCTATAGTAGGCTATCCCTCAATAGCTGTATCTTGTGTTGAGTTTAATGAACCAATGTTTGAGACCGCAGCTAAATCCATTTTAAAATTATTAAAAAAAATAGATGTTAAAAAGATACCTGAATTCACAACATTGAATGTCAACGTTCCCAATGTTGATATCGATAGCATAAAAGGTTTCAAAGTAACAAGACAAAGTACTAGAAGATATGAAGATTATTTCGAGGAAAGAAAAGATCCTTATGGAAATTCATATTATTGGATGTTAGGAAAAGTTGTAGAAGATGATGATACCGATAATTCTGATTATCATTATATCAATCAAAATTATGTATCAATTACTCCTTTGTCTGTCTTTTTAACAAACAAAGAATATTTAGATAAATTAATAAGAGTTATCGAGGAGTGATAGTAAATGGAAGTTAGATTAATTGGAGATCCTGTTTTAAGAGGTAAAACAGAAGAAATTAAAATTTTTGATGAAAGATTTAGAGATTTAATCGATAAAATGTACTCCGAAATGTATAAGTCTGATGGAGTGGGCTTAGCTGCTCCACAGGTTGGAATGCCTTATAAATTTTTTGTAATGGACGATGGGCAGGGGAAAAAAGCAGTTATTAACCCAAAAATTTTATCTTTTAGTGACGAAAATATTACTTTTGAAGAAGGTTGTTTAAGTATCCCGGAAATCTTTGCTGAGATAGAAAGACCAAAAACTATAAAAGTTGAATATTATAATGAGTATGGAGAAAAAATTGAAGAAGAGTTGACAGACTATACTGCAAGAATTTTCCAACATGAAAATGATCATTTAAATGGTATTTTATTTACTGATAAATTAAGCGTAGTTTCAAAACAAAGAATCAAGAAAAAATTACAAGAGTTAATAAAAGAAGGTAAAAAACAAGGTAAAGAACTTGGAGAAATAAAAATATGAAAAGTCCTAAAGATTTAAGAATTATTTTTATGGGTACTCCAGAATTTGCTGCATTAAATTTAGCCCATTTAATTAAAAAAGAGTACAATATTATAGCAGTAGTTTCTCAACCTGATAAACCTCATGGAAGAGGAAGAAAACTTAAACAAACTCCTGTAAAAAAAATTGCGCTTGATCACAATATAAAAATTTTTCAACCCGAAAAAATGAAAGAAATATATGAAGACATAGAAAAACTAAAACCTGATATGATAATAACTGTAGCGTTTGGAAAAATTCTAAGAGAAAAATTAATAAAGATACCAGAATATGGCTGTTGGAATGTTCATACATCTTTATTACCAAAGTACAGGGGAGCTGCTCCTATGCAAAGAGCAATTGAAAATGGGGAAAAAGAAACAGGAATAACCATTTTTAAAATAGTTAAAGAATTAGATGCTGGACCTATTGCTTTACAAAAGAAAATAAATATTAAAGAAAACGATAATTTAGAATCTGTTTATGAAAAACTACTCAAAAAATCAAAAGAAGGATTAGTAGAATTCATTAACAATTATAAAGAAATTGAATTAAAAGAACAAAATGATGAAAATGCTAACTATGCGGAAAAAATTACAAAAGAAGAAATGAAACTAAATTTTGAAGACGTGTATAACACTCATAATAAAATAAGAGCTTTTGATCCTTTCCCAGGCACATTTGCTTTATACAATAATAAAAAAATAAAACTATTTGAAAGTGAAATTTATGAAAAGAATTATCCAGGTACACCGGGTAAAATTCATGGTTTAGATAATTCAGATATTTTAATAGAAACAAAAAATGGAATTTTAAGTGTTTCTAAAATACAATTCCCAGGCAAAAAGACTATGACAGGAAAAGATGCTTTCAACGGAAATTTAATATATAAAAATGATGTATTAAACTAAAACAGAGATAGTTTAGATAACTATCTCTGTTTTATTATTTACTTATATTAAATAATTTATTTGAATTACTTTTCAATTGAGAAGCTATTCTTTCATCATATATTTCTTTAACTTTTGTAATTTCTTCATAAACGTATTTAACTTTCAAAGGGTCATTTCTTTTCCCTCTAAAAGGTACTGGAGGAAGAAAAGGTGAATCTGTCTCAGGCAATATTTTATCTAAAGGTGTTTTTTTCACCACCTGTCTTAAATCATCATTTTTCGGATAAGTTAGTGGTCCATCAACCCCAAGATAAAGACCCAAGTCGAGATATTTTTTTGCATCTTTCCAATCTGATGAAAAACAATGAACTACCCCTCCAGCATCTGGTAATCCTATTTTTTTTATATAATCATAAGCTTCATCATAAGCATCTCTTATATGAAAAACAATAGGTTTGTTATACTTTTTTGCTAATTCCATTTGCATTCCTAACGCTTTAAATTGTTTATTCTTATCTGTATCCCAGTGAAAATCAAGTCCTATCTCACCAATAGCAACAATTTTTTCTTCTTCTAAATTTTTTTCCATAAAAGCAAGGTCATCTTCAGTAAAATTCTCAGTATCTGTTGGGTGAAATCCAACTGTCCCATAAATAAAATCATACTTTTTTACGTTTTCCAAGACCTTTGTTATAGAATCTCTGTCAATCCCTATATCAATAATATAATCAAGATTTTTGGATATTTCTTCTAAGAGAGACTCTCTATCTTCATCAAAACGTTTTAAATAAGTATGTGAGTGTGTATCTATATATCTCAAAATCACACCTCCCGAATTAAAGATTATCAAAGATATATTTTTATTATTTTAAAGTTATGAAAACCTTTATTTGATAATATTAAATGTACTTAATTTTTGTAAATAAAATTATTATAAAGGGGCGCTATACATGAAAAAAATTATTATTTCTTTTTTAGTTTTAGTTATTGGTTTAATCTCTTTTTCAGAGGTTTATATTTTCTTATATCATAGATTCGATGATGAAAGATACCCTTCTACAAGTACTTCAATAGAAGAAATTAAAGATCATATAAGAATTGTTAGAGAAAAAGGATTTAAAATTTTAGATCACAAAAATTTTTTAGATTATGTTAATGGAGAAAAAGATTATGATAAAGCTGTTTTGTTTACAGTAGATGATGGATATAAGACCACTGAAAAAGCTCATAATCTTTTTGTCGAAGAAGATATTCCTTATCTTCTATTCATAAATACAGGAAATGTAGGTTTTCCAGATTATTTGACTTGGGAACAAATAAAGGATTTTGATAAGTATGAAAATCTGGATTTAGGTCTACATTCCCATGAACACGATAATTTCCTATATATGTTAGAACAAAAAGGAAAAGAAAAAACATTAGAATTTTTTGAAGAAGATTTAATAAAATCTCAGAATATTTTTAAGGAAAAGCTGGGTTACAAATCAGAAATATACGCTTATCCGTACGGTTATTACATGTTTGGTATGGATGACATTTTAAAAGAAAATAATTTTCTTTATGCCTTTTCACAGGATATGGGCCCGTACACTAATGAATACGGTAATTTTTTTATTCCGCGAGAGCCATTATTGCTGGATTGGGCTACTGAAGATCACTTAAACTATATATTAAAAAGAAAGGCTCTTGTTACTGCTTCAAGGTATCCTATTGAAATATCTGTTGAAGAAGATTTTCAAATATCTTTAACTACTAATGAAAATATAAGAGACACTAAATTATACATATCTCAAGAAGGATTAGTTGAAACCATTCAAGAAGATAATAAAATATATTCAAAAAAATCTTTTACATCTAAACAATTATTAAATAGAATAGCAATTTTTGCTAGAGATGTAGAAACTGGTAGAGAAAAAGTTAAATACTGGTTATTAAGAACTATAGGGGAGTGAATTTATGAAAAATATAATACCTTTTATTTATATACTATTTTCCATAATACTCGTATTAATTATTGTAATCAATGTGGATGGAAAATATAGTCAAGAAACAACAAACAAAAAAGAAATAATCTCAGAATATTCTATAAAAAATAAACAAATAGATTGGGATTATGTGTATTATAGAGATTGGGAAGATTTAGATAATTATTTTAATGAAATCAACTTTTATTTAGATAGTGAAACTATCCCAACAATAATTGTAGAGAGATTCCCCAATAATTTAAACAACATAAATGATATTAATAAGAAAAAAAATACTTTTATAAAAATAATGCTTCCAATTATTAAAAAAGTAAATTTAACAATAGAATATGAAAGAAAACAAATTCTGGAAGGGAATATAACAGAAAAATTAATTGACAAATATTCAACAGAAGATAATGACATTCTTTTAAGAAGGGTTCAACCAATACCAACTCATATCGCCTTGGGACAATCAGCAAAAGAATCTGGATGGGGAACTTCAAGATTTGCTATTGAAGGAAACAATATTTTTGGAGAGTGGACATGGGAAGAAGGAACGGGGATAATCCCTTCTGGAAGACCAGAGGGAGAAATCTATGAAGTCAAAAAATTTGATTCTTTAGTAGATTCAATGGAGAGTTATGCCCTAAAATTGAACACATTAGATTACTATTCTGATTTTAGGAAAATAAGAAACAATGAAATTAATAATAAAAGATTAACAGAAGGTCTTTTATACTATTCACAACAGAGAGAAATATACATTGAATCATTATCTAATTTAATTGACACAAATAATTTCAAAAAATATAACAGCTATTCTTTAAAAAATAAATAATACAATTAATTATGATAAAATATATATAGGAGAAAATAATATGAAGACATTCGTTTTTGATCTTGATGGAACCCTCTTGAACTCAAATATAAAAGTATCAGAAAAAAACAAAAAAACTCTTAAAAAAATTATAGAAAAAAAACATAATTTAATTTTAGCAAGCGGGAGAATGTATAGTTCTATGATGCACATTATAGATTACTATATACCTTTTGTAGAAAATTATGCCCATATAGTATCATATAATGGTGCTTATGTTGTTGATAATCAAAACCAAGTTCTAGTTGAGGAAGGAGTAAATTCTGAAATAGCAAAAGAAATCATTAGATATTTAAGAATAAAAAATTTACATAGACAAATTTATGTCAAAGATGAACTAATTGTTGAAGAGGACAATCAAGAAATAAGAGACTATGCAAAACATGCATCAGTAAAATATGAAGTAGTATATGATCTTATAGATTTTATAAACAAAAATAAAAACCTCCCTTTAAAACTTTTAGCAGTGGGAGAGAATAAAAAATTATTAAAAATTCAAAAAGAATTATCAAACAAATACAGTAATTATCTAAATATAATAATGTCATTTCATTCTTTTTTAGATATAATTCCCAAAAATACTTCTAAAGGGTTGGCATTAGATAAACTTTCTAAATTATATAATTTTGATTTGAAAAAGGCCCATATATTTGGAGATTCAGAAAATGATATTTCAATGCTTGAAAAAACTAATAATTCATATGCAATGGGAAACGCTAATGAAAAAGTAAGACAAATCGCAAGGTATACAGTTCCTTCAAATGATAAAGAGGGTGTTGCTTATGCTGTTGAAAAAATACTTAGTAATGGTTTTTATTCTGATTAGCTTTCTTGCTTATTCAGAAATAAATCTGTACAATTCAAAAAATGAAAACATAGGAAAAGTATATCAGAATTATGAATCTATAACTATAGAGAACAACAACATGATAAATGGTTACATATTAGATCTATCAGATTTTGATGAAGAACTTTGTTATTTAGCTTTAGGAACAATAAGAAACTATAATTTAATAGAAGATCTTTTTAGAGATATAGGTGTATTATTAAAAAACAAGAATATAGACTTTGTTATTTTTGGTAATTTAGAGCCATTAAACGAATCAAAAGAAAATAAACTAGAATATATTGCTAGATCTCCATATATAATTTCTGAAATACTGTACAGGATGATCAGAGGATTTGAAACTTCTGGGGTTTATCCAGTAATAAAAATAGACTCTAAATCTAATAAAAATGTTATAGACTCTCTTTTATCAAAGTCAGGTTCTTTTCTATCTTATTCCTCTGAGATATCTGATGCTGATTTTATTAAAGAAAATGCAAAAATAACATTTTTGAAAAACTATGATCTAAAATTAAAATGGAATTTAACTAATAATAATTTCGATAATAATATAGTAAAAATATATAAAAATAGTATTGTTTTAAGTGGTTTCAGAAAAGATCAAAATATCCTTCTTTATAGAGAAATTAACTATTCAAATGATCGTGCTGTAACCTTCTTTTCTGAAAGTGTTAGAAGTCTAGCTGAAGAAGTTTTGAATGGTACAGAACAACCTACCGGTAATAAAAACTGGTAAAAGGGGGATTTAAAATGGGGGACAACACTAGCGAATTGAAAAAAAGAATAGCTTATTTAGAAAAAGAAATAAATGATTTAAAACAAAAAGAAGAGGAAATGGACGATGTTGTTAAACAGTATAATGAACTAATACAACAAGAATTTTTGAGTTTTGAAACTTTTGTTGAAGACCTTGTTGATAGAAAGATCATTGATGAAAATACAAGAGTATATTCAAAGAATTTTTTTGATAAGTTCTTTTCAATTTACTTTCAAAAAGCTTTCGAATCTAACAATGAATGTGGAATCGTAATAATAAAAATACCTCATTTAAAAAAGTTGAAACTCAATGAAGAAAAAAAGATAGTTGAAAGACAACTAGGAAAAATCATAAGAGAAAGTGTAAGAATTCCCTTAGACTATATTTTTAGATACTCAAAAGATACCTTTGTTATTCTTCTTACAGATGTTTTTGAAGATATTTTTGAAAAAATTAAAAATAGAATAAGTGATAGAATAGAAATGTTGACAGATTACTCTGCTACAAGTGAAATAAAATCATTTTATATACCAAGAGATAAAATATCCACTGAAGATATTTATAAAATACTTGAAGAGAAATAATTTATATTGGGGGTTTATTTAATGAACGCTGTAAACTTAGAATCATCGGGCAAATTAATAGTTAAAGGTCCACAAACAGCAAAAGGCTCTGTAAAAATTTCAGGATCTAAAAACGCTGTTTTACCAATAATGGCAGCTACACTGTTAACAAAAGAAAAAGTCATATTGAAAAATGTTCCAGATCTAGCAGATGTCCAGACTATGATAGAAATATTAGAACATTCAGGAAAAACTATAAATAGAAATGATGAAGTTTTAATAATTGAAGAAAAGAACGAATTAATAGGAGAAATTCCTTATGAACCAGTAAGAAAAATGAGAGCTTCATTTAATGTGTATGGACCTCTTACATTAAGAACAAGAGAAACAAAGGTTGCATTACCTGGAGGTTGTTCCTTAGGGGTTAGACCTGTGAATTACCATTTAGAAGGTCTTAAAAAAATGGGAATAGAAAGTACAACTGAACATGGTTATGTAATGGGTAAAATAATTGATTCAAAAAATAAAATTAATATTAGTTTGCCTTTTCCAAGTGTAGGAGCAACAGAGCATCTTATTAGTTCTGCAGTATTATTAGAAGGTAAAACCATTAAAATTTCTAATTGTGCAATGGAACCAGAAATTACTGACTTGATAGATTTTCTTTCAAAGATGGGAGCTAATATAGAAGGTAAAAATACTTCTATTATCACAATAAAAGGTGTAAAAGAATTACACGGTTTAGAATATTCTGTCAGTCCAGATAGAATTGAAGCTGGAACTTATATTATTATGGGAGCAATAATCGGAGAGAAATTAAAAATTGAGAGAGTTTGCATAGACGATCTTAGAATTCTTTTAAATATGCTAGAAGAAATAGGTATAGAATTTGAGATATCTGAAAAAGAAAATTATGTAGAAATAAGTAAAGTAGATTTTAAAAAATTAAAAAATTTAAATATTGATACAGCTCCTTATCCCGGATTCCCGACTGATTTACAACCACAAATATCTGTTCTTGCATCTTTAATCCCTGGTAAATCTACAATATCAGAAAATATTTTTAGTAGCAGATTCAACCATATAGATGAATTAAACAGAATGGGAGCTAAAATTAGGTTAGAAGATAACACAGCTATTATAGATGGCGTTGATTATCTATCAGGTGCACCAATACAAGCCTCAGATTTAAGAGCTGCTGCTGCTTTATTAATAGCTGCTTTATCTGCAGAAGGAGAAAGCATAATATCTAATATTGATCATATCTTTAGAGGATATGAAAAGCTAAAAGAAAAACTTGATAAAATTGGAATACAAATAGAATATAACTAATAGTAAAAGCCTTTCTTAAAAAAAGAAAGGCTTTTGTTTTATAAATAAAAATATTTTAAAAATTCCAAATAGATATACCAGTTTAAATTATC
>JBNJGY010000016.1:0-36312 GCA_051748045.1 Thermotogota bacterium
AAATGTTTAATATAGCAGTTTTGATAAATACAATAGCCGTCATTTTTGGCGGCTTTTTTGGAACGTTTATAGGGAATAAATTAACTGACAATATAAGGAAAATATTGTTCCAAAGTGTAGGCCTAACCACAATTTTTATAGGCATAAACATGGGCCTCCAAGCTAATGATTTAATAATAGTTTTAATATCTTTAGCAATTGGTGGAGTTATTGGAGAATTACTTAAAATTGAGAGTAGAATAGGTAGAATAGCCAATAAAATTGAAAAAACTGAAGGCGAAACAAGATTTGTGAAAGGATTTATCACAGCAACTGTTTTGTTTGTTGTGGGCCCTATGACGATACTTGGTTCTTTAAATGCGGGAATTGGTAACGACAATTCAGTATTGCTTTTAAAATCGATGTTAGACGGCATATCGTCGATTATATTATCTTCTGTGTACGGAATTGGAGTAGTTTTTTCAGCTTTAAGTATATGGATTGTTCAAGGAGCTTTTGTAGTTGGGTCTAGACAATTAGAATTTTTATCTCAAGATATATATCTGAATGATTTTACAGCTGTTGGCGGTGCTATGATAGTAGCTATTTCTTTAAGACTAATGGACATAAAAGATATAAAAGTCGGGAATTTTTTACCAGCTCTTGTAGTTGTCGTAATTGCTAACTACATACAAATGATGTTTTAATTTGTGATTCATTTTGATGGATGTTGAAGGATGGAAGATGGAGAAAAAACAAGAGCTAAAAATAGTAACAACTGTCACCTCGACTAAGATGCGCAGCATCGCACGGAGAGGTCTCATCAGTAAATTTCACAAAGTGAAATTAAGCTTTTAAAAACATTCAATTTTCTTTAAAAATTAATGGCTTATATAAAATAATAAATAAAAAAAACACCAGTAAACTGGTGTTTTTTTGGTGGGCAGAGACAGAATCGAACTGTCGACACACGGATTTTCAGTCCGTTGCTCTACCGACTGAGCTATCTGCCCGATTAATGGTGGGCGCTGCAGGGATTGAACCTACGACCCTCTGCTTGTAAGGCAGATGCTCTCCCGCTGAGCTAAGCGCCCGAATGGCGCCCCCAACCAGATTCGAACTGGTGTCTTTGGCGTGAAAGGCCAATGTCCTAGGCCTCTAGACGATGGGGGCGTTCATCGACAACCGAAATATATAATACCATATTAACTAGTATATGTCAAGCATTATTTGTTTATTTAATAAAACTTTCATCTTATGTTCTAACATGCATTTTATCTAAATAATGCTTAAATTCATTAGCTATTTTACTAATGTCACCAGCACCTAAAAATAGATAAACGGTGTTATTGAAATCTATCAAATGTTCAAATAAAATTTTAGGATCGTTAATGAAAATAGCTCTCTTCTTTGATTCAATTAATTTCTCAACCACGTAATTCTCTTTTATACCTTCTATGGGTTTTTCAAAGGCTGAATATATTTTGTAGACAACTATTTCATCTGATTTTAGCAATGAATCAACAAACTGATCTTTTTCTCTATGTAGCCTTGTGTATCTATGAGGTTGGAAAATTGATATAATGTTTTTATCTGGGAAAAATTCTTTTGTAGCTTGAACAGTATGTCTTATTTCCTCTGGAGTATGAGCGTAATCATCAATCACATACCTTGAAGTGTTTGAATATAAAATGTTAAATCTTCTATCAACATTTTTATAAGAATACAATCCTTCTGAAATTGATTTAAAGTCTAATCCATAATCATGACAAAACGCTACTGCAGCTAAAGCATCTAGTGCATAGTGTAACCCAGGAGTAGACATTGTTATTTTACCTAGGAAAACATTATTATGAAACATCTCAAACTCTTGATATCTTCCAATTTGCTGTCTATTTTTAAAATAATAATTATTTTTCTCATTTAATCCAAAAGTGATTATATTTTCATGATTTATATCCAATAACTTTATATTATCATCATCACCATTTATATAAACTTTCTGTTTTGTGTTGTTTATAGCATTTTCAATAGAAAATTTTAAATTTTCAAAATTATTGTCATAATGTTCTAAATGATCTGGTCTAAGGTTATTTACGATTAAAAAATCTACGATAGTTTTTTCTATATGGCCATCGCTTTCGTCTGCTTCAGCTATTACTATTTCTTGACCAAAATTATAGTTTCCATCTTTTAAAGAATCGTGGATTCCTCCTAAGAAAACTGTTGGGTTTTTACCTGCTACTTTGAATATCTGTGAAATCATAGCAGTAGTACTTGTTTTTCCATCAGTTCCAGTTATTCCAAGACTTTTGTTATTTTTTAATATATCGTTTAAAAAATCCATCCTTGAAATTATGGGAATATTTAATTTTTTAGCAGCTATAACCTCTGGGTTGTCTTCTTTTATAGCAGTACTTTTAACAAAGTAATCAACGTCTTTTGGTAAATTGTAATCTTGTTCAGTTTTAATTTTCAACCCTTTTGCTTTTAAGTATTCTATTCTTTCATTATTTTGATTATTTGATCCATATACATTTTGATTATTATAGAATGTATGTAAAGCAATAGAGCTCATTCCAATACCGCCGATGCCCGAAAAATAATAATTCATTTTTTCCTCCTAATGTAGTTGTTCAATGTAATCTGTAATCTTTTTTACGCTTTCGTCTGATTTTTGTTTCCAAATGTAGTCAGCGGGTTTACTATTGATGTTATTTAAAAATTCTATAATTGAATTAATTGAGTATCTGTCTTCGTCACAAATTATACTATTAACTAATTCTTTTGTTTTTTTTGCATTTATCAACTGATGATTTTCTGCTGCCCCTTTCCAAGGTATTAAAACAGCATTTAATTTATAGAAAATAATTTCAGCTATTGAAGTAGCCCCAGCTCTAGAAATAATACCATCAACTACTGTCATTATTTCATAAGTATTGTCTATATAATCATAAGTTTTTACATTTTTAAAATTCTCAAATCTATCTTTATCTTTTGTTATATGTATAAAATTCATGCTTTTAGTTTCTTTGTATACCTTATACATTATATCATCTATTTTTTTTGATCCCAAACTCCCTCCCATAACCAATAGAGTTTTTTGAGATAAATCTTTAATACCAAAGTTTTTTAAGAGGTTTCTACTTATATTTTTATCTGGAAACCTTACAGGGTTTCCTGTATAAATAGTATTTTGTAAATAAGGTGTATTTTCAAATGATTCAAAAGTTTTTGTGGAATTCTTTGAAAATCTTTTATTAACCAAGCCTGGTATAGAATTTTGTTCATGAAGATAAAATGGAATTTTTAATTTCTTCATGGCTAAAATAACAGGAGCTGTTATATAGCCTCCTGTAAAAAAACCAAAATCAGGGTCGAACACCTTTATAGTTTTTTTGATATTTCTAGATTCTTTTAAAAAATCATTTATTCTTGAAATATTTTCAAATTTATATAAAGGTCTTTTAAGACCTTTTGTTTCAAGAGTTATTGTTTTTGCTGATGGGATATCAACAGGTATTTTCTTTTCTTCAATTCTATTTTTAGTTATAAAATATAATATATCTAATTTATAAAATTTTTCTAGATATTTAATAAAAGCAAGTGCTGGATAATAATGTCCGCCAGTGCCTCCACCTGCGATAATTATTTTTTTAGTTTTCAAATTATTCACCCTCGTTATTTAATCTTTTCATTCCATTATAATAAATTAGACCTATTGTCCATCCAATTCCTGTCAAGGTAAGGATCAAAGAGCTATTACCATAGCTCATAAGCGGCAGTGTAACCCCAGTAACAGGAATTCCCCTAACTCCTAGTCCAACTAATGCATTAATAGACATTTGTAAAAAGATATAAAATGCTATAGCAGTAGAAAAAGAAAATGTCACGGGGTCTTTAGTGAAATATGATAAACGTGTTATTTCTCTAGATAGTAAGAAAAACATAGTTAATACCAAAATTATTCCTAATTTACCCCATTCTTCACCAATTATAGACATAATAAAATCTGCATAAGAAGCAGGAACATTATATTTAATGTCCCCACCAAATGGAGCAGTTCCTATAATCCCACCATTTGATATAGCTTTTCTAGACTGGTCTGTTTGAAATGAATCTAATCCTGAAACCCTATTTAATTGATAATCAGCTAAATAGTCATCTTTGAAAAGAAATAAGCCTAAAAACAAAATAAGAACAATTATAAAAAATATTATAAAAGATCTTTTATTTTTTAAATTAAGAAATATTGTGAATAGCCCTATCAATAAGACTATAGCCGAAGAACTAAGATCAGGTTGTATAAAAATCATAGATACTGTTGATCCAATTGAAAAAAATATAGAAGTATATAAAATAAACGGATTTTTAATTTTATAGAATAAATAAGTTATAAAAGCTGGCAAAATAATTTTGGAAAGTTCTGACGGTTGAACTTGAAACCCAGCTATATATATCCATCTATTTACATTAGCAATTGAAGAAGACATGTGAGGCAGAAATAAGAAAAAAATATGAAATATAAAAATTGCTTGTATTAAATAGTATTTACCTCTTATAATTAAGTTTCCAAAATAAAAGGCTATTAACCCTCCGACCATTCCTATAACTAATGCTGCAATATAAGTTTTAATTTTTGATTCTGGATCTAAACCTTCTAAGTCTTCCATTGCAAATAAAGAACTATATACAAAAAATACTCCCATCATAAGAGTTGAGCCTAAAACTACTATATAAAAAATAAATCTACTTTTAAAAGCCTCTCTATCCATATATATCCCCTCTAAACCTATTCTTTAAAATTTTCAAGAATACATTTCTTAAATTCATAACCTCGTTGCTCATAATTTTTAAAAAGATCAAAACTTGCTCCCGCAGGAGAAAAAACAACAAATTCTGATTCTATACTTTTTATAATTTCAACAGCTTCATTCAAATTATCTACAAATATAAATTTATCATTAAAACCGTATTTTTTTACTTCCGAAACCATTTCTCCAAAAACAATTACTTTTTCGGAATAATTGTTCAACTCATCTATCAAATTATACATATCTTCATTTTTTGGCTCTCCACTTAAAACAGCTATATATTTTTTATTTCTAAAGCTCATATATGAGTTATAAGCTGAATGTACATTTGTAGCTTTAGAATCATTTATGAAAAATGTATTGTTTATATGAGCAAAATTTTCTAGTCTGTGTGCCAGTGGTTTAAAAGTTGATATACCTTTCTCAATGACTTCTTTTTCAAAATCAAGTTCTAAAAGGCAAGAAACAGCAGCAATAACATTTTCTCTGTAAATATTCAAGTTCAATGTATCATTATCAATTTTAATTTCTTTATTTTTATAAATCACTTTTTTATTTTTATAATTATATATTGGGGAAAAATGAATTAAATTACTGTTTTGTTCTTCAAAATCAATAGAAGCATTTAAAATAAATTTCCCATAATTATATAAACTTCTAATTCCCATATTTATTTTGCTGTTATAGTATTCTTCTAAACTTGAATGCCAATTTAGGTGATCTGGGGCTAGGTTTAAAAGGATAGCTATATCTGGGAAAAATCTAGTTGACCAAAACATTTGAAAAGAGCTAACCTCCAAAACATAATAATCAATGTTCAAAGGGGCATTTATCAAAGGTATTCCAATATTTCCAGCCTTATAAGTGGACTTATCAGATATTTGAATAATATGGTTTATTAATGATGTTGTAGTAGTTTTACCATTAGTTCCAGTAACCCCTATAAATTTTGCTTTTGGATTAAATCTTTTCATATGCATCCAAGAATACTCAATTTCAGTTGTGTAATTTATTTTATTATCAAATATAATTTTTGCAGCATTACTATTAGGTCTTATTCCAGGGCTTATTATTGCCAGGTTAGTTTTTTTCAATAATTCTCCATGTTCTTCTTCAAAATCTATATTGTTTTTTTCAAAAAATTTTTTGGTTTCCTCAGAAAATTTTGAGTTATTTGAAACAAACAGTTCATTTCCTTTATCTAAAATTATGTCTACTAATGCACTATTACTTTTTCCAAAACCTACTAAGCAAACCCTCATCTATATACCCCCAAATGCTATTAAACTAAAAGTTATATTGATAAGCAAAAATGTCATAACAATCTTTTCTTCACTCCATTTTTTTAATTCGAAATGATGGTGTATAGGTGACATTAAAAAAACCCTTTTGTTCCTCAATTTAAAACTCGAAACTTGTATTATTACTGAAAACAATTCTATAATAAAAATAACCCCTGTAAATATAACAAAGAGATCCATAGAATAATAAATTAAATAAGCTGCTAAAATTCCACCTAGAGCTAAAGAGCCTGTATCTCCCATAAATATTTTTGCGGGTTTTATATTGAAAAATAAAAAAGCTATAACGGGGACCACTATTGCATAAATATGATTTATATTTTCTACACCATTTAAAAAAACAGTCATAATCATTGAAGAAATGAAAATGAAGGCATTTAAACCGTCCAGCCCATCAGTAAGATTAGTTGCATTCGACATGCCAGAAATAAAAATAATACCCCATGGTATATATAGAAAACCCAAATCCAACTTAGTATTTGAAAATGGAATTAAAATTTCACTATTTGGTGAATATTTTTTTATGAAAAAAATAATTATGCCAGAAAAAATCAACTGAAGTATCAATTTTTGCTTTGAATTTAACCCAGTTGAATGTTTTTTGAAAATACTTAAAAAATCATCTAAAAAACCTATAAATCCAAATAATAATCCAGTAAGCCCAATTATGAGATATATAGGTTCATGATTCAAATAATAAAAAGAAAAATTCAAAAAACTAATGGCAATTACAAATAACAATCCTCCTGCAGTTGGAGTTCCCTCTTTGTAATTATGCAAATCAGGACCTTCTTTTCTGATGAACTGTCCTAATTGTCTTTTTTTTGACCATTTTATATAAATAGGATATAAAAATAATAATAAAATGAAAACTATCAAAGATAATAAAATTTCCATTATTTACCCCTTTCTTTCATATAATCATATAAACCTGTGGAATTAGAACCTTTAATTAAAATGATACCTTCATTTGACTCTAAGATTTTTTCTAAATCTTCAAAATTATATAACATGTTTATATTTTTCAAACTATAAGATTTTTCTGGATCGTAAAAAAATATATCATCAAAAATACTTTCTGCTTTTTCTAGAATTTTTTCTACAATTTTTATGTTATTATTTCCAATTTCCTTAATTTCACCCATAATTAAAGTTTTTTTCTTGCTATTTATTTTTTCTATACTTTCAAAAGCACTTAAAAATGATTCTTCTGATGCGTTATAAGAATCATTTATTATAATATTTTTTTTATTTTTTATAAACTCAAATCTTGATTCTGGTAATTTGATATCTGAAATAATATAAGGGTCTAAAGGAATTTTGGCAAACACAGAAAAAGATATTGCTGCTAGTAAATCAAGAATTTGTCCTTTGTTCCAAAAAGAATTTAGAGTTAGTAAAACATCTTTACCGAATAATTTAAAATATACCTTGGTTGTGTTTTCAACATATTCATAATTAATCAAATATGAATCTTGATTCATAGTTTGCCCAAAAGTAATTTTATTATTATAGCTATTAACATATTCTTTTAGTTCTGTTGAATCATAATTATATACTAATAACCCTCCAGCTAAACTATTTATAATTTTTGATTTTTCTCTTGCTATCGCTGACTTTGTTTTAAAAAATTCTATGTGAGAAGTTCCAATATTAGTTATAAAAGCCACATCTAAATCATAAAAATCAGTTAAATACTCCATATCTCCCTTATTCTGTATCCCCATTTCCAAAATAACAACTTCTTCATTATTGTAATTGTTCAAAATAGATAGTGGAATACCAATTTCAGTGTTAAAATTTTTTTCAGTTGCAAAAGTTGAAATATTATTTTCAAAAATATTTTTAAGACATATTTTTGTTGTTGTTTTTCCTGTAGATCCAGTTATTCCTATTTTCATTCTAGCGTTATTATTAATAATAGTTGATGAAATTTTCAACATTTCATCTAGAACATTATCTGCTTTTATTATTTTTTCAGAGGTAATGGGATATTCATTGTTAACTACAGCAAAAGATGCGCCCTTTTTGAACGCATCTTCTACATATTTATGTCCATCTGTATTTTTACCTTTTAAAGCAATAAAAACATCATTTTTTTGAATTTTCCTAGAATCTATTTCAAAATGATAGTTTTTAATAAATAAATCTTTGATTGTCATTTTTTCATACTCCTTCTCAAAGAGTCAATACAATCAGAAGCTATTTCAAAATCATTGAATTTAATTTGTTTTCCATTAGCAAAAAGTTGAAATTTCTCATGTCCTCTGCCAGCGATGATTACCAAGTCATCTCTGTTTGCAAAGTTAACAGCTGCGTTTATAGCAGTCTTTCTTTCTGGAATAACAATAAAATTTCTTTCTTTTTTTATACCAAGTTTAACTTGTTCGATTATTTTTTCAGGATCTTCATCTTTCGGGTCGTCTGTTGTTAAAACAATTATATCAGAATATTTACTGGCGACCTCACCCATGATTTCTCTTTTCCCAATATCAGCATTTCCTCCAGCTCCAAAGACTAAAATGATTCTACCTTTAACTATATCTTTTGCGTTAGACAAAACTTTATCTAAAGCATCTGGAGTGTGAGCAAAATCTATGACAACTGAAAAACCAAGTGCTTTTGAGCTTGGTATTAGTTCAAACCTTCCTTTTACACCTTTAAAAGTAATTATTCCATGTTTAATCTGGTCATAAGACAATCCATACTCTTTACAAATAATTAAAGCATTTGTTATGTTATAAGCATTAAATTTGCCTATTATAGAAGAGTATATGGATATTTCTTCTCCTTCGGGAGTATCTATTTTAAAATTCATTTGATAAATACTTTGATTAATACTTTTTATTTTATAATCAGCATCATCTGAAAAGCCGTAAGTGATAATTTTTTTCTTGGGTAACTTAAATTTATTTATATCTATATCATCAATATTTACAATAGCTTTTCCATCTTTTTTCATATATTTTGTTAAAGAAAGTTTTGTATCATAATATTCTTTAAATGTATGGTGGTAATCAAGATGATCTCTTGTAATATTAGTATATGAAATAAGGTCAAATTCTAACTTTTCAACTCTTTTTTGATGTAATGCGTGTGAAGAAACTTCCATATTTATAAATTCTACATTCTCAAGTTTACTTTTTTCCAATATTTCTGAAATTTTTATAACACTAGGGGTTGTGTTGTAAGGTTCTTCAATGACTTTATCCTTTATTCGAATATCAACAGTACTGAAAAGAGTTGACTTTTTACCTGTTTCTTGTAAGATATGATGAACTAAAGTCGCAACAGTAGATTTTCCGTTAGTTCCAGTAACAGCAAAAAATTTAAAATCATTAGGCGTGATGTGCTTATTTTTATAGGTTAATTCAGCTATCACTTTTTTTGTATTTTTAATTTGAACGTAATTTAAAGATGTATCTTCTGGAATTTTTTCAGGGTCATCTAAAATTACAAAAGCAGCTCCTCTACTAAGAGCTGAATAGATAAAATCATGCCCATCAAATTTCAAGCCTTTTATAGCAATAAAAACATCATTTTTCTCAACGTTCTCGCTGTTATCTTTAAAATTATTAATTTCCGTGTTTTCATCTATATCCATACGGGTATCAATGATTTCGTCTTTCAAGAAGTTTAAAATTTCAGAAATTTTCATTTATAATTACCCCCTAATTATCTAATTTATATATTTGACAACAAAAAAAATTATTGATATCATATCATTAGCACTCAATAAAAAGGAGTGATAATTAAAATGGGGATGAAGCTTTCAAAAAGACAAAAAGATGTCTTATTGAGTATAGTTGAACTGTATTCAAAGAATACAAAACCTGTAAGCTCTGATGATGTAATTCAAAACTCAGGAATAAAAGCTTCAAGCGCAACAATAAGAAATGATATGCAAAAATTACAACATCTATCATATATTTACCAACAACATACAAGTGGGGGAAGAATACCCACTGATAAAGCATTAAAATTATATTTTGAAATTATAGAAGAGGCATATGGAGAAGAACAAAATTATTTAGAAATGCCAAGAGATTACAAATTCTATGATTTGAATATAATGTTTGAAAATTTATCAGAAATTATTTCTTCTACACTTAGTGGTTTAGTTATATTTGAATATCCTGATCCAAAGTATATCTATGTAACAAGAACAGTTGTTACCCCACTGACAGAATATCATTATGTTGTAATTTTACTGACTAATTTAGGAATGACTATTTCCAGAACAGTTGAATCATACGGGCTACCTAATGCCAAAGAGCTAGAGAATATGCTGAATGAAGGATTGGCTGGTAAATCATTATATGAAATTATCTACGCATCCAGAACACAAAAATTAAAAACAGAAGACATAAGACTGACCAACATGTTCAATTTAATAGAAGTGTTATTGAATGAATTTTCTAGAAATAAATACCTAATAAAAGGTCTGGAAAAAATAATAAACAAGTTCAAACCTAATATAGAAAGCGTTGATAGTTTAACTAAAATAATTGAAAATGATGAAATAAAAGATGAAATTTTCAATAACTTAGAATATACTCATGATTTGAATATATTTTTTGGTTCTGAATTAAAAACAAAATCTTTAAAAAACTATGCCTTTTTCAGTACTTCATATAGTTTAGGGTCAAATCCTATAGGAAGAATGCTGTTTATTACAGATAAATTTTGCAACTATGAAAAAATATATAAAATCATAAAAGAATATAATTCTCGCTTCTCTGAAATTATATCAAAAAACTTATAGTAAACGAAATTTTTGAATAAAAATATAGATTAAAGCATGTGGAGGTGCATTTTTATGGATAAAAAAAATAAGAATAAATTAAATAAAAAAGAAAAAAAATTAAAAGAAAAAGAAGAAAAAAAGAGAAAAGAAGATAAAGAAAAAAAAGAATCTAAAGAAGAAAAGGATAGTGAAAAAGAAGAAGTGTTATATCAAAATCTACCAAAAGAAGAATTGATCGAATTGATGGAAAAAATCGAAGAAGAAAATGCAGAGATAAAAAAAGAAATGGAAAAATATAAAGAAGCTGCAATAAACTTAAAAGATAAATTTGATCATTATCAACAAATAGTTGAAAAAGAGAAAAAAGAATTGAAAAAAAGTACGAAAGAAAAAATAATTAAGAATTTTTTAAAACCTTTTGAAAAAATGACATTATCAATGAACTATAAAGATGATCCACAATTTGTGAAAGCAATTGAAATGGTTCATAAAGATTTTAAAAATTCTTTTGAAAAATCAGATCTAGAATTTATTATTCCAGATAAAGGTACAGCATTTGATCCATTTGAACATGATGTAGCAGATAAAATAGAAACAGATGAAATAAAAGAATACCACATACATTCAATACAAAACCCTGGTTATAAATTGGAAGGAAAAATAATTGAGCCTGCCAGAGTAATTGTTGCGGTTAAACCTAAAAAAAAGGTTGAAAAGGAAGAAAAAAATAATGAGGAAATAAAAAAAGAGGGTGATGAATAATGCCTCAAAAAAAAGACTATTATAAAACACTGGAAATAGACAAGAGTGCATCACAAGAAGAGATAAGAAAAGCTTATAGAAAGATGGTAAAAAAATGGCATCCTGATAGACATCAAGAAAATAAACAAGCAGCTGAAGATAAATTTAAAGAAGTACAAGAAGCATATGAAGTTTTAAGTAATCCTGAAAAAAGAAAACTATACGATAGATTTGGTTTTATACCAGAAGGTGGCGGATACCAACAAAGAGGTGGCCAACCTGGTGGCGGAGGAGTTGAAGATATTTTTAAAGACTTCTTCGGGGGTGGATCAGGAAACTTTGGAGAAGCTGGTGGAGGATTCGGAGATTTCTTTGATATGTTCTTTGGGTCTGAAAGAAGTTCTTCCTCCAGAGGTTCAAGAAGAGGAAAAAGACCAGAAAGAGGACAAGATATTCATGCCACGATATCTTTAGATTTACATGAAGTTTTATATGATGTCAAAAAAACAATTGAGTATGATAGATATGAGCCATGTAATGCTTGCAACGGAACTGGTGCAGAAAATGGAGCGTCATATTCAAGATGTCCAAGATGTAATGGGCAAGGACAAATAAATGAAGAACAAAGAACATTTTTTGGAACATTTGTAAAAACTTATACATGCCCAACCTGTAATGGACAAGGGAAAATAATAGATAAAAAATGTTCAAAATGTAGCGGTAATGGAAAAATTCATAAAAAAGAAAAGCTTAATATAACAATCCCTTCTGGTGTTGAAGATGGATATGTATTAAGACTAAGAGAAAAAGGTAATGCAGGTAAAAATGGTGGACCTGCTGGAGACTTGATTATACACGTAAAAGTAAATCCAAATAAAAATTTTGTTAGAAAAGGTGCTGATCTTGAAACACAAATTACAGTTGATTATGTAGAAGCGGCATTAGGAACAGAAGTAAAAATCCCTACACTTGAAGGTGAAATAGTAGAAAAAATACCTGAAGGCACTAATCCAGGTACAGTAATTAGACTCAAAAATCTTGGAATGCCAAACTTTTCAGGTAAAAAAAGAGGAGACATTTACGTGAAAATAAAAGTAAAAATAGATAAACCAGGATTACGAGAGAAAAAACATCTAAAAGACTTAGCCAAATTAAAGAAAATAAATATTTAAATTATAAAAGGGGGTAGGAAATGAATAAATTAATGAAGAAAGTAAATATGAAAAAAGAAATATTTGATTATTCAATAATAACTGTTGGTACACTTTTGACAGCAATAGGTATAGTATTATTCCTAGTCCCTTATAATATAGTTGCTGGTGGTGTTAGCGGTCTTGCGATTGTTATGAACGAACTTTTTGGTTGGTGGGTAGGTTTACAGATGTTAGTATACAATGTATTCTTATTCGCTTTAGGTTTTAAGTTGTTAGGATTAGGTTTTGGAGTTAAAAGCATATATTCTGCAATTGCATTATCTGTTTTTACTGATCTATCTCAACAGGTCTTCAAATTAAACGAAGTTTTACCTAATGTTATGACTCAAACTCAAAATCCAGGTTTAGATATGATGCTTATGACAGCGGTATATGGAGCAATAGTAACAGGAGCTGGAATGGGTTTAGTCATTTGGCGAGGGGCTACAACGGGTGGAACAGATATACTAGCAATAATATTCAATAAATATTTTAATGTTTCAGTAGGAACTGGTCTTTTATTAGCAGATTCAGTAATAACAGCCTCAGCAATATTGATTAGTCCAATTTTACCAATGTACGGAATAATAACTATATTTATAATGGCAAAGACTATAGACGGTATTGTGACCGGATTAGAGTCAACAAAAACAGTTTTGATTATAAGCGATTATCATGATAGAATTAAGGAGATGGTATACCAAGACTTAGACAGAGGTTTGACTTATCTAAAGGCTTCTGGAGGATATACTCAAAAAGAAAAAAACGTCTTGATGGTTACTATATCTAGATCCGAAGTTGGTATGCTCAAAAATTATTTACATGAAATAGATGAAAATGCTTTTGTAATAATATTACCTAACAACGAAGCGTTAGGATATGGTTTTAAAAAGATTAAATAAATAAAGGTAGGTGCATGACAGAGTGGATGACCCCCAAAGTAGCGAACTGATTTACTCGCTTTTAGCAATATTGGTGTTACTTGTATTATCTGGTTTTTTTTCCGGTTCAGAAACAGCAATGACTTCCTTGGGAAGAGGTAAACTAAAGGATTATTTAGAAAAAGAAGAGGATGAAAAACAAAAAAAGAAATTAGAAAAATTTATGCATAAGCCAAATCA
The DNA here is from genome assembly GCA_051748045.1 of Thermotogota bacterium. GTDB lineage: Bacteria > Thermotogota > Thermotogae > Petrotogales > Petrotogaceae > Geotoga. Next base: position 13,897 of record JBNJGY010000016.1, read on the forward strand.
ATATTTAACAACTATTCTTATAATGAATAACATTGTTAATATTTTGGCTTCTTCTTTAACTACAGTTTTTGTTATGAATCTTTTCCCGGGTTCAAAAGGAACATCAGTAGGGATAGCAACCGGTTTTATGACTTTGTTAATATTGATATTTGGTGAAATTACACCAAAAGTTTTTGCTAGAGAAAACAAAGAAAAATTCTTTGCTTTTGTCTTTAAACCCATAAATTTATTCAACACTATATTGGCCCCAATAGTATGGGTTTTAGTGAAAATCACAAATGTTGTTATAAAAGCTCTTGGTGGGGAAAAGATAGATCAAGCTCCTCCATTTATTACAGAAAGTGAAATCATGACATATCTTGATATGGGTCATGAAGAAGGGGTTATAGAAAAGTATGAAAAATATTTAATGCAAAGATCTCTTGAAATGAGAGATACATCAGTTAAAGAAATAATGACCCCGAGAGTAGAGATTGTTGCCATGGAAGATGATGAAACTTTAATCGACTTAATACAAACAATCAATGAAGAAGGATATTCAAGATTTCCTGTGTTCAGAGAATCTATGGATACAATAATTGGAGTATGTTATGCAAAAGATATATTCAAACTTTTGGACAAAACAAATGATTTAAGTGGTTTGAAAACTAAAACAATAACAAATTTAATACATAAACCATCGTTTGTACCTATTACAATGAAAATAAACGATGTTTTAAAATTATTCTTAGCAAACCATACTCATATGGCTATAGTAGTAGATGAATATGGTGGTACTGCAGGACTAGTAACTTTAGAAGATATTATTGAAGAATTAACTGGAGAAATATTAGATGAATATGATGATTTGGTTGAAGAATCAAATATATCAAGAATAGATGAGTACAGTTTGTTAGTTAACGGCTCAACACCAATAAATGATATAGAAAGAGAACTAGATGAAGATTTTCCCGAAACAGAGTTTGAAACAATAGGAGGTTTCTTATTAGAGCAGTTAGAAAGGTTTCCTAAACCGGGAGAAAATATAATATTTGAAGATTTTGAATTTGAAGTTATTTCTGTTACTGTAAACAGAATAGATAAAGTAAAAGTTACCTACTTGAATCATAGCGAACAATTTGAAGGTGATGGAGAAAATGAACAAGCAATTAGTTGATAAATTATATAAAAAAGCATTAGAAGTCAGAGAAAATGCTTATGTTCCATATTCTAACTTCAAAGTAGGCGCAGCATTATTAACCGAAGATGATGAAATATATCTAGGGGCAAATGTTGAAAATGCTTCATATGGATTAAGCATATGTGCTGAAAGAAACGCTATTTTTAAAGCAAATTCAGATGGAAAAAGGAAATATAAAGCATTAATGGTAGTTGCTGAAACAGAAGGCCCTGTTAGCCCTTGTGGAGCTTGTAGACAAGTGATGACAGAGTTTGGTGATTACAAAGTTTATTTGGCTAATTTAAAAGGAGATATAAAAGAAACTTCTACTTCTGAATTATTGCCTTATAATTTCAATAAGGAGGATATGGATGAAAAATAATGAAGAGGATCAGTACAAAGTCCTTGTCATAGACGATTCTTATATAAATAGAGTTTTCATTCAAAAACTTATAAAAACTAGCCTTCCAAATTATGAATATATAGAAGCAGATTCAGGAGTTTTGGGCATTAAAAAAGCAAAAGAAGAAAAGCCAGATGTAATTTTGCTTGATGTTATGATGCCTGATTTAGATGGTTATGAAGTATGTAAGAGAATAAAAAATCAAGAAAATTTAAAAGAAATACCTATTATATTTGTCAGTGCTCTTAATGAAATAGATGATAAAACAAAAGGCTTTGAAGTTGGTGGAGTTGATTATATAACTAAACCAGCCCATTCAAAAGAAATAATTGCTAGAATAAAAACACATTCTGAGCTATATAGAATACAACAAGCATTAAAAGAATATATTACAAAAGTAAACAGAGACTTGAATATGGCTCAAAAGTTTCAAAGAGAAATGCTCCCAACAAAAGAAAATTTTGATGGGTTAAAAATGAAATGGCATTTTCAACCATCTTTCAACGTTTCAGGTGATATTTTTGGAATTATTGAAAAAGAAAATGAAACTTTTGTTTATATAGTAGATGTATCGGGACATGGAGCAGCATCAGCAATGCTTTCACTTATGATAAAAAGAGAAGTTGAAAGTATAATAATAGATAAAAATCATAGTGATTTAAGAGAAATACTATTTCAACTAGACGACAAGGAAAAATCTCTTTTTTCTGATGGAGTCTATTTTACAGCAGCATTTATAAAGATTGAAGACGATAAAATAACAATTTGTAATGCTGGCCATAGGTCACCTATTTTATATAAAAAAGGCGAAATAAAAACTTTTGAGAATAATAATTTCCCTTTAGGAATGGGATTGATTCAAAATAAAAGAAATATATTATTAGATGAATACGAATTTATAAAAGACGATATATTTATAATGTTTACAGATGGTTTAGTTGAAGCAGAAAATAAAAATGGTGTTCAGTTTGATGATGAAAATATATTGAAAGTCTTAAAAGAAAATAATGATGAAAAAAATATAGCTGAAATAATTGATAAAATAAGAAAAAAGTTTTTGAATTTCTTAAATGAAGAGAAACCTGAAGATGATATAACATTATTAGTAGGTAAAAAAATATAATACATTAAAAATAGCCTTAATTTATTTAAGGCTTTTTTTTAAAAGCTTTGTCTTCTAACAACCAACAACAATAAACTAACAACTGCAAATTTTAATATGTCATCTCGACTAAGATGCGTAGCATCGCATGGAGAGATCTCGTTTTTAGTTAAATTAAAATTTGCTACCCTCCAATTAACTAAAATATTTAAGAGGTGTTTTTATGAAATATTATGAAAAAGAATTGAATAAAAATGTTATTTTTGAAGGAAACATAATAGACATGGAAAAATACGACATAGAATTGCCAAATAAAAAGAGAGCAACTCGAGAAGTGATAAGACATCCCGGGGCAGTTGGTATACTTGTTATAGATGATGAAAATAAAATATGGTTAGTTGAACAATATAGATTTCCTATCTCAAATACTCTTCTCGAAATACCTGCTGGAAAAATAGATAAAGGAGAATCTCCTGAAAAAACAGCAAAAAGAGAACTCCAAGAAGAGACAGGAATTATTTCAGAGGATTTAATTTCTTTGGGTAAAATATACACTACTCCAGGATTTTCTGATGAAGTAATATATCTTTTCTTAGCAAAAAATATAACTATATCTGCACAAAATTTAGATGAAGATGAATTTTTAGATATAATTAAATTAGACTTCATAGATTTTAAAAATAAAATCCTAAATAACGAAATCACAGATTCAAAAACATTGGCTGCTTTAGCCAGATATGAATTATTAATACAATCACAGGAGGGAAATATATGACGAGAACTAGATTTGCGCCAAGTCCTACAGGATATTTACATGTTGGTGGGGCTAGAACAGCTTTATTCAATTTTTTATATTCAAAACACGAAAAAGGCACTTTTGTTTTAAGAATAGAAGATACTGATATAGAAAGATCAACAATAGAATCAGAAAATCAACTTATAGATGCCATGACTTGGTTGGGACTCGATTGGGATGAGGGGCCTAAACAGGAAGGTGAATATGGTCCTTATAGACAATCTGAAAGAAAAGAAATATACAGAGAAAAAGCAACGGAATTGATAGAAAGAGGAAAAGCCTATGAAGCATATATTTATCCAGAAGAAATGGATAAAATAAAAGAAGATTTATTATCCCAAGGTAAACCACCTCATTTCACTGAAGAAATGATTTCTCAATTTAATTCCGAACAAAGAAAAGAAGAATATATGAGAAAATATAAACACCCAGTTGTTTTCTTTAAAATGCCTAGAAAGGATTATGTCTTAAATGATCTTATAAAAGGTGAAGTTACATTTAAAAATGGCGCAGTTGGTGATTTTATTTTAATCAGAAGTAATGGTCTTCCAACATACAATTTTGCAGTTGTTGTAGATGATATGTTGATGGAAATATCCCATGTTGTTAGAGGAGATGACCATTTATCAAACACACTACGACAAATAGCAGTTTATGAAGCATTTGAAGTTGAAGTGCCTAATTTTGCACATGTTTCTATGATTTTAGGGCCAGATGGCAAAAAATTATCCAAAAGACATGGTGCAACTTCCGCTGAAGAATTTAGGAATAGAGGATATCTTCCAGAAGCAGTTCTAAATTATTTAGCTCTTTTAGGTTGGTCACATCCAGAAGGAAAAGAAATCTTAACTCTAAACGAAATCATAGAGAATTTCACTTTTGATAGAGTAAATTCAAGTCCAGCAGTATTTGATGAAAAGAAATTGAAATGGATGAATGGAAACTACATAAGAAACGCAGATACAGAAAGAATATTCAAGTTATCGATCCCTTTCATTACAAAAGCAGAAGTATTATCTGAAGAACAATGTGAAGATAACAAAAAGTGGCTTAAAGAAGCTATAGAGTTAGTTAAAACTTCTGTTGAAGAATTATCTCAAGTTCCAGATGAAATTTCTATTTTTATAAATAATTTCGAACAAGAATTAGACAATGAAGAATTCATAGAATATTTAAAAGCTGATGGTGTAAAAGAAGCTTTAAGAATAGCTCTAGAAAAATTTAATAACGATACAGATTGGACAGTTCAAACTGTATTAGAAAATTTAAAAGTCGCCATGAAAGAAGCTAAGCCAGCTAAAAAAGCTTTTTATATGGCGTTAAGAAAAACTTTAACAAATCAATTTCACGGTCCTGATCTTGTAAAAGCAGTTCATCTAATAGGGAGGGCTAGAGCTATAGAAAGATTAGAGATGGTGATAGAAAATGAATATTAAGATTTATGATAGTTTAAAAGGACAATTAGTAGATTTCAAGCCAATAAAAGAAGACACAGTTACTATTTATGTTTGTGGTCCAACTATATACAATTACTTTCATGTGGGAAATGCAAGACCTATGATTGTTTTTGATGCTTTTAGAAGATTTTTAGAATTTGTTGGATACAAAGTAGTTATGGCCCAAAATTTTACAGATATTGACGATAAGTTGATAAACAAAGCAAAAGAAGACGAAACAACTATCGATGTAATAGCAAATAGATTTATCAACGAATATTATAGAGATGCACTAAAATTAGGAGTAAGAAATGCAAATTTTCATCCAAAAACAACAGATTATGTTCCTCAAATAATAGATTTTATAAAAGATTTAATAGATAAAGGGTTTGCATATGAATCTGAAAATCATGATGTTTATTTTAACGTTAGAAAATTTGAAAAATACGGTGAATTATCTCATAGAAAAGTAGATGATATGAGAACTGGAACAAGAATTGAAGTGAATGATGATAAAAAAGACCCGTTGGATTTCACTTTATGGAAAGCTTCGAAAGAAGGAGAGCCTTCTTGGGAATCTCCTTGGGGAAAAGGTAGACCAGGATGGCATATAGAGTGTTCTGTAATGTCAACAGAAATTTTGGGAGATACTTTTGATATTCATGCTGGAGGAAATGATCTTATATTCCCCCATCATGAAAATGAAAGAGCTCAATCATGTGCAAAAACAGGAAAAGAATTTGCAAACTACTGGATGCACAATGGAATGATAAAATCTTCTGGCGACAAAATGTCAAAATCAATTGGAAATATTTGGCTAGTAAGAGAACTTTTGGAAAATTTTGATGCTGATACAGTAAAATTTTTTATCTTATCTAAACATTATAGAGCTCCATTAGAGTTTTCAGAAGAAGGATTAATCTCACAAAATAAATCTGTAATAAGAATAAAAGAAACTATAAAAAATATTGAAAATAAATACGATAACTATGTTCCAAACATAACTCATTCTGATTATATGAGAAATATAATTAATGAAATTACAAATTTTTTATCTGATGACTTTAATACTCCAAAAGTAATTGCAAAGATTTTTGATCTTTCAAAGGAATTAAATAAAGCAATAAACGAAAACAATGAAGAAAAGACTCTTGAAATATACCATTTGATAAAAAATATTATAGGACCAATTTTAGGACTTTTTGAAGCCCCAGAAAAAAATAATACCAATGAAGATATTGTTGATTTTTTAATTCAAGAACATATAGATATCAGAAACAAAGCTAGAAAGAATAAAGACTTTGAAACTGCTGATAAAATAAGAGATGATTTAAATAAAAAAGGAATTGTTCTAAAAGATACACCGGAGGGAACTAAATATAATATAAAAGATACATTATAATTTTTTAATATCAAGTTAATTAGTGATATAATTGAATGTATATATATTCTCCGGAGGTGTTCTTAATGATAGATGTAAAAATAGTCAATGCTGTTTTGAATGCTCTGGTTACAACTTTCAAATCAGCTGCAAAAACGGATATAAAAATAGATAAACCCCAATTACAAAGTAAAATTGACAAAAAGTATGAAATAGTAACCACAATAGGTTTTAACGGAGTATTAGAGGGTAATTTAATTTATACTTTAAATGAAGACTCAGCAAAAATAATTGTTAACAATATGATGCAGGGAATGATGCAAGTGGATTCTATAGAAGAAATGGCATTATCTGCTATAGGTGAGCTTGGAAATATGATTTCTGGAGCAGTTGCAGTTTCTATGGAAAAAATAGGATATTCAATAAATATAACCCCTCCTTCTGTAGTAGAAGGAAAAGAAATGAAAGTAGCGGTTGATGGAAATATCCTTAAGTTTAAAGGTTTACTTGATGATAAAAAAGAAATAGATTTATACCTAGTAGTTAAAAAATAATAAATAAAAAAAAGGCGTTTTATTTTTAAAATAAAACGCCTTTTTTTTATTTATTATTGAATTTCAAAAACTCTGCCTTCAAAAGGATTTATAGTAATTTGAAGTTTACCCTCGTGAACTTCCCAATTACTTTCTCCTCTTCTATAGTTCTCTAAAAGGGTCGTGATTTTATGATATCCTTTCCAAGTATGGTAACCAAGATCAATATCAAAGAAGAAAGGATGTTCATCACTTAAATTAATAGGTATTAAAATACCTTTTTGCCCATTCCAATAGAAAAAAACAAAACCTTTTTCTCCAAAATCAATGAATCTAAAATTATTAATATCAGAAATTAAATCAATATATTCTTTTTTTAATGTGCCTAATAGTTTTAATAACTTAACCATGTGATGGTCAGTATCCCAATGTAAAGCGTACCAATCAAAGAAAGCAAGTTTTCCATAGAATTGATCATTTGGTGGTAGTTGTTTGAATTTTTCTTCAACAGGATTTTCAAAATCAAGTCCTGTGTTCATAGGCTGAGCTTCAAAGATTTCATAACCTGAATTTATAAAAGTTATACCATTTGGCATAAAAGTATTTAAAACAGCTGACATTTTTGAAAATTTCTCTCCATAATCTCTTGTAACTGCTCTTGGAGAATCCGGTGTTTCTGCAGTTGCAAAAGCTGGTGTAACTAAGTTTGGCATTATTTCTTGTGAGAATTTTTTAAGCCAACCTTTATCAACTCTTGGTTCTGACCACCAAGAATTTCCTAAAATACCATCATAACCATTATTTTTTGCTCTTTTGTGATTATCCATATTAAGTTCTTCTGCAATAATAGCAAAAGCAGGATCGTATTCTTTCGCGCTTTGAATTATCATGTGTTCAAGCTCATCTGGTAGAGCGTGTCCCATGTCTAATCTGGCACCATCTATTCCAAAATTTCTTTGATAGAAAGGCATTATATCAGCTATTATTTTCCATAATTCTTCATTTTTTTCTGTTCCTGGAAAATTACTTGATTTAACTACATCAAAGAGAACGTAAGGTGGTTGATCATCGGACACAAACCTTTGCGCAGCTTTTGGATGAGTATTAAACAATTTTAAGAAGGTGACATCATCCCAAGGTGGTTGAGGGTCATTTATCCAATCAGAAAATCCTGGTACTGTTATAACTTTGAATTCTTTTGCTATTTCATCTAAAAAATCAGGGTTATCTTTATTTTCTTTAACAAATTCTTCCCATTTTTTAGGATTTTGTGTTTTTGGATCCCATCTAAATTTTTTCAAATGTTTTTTAACTTCTGGATCGTTGTATAATATATCTAAGTTATCTTCAGAAGGTAAAACAAACTTCAAAGATTTAATTTTTGGAGGTTGAAATGAATTTAATTCTTTAATATCAATCCAATAAAACCAATCTGGGTGTTCTAAAATAAGCCTGTTATCTCTAGCAGCTGTTCTTGGGACAAAGTCAAGCATAACTTTCATCCCCATAATATGTGCTGCTTCTACAAAAGCCCCAAATTGTTCATTTGGAGTAAAAGAATCTTCCAATAAAGTGTCTTTATAATCTTGTTCAACACTGAAAAAATCTTTTACAGAATAAGGAGAACCTACTTCACCTTTTTTGAATTTACTAGAAGATTGACTAATAGGTAATAAATAAATACAGTTTACATTGTACTGTTTTAAATACGGTAATAATGAGATCATCTTTAAAAAAGTTCCTGATTCAGTATAGCCTTTTTCATCAACAGGCATAAAAATAGATGAATTATCATGAGTATATGCCGCTGTAGCTCTTATATGAGCTCCATAAATAACAGATTGTTTAATCCAATCAGGTGATTTTTCTCCTGTAGTATAGGATAAAGGCTTTGAATAATCATTTGTAGATTCGCTTTTTTTAACTATTTCTTCAATAATATTCGAGTGAAATTCATAAGGGTTTACAAAGAATTTTCTACCTTTCAATTTCACTTGGCCTTCGTATCCTTCTGGCATCCATCTTTTTGGTATAGCATAATCATAATTTCCTTTGTTGACTTTTTCTTTTAAATGTTTCAATACTTTATTAAGTTCTTTCATGGTTACCCTCCTCATAAACTATAGCTGTTTTCTGGCGGAGACGGTGGGGTTCGAACCCACATGAGGTAAAACCTCACCGGTTTTCGAGACCGGCTCCTTAGCCAGTTCGGACACGTCTCCTTAAAAACATCTTCCTAGTAATTATAACATATACAGAGATTTTGTTAGATAACCTGGTCTAATTTAGCGTAAACATTTTTTAAAACCGATTTTAATTCTTCATTTTCTTTTTTCAAAAATTCATTTTCTTCTCTTATTTTATCAAAAGCTGGTTCTTCAACACTATAGTCTTTTTTATTTTCATTTTGCTTTAGGTTTTCATGTTCTTTTATAGCTCTTGACATAACCTCCAACATAAATTTTGCAGATTCTTTATTATCTGTATGAATAGAATGAAAAATTAATATGTTATATGTTGGTACAACATCATTGAAATCATCATATTCACTTTTAAATAATTTTTCAATTATTTCTTTTTTAGATAATTCTTTATAATCTTCTTTTACCATATTTAATTTATCCTGATAATCTGTTAAAAATATCTCGAAAATGTTTGAAAAAGCCTTTTCAAAAACTTCTTCTTTTGGAAAGTGTGATTTCTCTGAAATTTTTACAAACAAATCCACATAAAACCTTTGTAAAACTTCTATAGGGTTTTGTCGTTCTTTTTCAGGATCAGCATACTTTGACGCTAGCAATTCTGCTAATTCATAATTTGCTAAAAAATTTGTACCAAAACTATCAATTAAAAACATAATGTAATAGCTCTTCTTTTTTCCTAATTTGTATAATTGGTCGATATCTTCGAAGTTTTTATCGACAAAACGAACTACTTTATTTATCGTTTCCATTAAAAAAGCTTTGTAATTACTAAACTCAAAAGGCACGAAATACATAAAATCCCCCCTTATTTCAATTTACTTAGCTTCTAAATTAATTATACATTATTTTTCTGTGAATATAAAAAATAAATCAATGCATTAAACATTGATTTATTCTCTGAGAAATATATATTCCGTTTTTTCCTTATTTATTTTTTCTACTGGAAACTTTTTTTCTTTGTGATTAAAAATAAGATGCTCAATTATTTTTTCTTTATTTTTAAATTTTGAAAAAACTAAAATTTTATTTGCATTATTAATTAAATTATAAGTAATAGAAATTCTATCTGTTTCAGGGTTCCCGTAGTTTTTTACATAATCAACTAATTTAGAGCTTCTTAAAATATTCGATTTTGGAAACAAAGAAGCAGTATGCCCATCATCACCCATTCCCAAGAAAACTAAGTCAGGTTTTGTAGCTTTTTGTTGATTTATTATTTCCTCATAGTTTTTGGCACTATTTTCTATATTTCCCTCAGTTTTAATAGGAAAGAGATTCAAATCATATTCTTTTAATTCATCAAAAAGGTGTTTTTTCGCATTCCCGTAATTACTATTTGGAGAATCATGTGGAATAAATCTTTCATCACCAAAGAAAAAATTAATTTTATTCCAATTAATTTTATGATGAGATTTTTTAGAAATAATATAGTCATAAAGCTCTAAAGGTGTGGAACCACCAGAGAGGAAAACATTGAATACTTCTTTGTTTTCCAAAGCATAATAAAATCTCTTTTTAAAAATATGATATACACTCTTAAAATATTTAGTTTTATCATCATAAATACAAATACTCATTTTTATCATTCCTCCGGATTAACCCATTTATCATCATTAAACAATCCCTCAGCAATATCAGGTCCCCAAGTGCCTGCATTATAAAAGTTCAAATATTTCTCATTTTTATCCCATTCTTCTAGTATATCGTCGATTATTAACCAACTTGTTTCCATAGCGTCTGACCTTACAAAAAGAGTCTGATCATTCAAAATAACATCCAGAAAAAGCCTTTCATAAGCACCAGGAGGATCAAAATCAAAGAATTCTGAATATCTAAAATCCATATTCAAATCATTTAAACAAAGTTTAGAGCCTGGTTGCTTTGCTTGTAAATTCAAACTGAAACCTTCATTGGGTTGTATGTTTAAAGTTAAGATGTTTTTGTTAGGTTTTATTTTATTTTTTGAAAAAATTGAATAAGGAACTTCTTTAAAGTGTATAGTGATTTGACTATTTTTTGTTTTCAGTCGCTTTCCAGATCTCAAATAAAAAGGAACTCCACTCCATCTCCAGTTATCTATAAACATTTTTGCTGCAACATAAGTTTCTCTTTGAGAACTAGAATTAACCTTATCCTCTTGTTTATATCCTTTTACTTTTTCCCCATCAATATTTCCTTCAGTATATTGAGCTTTTATTATTTTTTTGTTTATATCTTCTTTTTTTAGAGGTCTTACAGATTTCAATAATTTAAATTTTTCATCTCTAACACTTTCAGCATCTATTTGAGCTGGAGCTTCCATTCCAACCAAAGCCAAAAGTTGAAGCATATGATTTTGAAACATATCTCGTAAAAGACCAGAATTTTCAAAATATCCAGCTCTTGAACCAATTCCTTGATCTTCAGAAGCGTTAATTTGTATATGGTCAATATACTTATAATTCCAAATCGGTTCAAAAATAGTATTTGCAAACCTAAACATCAAAATATTTTGTACAGTTTCCTTTCCGAGATAATGATCTATTCGAAAAATTTGTTCTTCTTCTAAATATTTATGTAGCTCTTTGTCTAACTGTTTAGAACTCTTATAATCACTACCAAAAGGTTTTTCTACAATAACTTTTGGAAAAACATCTTCAGTTTTATTCAAAAGATTAGAATTACCAAGTTTTTTAATAATATCCATATATACTATTTGTGGAGTTGCAAAATAAAATAATCTATTATAATTAGTCTGGTGTTTTTTATCTAAATCATTAATTTTATTTTTTAATTTTTTATAAAGATCAAATTCTGAATAATCTCCATTTAAATAATATATCTTGTCTAAAAAATTATCAATTTGTTTATATTTATCATCTAAAGATTCTTTAATATGTTGTCTATATGACTTTGTATTCAGTTCTGTTCTTCCAACACCTAATATATAAGTGTTTTCTGACAAAAGATTTCTTTTATAAAGATTAAAAAGCGAAGGGATTAGTTTTGTGAATGTTAAATCACCACTTCCACCAAAAATAACTATAGAAGCTGGGTCCCCTTTAATATCCTCACAGGTTTCAACGTTATTTAAAGTTTTTTTAGTTTCTTTCATTTATTATCACTCTTTTGAGGGTTAGCTGCTTGAACTTTTCCTGCACCTGCTTCTTTTGATTTAACCTGGTCTTTTTTAGAGTAAATAGCATGACCTCCAAATTGATTTCTCAAAGCAGCAACCACTTTATCAGAGAAAAGATCTTCTTGTCTTGATTGAAACCTTTTGAAAAGAGAATTACTTATAATAGGTACTGAAACTCCTGTTTCGATAGCAGCATTTACTGTCCATCTTGCTTCTCCTGAATCTTCTACATATCCCTGCATATTTTCTAAACCAGAATCTTCTTTAAAAGCATTTTGAATAAGTTCAAGAAGCCATGATCTAATAACACTTCCATGATTCCAAATTTTAGAAACCTCTGACATATCAATATCTCCATATTCAGAAGCTTTGAGAACTTCAAAACCTTCTCCATATGCTTCCATGAGCCCATACTCTATTCCATTATGAACCATCTTAACAAAATGACCTGCTCCAGTTGAGCCACAATACATATAGCCATCTTCAGGAGCTAAAGATTTAATAATTGGTAAAATGTAATCGTAAATTTCCTTTTCTCCACCAATCATAGTTGAATAACCCTCTTTTAAGCCCCAAACTCCACCAGAAATTCCAGCATCCAAATAATGTATACCTAATCTTTTGAAATCATTAAATCTTATTTTATCCTTTTTATAATGACTATTACCCCCATCAATTATAATGTCGCCTTTTTCTAATATTTCTTTTAAATCTTCAAAATATTTATCTGTAATATTTCCTGCTGGCAACATAGACCAAATAACTCTGGGAGAATCCATCTTTAAAAAGTCTTCCAATTTTTCAGCAACAATAGCTCCCTCTTTCTCTAAATCAAGAGCTTTTTCAATGGTTCTGTTATGAACCCAAACTTCATGTTCATTGTTCAAAAGCCTTTTAGCCATATTCTTACCCATTCTACCTAAACCAATAATAGCAATTTTCATAAAATACCCTCCTAAACACTCGAAAATATCCCCGGTGATATAAATACGAGTGAAAATATTTCATTTAAATTGTATCACTTTTTGATTTAATTTATTAAAATGAGGTTTAAAAATACATTTATAGGTATTATACTTTTTTGTATATTTTATTCTCTATCTGTTCAATCAATTCATCTACAAAGGTTTCATGTTCAACAATATCATTTTTATTACCATCTACAATTAGTAAATTGGAATGGTTATACTTTGAAATCCATAATTTGTAAAGATTATCTAGCTGTTTCCAGTAATCTTCTGGAACTTGCATTTCCATTTTTCTTCCTCTTTTTGCAATTCTGTTTTTTATAGTTTCCACAGTAGTGTCAATATAAATTGTTAAATCAGGTTTCTTAATAAATTCTAGCATAGTATAAAAAATATCTCTGTAAGCTGAATATTCTTTATCTGTCATTTTACCAGTTAAATGAAGATTTTTTGCAAAAATTTCAGCATCTTCATAGATAGTTCTATCTAATATGGCATTTTTCCCAGATTCTATTATGGCTTTTATACTTTTAAATCTGTGAAATAAAAAATATGTCTGTAGATGATAAGACCATTGTTTTTGATCATAGTAAAAATTTTCTAAAAACGGGTTATCATCTACTGATTCATAATAAGGAATAAAATTCATCTTTTCAGATAAAATTCTAGTATAAGTAGACTTTCCCGCCCCAACATTACCAGCTAAAACTATCATTTTTCCATTCATATTTCAACCTCCATATGTTTATTAATATTATTGATTAAATTATTTAATTGCCTCTCGTCAAAAACATTAAAGCTATTAGCATCTAAATAAATAATATTTTCCATTTGTTTTAGATACTTTTTATAATTTCTACTCAAACTAGATAAATATTTCTTATCTAATTTTATTTCCATAGTTCTATTTCTTTTTTTGATTCTATCAATTACAGTATCAACACTTGCATCAAGATAAATAATTAAATCACTTTTTGCAGATTTAATATTTAATATTTCATAAATTGATTTAAACTTTTGTAATTCTTCTTTATTTTCGATTGTTGTTTCAGCAAAAACAAGGTTTTTAAACATATCATAATCTGATATAATTAAACCGTTTTGATTATCATTTTTAAGTTGGGAATATCTTGAAACCAAAAAGAACATCTCAGTTTCAAAGCCCACGTCTTCATTTTCATACAATAAAGACAGATAAGGGTTTTTCTCAAATTCTTCTAATATCAAATAATCTGCATTCATCTTTTCAAAAAGAGCATTTGCCAGTGTTGTTTTTCCAGAACCAATATTTCCCTCAATAGTTATCTTATATTTTTTATTCACTTTAATCCCTCCTGCTTCTATATATCGTATCATATAAGATATAAAAATACAATATATGGTAATAAAACTCTGTTGGAAGATGGAAGAAGTTCTCAACTTTTTCAGATGGAGGATGGAAGCTGGATGTTGGAGGAGTAAAAAGCAAAAAGCAAAAACTCTAAAACACCCCGCAAAGTGCAGCGCCCCTCTAATGGTCATTTCAGAGGGAATAAAACAGTTAAAAACAAGATCTTTCTATGCGATGCTACGCATCTTAGTCGAAATGACAGAGTATATAATTTTTTTATTTCCAACCATAAACCTTCAACAGAAATCATGAAATGATTTCTATCCTTTCGATCTTGTGAAGAGTGCTATTTATTTTTTGGCTGAAAATTACTAATAATAAGATTAGCGAGTGTCACCCTGAGCATTGTCGATGTTTTCGTAGCCTTGCTGAATTCATCGTGAACGTAGTGAACATTCTTCACGAGTGTAACGAGTATTCTTCAACAGCTTTGCTGTTATTCTTTTCCTACTTTGAATTTTTATATTTCGGAATTTGTTTATAAAAACTAAAAAATCAAGATTAAAATCTCTTCAAAAATTTACTTTCTCTTTTAATTTAGATAAAATATGGTATAATTTTTATGGAAGAAAAAAACAAGTTAATAATTACACTAAATGAGGAGGTTTTAGAATTGAACGGCTTTTTAAATATTACAGAGGATGTTTTTTATGTAGGTGTAAACGATAGAGATACACATCTTTTCGAAAATATGTGGCCTTTAGATAAAGGGGTATCTTATAATTCTTATATTATAAGAGATGAAAAAAATGTATTGGTAGACACAGTTAAAGTAACTAAAATGAGAGAATTTTTAGAAAAAGTAAGAGATTTATTAGATGGTGAAAAAATAGATTATTTGATAATTAATCATATGGAACCAGATCATTCAGGATCTATAACTGAAATTTTGGAAGAATATCCAGACTTAAAAATAGTTGGTAATAAAAAAACTTTTGAATTTTTAGAAAATTTCTACGGTGTAAAAGAGAACCTCCACGAAGTGAAAGATGGAGATGAACTTGATCTTGGGAAACATAAATTAAAATTTGTTATGACTCCTATGGTTCACTGGCCAGAAACCATGATGACTTATGAAACAACTCAAAAAATATTATTTTCAGGTGATGCATTTGGTGGTTTTGGGACATTAGATGGTGGAGTTTTTGATGATGAAGTTAATCTTGAATTTTATGAAA
The DNA here is from genome assembly GCA_051748045.1 of Thermotogota bacterium. Classification (GTDB taxonomy): domain Bacteria; phylum Thermotogota; class Thermotogae; order Petrotogales; family Petrotogaceae; genus Geotoga. The sequence continues at coordinate 29,565 of JBNJGY010000016.1, forward strand.
GTGAAATAAGAAGATATTATTCAAATATCGTTGGTAAATATTCTATGATGGTTCAAAGAGCTCTAAAAAAATTGGAGGGTGTGGAAGTTAATTATGTTTGTGCTACACATGGCCCAGTTTGGAGAGATGATCCTTCGAGAATTATAGATTTATATGACAAATGGAGTAATTATGAAACTGAAGAAGGTGTTGTAATAATATACGGTTCTATGTATGGAAATACAGAACATATGGCTGATTATTTGGCTAGAAAACTTTCTGAAGAAGGGATAACAAATATAAAAATAATGAACGCTTCAAAAGTACATCTTTCTCATTTGATAAATGAAATATGGAGATTTAAAGGAATTATTTTGGGAAGTTGTACATATAATACAGGTCTTTTCCCACCTATGGAAGAGTTGGCACAATGGCTAGATCACACTGGAGTTAAAAACCATGTGATGGGTATTTTTGGAACATATGGTTGGTCAGGAGGAGGAGTAAGTACTCTTGAAAAATATGCAGAAAAGATGAAAATGCCTGTCGTTTCAGATTCTGTTGAAGCAAAGTTATCTGCAAACAAAGAAGATTTGAAGAGACTAGATGAATTAGCTATAAAAATGGCAAAAGCTGTTAGAGAATAAAAAAAAGCTGTGATTAAATCACAGCTTTTTTTTATGTATTTTTAAGTCTCAATCCTTTTGAAGTCAAAGTTTTTTCGATAAAAGCTAAAGAAATATCTGTAAAGATTGCCATAAGTGAAACAGGTATAGCCCCACCAATAATCATAGAATAGTCAAAGTAAGATAGTCCTATAAAAATTATTTCTCCTAATCCACCAGCACCCACAGCAGAAGCAATTGTGGTTGTTCCAATATTTATAATTGCTGAGTTTCTTAATCCTGAAAAGATAGTTGGTATAGAATTAGGGATTTCAATTGACCATAAAATTTTTCTTTTTGTCATTCCCATTCCTTTTGCAGATTCTATCATTTTTTTATCTACACTTAGAAGACCAGATGCAGTATTAAAAACTATAGGAACTAAAGAGTATAAAAATAATGCGAATATTGATGGTGCAGCGCCTATACCCATAAAGACAAAAACGAGTGCAATTACAGCAATTGAAGGAACAGATTGAGTTATGCTGGTGATAGATAAAACGATTCTTCCTATTTTTTGTCTACCAGGTCTACTAACAAAAATCCCAATAGCCATTCCTACTATAATAGCTAAGCCCCAAGATACTAAAAATAAATAAAGATGTTCGAATGTCTTTGTCCAAATATAAGCAGAATTTTCCATCATATAATCCAACACACCTTGCATATTACTCACCACCTGTTGGACTAATTTTTTTAAATATAGAAGAGAAGTCAACTTGTCCAATTACTTCACTTTTGTTATTTATTACTGGTAAACTACTAACTCCTACTCTAAGCATAATGTTCAAGGCATCAAAAAGAGTTAGATGTTTTTGTAATCTATATGTTTTTAGATGATTTTTTAAATCTTTATTATTCGAGATATTTTCTATTGCTCTATTTTCAATAAAGCCAAAAAATTTATTATCTTTAGTAAAGATTATTATTTTCAGATTTTTATTTTTTATAGAAGAAAAATCAAAATTGCCTATTTCAAAAGTTTCAGGTATTTCAGAAATAGTATCTAAAACTTTCATGAATTCTAGTGTTTTAAATTCACTATCATCACCTAAAATCTCTCTAACAAATTGATTTTTAGGTTTTTTAACTACTTCTAGAGTAGAGCCTTCTTGTTCTACGTTTCCTTTGTTTAATATAACTATTCTGTCTCCTAGTTTAATGGCTTCTCTAATATCATGAGTTACAAAAACGATAGTTTTTTGAATTTTTTCCTGTATTTCTAAGAATCCATTCTGAAGAGTTTCTCTGTTTATTGGGTCTATAGCACCAAAAGGTTCATCCATAAGTAAAATATCAGGATCAGCAGCGAGACCTCTCGCCACACCAACTCTTTGCCTTTGACCACCAGATAATTGAGCTGGGAATTTTTTTGCGTTTATTGATGGGTCTAGATTTACCAGATCCAACAATTCATAGACCCTGTTTTTTATTTTATTTTCTTCCCATTTGAGTAATTTAGGAACAACTGCTATATTATCGAAAACAGTCATATGAGGAAAAAGTCCAATTTCTTGTATAACATAACCCATACTTCTTCTCAAATCAATAGTGTTTATATCTTCTATTGATTTCCCGTTTATAACTATATCTCCTGAAGTCCTTTCTATCAATCTATTTATCATTTTTAGAATAGTTGTTTTACCACATCCAGAAGGACCTATTAAAACAGACAATTTTTTATCTTGAAATTCTAAGTTTATGTTATTCACTGCTGTGAAATCACCATAATTTTTTTTGAGATCTTTTAATTGTATTGACATAAGCTCCTCCTATTCTTTTATTTTTAACCCTTTTGGTGTTATTAAATCTTCAAATAGCATTAAACCATAATTACTGACAATACCTAATATAGAAACTGCAATTACTCCAGTTATAACCATTTCATATCTTGATCTCGTAAGTCCTGCAAAAATAAAGTATCCCAAACCACCAGCAGCAACAAAATATCCAAGAGTTGCTATTCCAACGCCCATAACCACTGCATTTCTAACTCCAGACATGATTATAGGTATAGATAAAGGTATTCTTATTTTCAAAAGAATTTGAGAATCTGTCATTCCCATTCCTCTTGCTGATTCTATAGTTTTTGGATCTAAAGATCTTGCAGCCACTACAGTATTTCTAATAATTGGTAAGAAGGAATAAATAGTTAAAGCCACTACAGCAGGAGTTATACCAAGGCCAGCTTTTAAGGGGGCTAGTAAAACCACCATTATTCCAAAAAGAGCTAATGACGGTATAGTCATCAAAACACTGGCAATATAAATAATTATGTTTGCTAATTTTTTGTGTTTAGATATAAAAATCCCGACAGGGACACCAATTCCTATTGAAAAAGGAAGGGATAAGCCTATTATTTTTAAATGATTTATTAATTCATCTGATACAGAACTCCAATTAGTTATTATATAATCCCAAATATTCATAATTTAGCCCTCCTTTGGAGCCATTATACAATTATTATAGCATATAATTAAAACTATAAGTTATTTTATACAAATACATTAGATTATGATTAACTATTGATTACTATAATTTCTTATTGAAATTCATTGTGCATAATCTAACTTTTAAGAGCTCAAAAAAAAGAGTAAAATTATAATGGGCGAATGTGTTAAGTTTTCTTATTTTTCAATCCAAACGGAGGTGTTCTAATGAATGGCTTATGGGTTTTATTAATAGTACCAGTTCTAGCGTTGATTTTAGCAAGAATGAATTTCAAACGTGTACTTAAGATGCCAGAAGGAACAAAAGAAATGCAAGAGGTAGCAAAAGCAATTAGGATAGGAGCCAATACATTTATCAATCATGAATATAAAATGATTGCTATATATGTTGTTCTTATTGGAGTTATACTATCAGTAATTATAGATTGGTATGTTGGTATAGCTTTTGTTTCTGGAGCTCTTATGAGTGCACTTGCAGGAATGGTTGGGATGAAAATAGCAACCTATGCAAATGTCAGAGTAGCTAATGTTGCAAGAGAAGAAAGAAAAATAGGAAAAACTTTAAAAGCCGCTTTTACAGGCGGAAGTGTTATGGGGTTATCAGTTGCAGGCTTTGCATTAACCGGGTTAATATTAATGTATGTTATTTTTGGAGACTTTTTTGGTCAATTAAATCCAGAAAATATGATTATAAGAATAAATTGGCTGAACATAAACTACATTCCTTTTACAATGACAGTTTCAGGATATGCTTTAGGTTGTTCAATTATAGCAATGTTTGACAGAGTTGGTGGTGGAATATATACAAAAGCTGCTGATATGGGTGCTGATTTAGTTGGTAAGACAGAACTTGCTTTACCAGAAGACGACAGAAGAAATCCTGCTACGATTGCAGATAATGTTGGAGATAATGTAGGAGACGTTGCTGGTTTAGGCGCAGATTTATTAGAAAGTTATATAGGTTCTATAATTTCAGCAGTGGTTTTGATATTATACACACATTTCTTATTGGGAGCAGAACAATTTTCATATGATTCTACAATAAAGTTATCGTTATTTCCTTTATTTTTTACAGCCATAGGTTTAATATCTGCTATGATTGGAATTATGTATATAATATTCAGAAACAATTCAGAAAACCCTCATGGTGAGTTAAATAGATCTTTATTCATGTCAGCATTTCTGACTCTTATTTTTACATTTGCAATGACTTGGTTCTATCTAGGGAAAATCCCAGCAGAAGAGTTAGATACGATAGGATTTAGATTTGGATTCTTGTCTCCTTGGTTATCTGCTGTTGTTGGTATAGTTGTTGGAATAACAGTTGGATTATTAGCAGAATATTATACAAGTGAAAAATTCAAACCTACCCATGATTTATCTGAGTTTGCAAAAGGTGGTCCAGCAATAGTTATTACAAAAGGATTAGCCCTTGGTATGAAAAGTGTTTTTTTACCTGTATTTATGCTTATGCTTGGAATATTAATTTCATACGAAATGTCTGGGTTATATGGTGTTGCAATGGCAGCAATAGGAATGCTTTCATTTGTTGCAGCAACAGTTTCAGTTGATTCTTATGGACCAATAGCAGATAATGCTGGAGGTATCAGTGAAATGACTGGATTAGATGCATCAGTAAGAAAAATTACAGATAAATTAGATTCAGTAGGAAATACAACAGCTGCAATCGGTAAAGGTTTTGCTATAGGCTCTGCAGGTTTAGCAGCTTTATCGTTATTTGCTTCTTATATTTATTCACAAGCAGGACCTGGAGATTCAGGAATAGTTAATCTTAATGAATTTTTACAATTGAATTTGATAAATTCTAAAACAATATCCGGAGCTATTTTTGGGGCTTCACTTCCATTTTTCTTCAGCGCTTTCTTAATAGACGCAGTTGTAAATGCAGCAAACAAAATGGTTGAAGAAGTTAGGAGACAGTTCAAAGAAATTCCTGGATTGATGGAAGGCAAAAGTGACCCTGATTATGAACGATGTATAAAAATAAGTTCCGAAGGTTCTCTAAAAGAGATGAAGATTCCAGCATTGATTTCTGTTGCCACTCCAATAATTAGTGGGTTCATATTTGGACCTGAATTTGTTGGAGGTCTTTTAGTGGGAACAACATTGAGTGGAGTTATGCTTGCTATATTCTCAGCTAATTCTGGTGGAGCATGGGATAATGGTAAGAAAAATATAGAAGCTGGAAATGTTGAAGGTGAAGGAAAAGGTTCAGATGCTCATAAAGCATCAGTTGTTGGAGACACAGTAGGAGATCCTTTAAAAGATACAGTAGGACCTTCATTAGATATTTTAATAAAAATAATGTCAGTTACATCATTAATAATGGTATCAGTTTTCAAAGTGTATCACTTATTCTAAAAAATATCCCCCTCAAATATTGAGGGGGTTTAAATTTATTTTAGTTTTTTGAGTGATTCTTCAATAAATACAGGTAAATCTCCAGGATGTCTACTTGAAACAAAATTATCGTCAATAACAACTTCTTTATCTTGATATTCAGCACCTGCGTTTTTAATATCTTGAATAATGGCTTTGTATCCAGTTAAAATTCTTCCTTTTAGAACATCTGCAGTCACAAGGAGCTGTGCTGCATGGCATATCATAAATATTGGTTTACTTGTTTCAGCAAATTTTTTTGTGAATTCGACAGCTTCGTCATTAGCCCTTAAATGATCAGGAGAATATCCTCCTGGTACTAATAGAGCATCAAAATCATCTGGTGAAACATTTTTAACATCTTCATCGATTACGACTTCTGTTTTATCTCTTTTCCCATAAACTTTTTTACCTTCTTTAACTCCAACATGTACAATCTCATGCCCAGCTTCTTTATAAGCTTCTACAGGTTTTGTATATTCTACATCTTCAAACATATCGTCAATAATAACAGCTACTTTTGCCATTATATTCACCTCCAATATAATTATAACAATTTTTGTTGTAAATAAAAAATCGTTTCAATTATTTACTTTATTAAATAAATCTATCATAAAAACTTAAATGAAAATAATTAATTAGTATTGTTAATTATTGTTAAGTTTGATATAATATTTTCGGGGGAAACGGTTTCATTTCTGGAGGTGTAAATATGAGGAGAAATAGGATAAAATGGTGGAATAAATTTAGTAATAAACTTACTTTTTTATTCATTATAATCACTTTAGTACCAGCTTTGTTTATAGTAGCTTTTTTTACAATTTCTGTTAACAACAGAACAGAAACAATTGAAAAGAACTTAAACAACACTATAGTCAATTTACAACAGGATTATGAACAAAATTTTGTAGAATACAATCAAAGTATTCAAGCAGATATTGAAAAATATAATACTTATTTACGAGAAGAAATAGAAAAAATAGAATCTGATATATCGGATCAATTGAAAACAAGTTATATGAATTCTTATGATGATTCTATGAATACTTTAAAAAATGTTTTTGAAAACTTTCTAAGAGATAGACAATCCACTATAGAAAGCACTGGGAAATTAATTTCTCAAACACAAGAGATAGTATCCGTAAGTGAAGAAAAAAAAGTAGGAATAATGCAAAGGTATAATCTTTTAAAACCTTTTGTAGAATCTCAATATTACTCAGCTATGCAATTGTGGATGGTTGATCCATCCAGCAC
>JBNJGY010000017.1:0-5506 GCA_051748045.1 Thermotogota bacterium
AATTAAATATAAATACAAAATCTGTTCAAAATGCATTGAACAATGATTCAGGAAATATTATCTCAAAAAACTTTGATAATAAAAAAGTTATATCTGTTTATTCTCCTTTTAATTTTACAGAAAATATTCATTGGGCTTTTATAGCAGAAACAGATTATACATATGTAGAAAATCAAACAAACGATCTTTTCAAACTAAACATATTGATTTTGGGTTCAATCATGTCAGTTGTAATCATAGTAAGTTTGGTTTTTTCTTCTAGGCTTACAAAACCATTAAAACTAATTACTGAAAAAATAAAAAAATTTTCAGAAGGTGAGCTTAAAACATCTTTTGATATTAAATCAAAAGATGAAATAGGTGAAATTTCAAAAGAACTTAATTCTATGAAAGATAAATTAACTACTGTTATTAATTCTATAAATAATTATTCAAGTGAGTTGATGAACTATTCCTCTAACTTAGAAAATCAATCAGAAAAAAATCAAAAAAGCATGAAAAATTTGAGTACAAATTCTAAATCAATTACACAAAAAACAGAAGAAACTTCATCATCCATTGAAGAAACTACTGCATCAATTAATACTATAAATGAAAGTACAACTGAAATTCTAGAAGAAATCAAAAATATAGATAACATGTCGAATAAATTAAACACAGAAGCAAATACTGGAAAAAACAATATTGAAAATATAACTAAAGTAATATTTGAATCACTTGAACAAAGTTCAAAAACAAAAGAATATTCAGACTATTTAAACAAAGACATATACAAAATAGATGAAATAATAAAAAACATACAAAATATAACAGAACAAACTAATTTGCTCTCTTTAAATGCTTCTATAGAAGCTGCTAGAGCAGGAGAAGCAGGAAAAGGTTTTGCTGTTGTAGCTTCAGAAATAAGGAAACTAGCAGAACAGAGTTCACAATTAACCTCGAATATTTCAAATATAACTGGTGGTCTTAAAAACTTAGTAAAACAAGTAAATGAAGCTGTTATAAAAAGTGATGAAAAAATAACTCATACAAAAACAAATTCCGAGGAAATATCTGCAAATTTTGAAAAAATTTCAAATGATATAGCAATATTAAAAGATAGAACAGAAGTTATAAAAGATAAAATAAACGAAGAAAATCACATGAATGAAGCTATGAATAATGAGATGAATCAATCTTCTGAAGCTATAGATAATATTTATAAAAACATATCAAATATGTATGATGAAATAAATGAACAACTAGAAAAAACAAAAGAAACTTCAAAAATGTCTTCAGAACTAAAAGATTTATCTGATTCATTAAAAGAACAATTGAATTTTTTCAAATTGTGAAATAAAAAGATGACTTTTTTCTGACGAAAGTCACTCATATAAATTTTTTTTTTGATATATTATTTTAGTGAAATATAAATATCAAAAAATTGGGTGATAAAATGGCAAAAAGGTCTCATATTATAGTACCAATAATTATATTCGTAATTTTTATTATTTCTTATATAATTCTTTCAGCAAATTCATATGGAATGTTTAATTTTAGATTCCTAATGAAGAACTCAACGCAAGTAGAAATTAAAGAAGATTTTGAAGATGAATATATAGAAATTGATATAGAAAATGAAGAAGGTAAGAAAGTTGTATATTTTACTAGACTCCAAAAAAATTATCTTTATCTATATAAATATCAAAATACTACAAATCCAAAAAATATAACAAATTATTTATATTTTAATTCAAAAATGAAACCTATGAAAGATGAAATAAAAGATGATACAGTTATAATATCAATATATAATGATTCAGGTTTCGCATTTTCGACACCTATTAAAACATATATAATTAACCCTTGACTATAAAAGGATTGGTGAGATAATCATCGATCCTTTTTTTATTTTTTCATATAATTATAATAATAAAATGATAAAATAGTAGTTAAGTGATTTTTATATTATTGGAGGGTATTATGAAAAACTACTATAATGAATTTGCAAAAAATTGGTGGAGTCGAAAATGGCTTGATTCTATTGAAAATATAGAAAAATTTAAAAATAGATTACCAAGAGGCAGAACATATGCCAGAAAAGGTAATGTAGTAGATATTTTTCCTAAAAATGGAAAAATATATTCTTATGTTCAAGGTACAGTTGATATACCATATGAACAAAAAATAAACTTAAATGAATTTTCTGATAAAGAAAAAAATCAAATTAAAACTATTCTAAAAAGTCGATATGATTATTTGTCATCCTTAATAGCTGGAGACTTTCCACTAGAATTTTATGAAATGCTAAAATCACTAAAAATACAGCTTTTTCCTGAAAGCTGGGAAGATTTTGAAACATCATGTAGCTGTCCTGATTGGGCTAATCCTTGTAAACACATAGCGAGTGTTTTTTATGTAATCGCAAGAGAATTAGACAAAGACCCAATAATACTTTTTGAAATGCATGGTATAAATAGAGATGAAATCATAGAAAGAGAAAAAGAAGACATATTTCTAGATATTTTCAAAGATCTCCCGAATCAAGAAGAAGAACCTGATCTACTTGAATCCCAAAAATCTATGATAGATTATGTGGAGTTTCTAAATAATAATTATCAGTTTACAAAAAAAGATTTGAAAAAATTTCTTTTTAAAATATATGATAACAATTCCCATGAAGTTGAGAAATTAAATATAAATGAAAATAAAAAAATAAAGATAACAAAAAATATTGAAATAGAATTAGATAGAAAAAATCTAAATGTAAATCTAAACTTTGAGAATAAAAAAGTAATTTTTGAAGATTTTTTAAATGATGTAATTGATGGAAACCTTACAGAAAGTTCAAAAGATTCTTCAATAGGTCTTTTTATCAAAAAACTGATTTCTTTTAGTATGAATCTGATTTACAATTCTTATTACATTCCTTATCCAATAAAAATAGATAAAGAACATTTTTCAATAATATATCTTCCTTATTTTGCAAATGATAGTATATCAAATTATTTTGGATACCTTTTAAACATCTTTCCAGAAAAAACAACAGATAAATCAGTAGAAAAAATACTAATGATGATTTCTAAAATAATAAAATATAATTTAAAATATACAGATATAAAAATAGATGAAGAAGAAAAAATATTAAACGCTTTTATGGAAGATAACATTATAAATGAGATGAAATTTTATGACAAACATCATTATAAAAATATTAAAAATTATTTTGAACCAATACTATCTCTAAATATACCTATAAGAATGCTTTTATCAATAAAAATTATAAGAAGAGAAAAATATTCTCTCCAAATAGACGTATTTGACAAAAGAGATCCTTTTTCTATAGAAGAAATTAGAGATTATTTAAAAAAAGATTCAAACTACAAAAATATGATTTTGAGAAAAGTTTCTTTTATTTCAAAATATGTACCAATAATAAATGATTACCTGATGACAAGAAAAAGAAGATTTGATATAGATTCATTTGATTTAGCAAATATACTCATAGACTCAAAAAACATGTTGAAACAACTGGGAGTAGAAATAGACATCCCTACTGAACTAGATTATATAAAAACTCCAAGACCTCTTATATATTTAGATTTAAAAGAGAAATCTTACACTTACACAGAAGTAAAAGAAAATCTAACTTTTGAAATACAAATAAAAATAGAAGACATAACAATAGATGTAGATGATTTTCTTAGATATTTTTCAGAAAAAAGTAACGGAATTTTCGAATTTGAGGGAAAATTTGTCATAAATGATGTTGATTTTTTAAACAAAATAAGAAGTATAAAAAACAGATTTGAAAAAATAGATAGAGTAAACTTTTTAAAATTTTTATTCAACTCATATTTTGAAAACATAGAAATAATTCTTTCTGAAAAAATGCAAGAATTCAAAAGATATTTTCTTTCAAGACTAGACGTGAAATTACCAGAAAAAATAGATGTGAACTTGAGAGAATATCAAGAAAATGGATATCAATGGATATACAACAATCTGATAAAAGGCTTTAATATCTGTCTTGCAGATGACATGGGTCTTGGAAAAACTGTACAAATTTTGACAACAATTGAAAAATTTAAAGAAGACACAAGATTAAATAAACCTTCTTTAGTTGTTTGTCCAACATCTGTTATTGCTAATTGGAAAAGAGAATCAAACAAATTCACCCCAAATATAGACGTAGAAATATATCACGGCTCAGATAGAGAACTTGAAACATTATTAGACAAAGACCTTATAATAACTTCTTACGGAATTATAAGAAGAGATATAAATATATTGAAAAACTATCAATTTGATTTTGTGATTCTAGACGAAGCTCAAAATATTAAAAACCCAGATACTTCTCAAAGTAAATCAGTAAAAGAATTAAAAGCTAATTACAAAGCTACATTAACAGGTACTCCTATAGAAAATAAAGTACTTGAGCTTTGGAGTATTTTTGACTTTTTGATGCCAGGCTATCTTGGTAACAAAAATTTATTCAAAAAAGATTTTGTTGAAAAAATAGAAAAATTTGGAAGCAAATCAAAAATAAAATCTTTAAAAAATATGATAGATCCTTTCTTATTGAGAAGAATGAAAAACGATACAAACGTCATAAAAGATCTCCCAGATAAGGTAGTTATAGACGAATACACTTATCTTTCAAAAGAACAAGAAAAACTATATCAAAAAGAACTAGATTATTCCTTAAATGGTATAAAAGATAAAAAAGGTGTGAATAGATCAGGAAACATATTCAGACTAATAACAAAACTCAAACAGATATGCAATCATCCTTTAAATTATCAAAATGAATTTAAAATAGATCCTACAATTTCTGGAAAATCAGAAAAAACTATAGAACTCATCGATAATATAATAGAAAATGAAGAAAAAGCTCTAATTTTCACCCAATATGTAGAAATGGGAAAAATACTAAAAAAAATGTTGAATGACAAATTCAACAAAGAAGTACTATTCTTTCATGGTGGATTGAATTCAAATCAAAGAGAAGTTTTAATAGATAGATTCAACAAAGATGAAGATATACCAGTTATGATAGTTTCTCTAAAAGCTGGAGGAACTGGTCTAAACTTAACAGCAGCAAACCATGTCATACATTATGATCTTTGGTGGAATCCAGCTGTCGAAAACCAAGCAACAGACAGAGTTTACAGAATAGGACAAGATAAAAAGGTATTTGTTCACAGATTGATAACTACAAACACTTTTGAAGAAAGAATAAACGAAATAATAAATGAAAAGAAAGAATTATCTGATGAATTAGTTCAAAAAGGTGAAAAATGGATAACAGAAATGAACGACAGAGAGCTCAAAAAAATGTTCTCTCTTAGAGATAAGTATTGAAATCACTTTATGATTTCTGTTCGAAGATGGAAGTTGGAAGAATTATAGCAATTTGGCTGTTTAGCCAATTTGCATTTTAGAAAAACCATATACCAAAATGCTAACATACTAAAAAGCAAAAATTCTACTATGTCATGTCTACTAAACGAAGTGCATGGAGACA
>JBNJGY010000017.1:5606-13041 GCA_051748045.1 Thermotogota bacterium
CTACTTTTCTATTTCAAAATGTAGCGATAATTTTATAAAATCTCTAACTGGTGGATAAGGACCAGCCCAGTATTCATAATTGGGTTTTCTTTCATCATCGTAACTCGTGTCCAAATCTATATCACCTTTTTTATAGAATTCACCAAGAAATTTTACTTTTAAATTCCAGTCAAATATTAAATCAAAACCAAATAAAAAACCTTCCATATCATTTCCATAATCAAAACCAACTGGAATCTCAACACCATCGTAATTCGCTGTAAATTTTAATAATTTTTGCCACCTATTATACATCCAAGTATAGACCTTATAATATTCAAACTTAGGAGCAAGATAATAATTATCTATTCTATAAACATATCTAGCTCCTAAAGCATAAGCAAGAGATGTTGGCTTATAATTTGTTGCCCCTCCTTCTGTATCTGGTACAACAAAATCATCCATTGCAAATTGTCCATATATTTGTAATTTGTCCATAGGTATCAAAGAAAAATCAGCACCTAACATAGCATTTGAATAACCTTCTCCATAAGTGTTATGCAAAATTCCCATAGGGTTCACATCCACTAAATCTGGAATCTTTCCACCAACAAGATTAATCTCATTAAAAGAAACTCTCAAAAAATTCAAAGAATCAAATTCTATTCTGTGAATTATATAAGTTTTATAAGGCTCTGAATAACCTTTTTCACCATTCAAAACTCTTCTATCTGAATTTCCATCTATACCAGGCATTCTTTGAATAATCCATTCTGCTTCACTCAACTCAAAATCAAGATCATAAATTCCAAAAATAATCTTTAATCCTTTGTTTTCATATCCACCTGTTAATCCTCTTACAAAAGGCAAAGAATCAGACAAAAAAAGATTTCTTTCAAAATCTCCCCAATCTGAAGTATATTCTCCAAAAACTATCCAAAATGGTTTTGAATTGAAATGAATAATTTTATCTTCAACTTCAAAATAATTTCCAAAACTCTCTGGATATGGAGTCACGTTGGTAAAATTAACTCCATTATGTATGTTTTTTATTAAATTATCTTTATTAACTATGATGTTAGAAAAAGAAATAATACTAAACATCAATAAAAAAATAATAATAAACTTTTTCATCTAAAAAACCTCATTATATGCTTATTTTTAAATCAAAAATAATATGAAAATTGAATATTTGAGTTTGATTTTCTTCTATATTCAAATTGTTATATGTCATTTTTAGGTCAAAATATTTTAAATCAATAATACTTTTTATATTGAAATTTTTTAGTTTCTTATTATCAAAGATACCAAAATCATAATTTATATCTAAATATCCATTACCTTTTTTATCATAAGTGATAAGAGAAATATTATATATATTAGAATTGTCTCCATATTTCAAACCAAAAGGATAATCAAACATAAGTCTAGCACCAGGTGTATTTGAAAGGGAAAAAGACCTATAGTATAAATCATCATAGACTTTTTCTGCTTTATATAAATTTTTTTCAGTATAATAATACTCAAAACTAGTTTTCAAAAACATAGTATTCATTTCAAAAGTTTTTGAAATTCCTGTTCCAATACCTTTTGAAAAGGTATTATAATTCATAACCCCTTCAAAATAAATATCAAAAAAAGCTTCGTTTAAATAATACATTGAAGCTAAACCCCTATCAGATAATAGAAAAATCTGTATAGGGTTAGGAATATTTTCTGTAATATGATTCAACATAGAAATTCCGATATTGTTGTTATTTTTCTTGTAGTTAATGTTGTTTACAAAATCATTTCTATATCCACTCAAACTTTCTTGATTTTCAAAATATTCTGAATATTCTTCTTTGCTCATAAAAGGTATAGAAGAAACCCAAGAAAATCTATAATCAAAATTTTTATTAATACTATAATTAAAGCTGAAATTATCATAATATGGAGTTGATTCTGAAAGGAGAAGATCGTATTTCAAAGGACCTATAGATAATTTATTACGACCTATGAGAAAAGAAAAATCGTCTTCTCTAAGAGATATATAAGAAATTTGTGGAAAATCTAAACTCATGTAAGTCATTTCTGGTAAGTTATATAAAGAATAATTTCCGTATTCAAAATAAGCAGTATCAGATATTTGAAAGTCACCTGTATATTGTGCGTAGAATTTATCTGCATAATTGCTTTTGAAGTAAAAATTTATAAGAGGATTATTTTCTAAAACTATTTCTCTATTTAAGTTTTGATTTATGCTCGAAGAAACATACCAAGAAGTAGGGAATTGAAAATTAGTATATATTCTATTTTCATATTTTAAAGGGATTTCTATTTCAAAAACATTTTCAAAATCTATATTATCCTCTGAATAAAAAGGATATAATATTTTATTATTTTGTTTTTCTAAATAATAATTAGAGTTTTCTGTTGTTAAAATTTTCGCAGATGAAAAAGAAAAAACAGAAAATAATAATAATAATAATAGTGAAAAATATTTTTTCAAATAAATCACCCTTATCTATGTTGGTGTTTTTTAGTTACGAGTTGTTCGTATAAAACAATATTGAAAAGTAGTTGTGTATGTCATCCTGAGCGAGCGTAGCGAGTCGTAAGGATCTCATCAGTAAATTTCACAAAGTGAAATTAATAAGTTATATATAAAATAATAAATAGTGCTCTTTACAAGATCGAATTATAGAAAAAAAGTAGGGATAAATTTTGTACTATAATTCTCAATAGTTCATCGCATCTATTTATTATTTTGGCTGAAAATTACTTATTAAAAAGATTAGCTTATGTCAATCTGAGCTTGTCAAGGAGTCTGAAACCATAAATTCGCAAAGCAAATTAATTGGTAAAAACAAGAGTTGTAAGCTATTACAGCTGTCATATCGAGGTGACATAGTAATTGATTTTCAACAATATTTTTTCTTCCAACTTCCAACCATAAACCTTCAGCAGAAATTGTGAAACAATTTCTACTAAATATACTTTCTTTCTTCGCCCAGTTTTATTTCTTCATCCAATAATTTTTTTGTCAATTCTTCTAGCTTATCTTTTATCTCTTTTCCATAATAACCTTTATCTTTAAGTTCTTTACCATTAACAGATAATTCTAAATTTTCTATTTTATAAAAATAATTAAACAATTTTTCTCTTAAATTATCTTTTAATTTTGTAGCAACAAAGATAATTTGTTCATTATTTAATATTTTAATATTATCAAAAAATTGAGAATAATTAGGAGACTTAGTATTATTCAGCTTTTCATAAGATTCTTTTGCTTCAGCCAAATTATCATAAAAATGTCCTGGTAGACCATATCTATATTCTATAAAATGTATGGAATCTTCTGGAGTATATTGAAGCAATATAAATAATAAAACATGTAAAAATCTTACTTTGTAAGTATATTTTTCATAATTATTTTCAAAATAATTATAAACTTCGAATAATTTTTCAACATCTTTATCTAAAGTTGGTGTGTAATATGAAAAAGAAAATAAATGAGATATAATTTTAAATTCACCCATTCTTCTAATAGATTTTAAAGGTTTTGGCTCTTTCAAAATTTTTTCTAATTCCTCTCTAAGTCTTGGTCCTGTAACTTTTTCAAGATATTCATTTTTGACAGCTCTTTTCATATATTCGCTAGTTTGATCATCTATTTCAAAATTATATCTTTGTTCAAATCTAATAGCTCTTAAAATCCTAGTAGGATCTTCAACAAAAGAAAGTGAATAAAGAACTTTAATTAATCCTTCTTCAAGATCTTTTTTTGAATTGAAGAAGTCTAATAATGTTCCAAAATTCTCTTGATTGAGTTTTATTGCCATGGCATTTATAGAAAAATCTCTTCTGTATAAATCTTTTTTAATTGTTGAAACTTCAACTTTTGGTAGTTCTGCAGGTGATTCGTAATACTCAGTTCTCGCAGTAGCAACATCTATTCTAAAACCATCTTTGAAAAATAAAGAACAGGTATTGAATTTTTCGTGCACGACATATTTAATCAGTAGTTGTTCAGATACAAATTTTCCAAATTCTGGACCATCACCTTCAACTACTATATCAATATCAAAATTCTCTACATTTAACAAAAGATCCCTTACAAATCCACCGACCACATAAACTGGTGTGTTTTTTTCTGTCCCAAAAGAGCCTAAAAGTCTTAATAAATTTAATATTCTTTTAGGTAATTGGTTATGCATCATTTTAGATACATTAAAAGTATTGTATTTTTCTTTTATTATTGGATTGGGTGAAAAATCGAGAACGCCGTTAGAAGCTCTCAAAATATCTGATCTTGTAATTATACCTACAAGGATACCATCTTTTAACACAGGGAGCCTACCAATGTCATTCTCGGCCATCATTTTTCTTATATGTGAAACAGTTGTGTCAGAATCTACAACTTTTAGTTTTTTTGTCATTACAGATTTTACTGGAGCATGAGATAGATTATGTTTATTTGCCTTTTCTACATCTTTTTTAGTTATTAACCCAACTAATTTATTTTTGTCGACAACTGGGAGACTTGAATGTCCTGTTTGTTCCATAATTTCATAAGCTTTTTCTACTTTTTGTTCAGAAAGAATGGTTCTAACAGGTGAAGACATAATGTTAGATGCTTTTATAACTGGTATAAAACTTTTTTTTAATTTAGATATAATTTTTTCTATTATAACTTGTATATTTTCATTTTTTACTTTCGCAGCACCAGCTTTTTTATGTCCACCACCACCAAAAACAGATAAAATAGTATTTAGATCTATTTCTTCTGTTCTTGATCTTCCAACTATATAGATATTTTTTCCCATTCTTACAACCACAAAAAGAATATCAGGCATAAGAGCTTCAAAAATTTTGTGAGTTATTACATTTAAACCACCAACAAATTTTTCTATTTCCCAATAGGAAATATATACATTCAAATCGTTAACATAAAAATCATGAATATTATTATAAAGTTTATCAAAAAGATTTTTTTGTTCTTCAGTCATTTCTAGAGAAACAAATTCTTCTACTTCTTCTAGTCTGGCTCCATTTTTCATTAATTCAGCTGCGATTAGATGATCTTCTATTTTTGTAGTAGTATAAACAAAGTTTCCAGTATCTTCGTGTATAGCAATTAAAAAAAGTGTTTCATAAGTATCAGGTAAATCAACTTTTTTTTCAAAAACTTTTTCAAGAACAAGAGTTGCAGCAGCACCCATTTCTCTTGAAAAATCACTTCCTTGAATATTTCTTTCTCTCATTTTAGGATGATGATCGTATATATCAACTTCTATTCCTGTTTCTATAATCTTCTTAACTGTTTTTGGAATTCTATTAATATCAGCAGTATCAACTATAACAACCTTATTAAAATTATTCTTTGATATATCATTATTGAATTCATTTAAAAACTCCTTTTCTGTAAAAAATTCAAGATCATAAATGTGCAAAAATTCATTTAAATTTTTAGCAGGTTGACCTTTAATAACTATTATAGGATTTTCATATATCAAAGAAGCAGCAAAAGCAGCTGCGAAACCATCAAAATCTGGATTATTATGAGTTGTTATTATTGTTTTCATTAAAAAAACTCCTTATTAAAACAGTCTATTCATATTCACCTTTTTAGAATCTTCTTTCTTTTTCTTCAATTTAGTATAACAATCTCTACAAACAGAAATATATTTTTCAAATCCACCAACATCTATCTCACCTTTTTCATCTTCTATAGTCTTATAAGTGTTAGTGCCTGTGTATTCACCACATTCGTGACAAACAGCTTTTTTCTTTATAACTTCATCAGCATAAGACATTAGTACAGAAGTTGTTGGAAAAATATTATTTTTAAAAGTTAAATCTAATCCAGAACAATAAATATCAACACCTTTATTCCTTAAATCAACAACAATATCTTTAAGATCTTCATTCATAAATTGAATTTCATCAAGAAATATTGCCTTTTCATCGCCCTCAATGTTTTTTAAGATTTCTTCAGGTTTTGAAATTGGTGTAGCATTTACTTTTGATTTATTGTGAGATACTATAAATGTGTCTTCGTACCTATTATCTATTAGAGGTTTAAAAGCTTTAAATTTTTTCTTTCCTAAATCATAAATTTCTACATAAGAAAGAAGTTCTGAAGTTTTTCCTGAAAACATAGGTCCTACAATAACAACTAATCTTCCACTTTTCATATTTATATATCCCCTTTCAAATTAAAAAATTCAAATCAAAATCAATCAATTTATTTTATCATGATATTAGATGTATAATGTTAATGTAGTTATTTTAGAGTTATAACTTTTCGAAAATAATTTTTGTTGAAAGAGATTTTATCACTCCTATTATTTAAAGGTGGTAGTGATAGTGATATGATGTTGATAGTTTAAAAGTACTTAAAACATTTATTAGCTCTTGATTATCCAGGTCGATAATTTATAAACTTCAAAAATTTTTATCGACGAGTTTTTGTTGATAACTTAAATGAATATTTTTGTATATTATTATCATGTTTATAGTTTTGATATGTTGATAATTTTTGAACAGACTTTTCGAATTTTTTGTCTATAACTCAGTTTTCGAAATTTTTATAAACAGATAAAAATTCACAAAGTTTATATCTTTTAAAATTATTTATCTATACTGTATTTAAAGATTATAAACAAATAAGAGTTATCAACGTTGATAGTTCATAACTCAAAAAAGGGGGTAATTCGATATGAAAAATGAAGTTTTAAAAACATATGATGTTGATAATTATAAAATATTGTTGATTAAGGGTGATATAACCCAAGAAAAAGTCGATGTAATAGTGAATGCTGCTAACTCAACTCTTTCTCATGGTGGTGGAGTAGCAGGTGTTATATCCAAAAAAGCTGGTCCTGAATTTCAAAAAGAATCAAATGAATATGTTCAAAAATATGGAAAAGTAAAAACAGGTGATGTAGCTGTTACTTCTGCAGGAAATCTACCCTGTGATTATGTTATACATACTGTTGGTCCAATTTGGTATGGAGGAAATAAAGACGAAAGAGATTATTTATATCTTGCTGTATATAATTCACTTAAAAAAGCAGAAGAGATGGAATTGAATAGTATTTCTTTACCTTGTATAAGTGCAGGAATTTTTGGATATCCTTTTGATAAAGCAGTGAAAGTTTATAAAGATGCAGTTATCGACTATCTTAAAAAGAAGCCAAATCATCTTTCAGAAGTGCGTTTTGTTATTTATGATAATAAAAATGTTGATAAGTTTATAGATAATTTTGATATTTAGTAACTAGTTAGTTTGATTGATAGTTGGTTAAGAAATCGGAGATTTCTGTTGTTAGCTGATGGTTGTTTAGTTGTTAGTAAAAAATAGAAAAAACTTTGCTTATGTCACCCTGAGCGAACGAAGTGAGTCGTAAGGGTCTCATCAGTTAATTTTCGTAGAAAATTTTAAGAATATTAGAAAATAATAAATAAAAAA
>JBNJGY010000017.1:13141-35823 GCA_051748045.1 Thermotogota bacterium
TGCTTATGTCACCCTGAGCGAACGAAGTGAGTCGTAAGGGTCTCATCAGTTAATTTTCGTAGAAAATTTTAAGAATATTAGAAAATAATAAATAAAAAAACCTCACTAGATCGAATTATAGAAAAAATAATATCTTCAATCATTTGAAAATACTAAAAATTGCAAACTCGCAAAGAACAACTCAGACATACAATTTTTTAACGTATTTTCTGCATTCTCTCAGATAAATTTTGTACTATAATTCTCAATAGTTCGTTATTTTTATTTATTATTTATAATTAAAAAACAAACAACAATAAACCAACAACCAAATTGCTTTGCAATTTTTAAAAGGAGGGGTAGCCATGAAGAAAAGTTTATTTTTTATTTTGTTATTATCGATTATTTTTATTTTTAGTTCTTGTTTACCATTAGAAGATCTTTTTGGAGATGATACAACAGATGTGGATTTTACAGAAGATGAATACCAAAATGTCAAATTAATATATACAGCTTACAATGAAGGTGCTGCATACTCACTTGAAGAATTAGAAGAAAGAGCTTTAACAAATGCCGGAGCTAATAACGTAATGTCTCTTTATTCTTTTTTCAAAGGTGAAATAACTTTAGAACAACATTTAACCAAAGCTATGGGAGATAGATTATCTCCAACTGATATTAGAATTAGAAATTATATCGGTAATGTTATTAATCATTCAAACTATGGAACCGATGATGAAACAGATTATCAAAATAATTGGTTGATTAATTATTTTGATAATAAAATTCCTGTTGATAACAACGATACTCCACCTAGTATTAACTTTAATCCTGTTTTAGTTTCTAAAAATCATTTAAAAGTTTTAGAATTGCAACCGAAAATATATGAAATTTTAGATCATTATATGAAAGATGGAAACAATTTTGATAGATGGTATGATTTTTATGCTACCTCTCAAAATATAGATTCAACAACATATCCAGCAATACTTGATTCTACAGAAACTATAACAGAAACAATTAAGAATCAATACTCTGAATATTTAGCTAGAATAGCTGTAACTTATACAGAATCTAATATTTCATTTACTCAAAACAGTTTTAACTCTAATCCATGGGTTTATGGTCAAAACATTGATTTTGATGATATACCCCCAGAGCTACTTTTAGCGGTGCTTTTTCAGGAGTCTAATTTTGTTCCATTTTCATATAGAGCAGAAGTTTCAGGTTCTAATATTTATGGTTTATCATTTGGATTAGCTCATATTTTAATAGATGCAGATAAAATTAATATATCATCATCACATACAGATATTGGAGATGGTAATTTTGGAGACAGAGATTTTTCTATAATATCCCATATTTATTTTGGAAACGATGATAAATATGAAGCTGAAAATGTTTTTAGAAGTTGGGATTTATTAACAGTAAGAGGTTCTACAATGTATGCTTTAACATATTTAAGTTTAATTTACAATAAAATAATGGCATTAAAATAATTTTAAATATATAACAGTCTCTTAAATAGAGGCTGTTTTTTATAACAAAATATTAATTAATAATAGTTGAATAAAAAGTGAAAAAAGAGTTATAATATATATATGCTAAATTTATGTGGCAGTTGTATATAAATTTTTGATAATATTTCGTTTATTTTTTGTGCTTCTAATGATTTTCAAACTGTCAAGTTTTTAAATAGAGAATTTAATAATTCTTAAGGAGGGGATTTTTTATGAAAAAAGTATTGCTTTTTTCTCTGATGTTTTTATTAATATTTATTTTTTACAGTTGTGCTGGATTACCAAACGGAAATGGTGATGGAGATGGCGATACGACAGGTACCACAGAATTTACTATCAGTGATTTTGATGGAACTAGTAAAACAGAAGCTGAATCTTTATTAACTGCTAACTCAAATGACCCAGCTGCAAATGCTGCAATGGCTATTTTTGAAACAGAAGAATTTTTAACTTCTTATGTGAGAGGTTTAGATGAGGATTTTAGTGATGCAGCAACGTATTTAACAAACATTTCTGAAGCTGCTTCTGAATTAAGTTATATTTTTGGAAGTAAAGAATATGGAGAAACAGATTATTATTCAGGACCAAAAGATGATATAGAAGAACAAATAACAATTATATATAATAATTTACTAAACATTAAAAGTATTGTATCTAGTTCTGAGATAGCGAGTTATTTGGCTACTTTATCTGGAAGATTAAATAAAATAGTAGCTGAAGAAGATATAAATATAATTATGGAACAAAGTTCAGCTGGATATTTTATGAACATAGCTATGGTTGATAACCTTGATATGGATCCTGAGAGTGATTTTGATGCTTCAGATTATATTCCTTCAAATGGTATTGCATTTGATTATCGTGACTTTATGACTATGAAAATGTTTGTAGACGGAATAATAAATGTATTAGATGAACAAGTTCTTACTACCCACAACAGAGATATGATTATAGAGTTCGCACAAATATCATATGGTTTTGAGTACACAGATTTAAGCGACACAAGACTTTATTTCAAAGATGGAAGTTATACATTTGAAACAGATTATGTTAATTCTGATTTTATAGATGATGCAATATATTTTATGGATGAATTTAAAGAAACTGGAGAGCTAGAAGCATTTTATAAACTCGATAGTGGAACTGCCACTCCTACAGTTACAGAATTAGAAAGTGATTTTTCAGTTATTTATGATAGAGTTTCTCCTAATGATGGAGATTCTACAAAAGTGAGTATGACAGACATTATCCATGACAATATGATTCTCACTCCAAATATATCAAATTTTGTAACTATGGTAGACATGATTTTAGAAAATTTAGAAAAAGTTTCACAATTTGAAGGAAAAAGTAAATATCAAAATAGAGAAAGAGTTAATTTTATGGAAGCAAATATTCACATGATGGATATAATAGAAGGAAGTACAGCAACAACAGTCCAAAAACAAAATTTTAAAATGTCCGAGATGAAACAGATGCCTATAAACAATGAAACCGGTTTGAAGTTAAATTCTACAGTAATAACAGATTCTGGAGATATAATGGATATACTTAGGAACGTTTTACCATCTGGAATTTTAACAATATCAGATGATGAAGTAGTTATGGAAGAAGATTATATGACAGGAGATCCTATTTTGTTAGGAGATTTGGAAATAACAATAGATTTTGGTGGAATTTCAACAGGTATGGATTTAGCTGATTTTAACATGTATGTTGAATCTGGATTCAGTTCACCATTAGCAGAGCTTTTATTAATGCAACCGTATGACGGAACTGATATAAATAGTAATTTTGTTCCTGAGGTTAAAAATCTTATAGATGAAATTAATGGAGTTAGTTATACAGGAGATGATGTAGAAGTTGAAATATCTTTTGGATCTGATTTTTCATACAACATGTATATTTATGATTTATTGAACGAGACAACGCTGATAGATTTATTTGAAAATTAAAAAAACGTATAAAAAAATAGGTTGGGATAATTCCCAACCTATTTCTATATAAAAACTTATTTAACTTTTATTGTTTCTCCGGCTTCACCATTTTCAATGATTCCGCCTAATAAAGTTCTTACTGAGTTTGAAGAACTTGTAGCACCTGTAACTGTGTCAATTTCTTCTACAGATTGTTCTGCAATAACTCTGTATGATAATACTCCAAAGAATCTTGAAGGTTCCATACCCATTCTTTCACCATAATTAGGATCATCTGTTTTTAAGTTTCCATCAGCATTGTATGCATCAGCATATGCTTTTACAATGATTCCATTTTTAACAGTTATTTCTAAGAAATCTGTCCAACCATGTGAAGCTTCTGACATTTCCGCTCTATATTCTCCATCATCTAAACCAGAAGCAGCATAGTTAGAGAAATTAACTGTGATTGTTTCTCCAGGAGTTCCTCTGTGCATAATAGCATGAGCTAAGAATCTTACAGCATTTGAAGAACTAGTAGCTCCTGTAACTGTATCAACATCAGATGGTTTATCAGCATTTTCTAATCTGTCTTCTAATGTTCCGAAGAAGTTAGCTGGATCCATACCCATTCTGTCTGCATAACCTTCGTCTTCTGTTTTTAAATCGCCATCTGCATTGAAAGCATCCGCAACAGCTTTTGTTATTTTTCCATTTTTAACTGTGATTTCAACGAAATCTGTCCAACCGTGTGAAGGGTTAGCTCTTTCTGCTCTGTATTCTCCATCAGCCATGTTGTAAGCTGATAAATTAACAACTATTGTGCTTCCTTCTACGCCTCTATCCATGATAGCTTTTACTAAAGCTCTGAAGTTGTCTGAAGAACTAGTAGCACCTGTTACTGTGTCAACTTCGTTTATATGTTGTGTGTCTTCTAAATCATTTGCTAAAGTAGCGAAGAATTCAGCTGGGTCCATACCCATTCTGTCTGCATAACCTTCATCTTCTGATTTTAAACTGTTATCTTCTGCATTGTATGCATCTAAAACAACGTCAGTGAATTTTCCGTCTTCTACTGTTAATTCAACAAAATCTACCCAACCGTGAGATGGTTCTAATCTTTCTGCTCTGTATTCTCCATCAGCTAAGTCAATATGTCCAGCTGCGAAAGAAACTAAAACAAGAGAAAGAACCATTACCAATGATAGTAACTTTTTCATAATATTACCTCCCATATAAATGTGTTGCTTACTATTTTAAAAAAATAAAATTTCAATCAATAAACTTACCATAAAAGTGATACTTATCAAAAAATGATTTTGTACTGAAACTACAAATGTATCTTTTTTTGTTTGTTTTTCTTCAAATTTCTTTATATTTTTTTGTACAGGAATAAAAACACTCAAGATAAGAAGTGATATCCAAGGTAATATTCCCAAAACAATTAAAATTACAATATCTATAAAAGCTATGTAGTATAACCATTTGAAAAGATTTAAAGCATTTTCTTTTCCCAAGTAATAAGGAAGAGTGAATCTGTTGTTTACTATGTCATCTTCTAAATCCGAGGTGTTATTTGCAAGCATAATATTTGCAATAGTGATAACTAAAGGAAAAGATACAAAAAACAAAACTAAAAATTCTTTTAGATTTATAAAAAGAAATACATTGAAACCTTCATTACTAATGGAAATAATTTCTGTATTGAATATATTTATGTAGACAGTTAAAAAGAAAATTACAAATCCCATAAAAAATCCAGAAAAAATTTCACCTAAAGGCATTCTAGAAATTGGAATCGGTCCATAAGAATATAATATTCCTGTTATAAATGAAATAACTCCGATTAAAAGAACAAACCAATCTGTTAATAAAAAGAGTATTAATCCAGTTATTATAGCTATTGTGAGCATTGTAAAAATAGTTATTTTTGCTTGAGTAGCACTTAAATTGTATTTAACTATTGCGTTATGATGTTCAAAATTGAACCCTTCTTTTTTTACTGCTTTTTTGTAATCAATATAATTATTTACAGCAGTTGTAGTCATATCAAAAAATACAAGAGATATGAACATTAAAAATACATTGAATATATTAAAATTATCATATCTATAAATTGCAAAAACAATACCTAATAAAAAAGGTAAAACACTTGCTAATTTAGTCTGTATTTCTACAAATTTAAAAAATGATTTTACATTCATACAGACACCTTCTTAATAAGATCTTTTTAGAAGTTTAGGTAGTATCTCACTTAAAATTTCTTTACCTTTAGACTCTTCAAAATTTTTTAAATCATTCATAGCTTTATCGATATAATCTTTTGCATACTCATTAGATTTTTCAATAGCTCCACTTTTTTGGACAATTTCAAAAACATAATCTAAATCTTTTTCATACATATTTTCTTTTTCAAAAATATCTGCAAGATCATTTTTATAATCTGATTGAAATGCTAATAAAAGTGGAAGTGTATAATAACCTTGCAAAATATCAGATTTTACATCTTTTCCTAGTGTTTTTTCATCACTAGTAAAATCTAAAATATCATCAGTTATTTGAAATGCAATTCCTATGTTATTTCCTATTTCATATAATTTATTAGTTATTTCTTGGTCCAAACCAGCTTCATTTGCCCCTATTGAAAGGCTTATGCCAAACAAAGCAGCTGTTTTTCCGGATATAACATTCAAATAATCTTCTACAGAAACTTTAGAATCATATCTATAATGATTTTGAAGCATTTCAGCTTTACAAACTCTAGAAATTCCTTTAGCTAGATTTTTCATAATATCTCTTGGGATATCATAATCTGAAAGCATTAAAAAACATTCACTAAAAAGATAGTCTCCCATATAAACAGCATATTCTTTTGAATACTTTGAATGAACTGCTTCTTTTCCTCTTCTCAAGAAAGAATCATCTATTATATCATCATGAACAAGTGTAGCGGTATGAAGCATTTCAATAGCTGTAGCAAGATCTTTTATAAGCTTTTCTTTTTCTTTAGATATTTCATTATTTTGAAAAAGACTTCCTATAAATATGAAAGCAGGTCTTAACATCTTACCACCCGTTGAATAAAGATATTCAAACGAGCGGTCAAGATAAATTTCACTACTTTTACTTACTTCAAGCATATTTTTTTTGACATATATTAAATTTTCTTCGATTTCTGGATATTTATTCCAAAATTTACTCATCACATCACCAAAATTTTATATTTTTAAACTTTAAAAAAATTTATTAACTATATAAATACCACTTTTTGACCCATTTGAGGTTTTTCCATTTTTTCTTCAACCAAGGTAATAAGTAGTAATCTACACCAAATGTGCTTCCAGAACCACCAATAAGAGCTATTCCACCAACAAAATACCAGAGCATTTCAACTGGTGCCATACCTGAAGCCCAAATCATTGCGCCCATACCAACAGTTGCTATAGAAGAGAATGCTGTGAACATACCAATTATCAAGAGAACACCAAAGATTATTTCTGCAAATACCATAGCTGATTGGAAAACAGTAGCCATGAATGTAAAATCACCTTCTGGAGTGTAGAATATCAAATCCATACTCCATTCAACGATACCTTCAATCCATTCTGGAACCCCGAGTGCTTCTCCCCACTCTGAGGCAGTTTCAGCTGCAGCTTCTCCTTCTTCAGCCCATTCACCAGTTCCTGTAGCTGCTGTTGAACTATCTGTAGCTTTTGCTGGAATCAAGAATATATCATTAGGATTCTTTATAACATCACCAACCTTAGCAAGACCTTCTTCGAGCCATTTCCAACCAACAAAAATTCTTAATGGCAATAACCAGAAATTTGGAGAACGTTTTGCAAAATGACCACCAAGGAAACTTCTTTTGTCTGGTACATGGAAGAATTCATCTATAACATAATTCCAAGGTTTATGGAACCCAGCAATTTGAATAAAATAAATTACATTTATAAAATGTTTTATAAACATAGCAATCCAACCAGAAAATTTTATAGGTTTTTTTGGATTACCAACTTGTGCAACTGCATATCTTCCACCTACAGAAACCATAACACCATGGAAACTTGGATTATAAGGTTTCAATTCTTTTTCTTTTATTGTGGCAGTTAAATTTTTTGCAACTAAAGCTGAAGAATGTTCAGCATTTTCAACCATTTGAGGAACAGGTTTTTCTTCTCCTTCTGGAATGAAGAAAATGTTATCTCCAACTATAAAAACATCTTCTTTTCCTTTTGCTCTTAAATATTCATCAGTCTGGACTCTGCCTCTTGCAATCACAGGAAGTTCTTCTGATTTTTCAACTATATCGCTTCCTTCAATTCCAGCTGTCCAAATTATTGTTCCTGCTTCAATAAATCTTTCGTCGTTTATAACAACTCCGTCCTCTTTTACTTCTGTAATGTTTGATTCAGTTAATATTTCAACACCTAATTTTCTTAATCTTTTAGCTGTTTTATCAATTAGACTATCTTCTAACATAGGAAGAATTTTTTTCAATAAATCCATGTTGTATATTTTTACTTCTGCTCTATCTATTCCATATTCATCAGATAATCTGTTTACCCATTCTCCTAGTTCTCCAGCCATTTCAACGCCGGTAAAACCAGAACCAATTATTATGAATGATAATAATTTTCTTCTTTTCCAAACATCATTTTCTTCTGAAGCTTTTATAAAACTATTTTTTATTTGTTGTTTTATTTTTACAGCATCATCAAAAGACCACAAAGTGAATGCGTTTTTTTCTGCACCTTTACAACCAAAGAATGTTGGTTTAGAACCAGTACCTAAAACAAGATAATCGTAATCATATGTTTTAGATCTACCTTCTAATTTTTTTTGTTTGAAGTCAATGTTTTCGATGTAATCCATAACCAAATTCACTTTTCTACCAGCAAAAATTTTACTTAACTCAATTCTTACTGCTGTTTCTGGAACACGAGCTGCTGCAACTTCATGAAGCTCTGTCAACATTGTGTGATATGGATTTTTATCAACCAATGTGATAGAAATATCGTCTCTTTTCTTGAATTTCTTGGCAAGCTTTTTAGCAGTCAAAACACCACCGTAACCCGCACCTAAAACTACTATCTTTTTAGTTTCAGACATAATATCACCTTTCCCTTAGGATTTAGATTATTTATATAATACTAATTAGTAAAAATTTCACATAAAATAATTACAGGACAAACATAGTCCACTTTAAGATTAATAAAAAATTCACTTAGTGAAAAAGTGAATATAAACCCATTGTTCATTCATTGAACTAAAATAATTATAACATAAAAAAATATAATTAAAAAACAAAGATATTAATTGATTATGAATAATAATTTCAATTATATAAATAAGAACCTCTCTACTTATAAAAACATTATAATTGCAATTTTATATGTATTTAGGTTATAATAAAAAGATTTTAAATTTTCATTACATATAGGTGATAGATGAAAAAATTGTATAAGTTTTCTTTTGAAGAAGATAATAATGTAATTAATACTTATTTATTAGAAGAATATAAAAATGAAATATACAAATTAATAGAAGGAGTAAATATAAAGGTTATCAACGAAAAGGTTGATAACCTTTATTTTGATTATAAGAAAATTGATATTAAAGAAATGAAGATAATATGTGAAAATTTTTATCTTCTTTTGAGTTCTGGATTGAATTTGTATGAATCATTAAAATTTTTAATCCAAAATAAGCAATTATCAAAATATACACGAGGTGTTTTGACAAAAAGTTTTTTATTGATAAAAAAAGGTAAAAACGCTAAAGTTGTGTTTTCTTCAAAAAGTTATCATCAATATTTTTTGTATATCATGAATATATCATCTACAAAAGATATACTTCTTAAATCATTCAAGACATTAATTGAATATTATAATGATTCAATTGAAACTAAAAATAACTTACAAAAATCTACTATATATCCTTTAACGGTTTTGACGTCTATTTTAGTGATTTTGACAACAATGAATATTTTTATTATACCTAAATTATCTTCAATGTTGGATATCAGTTTAAATATGACAACTACAAACACTTTGCTTTATTCGTTTGGATTTATTTTTTTTATTTTAATAATTTTTTCAATTTTATCTAAAAAGAATGATAATTATTATTTATATATTCCAATATTTGGTAATTTATTTAGAAATTATACTCTGTATAAATTTACAAGAGATATAAATATTTTATTAAAGAATAAGTTTACTATAGATAAAGCATTAAATAAAGTTATTGAAAATATGAATTCAAGATTTTTAACAGATAGATTTTTACCTGTAATATTAAAAATTGAAAAAGGAAAAAATTTAGAAAATGCTTTTGAAAATGTAAAAAATATTTCAGAAATATCTATTTCTCTTTCACTATCAAAATTCAAAGGTAACTATGACGATGTTTTTGATTTTTTAGAAAAACAGTTTAAGAATAATTTTAATAATACATCAGATAAGATAAAAAAGATGATTGAACCAATATTTATTATTATTTTAGGTATTATTATTCTTTCTATTGCGTATGAAATATTCCAAAAAGTTTATATTGGGGGGATTAGTGGTGACTTTTTATAAAAAGAAAGATGGTTTTTTGCTTTTTGAATTAAGCATTTCTTTGTTTATTGAAGCGTTAGTAGCATTTGGTTTTGTTTTTCTATTTAATTTTGTTTTTGTTGAAGAAATTAATTTTTTAAAAGATCAATATTTAGCTTCTGAAATGTTTGTAAATGCAAGAATAAGTGCAACACACACGGAAAGATATACTTTTACTGGTTTTAAAGCAAACAAAGAATACCTTTTACCCTCAATTCAATACTATGAACCTAATATATATTTTAAAATTCAATATGACTATTTACCACAGGCAAATCACTATTTCTTTTTTTATGATTACGTAAATAATTACAAACTAGATCATACCAAAATTGGAGGTAGGTTGATAAACAAAGAAAACGACAAATTATTTAATGTCGTGCCAGTTACGGGGGCATTGACGTTACCATGAAAAACAAATTTGAATTTAAAATTAAAAACAAAAAATATAAAGTAGAACATATAGATATGCTTATTTGGAAATTTCCTTCAGAATTTGAGTTGAAGAAACAACTTTTTAATTTATCTAGGCATAAAAGTGTGAAATATAAAAAAATAAAAAGCACAAAATCTTTTCAATACTACACTCTTTTTAGTAAAAAAAGTTTATATAAAAATTTTTTATCTATGAAATATGACTATTTTATTCCTATACAATCTATAATTATTTTTTTTATAAAAGATAAAGCTCCTGGTAGATATTATGTAAAGACCCCTTTTAATATATACGAAGTATTAAAAGATGTTGATTTCATAACCTCTTTAAAACCTGTTGAAGAAAAAGAAAATTTTGAAATAACAGAGAGTGATATTAAAAAATATATGACAAAAAATTTTAAAGGTGAAGAAAATGATTTTATTAGAATCTAAATTCAGAAAAATCATAAAAATTATAGTTAATGTTATGATAGTTATTTTTATATTTCTAATTTCGAAAGATATTTATGCAAAAACAAATGAATATATAAATACTAAGCAAGAAGAAAATTATAAAAATACGGTTTTTCAAAACTACCTTGGCGAATCAAAAAAACAAAAAAAAGAAATAGGAGACTTTTTTGATTTTATAGAAAACGACTTAAATTCTTACCTCATAGAATTTGAATATAATTACCCTTTATCTCCCCAAGCAACGGTTTTGATCATAACCGAAGAAAATACGGAAATAAAAACAGTATATGATTTTGATATTATTTCCAGTTTTAATCTTAATAATTCTCAAATAACTATATTAAATATCAGGGGGAATTAAATGAGAATAAAATTCATTTTTTTATTGATATTAAGTTGTATATATTTTTTTATAAACAGTTATGAAATCAAAATAGAAGAAAATCCAAAAATTATAATGGAATATATAAGTTCTGAAGATAATAATTCAAAAATAGAAAAAATATTAAAAAGTGATGTTCTATTAAATGAAGTAAAAATACAAAGAAAAGAATTCAGTTTATTAAATATAAAAAATGATTTTCTGTTTTATATAAAAGAAAAACCTTTTGAGTTAAAACATATTAAAAACAAAATAAATATTCTAGAAAATAAAAAATATAGTTTTTTTGAAGAATTCTCTATTGAATTATCTCAGCTTTGGGAAAATAAGAAAAAATTTACACAATTAGATCCTGAAAAAATATATTTCAGTGGTTTTTTGAACGAAAATAATTATAAAATAGCTTATTTATATTTTTATGAAAACTTAATCACGGTTAAGGAAAATGAATATTTAGGAGATAAAAAAGTATTGAAAATATTTAAAGATGGAATCTTACTTATAAACCAAAATAATCAATTTGAGGTGATTATGTGAAAAATCATATAACGATATTTCTCTATATATTAATTTTAATAAACATTTTCTCAATTAACGTTTCATATAATCAAAATAAAAATGAAAACCTGATAAAAACAGACACAAAAATAATTGAAATCATAGCTAATGATACAAACACTTTTTATACAATAAAATTAGAAGAAAAAATATATGAAGATCAAATTCTAAAAATAAGTAGAGGTCCAGTAAGAGAAATAAAAATAGATGATGATCTCATAAAAATAATAACTTATACACCTGTAGAGATAGAAACAGAAGAAAATTATTTAATTGTTAAAGGAACAAAAAAATTAAATTTTACAAACATAAGTTTCAAAGAAATATTATTAGAAGATGCGATAAAATTGTTTTTAGAAAAAACAAAATACAAATGGTTAAACTCTGAAGTAATACCCCAAAAAACAATTTCACTTGAGCTAAATGAAATATATTTTGAAAATTTTTTGAGAATATTAGAAGAAATATATGGGTTGAAAACAATATTTTATACAGATAAAAACCTAATAATAACCCAAAAAGAAGATATTTTTCAAAATTATTTACCTATAGAATTTCAAAAACTAAAAAAAGAAAAAGCACTAAACACTGAAAGAAAAGAAGAAACAATAAAAAGCAAAAAGATCATTATAATAGAATCAAATAAAGATCTAACTATTTTAAATAAAATATTTGACATAGATATCATTAATTATGAAGAAATTTTTGTAATACAAATAAGTGAATCAGATGAAAAGAATTTTCTAGAAATAGTACAAAAAATTAATCAAAAACCATTAAAAGATGAAGAGAACATTACAAATATAACAAAGCAAGCGAGTACAAATATAAAATCTGACGAAAATTATACAATATTGAAATCTAAATTTGATATGATGTTTTTAGAAGACTTTTATAATTTAAAGTACCAAGAATTAAATGAAGGTTATTATTTGATTTTTTCTGATGAAGAAACAATAAAACAAGTAGAAGAATTGAATATTCTTTTAAACAGTAGAGAAATAAAAAAAGAAATAACAGAAGAAAAAGTACTAAAAACAAATCTTTTAGTTGTCAATTCTAAAAATATAGAAATATTTGGTAAAATATGTAATGAGGAGAATATAAATTATAAAATCATAGAAAAAATCGAGAACAAAAATTATATTATTGTAAAAGCTCTCCAGGAAAAATTAGATCTTTTAAAAACAATTGTAGTAGAAGAAAAAATAGAAAACGAAATTTCAATAAAGAAATTGATAACAGAGTTAGCTTCTTTTGAAAATATAAATACGATAATAGATTTTGAGGATTTCTCAGTTAATTTCAATAATTATGATTTGATATTTTCAGATATTCTATCTTTTTTATCTAGTGAAGGTATTTTATATACAAAAATAAATGAAAATACTTATAGATTTTTTGAAAACAAAAAAATATTAAAATACAAAATCACAGTTTTAGCAGGAGACAACATAGAAAACAAAAGTATTAACAATATTTATGAGATATTAGATAAGAATGTAGATATATTCAACAATATAAAAGATTCTTCGGATAATACATATATAGTAACAAAACCAGAAATGTATGTTTTGGAAGGAGAAATTGGTGAACTAAATTCTGTTCTAACAATTCCTATATTTGAAGAAAAAGAAGGTAAAGCACAAGTAGTAGATACTATAGAATCAGGAATAAAACTAAGTATAAAAGGTAATTATAATAGAGATACAGACTTAATAGAAACTGATTTGGAGCTCTTGTTAAGTGAATTTTCTGATGAAAGCAAAAGAGAAGAATCAGGATATTCAATGAATAAAAGATCTTTAAAAACCAAACTAAAAATAAGAAATGGATCAACTATAAAAGCAGGAAATATGAATTTTTCAAAGATTATACAAAAGAGTGACGGTTTACGTATTTTAAAAAACATTCCTATTTTTGGAAAGCTTTTTTATAACAGCGAGAGTAAATTTAGAAATTATAACATAATCATATTTTTAAACATAGAAATCAAAAATGAAGCAGAGGATATAAGCATATGAGGTGATTCTATTGAATAGAAAGCCTATCGCAGCTGGAACATTTTATCCAAAAGAAAAAAAAGATTTACTTAAATTAATGGATTATTTATTTGAGAAAAATCCGAAATCAAAAAAGAATAGTGAATATCAAAAAAGCGGTATAATTTTACCGCATGCTGGTTATATATTTTCTGGAAAAGCAGCAGCGAAAGCTATAGAAAAAATAAAAGGAAAACCAAAAAACATATACATCTTAGGTCCAAACCATACAGGTTTGGGAGAGAATATATCAATTATGGACAAAGGTGAATGGCTAACACCATTAGGAACAGTTCCGATAAATAAAACTAAATCAGATGAAATATGTAAATTGTTAGGGATTGAACCAGATTTCAAAGGACACATAAGAGAACATTCTATAGAAGTTCAATTGCCTCTTTTGCAATACTGGTTTGAAAAGGATATCAGAATAATACCAATAGCTATGAAAGATCAGACTAAACAAACAGCTAAAACTCTGGGAGAAATTATTAAGCAAGTTGCTTCAAAAGAAGATTTGATTGTTGCCTCTACAGACTTAAATCACTATGAAAATCAAGAAACCACTATAAAAAAAGACGAAAAAATAATTGCTGACATAAAAAATTTAGATATAGAAAAAATGTATAATGACATAACAGATGAAAATATTAGTATGTGTGGATATGGGCCTGTCGCTGTATTGTTAAACCAAGAATTTAAAACGGTTGAAATTATTAAACATACAACGAGTGGGGAAACTCTTGATGAATATGATACAGTTGTTGGATATTTATCTGCAATACTAAAATAGACCTGAAAATAAATAGACAAATAATAATTAGTGGAGGTGGAAAAGCCATGATAGTAGATACAGAATATGGCAAAGTAAATATAAAAGGTGATGTGGTTAGAGAAATAGTTTACAAGGCTGTTCTAGAATCATATGGTACTGTGGATATGGGAAAACAAGGTTTCTTTGATAAAATAGCAAGTTTATGGGCAAAAGACGAATCAAAGGGTATAAGCGTTGAAGAACAAGAAGGTAGACTTTTAGTAAACCTTTATCTTGTTCTAGAGTATGGTTTACCTGTAAAGAAAGTCGCAGAAAACACTCAGGAAAACGTATATCATAGAATTAAAGCTATGCTTAATTATGAAGATGTACTTGTAAACGTACACATTTCAGGGTTAAAGTTTTAAGAAAGGGTGATTATTAAATGAAAAGTTATTTGGAAGGGAAAGATATATATATTGGCATAAAAAAAGCTGCACAGGTTTTAATCAGCAATAAAGATGAAATCAATGCTTTAAATGTTTTCCCTGTTCCAGACGGTGATACTGGATCAAATATGTCATCAGCTATGCTTGAAGCAGTTGCATGGCTTGATGAAGTAAAAAACCATAACTCATCAAAAGAGGTTTTAAAAAACCTTAGGGATGGTTTATTAATGGGCGCAAGAGGAAATTCGGGTGTTATATTATCTCAAATATTTAGAGGATTTACAGAATCATTAGAAACCAGAAAG
This sequence comes from Thermotogota bacterium, assembly GCA_051748045.1. Classification (GTDB taxonomy): domain Bacteria; phylum Thermotogota; class Thermotogae; order Petrotogales; family Petrotogaceae; genus Geotoga. The sequence continues at coordinate 28,540 of JBNJGY010000017.1, forward strand.
AAAATTAGAACTGTCGACTTTATACACGCACTACAAAATGCGAAAGATGTAGCTTATGGTGCTGTTATAAAACCTGTTGAAGGAACAATGCTTACTTTAATAAGACTATTGGCAGAAAGAGCTGAAGAAGAACTTTCTGAAACAAGAGATTTCTTAGATTTTATGGAAAAATTAGAAATAATTTCTTTTGAAATAGTCGATGAAACACCTAAATACTTAAAAAAACTAAGAGAAGCTAATGTTGTAGACGCTGGAGCAAAAGGTCTAGCTTATATCATAAGAGGATTTAAACAAGCTGTTCACGGAGATACTGATGTAAAAATTGAATCTTTAGAAAATGCTTCCCCAAACGACATTGCAAACATAGCTTATGAAGATATTACATTTCAATACTGTACAGAATGTGTTTTGAGATTGGACCAGCCAGAAATTTCAAAACAAGAAATGGATAAAATAAGATCATTTTTAGAAGAACATGGAGATTCAATAGTTCTTGTACATCAAAATGAATATTTAAAAACTCATGTTCATACAAATCATCCAGGAAGCGTTTTTGAAAAATTCTTGGAATATGGTGAATTGATGAAAATTAAAGTAGATAACATGAAACAGCAACACGAACATGTTGTTGAGAATGTGACTCCAACAGAAACATCAGATGAAATAAAACCAATTGAAGAAAAAGATAACCCAGATAGAAATTGGGGTATAGTAGCAGTTTCTCCAGGAGAAGGTATATCAAACGTCTTGAGATCACTAGGAGTAAATAGAGTTATTTCTGGTGGACAGACAATGAACCCAAGTATAAAAGATATAGCTGAATCTGTAAAAACTCTACCACAAGATAAAGTGGTAATATTACCAAACAATCCAAATATAATAATGACTGCGGAAAAAGTACAAGACATGACAGATAAAGATATTCTTGTAGTTCCAACAAGATACGTACAAGAAGGTGTTTCTTCAATGCTTGGCTTTGACGATTCTTTAGAAAAAGATGAATTATTTGAGTCAATGGACGAATACGTAAAATCTATAATTCCTATTCAAGTTACATATGCCATTAGAGATTCTGAAATTGGAGGAGAAAAAGTAAAAAAAGATGAATATCTTATATTCTCTGGTAAAGAACTCAAAGAACATGGTAAAAATATGTATGAAAAAACTCAAAAAGTATTGTTAGAATATCTTGAACAAGGATATGAGATAATAACAATATTTTATGGTGAAGGCTCAGATAAGAAAAAAATAGATGAAATGATAAATAACATTCTAAAAGAGTATGACGATGTAGAAGTAGAAGTACACAACGGTGGACAAAAGCACTATCCACTATTCATATCTCTTGAATGAATTTGATCTGAATATGGAGGTTATAAAAATTGCTTATACAAGATTTAATAATAAAACTACACCAATTCTGGGCTAAACAAGATTGTATAATAGAAGAACCTTATGATATGGAGATGGGTGCAGGCACCTATTCTCCTTCTACTTTTTTTGGCGCATTATCTAACCAAGACGTAAAAGTAGGATATGTTCAACCTTGTAGAAGACCAACAGATGGAAGATACGGAGAAAATCCAAACAGAATGCAAAGGTTTTATCAATATCAGGTTATCATAAAACCATCACCAGAGAATATACAAGATATATATATTGATTCATTAAAAGCACTAGGAATAAAACCTGAAGAACACGACATAAGATTTGTTGAAGACAACTGGGAGTCACCAACACTTGGAGCATGGGGAGTAGGTTGGGAAGTATGGCTTGATGGAATGGAAATAACCCAATTTACATATTTCCAACAAATGGGTGGAATTCCTTTAGAAGAGATAACAGTTGAAATCACATACGGAATAGAAAGAATAGCTATGTACCTACAAGGAATAGAAAACGTATACGAAACAAAATGGAACGAAAACACAAAATATGGTCTTTTGTATAAAGAAAACGAAAAACAATTTTCAACATATAACTTTGACGAAGCAGATATAAATATGTATGAATCATTATACAATTTGTATAAAAATGAGTTTGAAAGACTAATGGAAAAAGATTTATACTTACCAGCTTTCGATTTTTTAACAAAAACCGCACACGCATTCAATATGCTAGATGCGAGAAATGCTATATCTGTTAGTGAAAGACAAAAATATATTCTTGATATAAGAAATATGTCTAGAAATATAGCAAAAAAATACGCTGAAACTATTGATGGAGGCGAAGAAAATGAATAAAGCTATTTTTGAAATTGGAGTTGAAGAACTTCCATCAAGTGAATATAAAAACATAATAGATCAAATCAACGAAAAATTAGGAAAAATATTTAAAGACAATGGATTAAAATATGAAAAAATGAAAACTTTTATTGCCCCTAGAAGATTTGGCGCTTTGATAGAAGGGTTTGCTGAAAAACAACCAGATGTGACAGAAGAAAAAAAGGGACCCCCAAAAAAAATAGCTTTCGATAAAGAAGGAAACCCAACAAAAGCTTATCAAGGTTTTTTAAAAGGTTCTGGAGTTAAAGAGAAAGACGTAAAATTCAAGGAAATAAACGGAGCTGAATATATTTTCGCTGAAATATTCAAACCTGGAAAATCAACAAAAGAAATCTTAGAAACTGAAATTCCAAAAATGTTAAAAGAGATGAATTTTAAAAAATCAATGAAATGGGGAAAAGGTGAATTTGTTTTTGTTAGACCAGTTCATTGGATAATGGCTAAGTTCAATGATGATATTTTAAATATAAAAGCTTTTGGTAAAAAAGCATATGACGTTTCTTTTGGACATAGATTTTTTGGTGAAAAAATAATCGTTGAAAACATAGAAGATTACTTCACAAAAATGAAAGAAAATTATGTAATAGTTGATTTAGAAGAAAGAAAAGAAATAATAAGAGAGCAATTAGAAAAAATAAAAAAAGAAAATAAATTAGATATTGAAAAAGACGAGGATTTAGTTGAAGAAGTTGCAAAATTGACAGAATATCCAACAGCTGTTATAGGAGAATTCAAAGAAAAATATATGAGTTTACCTCAAGAAATAATAACAGTTACTGTAAAACACCATCAAAGAAGTTTTGTTGCAAAAGAAAACGGTAAAGTTTCTAATAAGTATGTTTCTTTCCAAGATGGATTTGGAAGAGAAAAAAATGTTGTAGATGGTTATTCAAGAGTAATTAATGCTAGACTTGATGATGCAGCTTTTTATTACGAAGATGATCTTGAAACAGATTTAGAAAAAAGATTAAAAGAATTATCGGGAGTTACTTATCATAAAGGACTTGGAACATATTTTGATAAAATTGAAAGAATGAGAGATTTATCAACATATATTGCAGATAAAATAGGTTTAAAAAACTTAGAAAATGTTAGAAGAGCTGCTTTATTATCAAAAATAGATTTAACCTCAAACGTTGTTTATGAATTTCCTGAAATGCAAGGAATTATGGGAAGAATATACCTAGAAAAAACAGGCGAGCCAGAAGAAGTATACATGTCAGCTTCAGAACATTACAGACCTTTTGATGAAACTGATGATGTTCCAAAAAACATAGTGTCGAATATAGTTTCACTTTCTGACAAAATAGATGATATAGTAGGTTATTTTGGAATAGGAAAAATCCCATCTGGTTCAAAAGATCCATTCGCATTAAGAAGAAAAGCTTTTGGAGTTATAAAAATACTAGTTGAAAATGAATGGGATTTAGACATAAAAGATATATTAAATGAATCAGCAAAAATATTAAAGCTTGAATATGATGAAGAGAAAATAGAAGAATTTATATCAAGCAGATTAAATACAATATTATCTAAAGCTAATATAAATTCAGAAGTGATAAACGCAACTTCGATTAACTGGAATAGACCGATTAGAGCATATCTTTCTGGTAAAGCTTTAAACGAGTTTATAAACGATGAAAACTTCAAACAATTTATCACAGCATTTCAAAGAGTGAATAATATATCAAAAAAACATAATAGTACAGAGTATTCAGGAAGAAATTTTAAAGAACAAGCTGAGAAAGATCTTTTTGAAAAATATTTAGAAGTAAAGCCAAAATTTGAAAAATCCATCAAAGCAATGAACTACAAACAATCTATAAATGATTTAATAGAATTAAAATCTTCTATAGACAATTATTTTGATGAAGTTTTTGTTATGGATAAACATGAAGATATAAGACTCAACAGACTTGGATTTTTAAAAGAATTAGCAAGTTTATTCTATGAAATAGGAGACGTTGCACGTCTATATCAAGGTTAGGGGGGCTTAATATGAAACTTGAGGCTTTTATTAAAAATTATGATTATTTAGATTCTGGGGTTTATGATTTTATAGTAAAAGAAAATTTAAGAGAAATAGCTTTTCCATCAATAATTCTTTTTAAGGGTGAATCAAAAGAATTTGGAAAAGGAGAAGTTGTTTTAGCAGATTATGACAGAGCTCTAGAAATATGGGCAGCAGAAATAATCGAAAAAGACATTACAATTTCTTTCGAAGAAAACCAAATGCCATATGATATTGAAAAATTAGATTTACCAACAAAATGGGAAGATTTTATGGATTATGCCCACTTTTTTATGGAAAGTGGTGAATTGGATATATTAGCTTATAATTTTGAAAACAAAAAAGAAGAAAGCAAAATAAAAGTACAAAAATACGAAGAAGCAATAAAAAACATGAGTCTTATAAAATCAGAAATACCAGATTTACTAACGTCAAAAGAAAACATTTTTACTGTTTCTGTTTTAAACTCAGGAAAAATGCTTATTTTTGGTATAGACACAAATGAATATGTAAAAATGGCTAATAAGTTGAGTAACTCATACGAAAAAAAATATCTATGGTTAATTTTAAAAATCATTTTGAAAGAAAAACTTTTAAAACATTTTAAAACTTACAGTCCAGCCTTAGTTTCACAAGGCTTAATGGGAGTTTTTATTGAGTCATTAAATGAAGCTGATTTCAAAAGACTTTTAAAAATGATAAAACTTAAACTATATATAACTGAAGAAAAAGTTTGGGAATTATATGAAAAAAACCAGTATCTCATTAAATATGTAACAGGACTCATAGAAACAGGAAAGAAAATAAATGCTGACGGAGAAGAAAAGAATCTTTGGAACGCATTAGAAGATATTATCTTAGATATAATTGTAAATGGAGATAATCAGATAGAAGAACTAAAAAAAGTAGCAAGAGATTTGATAGTACTATAATTTTAAATTTTAGAAAAGGTGTGTTTAATGGATATACTTTATTTAGAAAATTTGAAACAATGTCCTGATTTTGTGGAAACCTTCAAAAGGCCAGGAAATTATTTCACAGTAAATATTGAAGGAATGGAATTAGAAGCAAATTATGAAAAATATGAAAACAATATAATTCATATTATCAGGACAGGAACCAATTTGAGATTTTATCACTGGATACATGCATATGTGGCTTACAGATATTTTATTGATCAGGGTAAAGAAGTAGATGGATTTATTATTGAATTAGTAGACGGAAAAGAAGAAAAGATAAAACTTGACAGACTTAAGATAAGAGAACCGAATATATTAAAAGACTTGAAAAAATTAAAAAAAGGATACAGAAACCCTGGTTCACATTGTAGATTTTGTAAAATAAAAGCTGAATGTCACAAAGAATTACTGAAAAAAGGTGATTTAACAGTAATTCCTTCTATTAGTGAAAAAGTATTAAAAGATTTTGAAATGATGAATGTAGATCCTCTAGAAGTTATTAACAACAGAGAAGAAATTGATGATTTTAGATCATTTCAAAGAAAAGCTTTATTCAATATGAAATCAGTTTTTGAAGATAAGACACTAAAATTAAATGAGAGAAGACTACCAGATGATTACATAGTTTTTGATGTTGAAACCTATGGTAATCATGATTTTCTATTTGGATTTTTAGATAATGATGAATATATCCCTTTTTTCTTTGAAGATGAAAATAAAAATGATTTTGAAGAAATGATTGAATATTTGGATAACAGAAACAAAAAATTAGTTCATTATGATGTTCATGATACAAAAGCTTTGAGAAAAATAGCAAAATTCAGACCTGAATTGAGATCAACAATAGATAAAATATTAGAAGAATCATTGGATTTGTTTGATGTAATATTAAAAGACTTTTCTTTTCCAGTTACTTCTTATTCTTTAAAAGATATAAGTAAATATTTTGGATTTGAATGGAGAACAAATTTAAATGGTTTCGCTGTTTTGACAGTTTATCAGAGATATTTAAAAGGCGATAAATCTGTTATGGAAGAAATATATGATTACAATGAAGATGATTGTAGAGCAACAAGACATGTGCTTGAAGAATTAAAAAAGTTTTGAGAAATCAAAAATTTCTGATGGAAGTTTAAGGTTGGAAGTTGAAAGTAAGAACATTGTTAAAAAGCAAGTATTTGTCATCCTGAGCGAACGAAGTGAGTCGTAAGGATCTCTTCAGTAAATTTCACTCAGTGAAATTAATAAGTTATATATAAAATAATTAATAGCGCTCTTCACAAGATCGAATTATAGAAAAAATAAAATCTTCAATCACTTGGAAATGCTAAAAATTGCAAACTCACAAAAAGCAGTTCAAACATACAATTTTTTAAACGCATTTCACAGCATTCTTTCAGATAAATTTTATACTATAATTCTCAATAGTTCATCGCATCTATTTATTATTTTGGTGGAAAAACACTTATTAAAAAGATTAGCGAATGTCATCCTGAGCGAACGAAGTGAGTCGTAAGGATCTCTTCAGTAAATTTCACTCAGTGAAATTAAGCCTTTAAAAACATTCAATTTTCTACGAAAATTTATTAGCAAAAATAATTCCGAAATATAAAAAATCAAAGTAGGTCGTATAGTAGAAATTGTTTCACAATTTCTGTTGAAGGTTTATGGTTGGAAGTTGGAAGTAAAATACATTGTTAAGCTACTAAAATAAATGAAAACCAACAACCTCCATCTTCCAACTTACAACAAAATAAATTACTTTGTAATTTATTTTAAAAAATGTTTCACTCAGTAAACCCATACTTTTCATTTTTATATTTCTTCATTATTTTAAATAGATTTTGATTTAAAAACAATCTTAAGTGTTAGAACTTAACTAAAAACAAACAACAAGAAACCAACAACCAAAATGCAGAGCATTTTAGTTAAAAAAGGAGCCAATAAATGGAAAATAAAGAAAATTATAAAAGTGGTTTTATATCAATGGCTGGAAAGCCAAATGTAGGAAAATCAACACTTATAAACT
>JBNJGY010000018.1:0-35473 GCA_051748045.1 Thermotogota bacterium
AAGTAGCAGTTGCAAAAGCATCTGCATCTAATGATAAATCAACTACATTAGAATTACTAAATGTTTCTTCAAATTCTACTCCACTTGCAGCACTTATTTTTCCATTTGTAATCCCTAATATATCTATAGTAATATCTTCTGAAGTGGATGGAGAACCTGTTGTAGTATTTACTTTGAAAACTGGTTGTAGATTAAAAGTTGATGATAGTGTTTTATCTGTTAAGTCAATACTTAAACTATGAGCATTTCCATCAGAAATATCAACATATCCAGATTCTGCTATAAGCTCATCTGAATTATTCAAGACTTTTAGTTTAACTTCAACAGTGTCTAAAGGTACTGACATTCCTACATTGACATCAAAAGTTCCTTGAGATAAAGTAATGCTATCAAATCCTGTCGCGGTTATAGATTGTGCTAAAGAAGTCTCATCAATAATTACTTCAGACCCTCCTGTATTTGGGACTTCAACACTTAAAGATAAAGTTTCTGAAACGTCAACACTAGAGGGAACATCTAAATCATTTACTGTATAATCCACATTTGAATTTTCTGGATCGATAGTTGGTAAACTAATATTTTGTGAAGCTAAACTTGGTAATTCAGGTATATCAAAACCAAAAGAAACACTCTCTTGAAAATCACTAAAATTTATCTGATCTTTACTGAAAAAATCAGACATGCTTATATTGACCAAGTCTGTAGCAAATCTAAAGGTTAACGGATTATCTTTAACTTTAGTTAACCCACTTAAACTATTTTCTAATTCACTTTCAAAATCGCCTATAAAATCATTTATAACTATAGAAGTTGCACCTAAAGGTGCTTCTAATTTAGGTGTTCCTTTTACCCTTACCGTTTGTAAATTACAAGAAGACAGTAAGGCAATTAATAATATTACCGTTAAGGCAAAAAATACTGTTTTTTTCACCTCAAACACCTCCCTATTTTTATTTTTATACATTAATATTATATCAAAAAAACACTAAATCTATATTAAGAATTATTCATCTTTGTCTTTTAAATTCTTTATTGATTCATAAATATCTAATAAATCATTTTTCAAAACAACATAGAATTCACTATCTATTTTCTCCAACTCTTTATTTCTTTCAAGAACTTTTAATTTCTTATCAAATATTTTTTCATTAAAATCTTCTTTCATCATTTTTTTTATAAGTCCAATTATATCAACAAGAACAGAATTATGCTTTACCGACACCTCGTAAAGATACCCCATTTCATTTAGTGATGATTGTATCCCTTCGTATGTTTCTACTTTATTTTCAATAACATCTTTTATCTCTCTCAAATAATATCTAAACTCTTCAATATCACTTTCTTCAAAATATTTTAGTTCGTTGTTTGAAATACCTTTTAAAAGATTTATAACAGCTCTTGAAAACTTCTTTCGCATATAAGAAGATATTATTAAACTGATGGGAATGGACAATAAAAGGATAACTAAAAATATGCTAATGAATAATGACAAGTTATTTATAAGTAATTGCTGTAATATAGTCATTCTTCTCATAAAATAGTTTATACCTAAATCTTCAAAATCATAATAAAACATGTAATTTGTATTGAAATTTTGAATTTCATTTCTCAATGAAATTTGTGATTCATTCATATTTTGATATAGATCTTTATTTCCTTTTAAAAATTCTCCATTTTGATCAGTAAAAAAGAATTCTTCTTGTAGTGAATATTCTTCTAATAAATGTTCTATTAATTTCACTTTGTTGAAAGTTAAAATATAATGAATGCCCTCATAAACATAATTAACCTGTATATTATCCTCAACTGATTCTATTTCATAGAATAATCCTTGAATTCTTGTTTTGCTATCTACAGTTTTACCCTTCATATCTATTATCGGCCCAATTGGAATTCCGTTGAAGATAGATCTGTTAACATAATTTTTCATAATCGAATCTATTTTTAAAGATATATTTGATATTATAAGTTTTGAATAGTTATTTGTGTTAAAAATATCTAGGTTACTTCTAAAAAAGAATAAAATGGTTATAATTATAATGAAGAAAATAATAGTTATAGCTAAATTAAATGATAAAAATATTTTGAAAAAATTCTTTTTATTGTATTTATTTTTCATTAATCGAATCACCACCTTATTACAATTATACCAGCAAAGGAGGTCAATTATGATATTTTATGAATTATTTCTAAGATCATTTTATGACAGCAATGGAGACGGAATCGGAGACTTTAAAGGGCTTGAAGAAAAGTTAGACTATTTCAAAGAATTAGGTATAGATACAATTTGGTTATTACCTATAATGAAATCACCAGCGTTTCATGGGTATACTATTTCAAATTTTTATGAAACAAATCCAGCTTACGGTGAATTATCTGATTTAAAAGCTGCTATAAAAAAAGGACATGAAATGGGGTTAAAATTTATTTTAGATTTACCAGTTAACCATGTAGCTGTAAACTCTGATTGGTTTCAAAAAGCTTTAAACGGCGAAGAACCTTATGAAGACTGGTTTACTTGGGCTAATGAAAAAACTAACTTGGCTGAAGAAAGACACTGGGGTAATGATTTAATATGGCATAGAATAGGTGAAAAATATTTTTATGGACTTTTTGGGCCAGGAAGTCCTGATCTTAATTTTGAGAATAAAACTCTATGGAAAGAAATTAAAAATGTTTTTAAATTTTGGTTAGAAGTAGGTTTTGATGGGTTTAGACTGGATGCAGCCAAACATATTTTTGATTATGACGAAAAAAACATGAAATTCAAATATCAACATGATAAAAATATTAAGTTTTGGAATGAAATGATCGATTATATTTATTCAATAAATAAAAATGCAATAATCGTAAGCGAAGTTTGGGATGACCATAAAATTGTTCAAAAATATGAAGGCGTTTTTGATATTGGGTTTAATTTTCCTTTAGCTGGAGATATGAAAGATAGCATTAAAAAAGAAAACCCTAAAAATTTTGTTAAAGCCCTAAAAAATAATTTTTCTAAATATATAGATAAAAAAGAAAATATAAAAACAAAATCAGGAAATTTTTTGACAAATCATGATATGCAAAGATTAATTAGTGAATATGATGATAATGAAGAAAAAACAAAATTCGCATATACTATACTTTATACTCTTCCTGGGAAACCTTTTATTTTTTATGGTGAAGAACTAGGGTTAAGAGGTGAACTTGTTAGCGTTAATTATACAGAAGATAGCCAAGAACCATTTCATTGGTATGAAATAGGTTTCGGACCAGGACAAACAGAATGGAAAGGGTATAAGTTTAACCCCCCATATAGTAAAGTTTCATATGAATATCAAAAAAACCAAACTAACTCTATGTTTAATCATATTAAAGATCTTATAGAATTTAGAAAAGATTTTTCCTGGATTGATGATGCAAGTATTTCTATATTGAGCCAAAATAACAACATCGTTAAATTAAGGATTAATAATGACTCTCGAACAATTATAGTCATTTACAACTTTAAAACCTCTAAATCTTTATTAAAAGTTAATAAAAATAAAATAATTAAATGTTATGGTTTATATACAGATAGATGTGACTTAATTGAAATAAACGGTTTCACTACTTTAATCTTAAAAGAGTGAGGTGATACTTTGAAAAAGATTATCATAATAGCTCTGAGTATTATTGTTAGTTCAATAGTTTTTACATTCAACCCCCTAGAAATGACAGATGTTAATGATTCAAAAATCGAATTAAAGTACAAAACATTTTTAACAGATTTTGTTGAACAACAGTATTACTTGGCAGCAGGAAAACCCATGTCAAATGAAAGAAAACAACAAATAGTCAAAGGAATTTTAGAAGCTTCCAGACAATTTGAAATTTCCCCACTTTTGATTGCAGCTATAATAGACACTGAAACGAACTTTAGAAATTTGATAGGTACTTTTGGAGAAGTTGGATATATGCAATTACGTCCTAGTACAGCAAAATACATGATTGATAAATATCCAGAAAAGTTCAAGAGTTTAGGTTACAGTGAAGAAGATTCCTCGTGGATAGAAAAAAGATTACTTACTGATCCAATATACAATATCTTAGTAGGTACAGCATATTTAAATCATTTGATGGGAACACACAACGGAGATTTATTTACCGCGATTGGTTGGTATAATGGCGGTGGAAACGAGTATTATGCAAAGAAAGTTATTTTCAAAATTAACGCAATTAACATTCAATACCCCACAATTTAAAATTTTAAAAAATAGAAGACCTTAAGAGGTCTTCTATTTTTTATTCTGTTGTATATAATAGTGGTTTTTGAATGTAACCTATTTTATCTTTATATTTTATCTTATAAGCGTCATCTCTCACCCCTAATAACTCTACATTAATTCCTCTAGAAACAACTCCTAATAACCTTCCTTGTTCGTCTCTAACAGGTGCTTGATTTGATATTACTGTCAATGAGATGTTATCAAAGCTAATTTCAATCTCTTTTTTTACAGTGTTACCAGAATTATCTATTGCGGTTATAGTAATAATATTATTCTTAAGCTTTTCAATATCAATGGTATAATTTATGTTTAAATAATTGGAGTTTGCTGTATAACTACTTTCATTAACTTTCACACTTTTTATTTCTTTGTTGTCTGTAACACTAATCATTATATTTTTATTATTTCTGTTGTACACAAATTTATCTGGTGAATTTATTATAGGTGGATTATTTTCTTGCAACATTAATTCATCAACTTTTTTATAATTTAAAGTATCAAATAAATTTAAAGGAGGTTTTTTAATAAAATAATTTTTAGTATTATTTTCGTCAATATTCGAAACATATTCACCACTATCTTGATAAGAAATATATTTTCCATCACCGAAAATCATAAATGAAGCTAATATCTTTTTTTCTTGCAAATCCCAAATTCTAATTACGTTAGAATCATCTGCTGTAACAAAAAATCTACTATTTTCACTCCAAGATATGTCAGTTATTTCATTATCTGTTCTTTTTAAACTGAAATCTAAACTCAAATTATTTGGGTTCCAAGTATATATAGTACCTTCATTTGTCCCAGATAATATTACAGAATTATCTGGACTCCAACTAACTATATTAATCGGAGATGTAGATATATTAGACCTTTTTTGTAAAGAAGTAAATACTGGATCCCAAATTTCTATAACTCCCTCAAACCCACCTGTTACAATGTAGTTTGAATCGCTTGACCAATCTATTGACCATATATTGTAATTAAAATTGTTTAGAATATTTAGATTCTCAAGTACATTAACATTCGTTACTGATATTCTTTTATCTAATCCACTTACGGCGAGCATAGTAGAAAATTCGTTAAATTTTATGGATTTAATCCAATTTTTATGAGTGTTTTCAAAAGCTTTTAATATCCGTAAACTTTCTTTATCTAGAATATATACATTATAGTCCCATCCTCCAACTGAAATGAATCTATTGTCATTAGAGATATCAATATTTGTCAAAGAAGAATCAGATATGCTTTTCGAAGTTATCATAGAATTATTTTCTAAATCAAATACCTTTAACACTCCATCACCGTCAACTGTATAAAGTATATTTGAATCATCTAGATAAAAATCATTAAATTTATAATTTAATTTATAAATTCTCTCAATTCTTCCATTTGATGAGTTTATAAAACCTATATTCGAAGAATCATCTAAATAGATAATTCTATTATCTCTCCATAAAACTTTAATAGGAACAATTCCTTTATTATCAAAAGATTTTCTAATAATACCACTAGTAATACTCACATCATAAATATCGTTCCCATCTGTCAAAAAAACCTTATTCCATTTATTTGTCCAAGATATATCTATAATTTTAAAATTTAATTCTTTTAATTCAAGGGTTTTTATCATAGTAGAGACATTATATACCACTAAATCATTATTAGAAAAATGAACCATAAAATAATCATCATGTGGTGATTTAATAACTTTATTAATAGGACTGCCAGTAAAAATTCTATTTATAAGACGAGTTTCATTATATATAGATATTCTACCGTCTAAAGTGAAAACTAAAATCTCATTATTAAATTTCAAAATATCTTTTACAGGAGTTGGACTTACAGAAATTTTTTCTATTTCAAAGCTCTCATAGTCAATCATATGAATATTGCCATTGTTATCTCCAACAACAAAATCCTCTCCATCAAAAAACATTGATGAGGGTAAGTCTTCTAGAGAGTATTTAAAAATCAATTTTCTTTTTACTATATTATATAGATAAACATCTCTATTTAAAGATGTAAAAGCAACCATATTATCTGCTATTTTCAAGTCAACAATACTTTCATCAGAATAATTTATATCAAAGCTAAAAATATCATTATCTAAATTAAAAACATTGACGTTACCTTTATTATCTCCTGTAATAAAGTATTTCATATCAGCAGACCAATCTGCAACTAAATTGACATTATCTGTTTCAAAATGCTGTTGCATTTCAAATGTTTCAGAATCAAAAATCCTAATATCTCTTTTATTATTCAAAACAGCAATAGAATTTTCAGGACTAAAATTAAGTCCTGTAATATTATTAGTAAAATATGAAGACACAAAAATGTCATTTGAAAAAACCAGCGTTACAAAAAGTGAAATAAATAATATAAGTAAACCTTTTTTCATTCTTATAACTCCTTGCATATTCTTTAATATTATATCATATATAATACATTGCTGTATATCTTATTGTTTTTTATTACAATTTAATGTAAAATATAAATATAAGTTAAAAAATGAATTTGGGAGGGATAAAAATGGAGTTCAAAATAGAAAAGAAAAAATTGATGACATCTGTAGAATTAGCCTCTAATGCTGTAGCAAAAAAAACCACTAACCCAATTTTGTCTGGTATTTTATTAGAAATCAAAGAAAATGAATTAAACATATTTGCAACTGATTTACAAACAGGTTTTCATAAAAAAGAAGAAATTAATTATTCTGGAGAAGATTTTTCATTTGTAGTAGACCAAAAAGTATTTTCAGATATAATTAGAACTTTACCTGATGGCCCAGTGAATATTATTTTTGACGGAAATTTACAATTGGTATCTGGACATTCAAATTTTAAAATCCCCACAATGGACTCTGGAGAATTTCCAAATGTAATTCCTTCTGTAACCGGCAACTCAATAGAATTAAACAGAGAGAAAATATTAAAAATGATAGAAAAAGTTATATTTTGTGCTTTAAAAGACAATGACCCCCTATCAAAAAATCTTAATGGACTATATTGGGATTTCAGAGAAGGTGGATATTTAACTTTAATCGCATCAGATAGCTATAGGCTTGCTCTTTCAGAAACAACGATAGGAAACGAAGATCTCCCTTCATCATTCTTGCTTTCTTTGAAAAGTATGGAAGAACTTAAAATGGTTTTGGCAAACTCTAAAACTGAGAAAATAAATCTGAATTTTGATGGATCTAGAGCTTTATTCACTTTCGCTGAAGAAAATATACAATTAGTACTTAATGTTGTAGATGCAAAATATCCAAATTATACAGAAATTATTCCACAAGCATTCAAAACTAAAATTGTTTCAAATTCAAAAGATTTCTTAGATTCTTTAAAAAGAGTTTCAATAGCCGCAGGTAAAAGTGAACAAGTAAAATTAGAAATTGAAGAAACCAGTATTACTTTAAAAGCTAATTCACCAGATGTTGGAGAAGCAAAAGAATTAATAGATATAGAAAAAGATGGAGAAGAACTTGTTATTGCATATTCTCCAAGATTTTTAAGAGAAGCTGTTGAAAAAGTAGAAACAACTGAATTCGAATTCAATATCTCTGGTGAAATTAACCCAACAGTAATTAAACCTATTGATGATAATTCATACATGTATATTGTTATGCCTACAAGGTGGGCTTGATGCTAAGAATAGGTTATGGTTATGATGTACATCCTTTTGAAAAAAACAAAAAATTAATAATTGGTGGAATACAAACTAATCATCCGAATGAACTGGGATTATCCGGTCATTCGGATGCTGATGTATTAACACACGCAATCATAGACGCACTAATAGGAGCTTTTGGTTATGGATCTATTGGTGAATTTTTTCCTGAAACAAAAGAATATAAAGACGCAGATTCTATTCAACTACTGAAAAAAATAGTTGAAATTCTAAATAAAAAAGAAACATACAAAATAAATAATATAGATGCTACTATTTTAAGCAGTTCAGTAAGAATATCCTCTTTAAAAGAAAAAATTAAACAAAAAATCTCTAAAACTATTAATTTAGATGAAAAATATATAAATATAAAAGGAAAAAGCGGAAATACTTTAGGTATAGCAGGTAAGGATGAAGGTATTGAGGTTCATTGTGCTTTACTTGTTGATATAGACTAAGAGGTGAGGAATTTGAAACAAAATCAAATAAGAGTTTTCGCATTTTTATCAATGATAGTATTTTCACTTTCAGCTAACACTATCGCGCCTTTAATGACATCAATCCAAGAAGGGTTTGCAATTAGTGTAGGTAAATCTGCGGTAATACCGCTTATTAATACGATTGGAGTAATGAGCGCTAATGTTATAGGTAGTTTTTTAATTGCTCAAATTGGCATAAAAAGATATTTGAGTATATCTTTAATAATGGCACTTTTTGGGAGCACTGCTTTTGTTTTTTCAGAAAATTTCTTGATACTATTATTAAGTGTTTTTTTCATAGGAGCTTCTACAGGCGCTGCTTTCACAAGCCTTTCAACAACAATATCTCATCTGGATAAAAAATACCAAAATTTTGGTATGCTTAATGCCTTTTTTGGTGTTGGAGGAATTTTAGCTCCAATAATAACATCTTATTTCTTAGCTCAAGAGTTAAATTTCAGAGCTATTTATTTAATATATTTATTCTTGTTTTTATTACTCTTGGTTTATTTGAATACATCAAAAATGATGGGAAATATTAAATATGAAGCTATTAAAATCTTAGAAGCTTTTAATATTATAAAAAAAAGGTTGATTTTGTTTTCATTATTGATTTTCCTTTTTTATTCGGGTACAGAAATAAGTGTTATAACTTGGGCAGGCAATCTTTTTGTAGATATGTTTGATTATTCGAAAGAATTATCTTCACTATTATTAAGCTATTTTTGGATAACATTTACAGCAGGAAGATTTCTAACTGATTGGATGAATAAAAAATTTACAGAATTAAGAACGATTATATATAGCTCTATTTTATTCTTTATATCTCTAGGGTTTATACTTATTTTCCAATTACCATATTTCTTTATAGTAGTTGGATTGGCATTTGGGCCAATATTTCCATCAATTCAAAAATTTGCTAATCAAAAATTACCTTCAAGAGAAGTAGGATTGTTTAATGGATTATCTTTTGCTTCTACAGGACTCGGAGCGATGATTATTTCTACTTCTATGGGAGTAATAGCTGATTTTAATATGATGTTATCATTTTCTGTTCCATATTTAACTTTTTCAATTATTATTATTTTGACTTTGTTATTGAAAAAAGATTACACAAAATAGAAATCAGTTCAGAGAGAAATCTGAGATTTCTGTTGGAAGTAAAACAAATTGATAAACGTTTAAAATAAACAAAAACTAACAACAAAAATTGTAAAGTTTTTTCTATAAAATAATTTGTCAAAGACAAAGAATAAAAGGGGATAAAGTAGGTGAAATACTCCAAGATCAAAACAGGATCTATCTCTGGGTATCACGTAAAAGAAGTTATCGTTGAAATGGACATAAATTCAAGGTCATCATACCAAACTTTTAAAATTGTTGGACTGCCTACTACTTCTATCTTAGAAAGCGAAAAAAGAGTTATGAGTTCAACAAGAAATTCAGGGTTCAGTATGCCACATGGTTCCATAGTAGCAAACCTTTCCCCAAGCTCTTTAAAAAAAGAGGGAACACACTTTGATCTCCCCATAGCTGTTGCTTTATTAGAAGCTGCTTCACAAATTCAAAAACTAGATGAAAATTATTATTATTTTGGTGAACTGGGATTAAATGGTGAAATCAGACCTGTTAGAGGAATCACTTTATTTTTAATGAGTATAAAAAAGATAAATCCAAAAGCTAAATTTATAATACCAAGAGAAAATCAGGAAGAAACACTTTTTATTGAAAAATCAGATGTTTTGGTTATTGACCACATAAAGGATTTAATAAAAATATCTGAAGGACAGTTAGAAAATTATGTGCCAATAAATCAAAAACAAATAGAAAAAAAATTTGATATAGATTTCGCAGAAATAAAAGGACAACTGATGACAAAAAGAGCTGTAGAAATTGCAGCAAGTGGTTTTCATAATATAATTATGAATGGTTCACCAGGATCTGGGAAAACAATGATTGCAAGAAGAATACCAACAATATTACCTGAAATGACAGAAGAAGAAATAGTTGAATCTACCAAACTCTATTCTGTTTCTGGTTATATAAATAAAATTGTAACAAAAAGACCCTTTCGTTCACCACATCACACCGCCTCAAGCGTATCAATAATTGGTGGTGGAAGCGATCCAAAACCGGGAGAAATATCTCTTTCTCACAACGGAGTTCTTTTTATGGATGAGTTTCCTGAATACAAATCTGATGTAATAGAAGCATTGAGACAACCTATGGAAGATGGAGAGGTAACAATTACTAGAGCAAAAGCAATGGCTCAATACCCTGCTAAATTCATGTTAGTCGCTTCAAAAAACCCTTGTCCTTGCGGTTATTATGGGGACAAAGAAAAAGAATGTGTCTGTTCTATGAATCAAATAAATAATTATAATAAAAAAATTTCTGGCCCTATTCTTGATAGATTCGATATAAGAATTAATGTACCAAGAGTTAAAATTGATGAATTGATGTCAAGAGATGACGCAGAAAGTTCCGAATCTATTAGAAAAAGAGTTACAAAATCTGCTGATATACAAATAAAAAGACAAGGTAAATTAAATGGAAAACTGAATAATAGAGAACTAAAAAAACATTTGAATCTTGAAGATTCAACAGAAGATTTCATAAAAAAAGCTTCTAACAATTTAAAACTTACTGCAAGATCAGTAAATAGAGTTTTGAAAGTTTCTAGAACTATTGCAGATTTAAATGGTTCAGATAAAGTTGCTATAAATCATATAACAGAAGCTTTGAACTATCGAGGATAAAAAAATACAAATATATTAAATATAATAAAGTTAATTATAATTTTATGGGAGGTTTTTTAACATGAAAAATTTGGATGATTTAATCAAAAAAGCAAAAGAAACTGGTATGAAAAGAGTTGTAGTTATAGGTGCGGAAGACCCAGAAGCATTAGAAGCTGTTTCAGCTGCACATGATGAAGGTTTTGCAGATCCAGTTTTAGTTGGAGACAAAAAAATTATCGAAGAAAACCTTCAAAAAATTGATAAAGATTTTGACATAATTGACGCTGAAAATTCAAAAGATGCTGCAGAAAAAGGTATTAGATTAGTTAGCTCTGGTGCAGCTGATGTTGTTATGAAAGGAAATATTAAAACATCAATTCTATTAAAAGCTGCTTTGAATAAGGATTGGGGTTTAAGAACAGGAAACGTTCTTTCTCATTGTGCTGTTTTAGATACCCCATATTTAGATAAATTAATTTTTGTAACAGACGGCGGAATGATTATAAGACCAGATCTAAACCAAAAAGTTTCAATAATAAACAATACTGTAAAACTTGCAAAATCAATCGGAATAGAAACCCCAAAAGTCGGAGTTATTGCAGCTGTTGAAGTTGTTAACCCTGATATGCCAGAAACAAAAGATGCTGCTATATTGACACAGATGAACAGAAGAGGGCAAATAAAAGATTGTATTGTTGATGGTCCTCTTGGAATTGACAATGCCCTTGATTTAACAGCTGCAAAAATTAAAAAAGTCACTGGAGAAGTAGCGGGTCAAGCAGATATTCTGCTAGTTCCCGATATCCATTCTGGTAATTTCCTTGGTAAATCAGCGGTTTACCTTGCAGGGGGTAAAATAGCTGGCCTTATCCTTGGATGCACAGCACCAATTGTTGTTGTTTCTAGGGCAAATGACGCTAAATCAAAAATGGCTTCACTCGCTCTTGGAGTACTAAATGCATAATAAAGAACCTTTATTTTTATACATCTTTTTAACAAGTATATTATTAATCATAATAACAAAGATAAATTTGGCCGCAGGAGTAATTACTGCGGTCATTATTTTTACTATTTTTTTATTTTTATTTAAAAAGAAAACTTTTTATCTTTTGTTAGCAATAATACCCTTATTAACAATTAATTATTCTTCTTTTGAAGGAGATGTAGCAGTTTTAGGAAAAATAATAGATAAAAAATACAGTAATTATAAAGTTCTTTCTGAAAAGATATATTTCAACAACAAATGGGAGAATCACAAAGAAATATACAGCTTTAATTATAATAAATTTAGCGTTGAAGAAATTAAAAACGGAAATAATGTTTATATTACAGGTTTTTTGAATAATAATTACTTGAATGCTGATTACGTAGCTATGTCAGATAATAATTCTTTTCTAGAAATAAAAGACGAAGCTGTTCTAAGATTTAAGAACATAGAAAATTATACTATTAGAGATGTCATGATGAGCTCTATAATGGGAGGTCTTTCGAATAAAGATTTGTTTAAAAAAACTGGTACATTACACCTGTTTGCGGTTTCAGGGTTTCACGTTTTCATTATTTTTGGTATCCTGAAATATCTTTTATTCCCTTTTAATTATAAAGTCAAAAACATTATAATATCTTTAATTATGATTTCATATCTTTCTTTAACCGGATTTAGCCCTAGTTCTACTAGAGCTGTAAGTTTAATTGTACTAATTATAATTTTTAAAAGTATAGGAATAAATGCTTACTCCATAAACATACTTGGATTAATAGGCTTTATAAATATAATCATATTGCCATCTTCAATATTTAATGTTGGTTTTCAAATGAGTTATTCAGCAGCTTTTATGATTTTATTAACTAACGATATGGTAAAAAAAGAAAAGTTAAAAACTTTATTGATCCCTATTTCATCTTTTATAGGGATCATGCCTTTTTCTATAATATATTTTAAACAACTTGCACCTGTTGGTATTTTGATAACCCCTTTATTATCTATAACCATGGGAATAATTATTTTTTTAAGCCTAAGTTATCTATTATTTCACTCTAAATTTATTCTTTTTTTATCTACTATCATTATTACAGGCACTATTCAACTGACTGAACTTTTTTCTAAATTACCTATGTTGGAAAATTTAACTTTGCTAAGCCTTATTCTTTGGTCTTTAATTTTTTTATTGTACATTTATATTTTGCAAAAAAATGATAAGTTAATTTAATCTTATTATATATATAAATATTTCAATGGTTTTATTGTTCATTTAATAAATAATTAATAAATATATTATATAATTGTTTTGTATAGTTTTGAAATCGTTTCAAAACACAAAATATGAAAGGAGATGTTTTATAATGAAAAAAGTTTTAGTCATAGCTGTTCTGGTTATAGGTTTAATGACTTTTTCAATGAATTATTCTTCAGGGAAAATTGGTCTTGGCTTAACAGGCGGTGAACCATCTGGTATATACGGAAGATATAATCTAGAGAATTATAAATTTATAGATGTTACTGCAGCTTGGTCTTTTTCTTCTGATTCTATTTCCTTAGCTACAGATTATAATTTAATTAGAAACCTAGATGGTGACATTTATTACAGATATGGATTAGGTGCAAAAATTGGATTAGCAAACACAATATCTGTTACTGCAAGAGCTCCTTTAGGTATAGAGTATGATTTAACAAACCTAACAGAAATTCCAATCAACTTATTTTTAGAAATAGCTCCAGGATTAGATATTTTGCCTAGTATAAATTTTGATCTATCAGGCGGTGCTGGATTTGTTTATTTCTTTTAACAAAAACAAATAAAAATATACAATACCCGAGATATTAATTCTCGGGTATTTTTATATATTGAATATTTTTATTTGTTTAATATTAAATTAATATTAATATATTATAATTATTAAGAACCGTTTTTAATTTTGACACATACAAAAAGGGGGGAGTCAAATGAAAAAGATTTTTATTATTGTTATTCTTGTTGTTGGCTTATTGACCTTTTCTATGAATTATTCTGCTGGCGAGAAAGGAGCTGGAGTAATTGGTGGAGAACCTTCTGGGGTTTATGGAAGGTACAACATAGGTGATTTTCAATTTCTCGATGCAACTGTAGCATGGTCTTATTCGTACAGTTCAATAGCTGTTACTGCAAATTATAACCTAGCAAAACATTTAGATGGAGATTTTTATTATCGCTATGGTATTGGAGCAACAGTAGGACTTGGTAACACGATTAGTGTAGCTGCAAGAATACCCGTTGGAATTGAATTTGATTTAGAAAATATACTCGAACTACCTTTAATCATTTTTGCGGATATTGCACCTGGCCTTGAGATCATTCCTAATATGGCTCAATTACACATCTATGGTGGAGCAGGCTTCGTTTACTTTTTTTAAGATTATTTAAATTACCCGAGATCAAAAATCTCGGGTTTTATTTTACCAATTTATAGATTTAATAAAATAATGTTATTTATCGTAAATATTTATTGATTTTATGTTAAAATATAATTGTATCCATTTATATTTAAATCGGGGGATGAATTGAATGTTTTACAAAAAAATAGATGATGATTTTTCTTTAATTTTAAACAAAATAGAAAATAACAAGATAAGATCTTATTTAAAACAAGGGATCAAAAAAAATTGGTTTATTTTTTATAATAACAACATGAATCATGAAACTATTAACAATATATCTTTTATTCAATCATTTCTAAAAAATCAAGAAATGATCTTACCTGTTTTTGAAAAAAAGATAAAAGAAATGAATTTGAAAAATTATGATGAAGAAATTTCTGCAAAAGATTTTTTCTATCTTTCGCTTTTTTTAAGCATATTATTATTATTTTCTGGCCAATTCTATAAAAATTTGTATTTTAATGGAGAATTTGAGAATAATGAAAAAATTCTTTTTGTAGATAATTTTTTGAATATTAAAAAACACATTTTAGGTATTTCTACCATTAATTTTTTGAGAACAGGAAGAATTTTTGATCCTTTAATGGAAAATAGAAACAATGAATGGTTAATTAAATTCTGGGAATTATTTTCTTCTCAAGAAAAATATAAAACTTATAAAATGAATATTTTAGATTATTTATTTAGAGATTTTTTCTTTTGTTGTGAATCAAAGTCTGTATCAATATTTAAAGAAAATTCATTATCAAATAAAACAATAGAATATGATTATAAAAAGATAATTAATCTGGTTCATAAAATAATTAATTTTAATTTATTTTTATGTAGATATGATGAACTAAATAACGAAAGTATAATTTCGCTACAAAAGAGTTTTAGATACAATTTAATGACATATATATATAAATATCTTAAAAATTATGAAAACTCTATTTTCTATGGCTCTTTAAACGAAGCTTATAAATCTTTGCAGTTTTTTGATAAATATGACTTATATGAAAAAATTTATTTATTCAATGATTTAAAAAAACTATCAGACAAATTATTGAATTATAATTTATCACACATTAAAGACATGTATGAAAGTAAAAATCATAGAATCCTTTATGATCAAAAAGTTGAACTTTTAGATTCTATAGGATATTATGCTTCAAAAATGTTTGAAACACATCAAAAAAGTATTTTAACTTCATACTCTATAACTAGTGTTGAATTTAAAGAAAATATATTATATGTTTCAACACACTTTACTTTTTCAAGAAAAAATGAACAAATATATGAGAAGATGATAGAAGATTCTATTATAAAACTTAAAAATTTTGGAATCATACTAAACCAGAGCTAATTATTAGTTCTGGTTTTAATTTATCGTTAAATAATATGTAATAGCTATTCCACTATTATTATTTGAGAAGAATATAACTTATTAACCATTTTGTTATTTTTTGTTTATTTTTATTTAATAATCTATGTATAGAATAATAACTGTATAACGATTTGGTTAACTTGTTGTCAGGTTGTGAAATTTGTTATTTGAAAATTTAGTTACTTTGTGAATTTTGTGATTAAATCATTAATTTTTTTATATTTATATTTTACGTTTACCAAGTCATTATATATTTGAAAATTATAATTCATATTTTATATTGTGAAATAATTCTTATAAAATCACAAAACCTTATGGAGGTGTTTTTCATGGCTAAATATGAAGTTACAAAAACATTGGATGTTATGGGAGAAGTTTGTCCAGTACCAGACGTTGACACAAAAAGAGCTCTTAAAAAAATGAACTCTGGAGAAATCTTGGAAGTATTGATTGACTACCCTATGTCTAAAGAAAGAATACCTGAAACAGTAGAAAAAATGGGACACGAAGTTTTAGAAGTAGAAGAAGTAGGAAACTCAGAATGGAAAATATACATCAAGGTTAAATAAAATAATCTAAAATTACGGGGGTAATTGTTATGGCTTGGACAGGATTATTAATGGGATTGATTTTTGGTGTTTTATTACAAAGAGGAAGAGTTTGTTTTAACTCTGCTTTCAGAGACATCAAATTAATGAAAGATAACTATTTGTTCAAAATTGCTGTTTTTTCTGTAGCTTTGTCTACAATTTTATTTCACTTATCTGCTCAATTTGGATGGATAAGAATGAATCCAGCTGCATTTAACTGGGTTTCAACCATACTAGGTGCTTTCATATTCGGTATGGGTATGGTTCTAGCTGGAGGTTGTGCTTCTGGAGTTACTTATAGAATTGGGGAAGGTATGACAACAGCTTGGATGGCTGCGATATCATACGGTTTAACTGCTTTTGCAACTAAAAAAGGTGCTTTAAATTGGGTAATAAGTGGTTTAAAACCTTTAGATGTAACTGTGCAAAACGAAAGTGCTATGTATGCAGATACAACAGGCGTTAATATAGCTTCTATATTAGGAGTAAATCCTTGGATTCCAGCTATAATATTCACTGCTTTATTATTATGGTATGTTTTTGGAACAAAAACAACGCAAAGAAAATCAACTATGAATTGGAAAACTTTGGCTATTCTTTTGGCTATAGTATCAACAGTTGCTTATATTCTTTCTTATGCAGCGGGTAGAAACTACGGATTCGGAATAACAGGACCATGGGTAGCACTATGGGATAGCTTCTTAACAGGCGCTCCTTTAAATTGGGGTTCATTCTCAATCATTGGTATAGTAGTTGGTGCGACAATAGCTGCAATAGTAAAGAAAGAATTCAAATTAAGAATGCCTAAAAAACCTTCAACATATGCAATGGTTCTTTTAGGTGGAGCTATGATGGGATTTGGAGCTTCAATAGACTATGGTTGTAATATTGGACATTTCTTTGTTGGATTACCAATGCTTGGTATTTCATCACTAGTAGCTTCTTTATTCTTTATTTTAGGTAACTGGGCAATGACATGGTTCTTATATGAAAGAGACTGATCGGGAGGTTTTTCCTTATGAAAATAACTATTCAAGTAATGGCTCAACCATATACTTATCAGGATCTTGATTCTGCGATTAAAATTGCAGATGCTGCCTTAGAAAAAGGGCATGAAGTTGGAATTTTCTTATTCTGTGATTCAGTTTTAGCTATTAATAAATTGGTTAAACCTGTAAGAAACGATAGAAATATTCCTCAAATACTTGAAACAATGATCGCTGAAAAAGGTTTGAAGGTTGACATATGTGGTATTTGTATGGACTACAGAGGTGTAAACAAAGATATGATTATTGAAGGTGCAAGACCAAGTGGACTACCTGAACTCGCAGAATTAATATATGAGTCAGATAGATTCATTAGCTTTATGGCGTGAGGTGAATTTTATGGATAAAAAAGTTCTATTCGTTGTTTACCAGGCACCTGTAGGAGCTATTTGGACTAATGAAGTCTACAGAACTGCTTTTGGTATGTACGGAGAAGATATAGAACCTGCTGTACTTGTTATGGATGAAGCTTCAATTGGTTTATCTGAAAATACAAAACCTGAATCATTGAAACTTCTACCAATAAAAATTGTTCAGAGGTTCATAAAAAAATATGAAACAGAAGTTTTTGGTGTTCAAGAACATTTAGAAAAATTTAATGTGAAAAACATAGATGAAAAGTTTGGAATGAAAACTCTGAAAGAAGAGGATCTTTCTGATTTCTTTCATTCATATGATCTAGTAATTTATATGTGAGGTGTTGTGTATGGCACTCGTATTAGTAAAATATGGTTTGGGTAACTCAGCTGAAAAGATAAAACTACAAACAGCAAAAGATTCAGACAGTATAGTTTTAATTCAAGATGGAGTTTTCTGGGCTTTAAATGATGAGTTAAAAGATTTTCAAGGTAATATAAATGTTGTTAAAGAAGATTACTTAGCAAGAGGTTATTCAGAAAAAGATTGCAAACACACTCTATTAGATTATTCAGAATTAATTGATTTAATAGAAAAAGAAGAAAAATTTATTGGATAATAAATTTGGGGAAGAGCTCAGCTCTTTCCCTTTTTCCATAGTAAAATTCAATAGTTTTTGTTATAATAAGAGTGTTATTGTTATAAACTAAAAAACCGGAGGAAAAAATAGTGAAAATTTTTGATGGGAAAGCTCAATCAATCAACTTACCATTGATTTTTAAAACTTTATCTAATCAAACGAGACTCGAAATATTAATATCTTTACAAGATAATTGTTCAACTGCTGGAGATATCTCCAAAAGATTGGACATGGATATTTCTACCGTTTATAGACATTTAAAATTTTTAAAAAATAAAAGCTTAATAACTTCTTTCATGCAAAAGGGTATTGAAAGATATGATTTAGCTTCCGAACACGTTTATAACCTTATAGAGTCAGCAATTAATACTCTTTCTTCAATAAAACAAACAAAAGCTGTTGAGGCAGAAGTGTTGAAAATATTCTCTGATGATATCCACTACATCAGTGATATTACAGTAAATAAAGTGCTGGATGTAAGAGGAGAAATGTGTCCAGTTCCAGATATACAAACAAGAAAACAATTGGAATTAATGGAAATAAATGAAGTTCTTTTGGTGATTATAGACTATCCGTTATCCAAAGAAAGAATCCCAAAAGTAATAGAAGATGAAGGACACGAAATGCTAGCTCTTTACGAAGATAAATTAGGAGACACTAAAATTTACATCAGGAGGAGATAATATTGTATAATACAGTTGTAATAGGCGGTGGACCTGGTGGTTATGTTGCTGCTATTAGATTGGCTCAATTAGGTAAAAAAGTAGCTGTAATTGAAAAAGATAACGTTGGTGGAACTTGTACAAATTGGGGTTGTATCCCAACAAAAGCAATGTTGACTGCCGCTCATTTATATACAGATATCATTACTAAATCAAAAAAGATGGGAATAAAAGTAGACAGCGTAGATTACGACATAGCTGGAATCATGAAACACATGAAAAAATCAATAACCATGTCAAGAAAAGGTATCGAATTTTTGTTTAACAAAAATAAAATCGATTTGTTCAAAGAAACTGCAGTTATTGTTGACAAAAACCATGTAAAAGCAGGAGAAGATACTCTTGAGACTGAAAACATAATATTAGCACATGGTTCTGAACCAGTTATGTTCTCCCCATTTAATGAAATAGACGGTATATGGACAAGTAACGAAGTTTTCCAAATGAAAGAAGCTCCTGAATCAATTCTTATCATTGGTGGTGGAGTAATTGGACTTGAATTTTCTAACTTCTTCGCAAGTTTAGGTAAAAAAGTTTATTTAGTTGAATTGTTTGACCACATCCTTCCTTATGAAGATGAAGATGTTGCAAAAGAAATTAAAAAAACACTAAAGAAAAAAGGTGTAGAAGTTCTTGAGAAACATAAAGTTTCTGATGTTCAAATTTCTGAAAAAGGATATATATCAAAAATTGAAAATGATGATAAAATAAAGGAAATAGAAACAGAAAAAGTTCTTCTCGCAGTTGGAAGAAAACCAGTAATTCCTGAAGACGTTAAAAATTTAGGTGTTGAAATAGAAAAAGGTGTTAAAACAGATTCCAAAATGAAAACAAATATAGATAATGTTTACGCTATAGGAGATATCAGATCCCAAATTATGCTTGCCCATGTTGCAAGTTTTGAAGGTATAACAGCTGCGCACAATATCGCTGGCGAAGAAAAAGAAATGGATTATTCAGCTGTTCCATCCATTATTTTTTCGACACCCGAAGTAGCTTCGACTGGAGTTAAAGAAAAAGATGTTGACACAGATAAAGTTATTATCTCTAAATTTCCAGTTTCTGCAAATGGTAGAGCCAGAACAATGGAAGAAAAAGACGGATTTGCAAAAGTTATTGCAGATAAAGAATCTGGAAAAGTCCTTGGATTTTCTATAGTATCACCTAGTGCGACAGATATGATTATGGAAGGTGTTTTAGCTGTTAAGCATGGTTTAACAATAGAGCAACTCGCTGATTCAATTCATCCTCACCCAACTCTAACAGAAACATTGTTAGGCGCTATTGAAGGTGCAGAAGGAATGGCAATACATATTTAATTTATATATCGGGAGGTAATAAAATGAAAAAGTACGCTGAATCTCATGAATACGTAATTAAAGAAGGAAACATTGGTATTATAGGAATCTCAGCTAACGCAGCTGATGAACTAGGAGATATCACTTACGTTGATCTTCCTGAAGAAGGAAAAGAAGTAAAAAAAGGTGACGCAATTTGTTCAGTAGAATCAGTTAAATCAGCTGGCGATGTATACGCTCCAGTAAGCGGAAAAATCGTAGAAGTTAACTCAGCTTTAGAAGATGCTCCTGAAACAATAAACGATGACGCAGAAGGCGAAGGTTGGATCTGTAAAATCGAAATGTCAGATGAATCAGAATTAGAAGATTTAAACGACGATGATGAATAATTATTAAGCTCGGATATTAATCCGAGCTTTTATTTTTCTAAAATATGCTCCATACCCATATTAAATATTTGATTTATATGTTCATCGTCCAAAGAATAGAAAACTGTTTTTCCTTCTTTTCTGTATTTCACCAAATTAGCTCCTCTTAAAACCCTCAACTGATGAGAAACTGCTGATTGTGTCATACCTAAAGCTTCTGAAATATCACATACGCATAGTTCTGAATGAAAAAGAACATTCAGTATTTTAATTCTAGTAGTATCTCCAAAAATCTTAAAAAAATCAGCTAATTCATATAAAATCTCATCTTTCGGTATTTTCCCTTTTATCTCTTTAAGTTTATCTTCATGTATTACCGTTTTTTTACAAACTTCTATTTTATCTTTTTTCATAATTTCACTCCTCAAAAAATAATTAATATAAAAAATCAACAAGCATTTTCTTTATTTCGTTATTTTTTTCGTAATACAACAAATGTCCTCCTGGTAATTTTTTATATATTTTATTCAAAAATTTTTCTCCAAAATAGTGGTTGGGTCCTATTGAATAATCTTTATCTCCAACTAATAAAAGAACTGGAATTTCAATTTCTGAGGATAAATAATAATGATCTTTCATATATTCATCATCTCTAAAAACATATCTCAGAAAATTTTGTCCTTTTCCAATCTTCAAATGCTTGTCTACACTATTTAACTTATTATAATCCTCTCTTGAACAACCTAAAAGTTCATGATGTTTTTCTTTAGAGGATAATATGGAAATAGTTTTAAAAAGCTTATTTACTAGATCATCTTCTTGTTCAAAAATTTCTTTATAACTAACATCTAAAATTTCCAAAGATTTTTTCACTTGTACATTCAAAGACCTTCTAATACTGAAGCTACTATTTAAAAAAATAGCTTTATTAACATTTTCTGGATATTTATATAAATAATTAATTAGAAGAATTCCACCAAAAGAATGGGCTATAATATTCAAGTCTTCAATAACCAAATACTCTCTAAGTTCCTCAATATCTTTGACCACTCTATCTAAAGAATAATTATTATCCGCTGGAAAGTCTGACCTACCACAACCTCTTTGGTCTAAATAAATCATTCTAAAAGAATCTTCAAAGTTTTTTCCTCCTAGTTCTTCAAAACTTCTGCTCCAAGCACCAGGACCTCCGTGTAAAAACAAAAGAGGTTTGCCTCTTCCAGATATTTTATACCATAAATCTACATTATCACTTGTTGTAAAAATCATTTCTTTACTCCTATTCATAAAAAGTTCTATATTTTGGTTGTTGGTTAGAGGTTGGAGATTGTTGGAATTAAAAAATTATATACTTTGTCATTTCGACTAAGATGCATAGCATCGCATGGAGGAATCTATTCAGTAAATTTCACAGAGTGAAATTAAGATTTTATAACCATTCAATTTGCTTTGCAAATTTACTGAAGAGATGCCTCGACCCTGCTCGACATGACATACGCAAACATTTTCAACAATGTATTTTCTTCCAACTTCCAATCATAAACCTTCAACAGAAATCTCTAATATCTTGTATCCATTTTAATTATATAATAAAAACCTCCACACAAAGTGAAGGTTTATTTATAATTATTTTTTCAATAGGGATTTTTTGGTATATCTTTAACCCTCCAATATATTCCAGGAGTTCTATCTAACAATTTTTCTTCTACCATATATCTTCTCAAAGCCGCTACATCATCATTGTATTTCACCAAAATGGCGTTTACTTCATCTTCTGTGTACTTTTTATCGAAATCAAAATCTTTTACCAATTCTTTTAAAATAATGTATCTTTTTTTGTTGGACATGGGAATTTGTTTGAGCTTTCCGTATTCAAAAAATGCTTTAAAAACTTTATTCTTATATTCTTCCATTCTTTGCTTTTGCGCTGCTTCATCTGGGTTCTTTATATAGATAATATCTTTAAGGTTTTGATTCAATATTTCGTCTTTAACGTTATACACAATATAATACTGGCTTCTCTCAGAATAAATAATTCCAGCTTTTTCTAATTTTTTTAAATGAAAAGATACTGTTGATTCAGCGAGATCAAGCAAATTGGATATTTCTTCAACATACATTGGTTTTTTCATAAGGGCATTTATAATCAATATCCTTGATTTATCAGCGAAAGCTTTTAATAAATTTAATTTTTTTTGAACTTCATTCATTTTCTATCTCCCTATATTTTGCCAAAAAAACTTTTTCTAAAACGTGTGTAACCTGGATTTTGATTTGCCCTTTGACATAATTATCTTGGTCACCATTTTCTTTTGCATAATCAGCCTTTTCTTCCCATTCAGTTCTCAATTTATGCACAAAATCAACATATTCTTTCTTCAATTTTTCCATCTTATCCATATTCATCCACCTCTCGTATATAATTCTATCGAAATAAATATATTTTTAATGTTTCGATGTTTATCGAATTAATTATATCATTCTTTTTTTGACTTGTCAAACTATTTCGATAAATATAAAAAAGATACTCCCCTTCGGGAGTATCCTTTACATTTTTTCTTTTATTAAACTAGCTCTTTCTTCTCTATTTCTTCTTTTATTTATGTTATATAATAATTTTATTTCTGGAACTGGTATAGTTTTTTCATTAATATCTATATTATTTAGATGTTTCCAGGCATATGGACCACAATCTATTGGATCTGGTTTGTCTAAATCTTCTGACACTTCAAAAACAAAATCCACAGGAATTTCATCGAACATAATCCCATAGCCTTTTGCTATCCAGTCTTCACATATTTCTACAGGAATGATTATCTTTTCTTTAAATAAATCTTGTATTTTTTCTAAATCTTTCAAATCTACTACTATATTTATGTCTTTTGGATTTATTTCAACGCCATAAATCTTAGCTGCAGTGCTACCACTTAAAAACCAGTTTATTTCATTTCTGTTTAATATTTCAGCAACCTCTAAAAGTTTTTTCATCGGATTTTTTCTTTCACTACCTAAATAATATTCGTACATTTCACATCCATTTCTTTCAAAGTTCTTAGCTGTAGTTTCAATGTTTTTTAATTTGTTTGAAAACTTTTTTGTGTAATAATCCCCATTTTTCTCAAAAAGTTCTCCTTTAAAAAATTTTTGCTCTTCTTGACTTAATTCTCCTACGCAAAATAATAAATCTTGTTCAGTTTCTTTTATAAAACATTTCATTTTACCACCTCCATGAATTTGTAAATAAATAATACCAAAAAAATCAAGGGTGGTGTAGAAGTGTAGGGTTTGATTTAATATTATTAATTATTTTAAAAACTTTTGATACAGATTCAATTGCTTTTTCCAAATTCAA
The DNA here is from genome assembly GCA_051748045.1 of Thermotogota bacterium. Taxonomy (GTDB): domain Bacteria; phylum Thermotogota; class Thermotogae; order Petrotogales; family Petrotogaceae; genus Geotoga. Next base: position 24,300 of record JBNJGY010000018.1, read on the forward strand.
AACCCAATTATCTCCTGTTATAATAAGTATTTTCTCCTCTGTATCATCTTTCAGTTCATCAGAAATTTTTCCTTTCAAACCATTTTCATAGGCCTGCATACTCCTAAAAATAGATGATATTGTAAATTTTGATTTTCTCAACATGTATATTATCTTCAACCTTTCTATTTCTTTCTCAGTAAAATATCTTTCATTGTTTTTTCCTTTTCTGGGTATTTCTAATAACTTGTTTCTCTCCCAATTTCTTATTGATTCTTTTGAAACCCCTATTAAAATACTTGTTTCTTCATAAGAATATGTTTTTGTATTATCCTCTTTTTTTTCATCATTACTCCATAAATCTAAAATTTCAACAGTATTTTTTGCTTTTCTTAATTCTTTTTTCAATGAAGCCTGATGGATTTTAACGTTTTTAATAGCAGAATCTATATCCCAATCAACCATAGAAAATATAATGTTATTAGCTGTTTTTCTGAGCTCCTTTCCAAACCATCCATCTTTATATAATAATTTTATAATTTTTATTTGAAAATAATGTTTTTCAGTAAAAATTCTATAGTTATTCTTTTCTCTCTTCACTGGAGAAATGAATTTGATCTTCTCATAAAATCTAACTGTGTTTGCGTGTATATTTAATTTTTTAGCAAGCTCTGATGTTTGATAAGTTTTCATAATTAATACCCTCACTATTAATAGTCTTATTTTTATTAAATTATATAATATTTCAATATCATATGACAAAAGAAACAAAAAAAATAAATGTATTTTATGTATAATTTAAAGGGATTACAAATAAGGGGGGGATTTTATGGGTAAAAAACATGGTTTTTTTATCGTAATAATTATTTTATTTGTAGTTATTTTTTCTATAACAGTTATTTCATCAAAAGATAGAGTTTGGAAAGGAAAAACATATTTTTTTGATGAATACACCAAGATAGTTTTTGAAGAAAATCTGGAACAAGGGGATAATTTGACTATTAGGTTAGATTCAAAAATATTAAAAGATACAGATGTTTTTTTAGAACTTCATACACCAGAAGATATCATCAGATGGGATAAAAAATTCAAAGAAACAAGAGAAAATCTTAATTATGAAGTTAAAAAGAATGGAAAATATTCTTTATTAATAATTTTCACCAATAAGAATTCAGAAAACGCTGAAGCAGAAGTCGAAGTTAATTGGAAATTTTAAAATAAAGACCTATTCCTGAGAGAATAGGTCTTTATTTTTTTATCCTTTGAGTCCTGTACTAACAAGACTTTTCACAAATAGATTTTGTATTAAAAAGAAAATTATTAGTGTTGGAATAAGAGCTAGGTTTGTACCAGCCATTATAACTCCCCAATTGTTTAATCCTTCAGAATCCATAAGCATTTTAACCCCGATTTGGACTGTTTTCATTCTATCATCCATTGTTATAATTAGAGGCCATAAATACATGTTCCATGCATAAACAAAATTAATCAAAGCAGCCCCACCAAGCATTGGTTTTGATAATGGAATGAGTACTTTGAAAAAATATTGTAAAGGACTTGCACCATCTATTTTCGAAGCATCTTCTAATTCTTTTGGAATAGTCATAAAATGCTGTCTGAATAAAAACGCGTTTGTTGCTGATGCTGTAAAAGGAATAATAAGGGCCCAATAAGTATTGACCCAGCCTAAATCCCTCATTAGCATAAATAGTGGTAAAACCATAACTGTTTCTGCTGGTAAAAATAAAGTTATAAATAAAATCCCAAATAATAATTTTCTACCTTTAAATTTAAAGTTAGCAAAAGCATAACCTGCCAAAGTACCTGTAACTAATTTACCAAAAGTTACTGCTAAACCTATTATAGCAGAGTTTAGAAGAAGTCTATCCAACTTTACTCTTCTTAATGCAGTCATATAATTATCAAAATTAAAAGAAGAAGGTACAATTTTTGGTGGATAAGAAAACACTTCTCCTTGAGTCATAAAACTCATTGAAAAAGATAATAATATAGGCAACATAACTATTATGGCTATTGTAATTAAAAGTATTTCTGAAATTATTAAATTTGTTCTTTTTCTAGTACTTATTTTCATATATAAACAACTCCTTATTGATAATGTACTTTTCTTTCTACGTTTTTAAAATAGAAGAAAGTAACTACACCCATTATGATGAACATTATTATACTTTGCGATGCAGCAGAACCTGTTTTTTGATAAATAAAAGCATCTAAATATAATTTATAAATCAGAGTTGTTGTATCTCCAGTTGGGCCACCTTTTGTCATGACATCTATTATACCAAAAGCATTAAACATTGCATTAGTTATAGTCATAATAATTAGATAGAAAGTTATTGGCGACAAAAGAGGAAATTTAATCTTCCACATACGTTGCCAAAGGCTAGCACCATCTATAAAAGAACTTTCAACCAATGAATCAGGTATAGATTGAAGTCCAGCAATATAAAAGATTAAAGCAAAAGGAACCATTTTCCAAACGCTAGCAAACATAATTGCTATCAGAGCGTATGGTGATGAAGTTAAAAAATCAACATTTAATCCAAAAATAGAATTAAAGAAATAATTTAAATGCCCTACTATAGGATTTAATAAAAATGACCATAACGTACCCGCGATAGCAGGGGATATTGCGTATGGAGCGAATATAAATAGTCTAAACCATCTAGTACCAGGAATATCTTGATTCAACAATTGCGCTAATAAAAAAGAAATCATTATAGTAAAAAAAACAGTTACTCCAACATATATTACTGTTGTGAGCATTGCTTGTAAGTATTCTGAGCTTTGAAAAAGCCTCATGAAATTTTGAAATCCTACATATATTTCTCTATTCCCAAAAGGCGCGACTCTAAACGCGCTCAATCTAAAAGACAATCCTGCTGGCCAATAAATAAAAATACCTATAACCAAAAATGTAGGTATTAATAATATATAAGGCAAAATCTTTCGCATAAATTATCATACCCCCTATAAAAAAGGGCGGCTTAACCGCCCCTTTTATAAAAAATTATTAATTATATAATTCGTTGTAATCTTCAATTAATTCTGTTATTTCTTCTTCTGCCCAAGCAAGTGCTTCTTCTGGGGTCATTTGATTTGAATTCATTCTTTGAATAGCATCTTCTATTCTATCTCTAGCTTCTGGGAAAACTCCCATAACTGCACCATTTGTATTTTGTGTTTGTTTTGATAACAATAATTGCATAACAGCAGTTAAATAATTAGAATTTTCTGAATAAAATCCTTCATACATTAATTCTTCAACAGCATCTTTTCTAACAGGGAAATAACCTGTGTCTAAATGCCATTTCATTTGTTCTTCTTTAGAATTTACAAATTTTAAGAATTTCCATGCTGCTTGAGTTTCTTCTTCTGAATGTCCGTCAACCATCCATAAACTAGCTCCACCGATTATTGCTCCACCTGATGGTGCGCCTACTGGTGTTGGAATGAAAGCTGTTCCTATTTCATAACCATTTTTTTCGCCTTCAACTGTAAAAGAAGTAACGTCTGATGTAGAGAATAAAACCATAGCTGCTTTACCTGATAAGAAAATTTGTCTAGCAGCTGACCAGTCTTCTTTTTGAGTATTTAGCATCAAATCATTTGATGTCATTTCATATAAAAATTCAAAAACTTCTCTTCCAGCTTCATGATTAAATACTGCTTCTGTTGCTACGCCTTCTCTACCATTTCCATTATTTACTAGAGGTGCATCTTGTGCAGCAAGCATTTGTTCAAAAATCCAAGAATGAGTTGGCCATGTTAAACCTGTTCTTTCTATATTTCCGTTAGAATCTTTTTTAAGTAATTGTTTTGAATATTCCATTACCTCTGCTAAAGTTCTTGGTGGTTTATCTGGATCCAATCCTGCTTCTTCAAACAATGTTTTATTATAGAATAAAATAGCATTTGATGAATTAAATGGCATTGAATATAATGTTCCATCCATTCTATAATAGTTTAATACAGAATCAAGATAAACAGCACTGTCAAAATCTGGATCTTGGTCTATTAAATCTTGAATAGGTAACATAATTCCGCCATCAACCATTTGTCTTGTACCTATTTCATAAACCTGTACGATTTGTGGGGCTGTACCTGATCTCACACCTGCGATTAATTTGTTTAATGTTTCATTATAACTACCTGTATATTGAGGTACTACCTCTATATCTGGATTTTCATCCATAAATCTATCAGCTATGTTTTGAATAACCTCTATTCTTTCTCCACTCATAGCATGCCAAAAATCTACTCTTACAGAAACACCGATAATTGAAACAAGCACTAATAAAACAACAAGCATCTTTTTCACTTTAATTCCCCCTTTTTTAAGTGATGAAACGATATATATTATAAGTTCGAAATATTAGGAAATTATTAACTTTATTTAATTATGGTTTTTTAAAACGTTTTATAATGTAACTATTTGTTAATTGTAAATAAAATTATATCACAACAAATACTTTACTTAAAATCTACTTAAAATTATTTAGGGGCAAAAATCTCTCATAATTTATGATTAACTTGAAATATTGGTTATTTTTTCATTGTGAAAATTAACTTTTAAAATAAAAAAGGCCTTTAAGGCCTTTTTTATTAGATTTCTATAATTTTTTATACCAAATTAATTGTACTTCTCCATCGCATTCTCCATAGTATGCATATTCATCCATCTTTCCCAAAATAGAGCCTTGATTTTTATAAAACTCGCATGCTTTGGAATTTATATTCTGCGTTTCAATTTTCATTTGAACACATTTTCTTTCTTTTGACCATTCAACAGCCTTTTTAAAAAGTTTAGATCCAATTCCTTTTCCCTTATAACTATCTTCAACTCTAATATCCCAAAGCACTGTCATATCTTTTCTTCCAGATAACATATTAACCCCTTTTGTGTTAAAAGCAATAGTTGCTCCACCGACAGGTTTTTCATTATCATAAGCTATTAGAACCCCCCAGTTTTCCATACCAAAATCTTTTTTCCATTTAAATACATTTTCTTCCATGTCATAATTTTTAATATATTTTGAGCTTTGTTCATCCCAATAGAGAGATTTGTTCTCGATAATATTTTTATCTTCTCTACCCTCTATTTTGCATTTTTCCAAGAATATGCCTCCCAATCCATCATTTATTTTTTTCACTTGATAGATATAATCAATATAAAAATAAGATGGAATTTTAGCATAATCTTCTAATTTTTCTAAACCAACGTCTTCAATTCTTATGTTCATTTTAAATCCCCCCGTAAGTATTATAAAAAATTATATCAAAAAAGGAGTGGCTTTCGCCACTCCAAATAACTCAACTAATTATTTAATTTTTAATACTGTTGGAGTTAATGCATCTAAAATGATTGTGTTTCCATCTACGGCAACCCCAGAGATATCTGATACTTCTTCTGTACCAGCCTCATCTGAATCTACCAATATTGTTCTAGAAGCTAAGTTAATATCTGTAGTAATTTTTCTTTCTTTGCTATCTGCATTTATAAAGACCACATATTCTTCTCCACTTGTTGAAGTAACTTTATAACCAATTACTAAATCTTCTTCTTTTATATCTTCACTTTCAATTAGTTCAACATTAGAGTCTACCATTTCTTCAGTTGGTAATCTAAATGCGTCAGAAGATTTTCTCAAAGAGATTAAACCTTTAGTAAATTCCATAGTCTCTTTATGCATTCCTTCTTCTGTAACTTTTTCCCAATCAAACATATTTATCGCATCTGAAGAATCATATGAATCATGAATAAAATAAGGATTTTCAAATAGTTCTCCCTCTTCATTTTCAAGAGTGTGGTATTTTTGTTCAGGTTTTCCTTCTGCTAACCACTGTTTTGTTCTTCCATATTCTTGTCCTGCATGAATAAAAGAAATCCCTTGAGAGGTTAATATAACTGTATTTCCCAATCTAATTCTTTTTTGAATTTCTTCTTCGTGTTTTGCAGGATCTTTCTTTATTGATTGTGCTATAACATCGTGAAGAGTCATATTATCATGAGCTGCAATATATTGTAAAACATCACCTGGATCATCTTGGGCTATATTGGTAGGTCTTGCGATAATATTTTTGAAAATTAAATCAATAGGTCTTGCTCCATCAGTTATGAATCTAGGTTGTCCTTCAATCCCAAATCCAGATTTCATTTCATTTCTCATTTCATCAGAGAATACAGCAACAGCACTTGTTTCGTCCATCCAATCTTGATCAGCAGGAACTAAGTCAGGATTTTCAACATGTCCTTTGAAAGTTCTCCATCCTTCTCCCACAAATAAAATATTCGGATTCATTTTTTTAGCTTCATCGTATGCTTTTTGTACAGAATCTGCTGTAGCATCTCCCATCATGTCCCATCTCATACCATCTATTTTATATTCATCTACCCAGTATTTAACTGAATCAACCATCAATTTTTCTGCCATCTTATGAGTTGTAGCTAAATTATTTCCAAAATCTCCAACAAAGTTTCCATTAGCGTCTTGGAAGAAATAATAATCAGGAACAATATCGTTTAAATGGCTAGCTTTTGCCATATGTGTATAAACAACATCTAAAATAACTCCCATACCTTCATCATGTATAGCATCAATTAATGTTTTTAGTTCTCTAATTCTCTCTTCAGGATCTCCTGGGTTTTCTGAATAAGCTCCATCTGGTGAAAAATAACCATGTGGATCGTATCCCCAGTTGTATGAATTATTTTGGGCTGAATATTCGAGTTCTCTTTCTCCCATTGCTGTTTCGTCACCATAATACCAAGCCATAACTGGTAACAATTGTACATGGGTTACTCCTAAACTCTTAATATAGTCTAATTTATCTATAAATGCTGTATAACTTCCCCATCTTGAATTTAATTCGCCTTCGATTGAAGGATCTGATGTGAAGTCTCTTATATGAATTTCCCAAATAATAGCATCTTCTTTTTTGTCAAAACCTTCTATTTCAGCATAATCTAATTTTGGTCCTACTGTTTTTGGTTCAACTATGGCAGCTTTACCAACTTTATCCTCTACAGTTTCTCCATCAACTACGTACTCAGAGCCACCTTGACCTGCAGAATTAACTGTAAAAGTAGCCATTGATTTTGCATATGGATCTAAAACCCTTCTTGTTACTCCATCATTTGTAACTGAATATTGATAATAATATCCTTTAACGTCTAATAGTCCTAAATCATAAGGACTAATCCATTTTTCCCATACACCAGTTCTTTCATTAAAAGTTAATTCAATAGAACCAATTTCTCTTGACTGATCATGTTTATCATAAAAGTGAGCCACTACATTAGTTGCCTTAGGAGCCCATAGCCTTAAAGTAACTCCACCAGCAAAATATTTCGCACCTAATTCACCATCATATGAATACATGTTGTCTATCAATCTCCAACCTGTAGTTACTGATCTTTCTTTATTTGCGTATTTAACATTTAACGGAACCATATTTAAATCAAATTCAGCTGTAACTTCTGCTGTTGATTCACTAATAACTTCTATATCATTAACTCTTACTCTGTCACCATCTTTATTTGTTATTCTTAACTCAGAGCTATCTAATTCTTTTGTAGAAGTGAAATTCAGCATAACTTTTTCTTTAGAAATGATTTCACCATTCAATAAACCTGTTGCAGTATCTTTGTTTTCTGAAATATATACTTTGCTATCCCCTTCAAAAACATAAACTTGATTATATTCATCTAACATATTAAATCCTTTATCTTCTTCTCCATCTTTGGTTTGTGTTTTTTCATTAACAATTAAAAATCCTAAATTTGAAGCTTCTTCAATTAAAGGAACATCCCAATATACTCCGAATTCATCTTTTCCAGTTGGTTCCATTCCATCTGGCCATCCTGATTCTGATTCCCATGTTGTATCATTCCATATCCAAAGAACCCAATCATCATAATCATCATCTTTCCTTTGATAATGAACTCTCAAAGTATTTTCAGGAATATCAACTGGTTTATTTGTCATTATTTCGTCAGAACCCTGTTCTGTCCATAATTCATTTGTCGAAACTGTGAAATTAAAAACTTTATCTCCACCGTCTTTTGTTTCTGTTTCTTGATTAACCATTAAAAAGCCTAAGCTTGCAGCGCCTTCTTTTATAGGTACATCCCAATATGCTCCATAGTCATCGAACCCAGTGACTTCCATTCCATTTGGCCATCCTGATTCTGATTCCCATGTTGTATCATTCCATATCCAAAGAACCCAATCATCATAATTCCCATCTTCCCTTTGATAATGAATTCTCATAGTATTTTCAGGAATTTCTTCTCCGTTAGCTGCAAAAACAGATGTGTTGAAAAAAGCTATTACGGAAACCATCAAAAGAAATACTAATCCTTTTGTTAGTAAACTATTCTTTTTAAGCACTTTTTGTTCACCTCTCCTGATATTAGTTTTTATTACTGGAAGCGTTTTCACGCTTATGTAAAAAAATATAAACCAGACAACTGATTTATCTATTAAAATTATAACATAAAACAATTCATTTTTATAACAATTTGTTAAGAAAATTAAATTAAATTTCTATACCTAATGTTTACCTCAATATTTTAATCATGATACAAAGTTAACTATTTATTTACATATCAAGTGATATATTATTTATGAAAGGTAATAGCGAGTAACAATAGTAAGCCCCTCAATAATTTATTGGAAGACCGTTTATGGTCTTCCACTTTTTTATTTTATTTTAAGAATTTGGTATAATAATTAATGTGATTAGTTAACTAAATTTAAGGGCGTGATTTTGTTGAGCAAAAAAATTGTATTTTTTATCATTTTTATAATTATTTTAATAGCTGCAGTATCTGTTTTTATAATGTATAGAAAAAATAATTCTATGTTAATGGAGATTAATTCTACCAACTTAAAAGTTTCAGGTGATTTAGATAGAGAATATAAGATAGGTAATTTAGATAGATTATACAACAACAGTGTTCAGTTTAACGGAAATGACATTAAAACAGTAAATTTGAAAAATGTATTTTCTCACATAGGTTTGAATATAGAAAACATGGAGAATTATAAAATTCAAATATCTGATGATAAAAAAGTAATCGAAACAAAATTAGTAAATATGGAAAATTATTTCTTGACAGAAAATGAAGAAGATTTTACACTTTTTGATTATAACGGAAATCTATTAATTGAAAAGGTAGAAAATGTTTTTGTAGTAAATACTAAAGAAAACTGGTCTTCAGGACTTAATATAATTGATCCTGAGACAAACCTAGTTAACCTTGTCCCTTCTGATTTTGGTATTTCTAATTATAAAATAAAAAGTTTTAAAACTAACAGCGTTGCTATCTCAGAAGGGGAAAATGTATTTCAAGAAATTCAATATGAAAAGAAAAAAATTATAAATTTAGAAGATTTTGTTGAATTTCCTCAAGTAAGAACTACAGTTATAGACAAAAACGGTGAAAAGACTGATTTTAAAAGTGGCTATATAGAAGTTGATGGAAATGAATTCAATCTCTTAGATGATTACGGAGATTTATCACTTGAAAATATAAAAGGAATTATTTTAAACACACCTGTCTACAATATTAATGATGTTTACCTAGACTCTATGCATTATTTGAAGAAAAATGAACAAGTATTAATTATCGTTATTAACGGCCTTGGATATCATCAATATGTAAACGCATACAATGATGGTGATATACCTTATTTGCAAGGTCAAAATATAGCCAACCGATCATTAACTGTTTACGAGCCTAATACTTTGAATGCTTTCAAATCAATGTTTAATTATGAAAAAGAAAATCTATTTGATCAAATGAAGGCTATAAATAATGATTCTGTATATATCTCCAATGAAAAATATATAGAAAATCAAAACCTTGAAATTATTACTGTAGAAGATATAAATCAAGATCACTTTTTTGATGATGATACATTCAAAGAAATTAATGAAATAATTGAGAGTAATATTTCATTAGTTGTTAGTGATTTTACTGATTATGAAAAAAATGCATTAGCTTTTGGCCCAAATTCAGAAGAAGCTTTGAAAACTTTAAATGATTTCGATAATTACATCTCTAAAATCGCTGAAAAATGGCCGGGCAATATTATTATTACTTCCGACCACGGAATTCATGAAACTCCTTCAGGAGAAGGCGCCAATGGAGAATTTAGATTTGAAGATATGTTTGTTCCTTATATAATAATCGAAAAATAAAAAAAGACCTTGATTAATTTTAATCAAGGTCTTTTATTTTTTCTACATATTTATCTATATCAAATTTTCTTTTTAAACCATTAGCATTCATATATCTTGTTTTCCCAAATACTTTTCTTTCTGTCCAAGCTCTATCATGTTTCCCAAAAGTCCACGCAACACCAGTATATCCGTTTTCTTCTCTTCCATCTAATTCATATTTATCATTCAACTTTATTAAATAATCATAAGCAGTACTTATATCCTCTGTCCATTCAAGAACTTTTTTTGCCCAATACATCCTCATATAACCATGCATCTTACCTGTTTTAATCATTTCTAGTTGAGCTGCGTTCCAGTATTCATCATGAGTTTTAGCTTCTTCAAATTCTTCAAATGTATAAATATATTCTCTCTCGTCATTTTCATGCTCTTTTAATGTATCTCTAGCCCAACCAGTTATACAATCAAAATTATCATAATTCTTATTGTAATAGCAGAAGTTTTTTGCCAACTCTCTCCTGACAAAAGCCTCTTCGAAAAAATCGTCTTTCCCTTCGCCAGAATAATTTTTCAACAAATCGTTTATTTCTATTGGTGAAATCATACCAAAATGTAGATAAGGACTTATATTAGACTGATAATCAAAAACTGGGTCGTTTCTCATATCTGAATATTTTTCTAACTTATTTTTTAAAAAATCCTGAATTATTTTTAAACCTTTATCATGTCCTCCCTGGAATTCTACAGGTTTCACAGATTCATCTAACTTCAAATATTTTTTATAATCAGATAAATCTATTTCATCAAAATCATCTTCAATATAACTTCCTTTATAATCTTGAAATTTAAATTCTTCATCAAACTCTTCTAATTTTTTATTGTATTTTCTTCTCAAAGTTGCAGCGGAATATTCTTCTTTATCACTAACCATTTCAACAGGCAAAAGAACGTTATCCTCTATTTGTACAAAAGGAATATTAATT
>JBNJGY010000019.1:0-17194 GCA_051748045.1 Thermotogota bacterium
ATGTATTGTAAATATGTAAGGTCTATATCTTTTAAATATGGTTGATAAAGTCTTGTTATTAGTCTTGATGCTGTGTACATTGAAAAACATAGTTGATTGTCTATTTTTAATTGTTCATCCATCTATATCACGCCTTTAGTAATTCTTCTACATCTTTTTTCATTTTCAAAGGTTTTTTTATTGGAGCAAATCTTTTTACTACATCACCATTTTTATCCACCAAAAATTTTGTGAAATTCCATTTTATATCTTTGCTGTTAAGAAGTCCTTTTACATTTTCTTTTAAATATTTATATATAGGGTGTGTGTTTTCACCATTCACATCTATTTTATCGAAAATAGGGAATGTCACATCATAATTCAGTTTACAGAAACTTCTGATTTCCTCATTATCCCCAGGTTCTTGGCTACCAAATTGATTACAAGGGAAAGCGAGAATTTCAAATCCTTGGTCTTTATATTCTTCATATAACTTTTGTAAATCTTCATATTGAGGAGTAAATCCACATTTACTGGCTGTGTTGACTACTAAAACTACTTTCCCTTTGTAATCTTTCATATTTTTTTCAATTCCCATATTTGTCTTTGCTGAAAAATCATAAAAATTCATATTATCACCTCTTAATTAATTTTATAAAATTTAATTGCATACAATTAATTATATAATGATAACATTATAAAGTCAAGCTACTAATGATATAATATTTTTCGGAGGTGGGAAAATGTATAAAGAAAATTTATTTAATGGTTGGGCAGAAAAATACGATAAGGATGTTTATAATACAGAAAAATTCCCCTTTAAAAATTATAAAGATGTACTTTTTAAAATTTATAATCAAATTCCAGAAGAAAGATCAAAAGTTCTTGATTTAGGCTGTGGAACTGGGGAGTTGTCTAATTTATTATCTAATAATGTAAAATTAGCAATTAACGCATGTGATTTTTCCGAAAAGATGTTGGAATTAGCTAAGAGAAAAAATAATGGTGTCGATTTTTTTAAATTTGATATTAATGATGGATTTGAGTCCATCAACTATGATTTTGATTATATAGTCACTAGCTATGTTATTCATCATTTTGATTTAGACAAAAAAGCTTCTATAATAAAAGAAGCATTTGATAATAACGAAAATCTTAAAAAATTTATTATTGGTGACATAATGTTTGAAAATAAAGAAGTTCATGAAAAACAAAAAGAATTATGGAAAGGTCTTTACGATGAACAAGAACTGTATATAGAAGTTGAAGAACTTAAGAGTAAATTAGACGATTTTGAAGTTGATTATAAAAAAATCAACGATTTCGCAGGGGTTTTAGTTATATCAAAAGAATAAAAGTGTCTACTGTAGTAGACACTTTTTGTATAAAAATGACTAGTCCGATATACGTTCATTTAATAAAACCAATTAAATATAAAGGTATAATGTTCCCAAACCCGTTTATTTGATCATCTCTGAAGATATAGCCATTATCTATATTTTTAATTTGTTTTCTTGATTTATTCTTTCCCCCGATTTCACATTCGATAACTTTGTCATCATAATTTACAGTGAAATCTACAATTTTTGAAGCTTGAATTTTTTCAACATTTTTTATTTGAGAAACAAAAAAAGATTCTCTAATATTTCCCAGCTCCGCAGAGCTATTCCACATTTCTTCAGCTAAAGAGTAATAAAGATTTGGATTATAAAAAAGGATTTTTGAGTTTTTTATGGATCTTAATTTACTATTATCTTCTCTTATTATATGAATCAAATCAGCTCTTTCCAATAAATCAAAAAAATCATAAAGAGTTTCTTTTGATACGCCTATTTCTTTGCAGGTTGAACTTACATTAATTGTTGGTACTTTTGAAGTTGTTAAAAAGGCTATAAGTTTCTTGATGGCATTAATTGAAGAATATTTGATATTTTTAATTGAACTCAAATCTTCGTATATAATTTTATCTATTACATTGTTCAAAATACTCTTATATTCAGAATATGAATAGTTATAAAAAAATGGATAAGCACCTTGTTTTAAATACTCTTTGAATTCTCCTAGTATATTAGGTATTTTATTTTTTAATTCAAGTGATATTGTTTCATGATTTTCTATAATATTTTCTAAAGATATTTTTTCAATTTTTTTGTTATGTTTTAAATTTAAAAATTCTCTAAAAGAAAGTGATTTTAAGTTATAAATCAAGGTTCTTCTAGATAAGTCACCTTTTGCGTTGAGAATATCTATTTTGGAACTTCCCAAAATAATGAATTTTTTATCAGGATAAGAATCATATAATGCTTTAATTTCCTCAGACCAATTATTTTGCTTGTGGATTTCATCTATTATGACACATTCTCCATAGTATTTAAAATATTCTTTTACAGTATTATATATTCCATTTTTCAATATTAAAGGGTTATCAGCTGAAAAATATAAAGATTTTTTTATATTATTATATTTCTCTATGTAATGCTGTAGAACCAGAGTAGTTTTACCAGTGCCTCTAGCTCCGGTAATTGTTATCATTCTAGTATTCCAGTTTATTTCATTATATAAAGATCTTTTGAAATCTAAACTTATATTTTTTATTATATTATTTTGAATGTTGAATAATTCAGATAGAATATTTTCCATTAATATCACCTCATATAGATTATAACACAAAAGTGTCTGCTGCAGTAGACACTTTTTGTATAAAAATGACTAGTAGGGCAGACGAAATAGTTAATTTTGTTTTTTATTTATTTTGTACTAAAATAGTATCATATCTAAATTGGAGGAAAAATTTATGAAAGATTTTTTAGTTTTTGATACAGAGACAACTGGCCTACATCCAGGAAATATTTGCCAATTATCTTACATTATAAACAACGAAAAAGAAGAGACAGCAAAAAATTTCTTTTTTACAGTTGATTATATAGAACCAGGCGCTAAAAGAGTTCATGGTTTTACAGAAGAAAAACTTATAGAACTTTCTGAGGGTAAGAAATTTGTTGATTTTTTACCAGAGATAGAAAGAGATTTTAAAAGAGTGGATACAATCATTGCTCACAACATAAATTTCGATTTGAGATTTATGAAAGCTGAATTTGAAAATGCTGGAAAAGAATTTTCTTATAATGATTCTTTATGTAGTATGAGAAGGTTTACAGATATTTGTAAAATTCCGAATTATAATGGACGTGGATTAGGAAGATTCAAATGGCCTAGCCTTTTTGAACTTACAAAATATATGGAGATAAAAAAGCGAGATCTTGTTACAGAAACAACAAGACTTTTCGAAGATCCCAGATCTAAATTTCATGATGCGAGATATGATACTGTGGCTGTTTATTTAAGTATAATAAAAGCTTTAGACCAAAAGTTGATATAGTCATTAAAAAAGCTCTCTGATTATTTCAGAGAGCTTTTTTTTAGTGTTAACCATAAACTTGATATAATATAAAATTAATTAAATATTAAGCATTTTTAACATAAAAGGAGATAATTCTACATAATCATTCATATAATTAGTTGATTCAATCAATTAACGTTTTGATTAAAAAAATAAAAAGAATATAATTTTATAAATAATTAGTTGATTGAAGAAACAAACTAATAAAGATAGGGGGAGTTTTCATGATTGAAAGTAGTAAATCTTCATCAGGAGATGTACTTAGATACGGAATGGTTGGAGGAGGACCTGGGTCTTTTATTGGAGATGTACATAGAAGAGCAATAGGTTTACAAGGGAATATGGAGCTTGTAGCGGGAAGTTTTTCTTCTGAATATCAAGAAACTCTTGAAACTGCTGAAAGTTTACATATAGATAAAAAAAGAGCTTATAAAGATTACAAAGAAATGGCAGAAAAAGAATCAGAGAGAGAAGATTGTATTGATTTTGTTAGTATAGTAACCCCTAATTTTTTACATTATGATGTAGCAAAAACATTTTTAGAGAATGGAATTAATGTTGTTTGTGAAAAACCTATGGTTTTTAAAATAGAAGAAGCAGAAGAATTAGAGAAAATTGCAACAGAGAAAGGATTGATTTTCGCTGTTTCATATACTTATTCCGGTAATGTAATGGTTAAACAAGCTAAAGAAATGGTAGATAATGGGGAAATAGGAGAAGTAAGAATGGTTATGGGAGAGTATCCTCAAGACTGGTTGGCTACAAAATTAGAAAATGAGGGTAATAGACAAGCTTCTTGGAGAACAGACCCTTCTAAAGCTGGAATAAGTAATGTTGTTGGGGATATAGGAAGTCATATAGAAAATACAGTCGCATTTATTACAGGATTGAAAATAAAAAAACTTTGTGCGGTTTTAGATACTTTTGTTGAAGGAAGACCTTTAGATGATAATGCACAAATTTTGGTTAAGTATGATAACGGAGCAAGTGGAGTTTATTGGTGTTCTCAAATTGCAATAGGAAATGATAATGGATTAAAAGTGAGAATTTATGGAACAAAAGGTTCTTTAGAATGGGAACAAGAAGATCCAAATCATTTGAAATTCACTAAGTTAGGAAAGAATCCAATAATTATGTCAAGAGGTCGTGCTGATATGGAAGATTTGGCAGAAAAATATTCAAGATTACCAGCAGGTCATCCAGAAGGATATTTTGAAGCTTATGCGAATCTATATTCTGCTATTTATGAAAAATTGACTAAAAAGACTAAAAATATTGAATTTACAACTGTTTCTGATGGATTGAATGGAGTAAAATTTATTAATAAAGTAGTTGAAAGCCATAAAAGAGGCAATGTTTGGGTTGAATTATAAGGGAGGATTTTGAATGAGTAGACCAATAACAATTTTTACAGGACAGTGGACAGATTTATCTTTTGAAGAAATATGTAAAAAAGCATCAGAATGGGGCTATGATGGTCTTGAAATAGCTTGTTGGGGAGATCATTTTGACGTCACAAAAGCTTTAAGCCAAGAAGATTATGTAGATTATATAAAGGAAACTTTAGAAAAATATGATTTAAAGTGTTGGGCTTTAGGAGCACATTTAGCTGGTCAATGTGTTGGAGATGTGTATGATAAAAGACTAGATACTTTTGCACCAGAAGAATTAGCAGGTGATCCAGAAGCTATAAGAGAATGGGGAATAAAAGAGATGAAAGATATAGCTAAAGCTGCGAAGAAATTAGGTGTGAAGGTTGTTACAGGATTTATGGGCTCTCCTATTTGGAAATATTGGTATTCATTTCCACCTACTCCTCAAGAAATGGTTGATGAGGGATTTAATATGATTAAAGAGTTATGGGGTCCTATTTTTGATGTTTTTGATGAAAATGGAATAAAATTTGCTTTAGAAGTACACCCGACAGAAATTGCGTTTGATTATTATTCAACTGAAAAATTGTTAAATACATTTGATAATAGAGAAGCTTTAGGAATTAATTTTGATCCAAGTCATTTAATATGGCAAGGGGTTAATCCAGCTATATTTTTAAGAGATTTTGCTTCTAAAATATATCATGTACACATGAAAGATGCGAAAGTTCTTTTAGATGGCAAATCTGGAATATTAGGTTCACATATTTCTTTTGGAGATCAAAGAAGAGGTTGGAACTTTAGATCGTTAGGTCATGGAAGTGTAAATTTTGAAGAAATCACTCGAGAGTTAAACGCTATGAACTATTTAGGCCCTTTATCTGTTGAATGGGAAGATAACGGAATGGATAGAGACTGGGGAGCGAAAGAATCTTTAGAGTTTACAAGAAAATATAATTTTGGTGCTTCTACTAAAGCTTTTGATAAAGATATGAAAAAATAAGGGGTTTTAAAAATGGATAACATAATTCTTGAAACTAAAGGTATATCAAAAGAATTTTCAGGGGTTAGAGTATTAAACGATATATCGATTGGTATAAAAAAAGGAGAGATTTTCGGTATTATAGGCGAAAATGGTGCTGGTAAATCCACACTTATGAAAATTTTAAGCGGTATATATCATCCCACAGAAGGAGAAATATATTTTAATGGTCAAAAAGTTGATATTAAAAATAGAATAATATCTAAAGAATTAGGAATAACTATGATTCCACAAGAATTTAATCTGATTAATACACTAAATGTTTATGAAAATATTTTTTTAGGAAATGAGTATAAAAAGTCTATTCTTTTAGATAAGAATCATATGAAACAAAAAACAAATAAATTACTTGAAGATTTAAATACAAAAATATCTCCTGAATCAAAAATCCAAGATTTGAGTGTTGCACAAAAACAAATGGTTGAAATTGCTAAAGCTATGGCTTATGATTCAAAAATATTGATAATGGATGAGCCTACTACAGTGTTAACCAGGAATGAAATCGACATTCTTTATGATCTAATGAAATCATTAAAAGAAAGAGGAGTTTCTATCTTATTCATTTCTCACAAATTAAATGAAGTAAAAAAAATATGTGACAGAGTAATGGTTTTGAGAGATGGAGATATGATAGGCATTAGTGAAAATAAAGATATTGATGAAGAAGAAATGGCGAAAAAGATGGTTGGGAGAGAGTTAAGTGAAATTTTCCCTGAAAAAAGCGATGTTGATGGAGATGTAAAACTTAAAATTGTTGATTTATTTTTAGATGATATTTTGAAAAATATTAATTTTTATCTTAAAAAAGGAGAAATTTTAGGTTTTTCAGGATTGGTTGGGTCTGGAAGAACAGAGTTGATGGAAACAATTTTTGGAATAAGGAAGAAAACCAGTGGAAAGATTTTTAAAGACAATGAAGAAATAACTATTAAAAATCCATCTGACGCATTCAAAAATAAAATAGCTTATCTTTCAGAAGATAGACAGGATAAAGGTTTAATTATGAATTTTGATATACCACAAAATATTAGTTTAATATCCTTAAAAAAATATTCTAAAATACTTATAAACAAAAGAAAAGAGAAAAAGAAATCAGAAGAATATATTAAAGAATTTGAGATAAGAGCAGCGTCTTTAAAAAATTTATTGATAAAACTAAGTGGTGGTAATCAACAAAAAGTTTATTTGTCTAAGCTAATGGATACAGACCCAGAAATTTTGATTTTAGACGAACCCACAAGGGGAATAGATGTAAACGCCAAAAGAGAATTTTATAAATTTATTAAACAGTTATCCGAAAAAGGTATTTCTGTGATTATTGTATCTTCAGAATTAGAAGAGTTAATAGGGATGTGTAATAGGGTATATGTTATGAAAGAAGGAGAAATAAAAGGAGCGGTTGAAGAAGAAAAGATAACTGAAGAAAATATCATGTTTTATGCAACAGGTATAAAGGAAAGGAGAGAAACCAATGGCTGAAAAACAAAAAAGAAGATTTGATTATAGTAAATACGCTCCTCTAATAGCATTAGTTGTTTTATTTGTTATATCTGCTGTTTCGAGTCCATATTTCTTGCATACAAGAAATATATTGAATATATTAAGGCAAATTTCTTATACAGGATATATAGCTTTGGGTATGACTTTTGTAATTATATCAGGAGGAATTGATCTTTCTGTAGGTTCAATGGTAGCTTTAGCAGGTGGAATTGGAATTATCACTTTGAATGCAGCTGGTGGTGGAGTATGGGCTATTGTTTTAACTATTTTAGTTACTCTTGCAGTTGGAGCGGGTTTTGGCGCTTTGAATGGAATTGTTATTACAAAAGGTAAAATAGCACCTTTCATTGCAACTTTGGGTACTATGTCTATATATAGAAGTTTGACTCTTTATATTAGTTCTGCGGGAGAGTATAGGTCTCAGAGTATGATGTATCCAAATATTGGTTCTGGTAGTTTTCTTGGTATTCCTATACCGATTTGGTTGTTTTTTCTAATGGCTGTTATTTATCACATATTATTAAATAATACAAGATTTGGTAGATATGTTTGTGCTGTTGGTTCTAATGATAAAGTGGCGAAGTATTCAGCTATCAAAGTAAATTGGATTAAATTTTTAACATACGCAATAACTGGTTTTTCAGTTGGACTTAGTGCAATTATGCTTTCTTCAAGGCTCAATTCAGTAAGTTCATCAAATACTGGGCTTGGGTACGAATTAGATGCTATAGCAGCTGTAATAATAGGTGGTACAGCGTTGACAGGAGGAAGTGGAAGTATTATAGGTACTGTTATTGGTGCTATGATACTTGGAATAATAAACAACATGTTGAATATGCTGGGAGTATCACCATATTTACAAGGTACTGTTAAAGGTATAGTTATTATTTCAGCAGTTCTCATGCAATATAAAAAAGAAAGATAATATCTTTCAGGAGGTGTCAGGGGATTATGAAAAAACTTATTGTGGTATCGTTGGTATTCGTTTTATTGTTGACTATGGGTTTTGCAGCTAAGTATAGAATAGGAGTTTCTATTCCAAGTGCAGATCATGGTTGGACAGGAGGTATTGTGTTCTGGGCGGAAAGAGCGATAAAAGATTGGGAAGAAAAAAATCCAGATTTAGATTTTTTCTTAGTTACAGCTGATAATTCAGCGAAACAAGTTGGAGATGTTGAGGATTTAATGGTTAAACAAATCGATGCATTGGTTATATTACCTCATGATTCAGCTTCTTTGACTCCAATTGTTTCAGAAGTGTATGAAGAAGGTATTTTCACTGTTGTTGTAGATAGAGGTTTAACAGAAAATGCTCAAGATGTTTATATTGCTGGAAATAACCCAGGACTAGGAAGAGTATCTGGAGAATGGTTAGCAAAAGAAATGAATGGTGAAGGAAAAGTTGTAGTATTAGAGGGTATTCCTACAGTTATAAATACAGAAAGAGTAGAAGCTTTTAACGAAGTTATTTCTCAATATCCTGATATTGAAATTTTAGATTCTCAACCAGCTTATTGGTCAACTCAAAGAGGATTAGAAATAATGGAAAACTATTTACAAAAATATCCAGAAATAGATGCAGTTTGGGCTCAAGATGACGACGTTTTAAAAGGTGTTTTGCAAGCTTATAAAGAATCAGGAAGAGATGATATCAATATAATGCTTGGTGGCGCTGGTTCAAAAGATATTATTAAAATGATTATGGAGGGCGATCCTTTAGTAAGAGCTGATGTAACTTATCCACCTTCAATGATAGCATCAGGAATTTCTTTGGCTGTCAACGGAGTTCAAGGTAAAGGATTAGAAGGATTTTATCAACAAAAGATTCCTTCAAGAATTATACTTGCTGCTGAATTAATAACTAGAGAAAATGCTGAAGAATATTACGTACCAGAATCAATTTATTAATGAAGTGTTGGAGGGGTAACCCCCTCCTTTTTCAAAGGAGTGAAAATAGATGAATCAATTTTTTAAAGATGTTTCAAAAATTAAATATGAAGGTCCAAATTCTAAAAATCCTTTAGCTTTTCATCATTATGATCCAGAAGAAATGATTAATAATAAAAAAATGTCTGACCATTTAAGATTTTCAGTAGCTTATTGGCATACGCTTACTTCTGATAATTCTGATATGTTTGGAGTAGGAACAGCTGAGAAAAAATGGAATGATATAAATGATCCCATAGATAAATCTTATGCAAGATTTGATGCTATGTTAGAGTTTTTAGATAAAACGGGTATTGAATATTTTTGTTTTCATGATAGAGATCTGATTGATGAAGCTGAAACTTTGAGAGGAACTAATAAAAGATTAGATAAAATTGTTAAGTATATAAAAGATAATATAAAAGGAACTGATAAAAAAATACTTTGGGGAACGCAAAACATGTTCACTAACCCTAGGTTTATGCATGGTGCTGCAACATCGCCAATAAGTGATATTTTTGCTTATGCTTCTGCACAAACAAAAAAAGCTCTTGAAATTAGTAAAGAATTAAATGCACAAGGCCATGTTTTTTGGGGTGGAAGAGAAGGATATGAAACTTTACTAAATACAGATATGAAAAAAGAATTAGATAATTTAGCTTATTTTTTACATATGGCAGTTGATTACGCGAAAGAAATAGATTTTGATGGACAGTTTTTAATAGAACCAAAACCAAAAGAGCCAACAAAACATCAGTATGATTTTGATGTGGCAAATTCTTATGCATTTTTACAGAGATATAATTTAGATAAATTCTTTAAATTTAACGTAGAAGCTAATCACGCCCAACTTGCAACACACTCTTTTCAGCATGAATTAAATTATGCTAGAATAAATGGGATTTTAGGAAGTGTGGATGCTAACATTGGTGATTTTTTCTTAGGTTGGGATACTGATCAATTTGCTACTAATGTTTATGAAAATACATTTGCAATGTATGAAATATTGAAAAATGGAGGTATTTCTCCAGGTGGTCTAAATTTTGATGCTAAAGTAAGAAGAAGCTCTTATGAAGACATAGATCTATTTTATGCCCATATAGCTTCAATGGATGCGTATGCAATTGCCCTTAAAAAAGCTAAGAAAATAATTGAATCAAAAACTCTTGAAAAATTTGTTGAAGAAAGATATGATAGTTATAATAAAGGTATAGGAGAAAAAATTAAAAATAAACAAACATCTTTTAAAGATTTAGAAAGCTATATTCTTGATAAATCTGATATAAAAATTCCTTCTGGAAGACAAGAACTTTTAGAAAGAATGGTAAATGATATATTGTTTAATTAAGAGGGGGAAGAGCCTTGAAGATCAATACAATAAATTCAGAACACATGGGATACTCCAATAAATTGTTAATATTAAATCTTATAAGAAGAAATCCAGGGATTTCTAGAAAAGAATTAGCTAAAGTCACTAATTTAGATAAGAGTACTATAACAAAAATAACTAATAATTTAATTGATAGAAATATAGTGGCTGAAGAAGGAACAAAAGTTAGAAAAACTCCTGGAAGAAAATCAATAAGGTTAATACCAGTAAAGAAATCAGCTGAGGCTCTTGTAGTAAAAGTGGGTGTTGAAGAAACTCATTTTGGAAAAGGTTATTTGAATAATGAATATGAAGTGATTGAAAAATTTAAAACACCTAAAGATTTTAATAGTTTTATAAAATTATTAGTCGAAAAAATAAAAAATATTGATTATACTAATGAAAAACTAGTAGGAATTTCTTTTTCTATTCCAGGTATGGTTGATAGAGACAATAGATTTATTGAATCAGCTCCTCATTTGAATTGGACAAATGTAAGTTTAGAAGAAGAATTAAAAAAAGAAATGAAAGAATGGGTTAAACCTGTGATGGTTGCTAACGAAGCGAAGTTATCTTTATTATCTGAAAAATATTCTAATAAAAATATAAAAAGGATTCATAACGGTGTATATATTTTTATTTCTCAAGGTATTGGAGGAGCTATTTTATTAGATGGAAAAATTATTTTAGGGCCTTCAAACACAGCTGGTGAATTTGGACATATGAGTTTAGAACCAGATGGAGAAAAATGTTCTTGCAATAATTTAGGTTGTTGGGAAAATTACGTTTCAATTGATACAACTGTTAATGAGTTCGGTGATATAAAAGGTGAAAACTCTGAAGAAAAGTTTATTGAATTATTGAAATTATATAATAAGGATGAAAAGGCTAAAGAAGTTATAGACAGACAAATTTATTACATAGGTTTTGGTGTGTCTAATTTGGTAAATATATTAAATCCTGAATTTATTATTTTGGGAGGAAATGGATTCCATTTTTCTGATGAAATTTTAGATGGGATTAAAAAAGAGATTAAGAATAGAAGTTTATCTCATGCATCTGAAAAATTAAATATTGTTAAACCTTATCATAATATTGTTGAAGCATGTATGTTAGGCTCTAACTTAATGATTATGGATGAATTTTCAAAACTAATAATATCTTGAAAAAGAAGGGCTAATTATGAATTATTTGGGGATTGATATAGGGACTAGTTCTATCAAAAGTATAGTGTTAAATGAAAAGAATGAAATAGTTGAACAATACAGTTATCCTTTAGAAGTGATAAACAAAAAAAATAATTATTCTGAACAATCACCAGAAAAATGGTTGGTAGGAGTTAAATCATGTATTAAAAACATAAAATCAAAAATAAAATCTGTATCGTTCTCAGGCCAAATGCACACTTTAGTTCCATTAGATAAAAATGGAGATGTTATAAGAGATGCGATTTTATGGAATGATGGTAGATCTACAAATGAATGTAAGGAAGCGACAGAACTATTGGGTGGAGAAGAAAGTGTTCTTTCTATAACAGGTAATTCTTTGTTAGAGGGCTTTACTTTGCCTAAGTTATTATGGATAAAAAATAATGAACCTGAAAATTATAATAAAATTTATAAAGTTTTATTACCTAAGGATTATATAATTTACAAACTAACTGGTAACATTGGTATTGATTATTCGGATGCTTCAGGAACAAGTTTTTTAGATATAAAAAATAATAAATGGTCAGATGATTTGTTAGATAAATTGAAAATTCCAAAAGAAATATTACCAGATATTTATAATTCAAATGATTTTAGAGGTTATTTGAATTATAGTAAGCAAAAGAATGTTATGGTTTATTCTGGTGGTGCAGATAATGCTATTTCTGCGTTTGGAAATGGAGTTTTGGAGACTGGAGATACTATTATAAGTTTAGGCACTTCTGGAACAGTCTTAGCTATCACAGAAAAAAAAGAATCAGACAAAAAAGGACAAATTCATTTTTTTAATCATGTAATTAAAGATAAAAAATATTATATGGGGGTTATGTTATCAGCAACCAGTTCTTTAGATTGGTTTTTGAAAAACATCGGAAACGATATTAGTTTAGATGATGTAGAAGACATTATAAAAGATATTAAACCTGGAAACGATAAAGTAATTTTTTTGCCTTATTTAAATGGTGAAAGAACCCCTTTAAAAGACCCAACTGCAAGAGGTGTTTTTTTTGGTATTAAAAATACTACAACAAAAAATGATTTATTAAGAAGTGTAATTGAAGGTATATCATTTGGTATTGCACAGAGTTATGATCTTGTGAAACAGAAAACGGATATAAAAGAAATAAGAATAACTGGTGGTGGAAGTAAAAATAAAGAATGGGTAAAAATAATAGCATCTATAATCAAAGAACCTATCGGAATTCCAAAGGCTGAAAATGGAGGGGCTTTTGGAGCAGCGTTAATGGCGAAATATTCACAGAAAGATATTACATTACCAAATATTAAGGATATAACAGGTATTAAAGAATATATATATCCAGATGAATATTATTCTAAAGTATATAATACCTTATTCCCTGAATATATAAAGGTTACAAAAAACGTTATGGAGAATTTTCACTCGTTAAACTCTCTTAATTTTTAGCAGCTATTTAATAGCTGCTTTTTTTATATATGAATTAATTTTGAGTCGAGATATCTTGCATATATGTTTCTATCATCGCCATTGTAGATGAATTTACTTAATCGTTCTTTTAAATTTAAATCATAATATTCATCGTCAATAACTAAAGCGTTGAAAGGTTTGCCTTTTTCAAATGATTGTTTGTTTCCAAAAAACTCTGCAGGTGCTTTTGTGGCTAAATAAAAAGCTTCTTCTATGTCTAATGGTTTATGGGCATTATTCCTAAAAACTATTTTCGACATTTGTATTGTTAATTTAATTATTTCTCTCATACTTAAAGTGTCGCCTGCTCCTATATCAGATCCTAAATAAATATCAATTCCATAATCCAAAAACTCTCTTACTTTCATTATTCCACTGGATAGATTTAGGTTAGATGATGGACAATGTACAGCAACTACTCTATTATCTTTCATCAATTTTTTGCCCTCCTCACTAACGTATATACAATGGGCCATTAGAGTTTTTGTTTGTCCAAATAGATTGTTGTTGTAATATACTTGAGAATAATTTTGTGCTTCTGGATATAGATTTTTAACCCACTCAACTTCTCCTGGGTTTTCTGACAAATGGGATTGAACTGGAATATTATATTTTACAGCTAAATGGCCTAAGCCTTCTAATAATTTAGGAGTACTTGTTGGTGCAAATCTTGGAGTAATTATAGGTTTTACTTTTTTATTATCTTTGAATTTTTGTATTAATTCTTCTGTTTCCTTAATAGATTTATCTGTATCTTCTTTTAGAAAATCAGGGCAATTTCTATCCATGTTGACTTTACCAATATAAGCATTAATTCCATATTCTTCTAGTTTTTTAAATAATATATCTGTTGTTTCTTTGTGAATAGTAGAATAAACAACTATGTTAAAAGTGCCTTGTTTAATAAGCTCTTTACAGAATTGATCGTAAACATTTTTTGCATGTTTTTCATCACTGAATGTTTTTTCTTCTTTAAAAGTGTAATCATTCAACCAATCAATTAGTTCTTTATCCATCCCTAGTCCTTTCATATTGAATTGGGATGCATGGAGATGCATATCGTAAAAAGAAGGGATGATCATTTTTCTTCCATAATCGTATAAATCATAAGGTTCTTTTATGTTATCTAAATTATTTTTAAAACCTACAATCAAGTTATCTTTTATAACTAGATAATTGCTTTCTTTTATTTTTAAAGAATTTTTATTTTCACTGAAAACAAAATTTCCTTTTATTATTTTCATGTGTTCACCTCATTTTAAAGAATATACATATTATATCATATAGATAAGTTTATAATAAAAAAACCAGGCTTATAGCCTGGTTTGATTGTATTTATGCTCTTGAAGAATATTGACCTGTTGTGGTGTCTATTACTATTTTTTCACCAATATTAACAAAAAGTGGGACGTTTACTTCATATCCTGTAGACAATTTTGCTGGTTTTAGTGGATTCCCTGTTGAGTCTCCTTTTTCACCTGGTTCTGTATATTCTACTTCCAATACAACATTTTTTGGAAGTGAGAATGATACAGGTCTACTTTCGTGGAAGGAAACATTTACTATTCCTTGTTCAGCTAGGAAGTTTATAACATCTCCAAGGTCGTCTTCATGTACTTCTATTTGTTCATAGGTTTCGTTATCCATTAAGGCATAAAAGTCTCCACTTTTATAAATGTATTGCATTTCTTTTTGGTCTAACATGACATCATCTACTTTTTCAGAACCTTTCATTGTTGTATCTAAAGTAGATCCGTTTTCAAGGTTTTTCATTTTTAGAGTAACTGTGGCAGCGTTTCTGCCCGACCAGTTATATTTGGATTTTAAAACAGAATATAGGTCTCCATTCATTTGAATTACATACCCTGGCTTTAAATCTGCAGCTGTGATCATATTCTAATTCCTCCTGTATTTATTATTTTCAATTGTAATATACTATAAAAAGGTTACTTTTTTTATTAAAAAACTTTGAAGATTTGTTTTATTTTGAAGATGTGTTTTAATATTTTCAAATACATACATAAATATACCATAATTTTCTTCAAAATAGATTAAAATTTTGTGTAAATCATTTTCTGATAATTCTTCAATATCATTTAAGTAGTTTATAATTTTTTGATAATTTATCTTTATCTTTGAATATTTTTCAAAGAATGGATTTATATAATCTAAGAAAGCATTTACTTTCAAATGGTGTATGTTATTTTTTTGTTTATAGGCTTCCCAAAAAAATGGTATACCTGAGTTCAAGGCCAATTGAAATGAATCTTCACCTCTTATCCAGTTATATTTTGCACCATATACATATGAATCGAATTCTTTTTGAGGTAAGAAAGGCATTTTTTCTAGATTTGTGTCTTCCTTATAACCCCAAATTGTACCTGTTTTTAAAGTTTTTAATACTTTTTCTGGTGTGTATAAATACACATTATTTTTTGTTTTGTTTATTGATTTATTAATTGGGTAGTTTAAAACTCCTGCACTTTTTTGAGTTAAGCCAGGAACTATGAATTCAACAGGTATTTTTAATCCATTTATAAAACTAATTCTATTGTTAGCTTCACTA
This sequence comes from Thermotogota bacterium, assembly GCA_051748045.1. Classification (GTDB taxonomy): domain Bacteria; phylum Thermotogota; class Thermotogae; order Petrotogales; family Petrotogaceae; genus Geotoga. The sequence continues at coordinate 15,811 of JBNJGY010000019.1, forward strand.
GCCCAATCTTCAGTAGTAAAATAATCTATGATAAAAGCTTTTGTAGCTGATTTATTTATTTTTTTTAAAATATTTTGATCTGGTATATATTGAAACATAAAAAATATAATATCATTTTTTTCATCATATTCATTTATGTTTTTTATTTTCAGCTTTGTATTTGGAATGAGTTTATAAAACAAATCTTTATAATCTGTATAGATTGTTATTTTTTCTGGAGTAGTAAATTCTGACATAGCTGATGCCAGCCTAATTGTGAAACCAGCATCTCCAAAATTGTCTATTATTTTAGAAAAAAAAGCCAATTTCAATTTTTTAACCACTTTTCAAGATAAAAATCAACAGTCTCTTCTAATTCTTCTGTAAAATTTCTTCTGTTATAGTCAAAGATTTTTCTTAATTTTTCATCTGCCATATGATATTTAAAGTCATGATAAATTCTTTCATTTTTATAATCAAAATATTCCAGAAAATTATTTTTCAATTCTATTTTTTTTGATACCATTTCATAGATTAGTTTTAATAAATCTAAGTTTTTAATAGTGTTTTTGGAAGATAGATTGTATATACCGAGATTAATATTTTTTTCAATCATTTTATTTATGAAAAAGCTAGTTTCTTTTGTATGTACCCATGTTCTGAAATTTTCTCCTTTGTTATATAAAGAAAGCTTTTCGTTGTTAATCAACGATTTTATATATTTTGGTATTAGTTTTTCTTCATTCTGATACGGTCCAAAGTTGTTTGTTAATCTTAATATATAAGTTCTTAAATTATGAGTTTTTCTATACGATTCTACATATAAATCAGCAGATGCTTTGCTTACAGCATAAGGATTACTTGGGGATAATTTATCTGTTTCGCTTTTTGGATATGAGCTTTCTCCATATACTTCGTCTGTTGATATTTGGATAAATTTAATTTTTGAATGGATAGAATTAAGTAGATTTAAAACTCCTTGAATGTTGTTAATTAAAAATTCATTAGGCTTTCTAAAAGCATTATCCACATGTGATTCTGCTGCAAAGTTGATTATATAATCAGGTTTGAAATCATCTATAACATTTTTAATTTTTGGATTGTTTATATCGAGTTGTAAAAAGTTAAAATTTCTGTTATCAATGTCTTTTATATTTGAGTTTGCAGCGTAAGTCATTTTGTCTATTCCAAAAATTCTATGATTAGTATTTTTGAGTGTGTATTTTATATAATTAAAACCTATAAAACCAGCACAACCTGTTACCATTAATTTCATCAGAATCCCTCCTAAAAATGTTTCAATATATTATATAATATTGTATATCAAAAATAAAATTAATGGTATAATTTTAATATAAAAATGATTAATGAATTTTTTATTTATATTTAAAGTAGGGGTGCCCCT
>JBNJGY010000019.1:17294-35156 GCA_051748045.1 Thermotogota bacterium
AGGGGTGCCCCTACTTTAGGTAATGTAATTGGTTCTTTTAAATCTTTAACGACTAACAGTTATATAAAAATGGTTAAGAAAAATATATTACCGCCATTTGAAAAAAGAATATGGCAAAAAAATTATTATGAACATATAATAAAAAGTTATAAGGCATATATTAAAATTTCAGAATATATAAAAAATAATCCTTTAAACTGGAAAGAAGATAGATATTATTTATAGAGACTTGTCTTTTTTTGATATTATTAAATCATTTTCAGAAATACCAAATTTTTCTAATTCCCAATCAATATTTAATTTTTTATCTTTCCAATGTATTCCTGCTTCATATTCTGGTTTATAGTAATTATCTACTTTATAATAAACTATATTCTCTTCTTCTAAAGCTAAATATCCGTGAGCGAATCCCCTTGGAATAAACAATGATTTTTCAATACTATCTAAAATGTACTTGCCATATTTCTTATATGTTATTGAATCTTTTCTTAAATCAACAAAAACATCTAATATTTTTCCTTTGATACAAGTTATTATTTTAGCTTGAGAAAATTCTTTTTGATAATGAAGTCCTCTTAAAACATATTTTTTTGAAAAAGCAAAGTTATCCTGAATTGTATTAAAATCTAAATCAGATCTATATTTTTCTATAAAAAATCCTCTTTGATCTTCATACTTGCTGTTTTCTACTATTTTAACTTCTGGTATTTCTTTATGATTTATAACCTTCATTTTATCGCCTCTTTCTTTTTTTAAAATTATATCATAAGTAATTTTCTATATATGGAATATTGTCGATTAAAATCAATGAGCCTTGATTTATTTGATTTCCTTTAAGAAATCTGATTTTATATGAAATTTAATTTAATTATGTTTAATGATATAATACAATTGAGAGAGTGAAAAAATTTTCATACTCTCATTTGTGCTTTAAATAAAGGATACAGAAAATAATTAGTTAGGAATGAAAATTATCTCAGATTAAAGAGGTGGAATATATGGAAGTTATTAATGCAAAAAAAGCAGCGGATTTAATTACAAATAATTCTTCTTTGATGATTGGTGGTTTTTTGGGAGTTGGTACACCTGAAAACATCATAGCTGAAATCATAGAGTTAAAAAGAGAAGGATTAGTTGTGATTGGAAACGATACATCTTTTGTAGATAAAGGAATAGGAAGGTTAGTTGCTGAAAAACTAGTTAAAAAAGTTATCACATCACATATTGGAACAAATCCAGAAACACAAAAACAAATGATATCTGATGAATGTGAAGTAGAATTAACTCCTCAAGGCACATTGGCAGAAAAAATCAGAGCTGCAGGTGTAGGTCTAGGTGGTATATATACTCCAACTGGTGTTGGAACAACTGTAGAAGATGGTAAAGAAGTAAGAGAAATTGATGGAGTTAAATATTTGTTCGAAAAGCCTTTAAGTGCTGATTTTGCGCTTTTAAAAGCAAAAAGAGCAGATTATAAAGGTAATTTAGAGTACAACCTCACAGCAAGGAACTTCAACCCTATAATGGCTCTTGCTGGAAAGACTGTGATCGTAGAAGTTGAAGAAATAGTCCCTGTCGGAAGTATTGATCCTAATAACGTTCATACTCCAAGTGTTTTGGTTGATTACATAGTTGTTGGGGGGAATAAATAATGGATAATAAAATAAAAATTGCTCAAAGAGTAGCTCAAGAATTAAAAGATGGAGATTTGGTTAATTTAGGAATTGGACTTCCTACTCTTGTTACTAATTATATCCCTGATGGAGTTGAAGTAACATTTCAATCAGAAAACGGAATGGTTGGAATGGGAAGATCTCCAGAAGAAGGATTTGAAAATAAAGACCTTACAAATGCAGGAGGAATGTATGCTACTGCAAATCCCGGTGCGATGTATTTTGATAGTGCATTTTCTTTTGCTTTAATAAGAGGAGGACACCTCGATATTACTGTTTTAGGTGGTTTACAAGTAGATGAAAAAGGTCATTTGGCTAATTGGATGGTTCCTGGTAAAAAAATCCCAGGGATGGGTGGAGCTATGGATTTAGTAACTGGGGCTAAAAAAGTTATTGTAGCTATGACTCATACAGCAAAAGGAACACCAAAAATTGTTAAAGAATGTGATTTGCCATTAACTTCAATCAGAAAAGTTGATCTTATAGTTACTGAAATGTGTGTTATTGAACCTACTGACGAAGGCCTTGTATTAAAAGAAATAGCAGCTGATTATACTATTGATGATGTTAAAAATAATACATCAGCTCATTTGATTATCCCTGAAGATGTAAAAATGATGGGAGAATAAGAGAAATTGTTTACAATTTCTGTTTGAAGATGGATGTTGGAAGTTGGAAGTAAAAACGTTCTAAACAACTAAAATAGAGGAGGTTTTAATAATGAATGAAGTCATGATTAGAGTTAGAATGTCACAAGCAGAAGCTCATTATGGTGGCAACTTAGTCGATGGAGCTAAAATGCTTCAATATTTTGGTGATGTAGCTACTGAATTGTTAATAAGAAATGATGGAGATGAAGGTCTTTTTAGAGCTTATGATAGTGTCGAATTTTTAGCTCCTGTTTACGCAGGTGATTATATAGAGGTAGTTGGAAAAATTGTAAAAAAAGGAAATACATCAAGGAAAATGGAATTTGAAGCAAGAAAAGTTATTAAACCAAGACCAGATATTTCAGATTCTGCAGCAGAAGTTTTAGATGAACCAATTATTGTTGCAAAAGCTTCTGGAACATGTGTAGTACCTTTAGACAAACAAAGAGGTGTTTAACATGGAAAAACTTATTATAACTGCAGCAGTAACAGGTGCAGAAGTTACAAGGGATTTGCAACCAAATCTTCCTTTGACACCTGAAGAAATCGCAGAAGAAGCTTATAATTGTTATAAAGCAGGTGCATCTATTATACATGTGCATGCAAGAGATGAAGAAGGTAAACCAACACAGGGTTATGAATATTATAAAAAGATTAAAGAAGCTGTAGAAAATAAATGTAATGTTATTTTTCAACCATCTACCGGTGGTGCAACTTGGCACTCTTTTGAAGAAAGAATGCAGCCATTGAAATTAAATCCTGAAATGGCAACATTATCAGCTGGTACCAGCAATTTCGGTGATGATGTTTTTATGAACACTAATGAATACATTGAAAAATTTGCGCAAGAAATGTTGGATAGAAATGTAAAACCCGAAATAGAAGTTTTTGAAAGAGGCATGATTAAAAATGCTTTGACTTTTGTGAAAAAAGGTTTATTAAAAACCCCTTTACATTTTGACTTTGTTTTAGGCGTTCCTGGAGCATGTCCTGGCGAAATTGAAGATTTAGTATATATGGTTGATAAAATTCCTTCTGATGCAACTTGGACTGTTGCTGGAATAGGAAGGTATGAACTACCTCTTGCAATGCATGCTATTGCTATGGGAGGGCATGTTAGAGTTGGTTTTGAAGATAATATATATTTCAAAAAAGGTGAAAAAGCAAAATCGAATGCTCAACTAGTTGAAAGGGTAGCTAATTTAGCAAAAGAATATGGAAGAGACATAGCAACACCAGATGAAGCAAGAAAAATTCTTAATATTTGAAGTATAAGGGAGGAAAATAAATGAAAAAAGGAAATCCATTTGGAACTCATAGAGTTATTCAGCCTGAAGGTGCTTTACCTCAACCAGCAAAAAAAATTGACAACACTATGGAAATCTATTCAAATGAAATCTTAATAGATGTTCAAACACTAAACGTAGATTCAGCAAGTTTCACGCAGATCAAAAATGCATGTGATTCTGATGAAACAAAAATAGCAAATATGATAAATGACATTGTAAGTGAAAAGGGGAAATTACAAAATCCAGTTACGGGTTCTGGAGGAATGCTTATTGGAACAATTAAAGAAATTGGTCCAGATTTTCCAGACCAAAGTTTGAAGGTTGGAGATAAAATCGCCACGTTAGTTTCTCTTTCTTTGACACCTTTAAAAATAGATGAAATAATTAAAGTAAATAAAGGTACTGACCAAGTAGACATCAAAGGTCAAGCTATATTATTTGAAAGTGGTCTTTATGCAGTTTTACCTGAAGATATTTCAGAAAAACTGGCTCTAGCGGTACTTGATGTAGCAGGAGCTCCTGCCCAAGTAGACAAGTTAGTAGAAAAAGATCAATCAGTTTGTATTATAGGTGGTGGAGGTAAGTCAGGGATTCTATGTACTTATCAAGCAAAGAAAAAAGCAGGACCAGATGGAAAAGTAATTGTAATTGAATATTCCGAAGAAAATGCTAAGAGAATAGAAAATATGGGTATTGCTGATGAAGTTATTATTGCGAACGCTACAAAACCTGTAACTATTTATGAAAAAATAAATGATATCACAAATGGAGATTTATGTGATGTTGTTATAAATAATGTGAATGTTGAAGAAACAGAGATGTCTTCAATTTTAATAACTAAAGATGATGGTATTGTTTACTTCTTTTCTATGGCGACATCTTTCACAAGAGCAGCTCTTGGAGCTGAAGGTGTTGGAAAAGATATTAATATGATCATTGGTAATGGATATACTAAAGGACATGCTGATTTGAGTTTACAAATAATAAGAGAATCAAAACAAATCAGAGAATTATTTGAAAAATTGTACATATAATATAGGAGGTTTTTTGATTGAGAAGTTTTAAAGATATACCTTTATATAAAGATGTTACTCAAGAACAATGGAACGATTGGAAATGGCAATTACAAAATAGAATCACAGATGTCGAAACTCTAAAAAAAGTAATAAATCTAACTGATGAAGAGGAAGAGGGAATAAGAAATACTCTAAAAACTCTAAGGATGGCAATTACTCCTTATTATGCATCTTTAATAGATCCTAATGATCCTAAAGATCCTATAAGAAGACAAGCAGTTCCAACAAGTAAAGAATTAAAAGTAGATAGATGGGATATGTTAGATCCTCTTCACGAAGACGCTGATTCACCAGTTCCTGGATTAACTCATAGGTATCCAGATAGAGTATTATTTTTAATAACAGATATGTGTTCTATGTATTGTAGACATTGTACAAGAAGAAGATTTGCAGGGCAAAAAGATGGTGCAAGAACAAGAGCAGAAATAGATAAAGCAATTGAATATATCAGAGAAACCCCACAAGTTAGAGATGTTCTTCTTTCTGGAGGAGATGCTTTATTAGCAGGAACTCCGATGTTAGATTATATTTTAACTGAACTTAGGAAGATAGAACATGTTGAAATAATAAGAATTGGTAGTAGAGCTCCTGTAGTTATGCCGCAAATAGTAACAGATGAATTATTAGATGTTTTGAAAAAACATCATCCTATATGGATCAATACACATTTTAACCATCCAAATGAAATCACACCTGAATCGACTGAAGCATGTGAAAAAATGGCAAATATAGGAATACCTCTTGGTAATCAAAGTGTTTTATTAAAGGGTGTAAATGATAGTCCTTATTTAATGATGGAATTAGTTCACCAACTAACAAAAATAAGAGTTAGACCATATTATATTTACCAATGTGATCTTTCTCAAGGTATAGCACATTTTAGAACTTCTGTTAGAAAGGGACTTGGTATTATGGAAAGCCTTATAGGACATACATCAGGTTATGCAGTTCCAACATTCGTTGTAGATGCTCCTGGTGGTGGAGGGAAAATAAGACTTATGCCACAGTATCTTGTTTCTGAATCAGATGGCGCTGTTATTCTTAGAAATTATGAAGGTGTAATAACTACCTACCATGAACCAGAAGATGTTAAAACAGATGTAGATGATGAAAAATATAGAAAAAAATATCAGCTAAAAGGTGTTGCAGGTCTTTTTGAAGGTGGGCAGGTTAGTATGGAGCCTGAAAGTCTTGAAAGAGGAGAAAGAATTAAAGAATGGAAAGAAAAACATAAGGAAGACTTAAAAGATTTATAATGAATTTCATAGATAATTTGATGAATTTTGAGACTCTTTCTGTAGTCGGACTTGAAAAAAACACTGGGAAAACAGAAACGATGAATTATATAATTAGCCATCTAAAAGATAAGATAACAATTGGTATTACTTCAATAGGTGTAGATGGAGAAACTAATGATATAGTTACCAAGACAAAAAAACCTGAGATAACAGTATATGAAAATATGTTTTTTGCAACTACAGAAAAACATTTTAAACTCAAAAAAATCAACGCTGAAATATTTTATTTAAGTAGAAGAGAAACACCACTTGGAAGAATTTTAATTGCTAAGTCTAATGAAGAGGGGCGGATATTGTTATCCGGCCCTTCTACATCAAATTGGCTTAAAGAAATTATGTCTGAAATGTATAATTTAGATAAGATGAAAATAATTGTTGATGGAGCCTTATCAAGAGTTTCTTCATCTTCTCCTTCTATTACAGAATCAGTTATTCTTTCTACTGGGGCGGCTTTATCTCTCTCTACTAAAAGTATAATAGATAAAACAGTTTACAAAATTAAATTAATGAATATTGAAAGTATTGATGATAAACTGTTTTATGTATTAAAAAGTTTGGAAAATGGAATTTATTCTTTAAATGATGAGATAAAAAAACTTCCATATAAAACACTTTTATCTATAAAAAATGTAGACTTAGATAAATATGGATATACCTATTATTTAACAGGTGTTTTGAGCAATAATTTTGTAAAAAAAATATTGAGTAAAAAGTGTGTTGAAAAATATACTATTATAGTAAAAGATTATACAAAAATATTTTTAGATAGAAATACATATAATAATTTTATTAAATTAGGTGGAAAAATAAAAGTATTACAAAAAGTAGATTTAAAAGCAGTTACATATAATCCAATTAGTCCAGAAGGTTTTGTTATAGATTCAAAAATGATTATGGAAAGTATTAAAGAAAAAACTGGAGTAACAGTAATCGATGTAAAAAAGGATTTGATACTATGAGAGAATTGTTAAAAAAAACTGATGCTGATTACATTTTGAACCAAATGGAATTTTGCTCTAATATGGGCAAAAAATATTTTCAAAAAATAAAGAAAGGTTTAAATTTAAAAGAAGTTGAAGAACAACTTGAACTAACTTCTATGTTTTTTTGTATTTTTGAAAATGAAAATGAAATAATTAAATATTTTAAATCTGCTATATCACACATAAATGACATTGAAAATACACTCTTGAATCTAAATTCAAAAAAAATATTAGACGAAATTGAAATGTTTGAAATAAAAAATTTTTTATACTTTTCAATGAGAGTACAAAAAAAATTGAATAAAGAGTTCTACCAAATATATTTTGAAAATCCTCATGATATTTTCTCAATACTAGATCCTCAAAATAAAGAGATACATAGTTTTTTTGTTTATGATGAATATTCTGAGAAACTAAAAACAATAAGAAATCAAAAAAAAGAATATCAAAAAAAGGATTTAACAGAAAATCCAGAATACATAGATATTATTAGAAAAGAAAAAGAAGAGGAATATAAAATAAAAAAAAATTTAACTGAGAAATTAAAATTACATTCAAAAGAACTTATAAATATATTTAATAAGATAGCTATTTTGGATTTTTTAATTGCTAAATCTGAAATAATAGAAAAGTATAATTTGGTAAAACCTATTTTAAAAAATAAAATAAAACTAGAGAAAATATTCAATCCAAAAGTATTGGATATTCATGTTAGTAATAAGAAAAGGTATCAAAGGATAGACTTTGAATTAGAAGATAAACCAACTATTATAACTGGTTCTAACATGTCTGGAAAAACTCTATCTACCAAAACAATAGCTTTAATATCTGTTCTTTTAAAACTTGGGTTTTACGTTCCCGCTGAAAAAGCTGAATTAAAATATTTTGAAACTATTTATTATTTATCAGGTGATCTGGGAGCTAATGATAAAGGCCTTTCAAGTTATGCTGGAGAGATTAAATATATAAATAAATCTTTTGTAGAAGCACAAAAAAACAAAGAAATTTTAATTGTTCTTGATGAACCAGCAAGAACAACCAATCCGAAAGAAGGAACTGCCATTATAGAAGCACTTATTAGTGAACTACATTCAAAAAAATGTAGTCTTTTAATAACAACACATTATCCAAATATAATAGCAAAAAATGCAAAAAAAATGAGAGTAAAAGGATTGATGAAAGATAGAATAGGTGAAATTAATGAAAATAATATTAATGATTTTATAGATTATTCTTTTGTAGAAGATGAAAAAGCTAATATTCCAGAAGAAGCTATAACTATTGCTGAGATTCTTGGTGTTGATGAGGTGCTTATAAAAACCGCTAGAAAATTTTTAGGCTAATTTTTTTATAGAAAATAATAAATAGAGCTCTTCACAAGTTCGAAAGGGTAGAAATCATTTCATGATTTCTGTTGAGTGTTTATGGTTGGAAGTTGGAAGTAAAAAACGTTATTAAAAATAGCCATAGCTGTCATTTCGACTAAGATGCGTAGCATCGCATAGAGAAATCCCATCAGTAAATTTCACAAAGTGAAATTAAGCTTTTAAAACAATTCAATTTTCTACGAAAATTTACTGAATAGATGTCTCGACATGACAGTTGTAATAACTTATAACTCATGCTTTTACTAACAATAATATAAATTTTTGTACTATAACTCTTAATAGTTCATCGCATCTATTTATTATTTCATTATAAAAATCAACAACTAACTTCAAGAAAAAATCAACAATAAAATTACAAAATAATTTTTTATATAAAAAGGAGTGATTTAATTGAGTAAATTAGGGATAGATTGGTCTCTTGTTGAAAAAGCAAGAGGGTATGCTTCCAATATAGCAAACAGTGTTAGTCAATATGTACAAGACTATTCAACAGTCTCAGTTGAAAGAACTATTTGTAGATTTTTAGGTATAGATGGAATAAATGAAGAAGATATTCCTTTGCCAAATATTGTAGTAGATCATATGAAGCAAAAGAATATTTTAATAAATGGTGCAGCTTATAACATAGGAAATGCTATGATAGAATTAGATATTACTCCTCAAGAGATTGCAGAAAAAGTTGCAAAAGGTGACATAGATTTGTCAAAAATAACTCCTCATAATTCTGAAGAATCCCTAAAGATGATAGAACCTATAATAAATTCAACAATTGAGAAAATAAAAGAAAACAAAAAATACAGAGATGATTTTGTCGAAAACATTGGTGAAGGAACACAACCTTATTTATATGTTATTGTTGCAACTGGAAATGTTTATGAAGACGTTGTTCAAGCAAAAGCAGCTGCTAGACAAGGCGCAGATATTATAGCTGTTATAAGATCAACAGGGCAGTCTTTATTAGATTTTGTTCCTTATGGACCAACGACAGAAGGTTTCGGTGGAACGTTTGCCACACAAGAGAATTTCAAAATAATGAGAGAAGCTCTTGATGAAGTAGGACATGAGCTTGGAAGATATATAAGGCTTGTAAATTATGCTTCTGGACTTTGTATGCCAGAAATTGCAGCGATGGGCGCTGTAGAAAGATTAGATGTAATGCTTAATGATGCATTATATGGTATATTATTTAGAGATATAAACATGAAAAGAACTATAATAGATCAACATTTTTCAAGAGTTATAAACGGTTTTGCAGGAATAATTATCAATACTGGAGAAGATAATTATTTAACAACAGCAGATGCTTATGAACAAGCTCACACTGTTTTAGCCTCTGATTTCATAAACGAACAAATGGCTTTAACAGCAGGGATTCCTAAATCCCAGATGGGTTTAGGACATGCTTTTGAAATGGATCCTGATATGGAAAACGGGTTTCTATATGAACTAGCACAAGCACAATTAGTAAGAGATATCTTCCCCGAAGCAACTCCAAAATATATGCCTCCAACAAAATTCATGACGGGAAATATTTTCAAAGGTAATATTCAAGACGCATTATTTAATGAAGTTTCTATTTGGACAAAACAAGGGATTCAACTTTTAGGTATGATAACAGAAGCTATTCACACACCTTTCATGTCTGATAGGTATATTGCAATTGAAAATGCAAAATACATTTTTAATAATATGAAAAACATAGGTGATGAAGTAGAGTTCAAAGATGATGGGATAATTCAAAATAGGGCAAAACAAGTATTGAATGAATCACTCACACTTCTTGAAACTATAGAAAAAGAAGGATTATTTGATTCGCTTGAAAAAGGCGTTTTTGCAGATGTAAAAAGACCTATAAATGGTGGGAAAGGTTTAGATGGCGTTTTTGAAAAAGGGAAGAACTATATGAATCCTTTCATTGAAAAAATGTTGGGAGATGATGTTAAATGAGTGGAGGACAATACGATACAAACAAAAGAGAATATGACAAAACATTAGATTTGACAAAAGTGAAACCATATGGTGATACCATGAACGATGGAAAAATTCAAATTTCTTTTACTCTTCCTGTTCCTTGTGGTGATGAAGCGGTAGAAGCAGCGAAAATTACAATGAAAAAAATGGGGCTACAAAACCCCCAAATTGTTTTTTATAAAGAGTTGACAAAAGGTTTTACTTTTTTCAATGGATATGGAGAGTTCACTGATACAGTTAATTTTGAAGAAATTCATGTTCCAAAAGTAAAAATAGATAAAATGGATATGGAAGAAACAGATGAGTATATAAAAGAAAATATAGGAAGAAAAATAGTAGTAATAGGTGCAAGCACAGGAACAGATGCACATACTGTAGGAATAGATGCAATAATGAATATGAAAGGGTTTGCTGGTCATTATGGTCTTGAAAGATATGAAATGATTGATGCTTATAATCTTGGTAGCCAAGTAGAAAATGAGGATTTTGTTGCAAAAGCGGTAGAATTAAATGCAGATGTTTTATTAGTGTCTCAAACAGTTACTCAAAAAAACATCCATGTAAAAAATCTAACAGAATTAGTAGAATTATTAGAAGCAGAAGGATTAAGAGATAAAGTAATTCTCATAGCAGGTGGACCGCGAATATCTCATGAGCTTGTAAAGGAAATAGGTTATGACGCAGGCTTTGGGCCAAATACTTTTGCAGATGATGTAGCAAGTTATATAGCAAAAGAAATGAACAATAGAAAATAAATATAAAATATAGCCTGACTTTTAAAAGTCAGGCTTTTTAGTTTTTTATGATTATTCAAAAATTTTTTAAATAATAAATAGCACTCTTCACAAGATCGAAAAAGTAGAAAATGTAAAACATTTTCTGTTGAGTGTTTATGGTTGGAAGTTGGAAGTAAAAAACGTTATTAAAAATAGCTATAGCTGTCATTTCGACTAAGATGCGTAGCATCGCATGGAGAAATCCCATCAGTAAATTTCACAAAGTGAAATTAAGCTTTTAAAACAATTCAATTTTCTACGAAAATTTACTGAATAAATGTCTCGACCAAGCTCGACATGACAGCAGTAAAGGTTTTTAGCTCTTGTTTTTACTTCCAACCTCCAACATCCATCTTCCAACAGAAATCACCTGTCACCCTGAGCATCGTCGAAGGGTCTGGATTTATAAATTTGCGAAGCAAATTGAAAAGGTTTTAGATTCTTCAGCTCCAAAAATCGTCGTTCAGAATGACAAGATACTTATCTATCTAATAATGTATTAAAGATATATTTCGGAATTGTTTTATAGAATTTTTCTACATTTCTTCTAATGTTTTTATTCCCAATAAATCTAGCCCTTTTCCTATGATGAAAGCTGTTTTAGCAGCGATGTTTAATCTAGATTTTAAAAGGGTTTCTTCAGATTTTATTACGTTTACATTGTTATAAAAAGAGTTGAAACTTTGAGCCAATTCATACAAATAATCTGTAAGAAGATTAGGCTTGTATGCTTCAGCAGATCTTAATACAGCATTAGGAAATTTAAGGATATTTTTTACTAGTTTATCTTCATACTCATTTTCTATTATTAATATATCTTCATAATTATTTTTATTAGCTTTTTTCAATAAAGAACTAATTCTTGCATAAGTATATTGTAAGTAAGGACTTGAGTTTGAATTGAAGCTTAATACCTTGTCCCAATCAAATATTATGTCACTTGTTCTATTTTGTGAAAGGTCAGCATATTTAACTGCTGCGATTCCGATTATTTCTGCTTTAGATTCTAAATCTCCAGTTGAGTTTCTTTCTTCAAGAACTTCTCTTGCTTTTTCTTTTGCTTTATCTAAAAGATCTTTTAATTTTATAACATTTCCTTTTCTTGTTGAAAAGACACCGTCAGCAAATCTCATTAGCCCAAAATAAACGTGTGCTTTTTCTTCTGTCCAACCTAGCATATCTGCTATTTTAAAAACTTGTTTGAAATGAGTCTGTTGTCTATGATCTGTAACGTAAACTAATTTATTGACATCATAATGTTCTCTTCTATACTTAATACAAGCTAAATCAGAAGTTGTATATAAATAACTTCCATTGCTTTTTTGCACTATCGCATTGTGTAAATTTTCTTCATCATCAAATTTAACTACTAAGGCACCTTCATCTTTTTCAGCTATGTTTTTGTCTTTTAGAAGTTCGATAATCTCATGCATTATGTCATGATAGAATGATTCTCCATTATATGTATCGAATTCTATATCCATTCTTTTGTATATTTTGTCATATTCTTGCATAGAAACTTCTATAAATTCTTTCCAGAGTTTTGTGTTTTCTTCTTCACCTTGCTGGAGTTTTGCTAATTCTGTTCTTGCTTGTTCTTTTAGCTCTGCATCATCTTCAGCATGTTTTGTATATTCAACATATATTCTCTCGAGTTCTTCAATAGGATTATTTTTATAATTTTCTTGGTTTAAAAATTTCCTATATCCTACAATTAAAGCTCCAAACTGGGTCCCCCAATCACCAAGATGATTATCTCCAACTGTGTCATAACCTACAAAATTTAAAATTCTTTTTACAGAATCACCAATTACTGTTGATCTTAAATGACCAATATGCATTGGTTTTGCTATGTTAGGTGATGAGTAATCTATTATAACTTTACCTTTTGTATCTAAATCAAATTCAAATTTTTCTTTTTCTAAATTTATCAAAGAAGTTTTAATAAATTCTTCTTTTAAAAAAAGATTAATAAAACCAGGACCTGCTATTTCTATTTTTTTAATTACTTTTGAATCTTTAAAATTCTCCACTATAGTTTTAGCTGTTTTTTTGGGAGATTGTTTTAAATCTTTTGCGGTAATCATTGCAAAATTTGTTTGGTAATCACCAAATTTTGGGTTATTAGTTTCTTGTATAAAAAGTTTTTCTAAAAGTTCTTTTCCAAAAAGATCTGAAATTAAAGATTTAAGTTCTTGATGAATAATATCTGTTATTGGTTTCATTTCTTACCTCCATTATTTTTTAGTTTTATCTATTATATTATATTTCATTAATTATAAGAGAATGTTTTGTTTAAGTCAAATTAGTATAAAAAAAGCCTGCTTTTTCAGCAGGCTAGTGTGTATTTTTCAATGTATTTTATATTATTCTACCGTGATATCCTAATCTTTCTAGTTGAGATAAAATATCTTGTGACGGTTTGTCAGTATTAATTTCAAATGTTTGTGAATCTAAATCCATCGAACAATCTTCAATTCTCATATCCTTTTTAAATGCTTCTTCTATTTTCTTTTTACAATCTTCTGTAGTTGCATTAGGAACATTAATTCTGTATCTCATGCAATCACCTCCAATGATTTATGAAACAAATAACATTGCTCTATTATTATTATTACATGTTAATTTTTAGTTGATATAAAGTTGATGTAAAAATCTTTGTAATAATAAAAAATAGATAAATACTAAAACATTAAAATATAAATCATATCTTTACTTTTACTTTAAAGTTTGATAAACTTAAAGTGTTACCATTAAATAGTACGTGAGACAAATAAAATATCAAAAAGGCAGGTGAAAACCCGTTGAGTAAATATAGCGGGGAAAATATGGGAGATTATCATGAATCATATGATGCTTTAGATGAACAAACAAGAAATTTCACAAGAGCTTTAAACAGTTTTAAAGAAGAAATTGAAGCTGTAGATTGGTATAACCAAAGAGTTGCACTTGCTACTGATCCAGAATTAAAAGAAATAATGGCTCATAACAGAGATGAAGAGATCGAACATGCAATTATGACTCTTGAATGGTTGAGAAGAAACATGCCAGGATGGGATGAAGAAATGAGAACTTATTTATTTAAACAAGGAAATATAGCTCATTTAGAAGATGGAGAAGAAGATGGAGAAGAATCATCTAATGATTCAGGAGACGGTTCTTTAGGTCTTGGAAAAATGAATAAATAAAATAATAACTTATATACTTTTTTTAAAGGAGGTATTTATAGTGGATGTGTTAAAAAGAAATTTAGCACCTATATCAGATGGTGTATGGAATGAAATAGATGATAGAGCAAAAGAAGTTTTTGAATCATATTTATCTGCAAGAAGAATAGTTGGGTTGAAAGGCCCTTTAGGGTTAAATTATACAGTGGTACCTGAAGGTAGAATAGGTCCTCATGATGAAAAAGATGGAGTAAAATACGGAATGTATAAAGTTAAACCTCTAGTAGAATCAAGAATAGAGTTTGAATTAGATAGATGGGAATTAGATAATTTAGAAAGAGGTGCTGTTGATTTAGAATTGGATGATTTAGAAGAAGCTGTTAAAAAAACAGCTCTTTTTGAAGAAAATGCTATATATAACTCTTTAGAAAATGCTCAAATAGTTGGTTTACAAGAAGCTTCTGAAAATGAACCGATAGAAATAGGCGAATCAACTTCAGATATAATGGAAGCTGTAACAGATGGTTTATTAAAATTAAAAGAATCATTTGTTGGGGATAATTATGTATTAGTTGTAGGACCAAAAGTATGGAAAAAAATCAACAAATTATCTGAAAATTACCCACTAATGAGAAAATTAGAAGAAACTATTGGGAATAAAGTTATGTTCTCTCATGTACTTGAAGGAGCATTGTTATTACCAGTAGACCATGATGATTTAGAAATGACTATTGGAAGAGATTTTTCAATTGGGTATCATTCTTCTACTGATAAAAAAGTTAAATTCTACATTATGGAAACTTTTACTTTCAGAGTATTAGATCCAGCTATTATCGTAAAATTCAAATAATTAATAATTTAAAATCTCCCTTTAAAAAGGGAGATTTTTTAAATTAAATCATGTAAAGATATATTTTTATAATTAGATTGATATGGAGAAAGCACAATTCTTTCATTAAATTTTTCTTGCCATAATTTTTCGAATATTTTTTTAAATTTTTCAAAATTTTTGTTATGCTTCTCTAATTCTTCAGTGGTTAAAGAATCTTTTTCTATCTTTTTAAGCTTAATGTTTTTGATTATTTCGTATATTTCAGGGAAATGATTCAATTCAAAAGATAAATTCTCTATAAAAATATTATATTTGTTAATTTCATTTTTTGATATATATATCTTTTTACTTTTAGTGGTTTTAATTTTTTCTTTTATATATGATAAAAAATCGTTTGGGAATTTTTTAATTTCTTTTGGTTTGTTTTTAGAATGAATTATTTTTGAATTTGAAAAAATATTCCTGATTTCTTTTGAGATTTGTTCTTTTAGCTCTTTTTCTAAATTTTCTAAAAATTTTATTATTTTATCATTTCTATCGTTTATATCTATATTTTTAATTGCATATAATTTTTTTGTGTACTCTTCTATTTCATTTGATTCCGCAAGTAATAAATATATTGAATTTTTGTTTTTTAAAGCTTGTCTTCGAAGTTTTATTTCATTTTCAGAATAAAAAATATCTAAATTATAATCTTTATTTTTATTAATCAGATTTATGTGGTTGAAAGAGATATTGAATATATTCAAATGTTTTTTATGAGAAATCAAAAAATCTTCAATTAATTCTACAGGGAATAAAAATTCAGAATTCTTGGACTGTTTTTCTATATATTTTTGAATATTCATAATTTGTTCAGAAGAAATTCTTGCATGTTTATTTATTATAAATATTTTTTTGTTTTCTTTTAATTCTTTTAGTTGTTTTTTTGTTTTCTCATTTACTGATTCTATTTTTTCGTTTATTGAAGTATACATGAATTTATTTAAGATGTTTATAGGAACACCATAATCTTTATAATAAAATTTTTCAAGGAGATATATTATTTTATAAAGATTATTTTCATTTGTTTCTTTATATAGAATATCAAATAAATCAGATAAAGTTACCCATTTATAAATTGGTTGATCAAGATATTTATCTTTAATTATTTTATGAATTGTATATATAAGTGTTCTGTTAGATAAATCGTTGTTATTGTTCAGTATATTTATTATTAAATCTAATAGATAAGGCTGTATAGGATGATATTTTTGAAATAATAGTTTATTTTCTACGTCGTTATTTAGGTTATAATTCATTTTTGTTTTTATATCTGGTGTTTTAAATATTATATTTTCAGAGTTTTCTTCATAAAATTTTTCAATTTCATTAGGATCTTTCTTTTTTAAAACTCTCTTTGAAAGTACTTCTTTTATATTGTAGTCATTGAAGGATATGTAGTAACTTATTCTATTTCTTATTAATTTTAAATTATCAATATTTTTGATACTGTTTTGAGTAATAAAGATAAAATTAATTGTTTTAGTTACTACTTCTGATGAATGTATTAACCCTTGTATTTCTAAAGATATATTTTTAATTTTTGAAAAAGATTCAATTTCATCAAAGACAATAACAACTTTTTTATTAGAGAATTTATTATTTATTTGTTTAAGAATTTCATCAGTGCTTTTTTTTGTTTCTCCTTTTAATATTTTATTATTCAATATTTCAGTAAGACTATTGAAGTTTGTATGTAAAGATAGATCTATATTAATTATTTGTAAATTTGAATAAATATTATGTAGTTTTTTTGGTATATTTTTTGATTTTTGATTTTTATTTATATAGTTCAATATATTAATGAAATGAGATTTTCCTGTTCCATATTTACCATATATGTTTATACCTGTTTTGTTAGAATTTAAAGCTATTGCTAACTCTTCAAAATTTCTAATTACTTCATCTGTGAAGATGTAGTTTTTTATTAAGGGGTTTTTATCTTCAATTTTTACTACATTTTCTGTTTGTTCTTCAAAATGAGACAGAATATCTTTAATTTTTAAAATCATATTTTTTTGGTTCCCCCTAGATTAAAAGTTTAATACGGATTTGAAATAATCAAAAAAGTTATTAGAAGTTTCGTGTATATTAGATAAATCATATTTTTCAAATAGTTTTTGTATTTTTGTTTTATATTTTATTAAATCATCCAAATCTACTGTAGTTTTTTTGTTTATTTCTAAATTTATAATAAAATCATCTATAGATTTATCTATTCTTTTTGGCGTTAGTTTAGATATATTTTTTAAATTAACTAAAATATTGAATTTAGTTTTAGGTTCAGCAAAATTGAGAAGATAAGGAGTTTTCTTGAAATATTTAAAATGTTCTTTAGTAAATATTTTGTTTAAATATTCTTCTATAGTTTTTTTGAAATAATCTTTTGTAATAAAAGAATCTACATTAAATTCTCTGAGTTTTTTTAATATTGATTTATCACTTGTTTTAATTATGTCTTTATCTTTTAATAATTCGCTTATTACTTCATTAACTATAATGAATATGAACTGTTGAACTAAATTTTTATTTTGTGAAAAATCAATTTTATCTAATGTTTTCATTATGTCATGACTATTATATCCTTGATTAATGAAACTTCTTGCAATATTTTCATTTAATTTTGTTTTAAATTTATTAATATCATAATTTAATTTTAGTTGAGATTCATCTTTTTTATAGATATCAACATAGTCTTTGAATTCTTTCTTAAAGGC
>JBNJGY010000020.1:0-22094 GCA_051748045.1 Thermotogota bacterium
TGACATAGTGAAATAATCAATATCATTATATGTTGAATTTGTTTGAAAAACCCCATTGAATATAAGGTCTCCACTTTTATTAAAAGCAGAAAAAATAACATTTTCATTGTTTAGCTTCAACTGTTCCATTTTTATTTTACTGAGAACGTAATAATTATTAAATCTTGAAACCATAAAAATATCTTCATTTTCTGAATAAATATAATAATCATTTCCTGAAAAATTGATGTTGTTAATATCAATTTCTTTGTCTTTTAAATCTTCAGGAACTTTTTTGGTTATTTCTAAGTTTGAATTAAAAAAATAAACTTCAGAAAAAAACGATTCTAAACTTCTATATTCAGAAAATTTTTCAGCGTTAATAATTTTTTGTCTATAGTCTTCAACAGTTTTTTCAAAATTTTCCATATTATTTGATGAAACAATTTTTAGTGTTGATGAAAATATTGCCAACACTAAAACCCATGATATTATGATAGCAAAAATTAAAAAATAATTCTGTAAAGAAATATTCCTTACAGTCCTTTTAAAAATCATTTTAAACTTCATAGTATTCGCTCCTGCAAAAGCATTATGATGAAAAATATTTCATTGCAAATTAATTATAACATATCATTTGATAGATTTAAAAAACTGAATTAATTTTTGCAATCTTCTAATTCCACTTTCATCATTATAATTTTGAGCTTTTATGAGTGAAAGCTCAAGATATTTCAAATTTCGAGTTATAGAATTTTTCTCATTTCTTTTCATGCTATATTCATCAGATATAAAAATAGCTTTTAAAATATGTAAAGGAAGTTCTGTCACTATCTTTTCATGATACGGGTCGAAAGTTATATTTTCATAAGCTTTTTCACTGACTATCTTATCTCCATAATTACTTATTATTTTCATATTTTTTGAAGAATTTTTAGATATTTTATTTAAATGATTCTTTTGAATATCTTTAAAGCAATTATTACAATATTCTATAGTTTTTTCGATTCCATCTTCGATAAATGTCTGTTTTATCTCAGGATTTTTTGTGTTGCATAGATTACAAGACAAATTAATGCACCTCTTATAATAAAGTTTCTCCATTGTATTTGTTCATGCTTTTTTCTATATTACCTTCTATGATCATGTCTATGGCATTTGATACTTCGTCGAGTATTTTGTATAAATCATACATTTGATCTTTGGTAAACTTGGATAAAACATAATCTGCTAAGTCCATAAAATCAGGTTTTTTATCTATACCTATTCTAATTCTTGGGAAGTCTTTAGTACCAAGTATTTTTATAATATTTTTAATACCATTATGTCCTCCAGCTGATCCAGTAGGTCTGATTCTTATCTTACCAAAATCTAAAGACACATCATCATATATAACTATGATGTTTTCAGGATCAGTCATTCCATATTTTTTGAATAGTTCAGGGAATATTTGTCCACTTAAATTCATATATGTCATTGGTTTAACCAGGATATAATTATTAGCCTCTAAAGCCTCAAAAGTTCTACCAGAAGTTTTTTTATAATCGATATGTTTAGTATTTTCTATGTACTGATCTAAAGCTAAAAAGCCCACGTTATGTCTTGTGAAGACATAACGTGGACCGGGATTACCTAATCCAACAATTATTTTTTTCATTTAATATTATTCTTCTGTTTCTTCTTCTTCTGAAGATTCTTCGATAACTTCTGGTTCTAATGTTCCTTCTTCAGCTTCAGCTTCGGCTTCTAATTCTTCGATTGATATTCCTGGTTTTGTTATTGTTACTAATAATTCTTCGTCTTCTAATAAATAATGTGCACTTTCTGGTAATTTTTCTTTAATATCTTTTGCTACTATATGGTCATTGATTTCTAATTCAGAAATGTCAACAACGATTTTTTCTATAACATCTTTTGGTAAGATTTCAACTGGGATATCATGAACTAATACGTCAAGTACTCCGCCGTCTCTTTCTACACCAATTGGAGTTCCTTCTACTTCAAAAGGAATGTGTAATGTCATAACATGTCCTTCGGATGGAACATAGAAGTCACCATGAATAGGTTTATCTGAAACTTTATGTCTTTGAATTGTTTTTAAGAAAGTAGTTATTGTTTCTTTACCTTCAATATCAATATCGATCAAAGTTGTTTCACTAACATGATCTAATAAAGAATCAAATTCTCCATGAGGAATTGCTATATGTCTATTTCCGTCAAGTCCTGGTCCGTAAATTTCTGCAGGGATATATCCTTCTCTTCTCCATACATTTGCTTTTTTCTTTGTTTCTCTTTCGACTACTTCAAGATTAAATTTTCTTGCCATCGTCTATACCTCCTAAAAATATTTTTATATTATCTAAACAGTATGCTTACTGAAAGATTTTTTCTTATTCTAACAACAGCTTCTCCAAAAAGAGGAGCTACAGATAAAGTTTTGAACTTATCCGGCAATTTATCATGATATATTGTATCGGTTACTATAATGTTGCTAAGTTGTGAATTTTGCATTTTGTTTATTGCATCTTTTGAGAGAATTCCATGAGTTGCACACGCAGTAACTTCTTTAGCACCAGATTTTATAAGCGCGTCAGCAGCCCCTATCAAGGAACCTCCTGTATCAATAATATCGTCAATTAGTATACATTTTTTACCTTTTACATCGCCTATTACATTTACTATTTCAGCCACATTGTCTTTAGGTCTTCTTTTGTCTAAAATAGCTAAAGGCGCAGATATCTTCTCAGCAAATTTTCTTGCTCTTTTTACAGCACCGACATCTGGAGATACTACGACATAATCATCTGGATCTGCCCCCAAATCTTCTATAAAGTAATCAGCAAAAACTGGAAAACTCCATAAATTATCCAAAGGAATGTCAAAGAACCCTTGAATTTGTTCAGCGTGTAAGTCAATAGTCACAACTCTACTAGCTCCTGCAGTGGTTAAGAGATTAGCCATTAATTTAGCTGTAATAGGATCTCTTCCTCGTGCTTTTCTATCTTGTCTAGCATATCCATAATATGGCATAATAACGGATATAGATGCAGCAGAAGCTCTTTTTAAAGCATCTATCATAATCAATAATTCCATTAAATTTTCATTTACAGGTTGAGATACTGATTGAATTAAATATACATCATAACCTCTAACAGTTTCATTGATTTTTACATTGATTTCACCATCAGAAAAGGTTGTTACCTCACAATCACCTAATCTTGTTCCCATATATTCAACAATTTTATTTGCTAAAGCAGGGTTTGAATTCCCAGCGAATACTTTCATTTCTGAACGCCCGACTAATGACACAGCTAAACTCTCCCTTCTCACTTTTTGAATTTAGACTTTCCATCTTTCACAACTTGTTTTGCCCTTCCAAAGGCTAAAGAATTATCTGAAACATTATGAGTAATTACAGAACCAGCTGCTATAGTTACATTTTTGCCAATTATAACAGGAGCAACTAATGAAGAATTACTTCCTATAAATGTACCATCATCTATTGTGGTTTTATGTTTGTTGATTCCATCATAATTACAAGTAATAGTTCCAGCACCAACATTTACATTTTCTCCTATATCTGTATCTCCTAGATATGTTAGATGTTGAGCTTTAGAGTTATTTTTAACTATTGTTTTTTTAGTTTCAACATAATTACCAATTTTCACATTATTTTCTAAAACTGTACCAATCCTCAATCTAGCGAAAGGACCTACAGAAACGTTTTTTCCAACTATAGCGTCTTCACATTCAGACCTTAAAATTTTACTGTTATTGTTAATTTCACAATTTTTGACTCTGGTTAAAGGACCTATAATACAATCTTCTCCAATAACAGTGTTTCCAGAGATAAAAGTTTGAGGGTATATTATTGTGTCCATTCCTATTTTAACATCAGGTGAAATATAAGTTGTTTTCGGATCTATTATTGTTACTCCATTTAACATCAATTTGTTTAAAACATTTTCTTTAGCTTTTTTTTCTAATTCAGAAAGCTGAATTCTGTTGTTGACTCCAGTTACTTCTGAAATGTCATCTATTTGATGAGTTTGAACTTTTTTGAAATGCAAAAAAGTATCTGGAAGATAATATTCATTTTGAACATTATCATTATTTATTTTTTTAAGAGATTTTTTTAATTCATCTATATTGTAAACAGCTATTCCACTGTTTATTTCTTTTAATTTTAATTCATCCTCAGTACAATCCTTATGCTCGACAATTTTCACAAAATTTTTGTTTTCATCTTTTACGATCCTTCCATAACCACTTGGATCATCTAATTCTACAGTTAAAATTGTTGCTGAGTTATCGTTATTTCTATGTTTTTCTAATAAATCATTTAGAGTTTTTTCAGAAATTAATGGAACATCTCCATACAAAACTAAGAGTTCCTTCCCCTCTAAAAACTCTTCAGCAGACATAACTGCATGACCAGTTCCCAGCATTTCTTTTTGCTCATATACATGAACGTCTTCATCTACAATAGTTTTCACTTGCTCAATTCCATGGCCAAGTACAACAGCTATTTGAGAAGTTAATTTTTTAGAAGTATCAATCACCCAGTTTAACATAGGTTTTTCCATTATTGCATGCATGACTTTAGGCATTTTTGATTTCATTCTTGTGCCCATTCCTGCAGCGAGTATTAAAATTTTCAATTAACACACCTCCATATTAACATTTTTATCTTTATTTAAAGTTACTATATAGTAGCGATAAGTTAATATGTTTATTTTATTTTATTTCAATTCAGATAAACATATTTTTATAAGCTCTTCCACAGGTTTGTTCTCTGTGTCAACTTTTTT
The DNA here is from genome assembly GCA_051748045.1 of Thermotogota bacterium. Taxonomy (GTDB): domain Bacteria; phylum Thermotogota; class Thermotogae; order Petrotogales; family Petrotogaceae; genus Geotoga. Next base: position 4,791 of record JBNJGY010000020.1, read on the forward strand.
AAGAACTTTTAAAATTTTACCTCTGTCAAACCCTAGTGCTTCTAAAGCTTCTATTACGTCTGTGGTATTATCATTTACTTGTTTTATTTCATATCCTTCAAATTCACCTTTTAGTTCAGAAATTATTCTTTCTGATGTTTTTTTACCTATACCTGGTAAAGTAGAAAGACCTTTGATATCATCATTTTCAATCATCATAGCTATATTCTCTGCGTCATTTGTGAAAGTAATTTTAGCTGCTGTTTTTGGGCCGATTTTGGAAACTTTTTTTAAAGATTGAAAAACCTTCTCTTCTATAGAATCTTTAAAAACGTATAAAGCCATGTTGTATTCACTCATTTCAAAAGAAGCAAAAAAATTATTGAAACTTTCAATTTCGATATCTTTTGTTATTCTAAAAGAAGGAAAGGCCTCTAAGGTAAGAGGCCCTACTTCAATTAATATTGAATTTTTTTCTATGTTAATAACTTTTCCTTTAATTTTTTTAAGCATTTTTCTCATCCTTTTTTTCAAGGAGAAGTCCTTTAACATAACCAACAAGGTATAAAGAACCTGTAACAAAATAATAGTCGTAGCTTTCTTTCATAAATTGGTTAAATGCTTTTTCAGTATGTTCTATATATTCAATTACTGTTTTTGAATGTTTTTGTATTTCTTCTCTTACGTTTTTTGGGTTAACACTTCTATGAGAAGGAACAGAAGTGACAATTATTTTTTCAAATATAGAAGGTAACTCCTGTACCATTTCTTTTATATCTTTATCATCTAAAATTCCAATTAACGCAATTTTTCTGGCAAAAGGTGTGTAAAGAGATACAGTTTTTTTCAACATTTTTACTCCATCTTCATTATGTGCCCCTTCTAAAATAACTCTTTTATTTTTGTATTCAATTAGCTCAAATCTACCTTCCCAAGAATAGTATTTTAGAGATTCTCTTAATTTATCTTCTTTTAATTCTAGGTTGTTTTTTTCACAGAAAGCTTCTGCTGCTGCTAAAGCAACAGATAAATTATGTGGTTGATAAGCTCCATTACTCTTAAAAACAAGGTCGTTGTATTCTTTTTCTATACCTGAATAATTGATCATGTTCCAGTTCATAGAATATCGTGTTTTTGTGTAGTTAAAATCTTTTTTGTACTCAAATATTTTAGCAGCACCAACACTATTTGCTTTTTCTTGTATAACTCTTTTTGGACCGTCTTGTATATCCCCAATTATTACGTAATTATCTTTTTTAATTATTCCTGCTTTTTCTCCTGCGATGGCTTCTAAAGTATCACCTAATATTTTTATATGATCTTTTTGAATAGTAGAGATAACTGAAACATCAGAATGCACAACATTTGTAGAATCCAATCTTCCTCCTAGTCCAACTTCCATGATAGCAAGTTCTACTCCATTTTTTTCAAAATATTTCAATGCCATAGCAGTTATAATTTCAAAGAAAGATGGCTCCATTTCAGGATTGGTTTCTTTTAAGTTTTGTATTTTAGGGGCTATTTCTTCATAAATTTTTATGAATTCATCTTTAGATATTTGTTGGTTATTAATATTTATTCTTTCAGTTATTGAAACCAAATGTGGTGAAATAAAAGAACCTGTTTTCATTCCTTGGCCAGTAAAAATTGTCGCCAAGGCTTTTGTGATGCTGCCCTTACCATTTGTTCCTGCTATATGTATCACTTTAAAGTTCTTTTCAGGATTACCTATTGCTTCCATTAATTTTTTAATTCTCTCTAACCCAAGCTTTATTTTAACATTTCCAGCTCTTTTACCATACAAAGTATTGACAAGTTCGTCAAAGTTCATTTAATCAATCTCCTTAATTAGTGTTTCTAATTTTTTTACTTGATATTTTGCATCTTCAAACTTAATCTTTGCTTCTTCTACAACTTCTGGATCAGCTTTTTCTAAGAAATTTTTGTTGTTTAATTTCTTTTCGAATTTATTTACATCTTTTTCTAATTTTTTTATTTTTTTATTAAGCCTATCAATTTCAGCATCAACATCTATCATGTCTCCTAAAAGAACATATGTTTCAACGTTTTCATCTACATAAGCTGTGGCTGATCTTTCTTTTTTAGAATCAGTTTTTTCAAAAGATTCAAGATTGGCTAGCTTAAGAATTTGATCTTGAGCCCCTTCTATCCAATCGTTATTAGATAATATTTTATACTCAGCTTTTATTTTTTTTGATTGAGGGATGTTCATATCTGCTTTAACATTTCTAATTCCTCTTATAACAGCCATTATATCATTGAATCTTTTTTCTGAATTATCAAAAATTTCATTTGCATTTAATTCTGGCCATTGAGAAATGATAAGTAAATCTTCTAGTTTTGTTGATGGTATAGCTTGCCATAATTCTTCAGATAGATAAGGCATAAATGGATGTAGAAGTCTCAATGCAGAATCGAAAACTTTTACCAGAACGTTTTGAGCTATTTTTTTACTTCTTCCTTCTGAATTTAATCTATCTTTTATTGATTCAATGTACCAGTCACATAATTCGCTCCAAACAAATTCATATATAGCTCTAGCGGCATGGTTGAAGTTGTATGTTTCTATACCTTCTGATACTTGTTTTATAGTTTTGTTCATTCTAGTTAATATCCATTTATCTTCTAGATGAAGTTCATCTGAATTATATTCTATTTCTTCAAAATCGTTTAAGTTTAATAAAGCAAACCTAGTTGCATTCCATATTTTATTGGCAAATTTAGAAAATGGTTCAAATGATTTTTCATCTAGCTTAATGTCCCTTCCTTGAGCAGCTAAAATAGATAGTGTAAACCTCATTGGGTCAGTTCCATATTTATCTATAACGTCTAATGGATCAATGCCATTCCCTAAAGATTTAGACATCTTTCTTCCTTTTTTATCTCTAACAAGTGGTGTTATGAAGACGTGAGAGAAAGGTTTTTGTCCCATGAATTTTTCACCCATCATAACCATTCTTGCAACCCAGAAGAAAATTATATCAAAAGCTGTAACTAGAGTTCCTGTAGGATAAAATCTTTCTAAATCTTCTGTTTTTTCTGGCCATCCAAGAGTTGAAAAAGGCCAAAGAGCAGAAGAAAACCATGTGTCTAGAACGTCTGGGTCTTGTGTTAAGTTTTTTGAGTCACATTTTGGACAAGAGGTTGGATCTTCTTTGGAAACTATGGTTTCTCCACAATCATCACAGTACCAAACCGGTATTCTGTGTCCCCACCAAAGTTGTCTAGAAATACACCAGTCTCTTATTTCATTCATCCAGTTTAAATATACTTTTTTCCATCTATCTGGGAAAAATTGTATGTCTTCTTCTTCTACAGCTTCTATAGCTTTTTTTGCGAGAGGTTTCATTTTTACAAACCATTGGTCCATCAAAAATGGTTCAACTGTTGTATCACATCTATAACAATGGCCTACTGAATGTTTGTGCTCTTCAACTTTTTCTAAAAGTTCGAGTTCTTCAAGATCTTTAACAATTTGTTTTCTTGCTTCAAATCTATCCATTCCAGAATATTTACCACCATTTTCATTTATCTTTGCATTTTCATCCATTATTTGTATTCTTTCTAAATCATGTCTTAACCCAATTTGATAATCATTTGGGTCATGTGCTGGAGTGATTTTTACAAATCCAGTTCCGAATTCTGGATCAACATAAGGATCTCCAACTATTTCTAATTCTCTATTAACAAGAGGGAGGATTACTTTTTTACCTATCATATGTTTATTTTTTTCATCAGAAGGGTGAACAGCTATAGCAACATCTCCTAAAAGAGTTTCTGGCCTTGTAGTAGCTATTATTATATAATCATTTTCATCTTTAATAGGGTATTTAATGTGCCAAAAATGTCCGTTTTCATCGTTATGTTCAACTTCATCATCTGCAAGAACGGTACCACAGCTTGGACACCAATTAACAATATATTTGCCTTTGTAAATTAAACCTTCTTCGTATAAATCAACAAAGACTTTTCTTACAGCTTCATTTAGCCCTTCGTCGAGGGTAAATCTTTCTCTCGACCAATCAACAGAAGCTCCCAGAGCTTTTAATTGTTTTCTGATATAATCTCTGTATTCATTAGCCCAATCCCACACTTTAGAAATAAAAACATCTCTATCGTATTCTTCTCTTCTTTTACCTTCAGTTTTTTTTAAATGCTTTTCAACAACATGTTGTGTGGCAATACCTGCATGGTCTTCCCCCGGTAGCCACAGAGTGTCTTTTCCTTTCATTCTATAATATCTGGTTAAAATATCTTGCAAAGTTAGATTTAAAGCGTGTCCTATATGCAATTTACCTGTTATATTTGGTGGAGGTATTACAATAGTAAATGAATCTTCGCCTTTATTTTGAGGTTTAAATGCCTCTTTTTCCATCCATTCATCATACCATTTTCTTTCTAATTCATGTGGAGTATATCTCTTACCTATGTCCATTCAATTTCCTCCTCTAAATTTATATAATTAATTAGCTTTTTTTAATTTTTTTCTTTCTATTAAATTCACAAAAGCTGTAGACAGAGCTATTCCTATTACAATTCCAAAGGCCCCTACAAAAGTTTCATATGCATATCTGGATGCTGTGTTCAAGTTTCCTTCTATAAAGTTCTGAAAGGTAAAAAATGCTGGAGCACCAGGCACTAAAGGAATAATTCCTGCAGCTATAAAAGGGTGCGCGTTAGTATTTAATATATAAGAAAACAAATAGGATAATAATCCTATGCTTAAAGCAGATAAAATTATAGCGCTTTCAAATCCAAATTTTAAGTTAATCAATTCGTAAATTGTCCATCCAATTCCACCAGTCAAAGCAGCAAAAAGTAAACTTCTTCTTGGTGTTTTGAATATTATAGCAAAACCACCTGTTGCAAAAAAAGAAAAAATGATTCTAATTAACATCAAATTACCTCCATATTGCTGTAGCCATACCTGCTCCTAAAACAAGAGCTCCTAAAATAAAAATTGATTCAACTAATTTTGATATTCCAGAAACTAAATTTCTATCTCCTATTTCCATTATAGCATTAGTAAGCAATAATCCTGGTACGAAAACCATTATAGCACCAGCTAAAATAGGGTATGTTCTTATTTCTATAAATAAATTAAAAATTTGAATTAAAGAATAAATTGAAAATCCAGCGATAAAATCTCTTAATATTTTATTTTTCAAATTTATGGTTACATAATAGACAACAGTACCAACAATTCCTGAAACACAGGATTCTAGGAAGTTACCTTTAAACACAAATGAAAATGAAAAAGATGCGATAAAAACTGCTATAATTAAAAGTGAAAAAGAATGTATCATTTTTTTGTTAGCTTCTTTTATTTTTATTATTTCTTCTCGTATATAAATAAAAGGAGGTTTTTCTTTTAAAATCTTTTTTATTAAATTTTCCCATATTGATAGTTTTTCAAAGTCTATTGAAGTATAATTAATTCTCTCTATTCTGGTCAAGGATTTGCCTGTTCTATCAATTACTGTTATATAAAGAACTGTTCCTATAGAAGCAATTTGTACATCAAGCTCATATGTATTACCTATTTCTTGTATATATTTTTCAATTTCAGTTGCGTTAGAACCATAGTAATACAATTCTCTAGCTAGGTCCATGAATGTGTCAACAATTCTTTCTAAATGCAATGTAATCCCCCCAAAAGGAAGTGTTTATATGAAAAGTTTTGCAAATAAAATTTCAAAATCTCTATATTTTAATTATTTAATATTTTCAACTATGATGGTTACAATTATTTTCATATCTACATATGGAATTATAAAACAAAATGTTCAAAATAATCTAAATATTCTTTTTAAAAACAAAGAAGATTTTATAAATAATTATTATGTTGATATGACAGATGAATTTTTTTCTTATATGACAGGAGAAAATACTATACTTGAAAAAGTAGATTTTATTTATAATTTGGATAATTTAACTTTTTTAGAGTCATCAGAAAATCAAGAGAATTTAAAATTTTCTCACAAAAATCTTTCTCAAGATATTTTTAAAGGTGATTCTAACCAATTATACCTTATCAATTGGCAATATTTTGACACGAAAAGATATATATATGGTGTCAAACTTGAAAAATTAAATGAAATCATAAATTCAGAAAGCCAATTTGGTGATTATATTCCAATTATTAAACATAAAAATGATTATATAATACCTGATACAGTTATTTTTAAATCCAATCTTGAGAACATTTTAAGTGAATATCCTTCTACACTTTCTTTAGACAATGATTCTTATGAAATTTCACATAAAAATATAAGGGGTTTCGAATTTTTTATATTGTACAATTCAAATGTTTTGAATGAATTAAAAAATACTTTAGTTCTAATAGGTGCATTGTTTTTGGTTTTGGGTTTCTTGATTTCTAAGACAAACATTCAATATATAAAATCTCAAATAACAACACCAATTTCTTCAATTGTAACAGGGATTAAAAATATTAAAAATAATAAAACTTCGGAAATTATATATTCAGAAGATGATGAGTTTAAATTGATAAAAGACGAGTTTAATTCATTATATAAAAACTTATCTAAAACAATTAATGAATTGGAAAATTCAGAAAAAAATTTAAAAAGAACCTCTGAATTTAAAAGTAATATTTTGAAGATCCTTTCTCACGAGATAAGAACACCAATGCATTCAATTATGGGTTTTTCTGAAATTTTGCAGATGAAAGTTGAAGACGAGGAAGATAAAGAAAGTCTTAAAACTATAAAAAAATCTTCACAAGAAATATTAAATAAATTTGATAGATTGTTTGAAAGGTCAAAAATTGAATCAGAGTCAGACGAAATTAAGTTAAAACTTACAAAGTTTAATTTATTAGACATAGTTTTTGAGGAATCTTCTAAATATGAATCTTTGTGTAGAAAGAAAGGGTTAAAGTTAAAACTAAATGAAAACAACTTACATGATCTTGGGGATAATTTACTTGACTATAAAAAGGTTAAAAGAATATTTGAAGAAGTATTAGATAACGCATATAAGTTTACAGATGAAGGTGAGATATATATCAATTTAGAAGATGGAATAGATGAGGTAGCTATAGAGATTAAAGACACTGGAACGGGAGTGAAGACAGAAAATATGGATCTTATTTATGATAATTTCTTTCAAACTGGAAATTATCTGAACAGAAAAAAAGATGGTTTGGGGATAGGTTTGAGTATAGTTAAGAACTATGTTCAAATGCAAGGAGGAAAAATTTACTTACATCCTTTAGACGACGGGACATCTGTTAAAATAACTTTTCCAAAAGGGATAACAAAAGAAAAAATAAAAAACATGAATCTTAAAATAGATTTGAAAGAAATTTTAGCAAAAAAAAGTCAGCAGGAAAAATCAAAACTACTTGAAATTATTAATTCTACTTTCAATAAAATAATAAACTCTACAACCGATCAAGAAATTTACCAAAACATTGTAGAACTTCAAAGTATATTCAGCGCAAATGAATTAAAGCAAAGTTTTATTGTCAATACAGAAATTTTGAATACTTTGAAGGATAAAGATTTTAAAGATATTATTGGGTTGTATAAAGAGTTTAAAAATGCTTATGAGACAATACATTACTCTATTTGAAAGACTAAGATGCGTAGCATCGCACGGAGAGGTTTCTTCAGTAAATTTCACAAAGTGAAATTAAGCCTTTAAAAATTTACTGATGGGATGTCTCGACTTTGCTCGACATGACAGCTGTAACAGTTTACAAATCTTGTTTTTACCAATTAATTTGCTTTGTAAATTTATAAATTCAGACCCTTCGATGATGCTCAGGATGACCTTCGTTTCTACTATTAATAAGTATTTTTTCAAATTTACTATAAATTAATATTAAATTTACCTTATTTTGTTGAATTAAAGTTTTTCTTTTGATATAATCTACTTCGGATATATATTCCGGCTTAGCTCAGCGGTAGAGCGGGTGGCTGTTAACCACTAGGTCGGGAGTTCAAATCTCTCAGCCGGAGCCAAAAAAAGAGTCTGCTTTTGCAGACTCTTTTTTATATCAATTATATGATATAATTTTTTTGTGAGGATAATAAACTAATTTATTATCCAAAAAATCATTTCACAAAGAGGAGATGAAAAAAATAAGAAGGTGTAAAAATGAATAATTTATTTGTGTTCATGGATTACCAGAATCAACCTGTTGATCCAGAATTAGTAACACAAAAGCTAAACGATTATGGGAAGTTAGTAGGCGGAAAAGCTTATGGTCATTGGTCTAAATTTCCTGCTACTATGTTTTCTTTTTCTAGGCATGGTATTGAGTTGATAGAGATGCCTGAAGATGGGTTTGGGAATAAGAAAGGAAATGACATTAAGCTTGCAGTAGATGCCATGGAAACAATGTTTTCATTGCCACATGTTGGAGCGTTTGTATTAGTTACAGGAGATGCGGATTTCGTACCTCTTGTTAAGAAATTAAGGACTTATGGTAAGTCTGTTGTAGTAATTGGTAGAAGTAAGAATACTTCTCCCGATATGCAGTTGTCTGCGGACACTTATATACCTTATGAGGAAATTGTTAAGTCTGAAAAGATAAATTCCACTGATTCTTTTGATGATATAGTTGAAGAAATCATCAAAATTATGGAAGAAAAGAACTTACAACCAGATGAAATAGTTATAAAAAGAATCATAACTGGTATGGGTATATATTATGGTTCATTTGGTTATAAAACAATGGGATCTTTTATAAAAGATATACAAAAAGAAGTTAAAAAGACTATATTAAAAGATGTTGAGTACTCAGAATACGAAGAAAACTACATGAGGTTTTTAGAAAGATTAGTAGCTACCAGCGATTCAGCTATGGATGTTGAAAAACTTGCAAAAACTGCCAAGCAAAAACATCAGTGGATAGCGAAAAATTCAAGTAGTGAAACTCTAAATCATTTTATAATGCAAATGATAGATAACGGAAAACTAAGACAAAATAAAAAAGGATATTTATACGTACCAGCTCCGAGAAGATGGGAGATAAAATACGATAAAATATTACCTTATCCAGAATTAAGAGAGAAATTCACAAAACATGTTTACGATTTGTTTACAAAAGGGAAAGTCTCAACTATATCTGACGCATTACACAGAGCTAAAGATGATTTGAATCTTACAAACAAGGTTATTGGATCCTTTGGTATAGCATTGAAATTTTCAGGGATGTTTTTGGGGCCAGATGGTTCTGATTATGTGAGTTTGAAAACTCCTGCAAAATTAAACGGAAGTTTTGATGAATTCAAGATATCACTTGATACGTTTTATGTGAAAAGGATTCTAAAAGACGAGGATATTCATGAAAATTCATTACCTGTAGTTTCTAAATATGTTTTTGATGAATCTACTCCAAATCCTGTTAAAAAAGTGCTAGATTATCTTGTTAGAACAAAAGAAGTAAAATTAGAAAAACATTATTATAAATACTATAAATAAAAAAATAACCGATGAGCTTTATGCTCATCGGTTATTTTTTAATGCTAGAATAATGTATAAGTAACTGTTGGGGTTATAATTATATCCAAATAGAATTTACCTTGGCCTGGTGCTTTTGTCCAAGGTACGTTAAGGTTTGAGAAAACACCTAATTCTGGTCCGTACAAATTACCTGGAGGAGTCCATTGACCAAGTAACATAGTAACTTTATTTGTTCCTTCTCCTGCTAATGGGAATTCGGTTCCTGGTAACAACAAATCTGGGTGTGTTCCTCCGTTAAATGACAAAAGACTATTTGTTTGTGCGTAGTTGTATGAATATAATTTCAATGCAGTTATTAATCCATTAAAATTATTAGGACCTGGGTTATTATCTTTCTTAACTTCTACATCAACATCATAATTAGAAATTAAACCAATACCACCTAAGAAAATATCACTATAATTTCCATACATTCCAAGATCTATTCCTGATGGCATTGCCCCTGTACTACCTATGGTCATTCCTCTGTCTGTGAACAATTGAGTTCTTGTTACCCATTTACCTGATATCCATTGATGAACTTGGACATCTACATCACCTTTAAAAGTAAGAGTGTTACCAAAACCTACTGTGTGGAAACTTCCTGAAGGCCACTGATAATATGGTGCAGATAAAACTAACAATCCAACTAACAATACAGCAAGAATTACCAACCCTTTTTTCATACTAATCCCCTCCTTATCGAGATGTGTGAAAAAATTATAATCCTATAATGTAAAAAAAAATACATATTTGATGTGTTATCAAATATGTTATTGTTTAGTTTTGGTTATAATATTAAGTAAATTTAATTCAAATTAATTAATCGCTAGATTATTTTGTTATAAATGATAAATTGATAAAGTAAAACAGCAGGTCATTTTGACCTGCTGTTGGTTAAAAAATTAAATTATTAAAATGTTGAAAAAGTTACCAAAGGTGTTATTGCTACATCTAAATAGAACTTTCCACCTTCTGGAGCTCTTGTCCAAGGTACGTTGAGATTTGAAAATACAGCCAATTCTGGCCCGAAATTGTTCCAAGTTCCAATCATCATAGTTACTTCATCGTTTCCTTCTCCTGTTGGAGCGCTTGGTAACCAAAGATCTGGATGATCATTTTCATCAAAAACTAATAAACTATTATTTTTTGCAAAATTATAAGAATATAATTTTAAAGTTGATATAACATCGTTTAGATTATCGGAAAGACCGTTGTTATCTTTTTCAATTTTTACTTTTAAATCACCATTAGAAATCATACCAAGTCCACCAAGAAAAACGTTATTATAAACTCCGTATCTTCCAATATCAATTCCAGAAGGCATGCCTGATTGATCTGAACCCTCTGCGTTACCTAACACCATGTCTCTGTCATTATATAGTTGAGATCTTGTTACCCATTTTGCTGATATCCATTGATGAATTTGAACATCAACATCCCCTTTGAACTCGTTTACATTTCCATAGTCTGTAAAATTAAAACCATTACCTCCTGGATTACCTGGGTTCCAGTGGTAATAAGCAGACATAGCCAACAAACCTACTAATAAGACAACAAGAATTACTAACCCTTTTTTCATATTTTATCCCTCCCTTAAGGAAAATGCGATTCTGGTTATATTTTATTCCAGCAATGTTAAAATAAATCATTCAAATATTACATTATGAGGAATATATAAATAAAAAACAAACAATAATAACTTGATATTTAACTATAATTAATTAATCATATGATTATTAAAAAAAATAGAAAAACTGATTTATTATATTTAGTTTTATTTTATAATCTTAATAAATAAAATTTACTTTTTTATTAGATTTTTATCGTTTTGAATATATAAATATAGAAACTTTTCAACATATGATTAAAATATTTATTACTAATGTCAGTTTTATTTTTTATGAGTTTGTCGTTTAATTTAAATAAGAGTTTTTAAGTTGGGGGTGGAGAAATGAAAAAAATTATGGTGTTAATTTTTACAGTAGTTATGACGTTTTCGTTTTCAGTTTCAATTGAAGATATTAAAGAAGATTTAGATGTGTTGAAAGAAGTTATGAGCAATGAACATGCAGATTTTTTTGCAGATTATGAAAAAGAAAAATTTTATCAAGATGTTGAAGAGCTGAAAAACAATTTAAAAAATATGGATATCTATGAAGTCATTTTCTCAATTCAAGAAATACTAGCAAAAGCAAATGATGGGCATACAGAAGTTTCAGGTCTCTTTAATAATAATGATTTTTATCCTTATGAACTAGCCTATTATGATAGTATTTATACAAGGGCTTTACCAAAAAAATATGAGAAATATCTTGGGTGGAAAGTAAAATCTATAAATTTTATTAAAATTGATAAAGTAATAGATATAATAGATAGAATTTCGAATGAAGACAACGTTTATGGATTAAAGAAGAATTTTGAAAACATTATAAATAAAGCTCAAGCTTTGAAATACTTAGGGATAACTTCTAGTAATCAAGTATTGTTATCACTTGAAAAAAATGGAGAAAAAGCAAACATAATAGTTAAACTAAGTGATAAAAACAAGATTTATTTGGGAAGAGCTGGGTGGGTTAATGACGGAAAAAGAGTAGATGAGCCATTCTGGCTAGGAGAATTTATAAGTTTAGAAGAAAAAAATGGTTTGTATATTCAATATAATGAATGTTATTCAAAAGAAGTATATGAAAAGATGAAAACTTTAAAAGGATTTGAATCTTTAGCTGAAAAAAATTTAGATAAGTATCCATCAGTTGAAAAAACATTTAGAGATTTTTTTAAAGATAAAGAAGATAAATATGATTTTGCTGTTATTGACCTTAGAAATAATTCTGGTGGTAGTGTTCTTCCAACAATGTATATGATTATAGAATTAATGTCTCAACCCCAATTAATAGGTACGAACTTTTATGTTTTAACAGATAGAACGACTTTTTCATCAGGAGTTTTATCCACTTATATGTTTGATAAATTCTTGAATGCAACAGTGGTTGGAGAACCACCTTCTGGAAAACCCAATCATCCAACAGAAGCAAAAAAAACAAGTTTGCCTAATACAAATATAACTGTTAGATATCCTATCAATAAAGGAGAGTTTGTTGATATGGAAGGTAATGTTTATGTAATGGATCATCTTATAGAGCCAACTTTTGAGGAGTATATGGGCAAGGATGTAATGATGTATAAAATTCTTGAATTAGAAGGAATAATGAAATAAAAAAAGCTGGCTTTATAGCCAGCTTTAGTTTTATATAGTATTTAATATTTTTTCTGTATTGAATATTTTTGAAGTGATGAAAACAAAAATGCTTATTAGAATCAAATCGGAGACGACCATAAGAGAGAAATTCATCATACTGAATTGACTCATAATAATTTCTTTTAAAACAAGAACATTATTTACTATAGGAATTAAATAATAATAAAATTCTGCAGAAGCATCCATGTTCATTGTGGCTATCCCTATAACGAGTGCGAGTATATAAATAGGCATTACATAGCCAGAACCTTGTTTTAAATTTTTTGCTAAACTACCCAGCATAACTATTATAGAAGAAGCTAATCCTGCCATTAGTAACAAGGTAAATAATAAACCCAATACACTTGAAGGATCGAAAAATGAGGCGCTTCCCCCCATAATGTCTGCTCCTAAAACATTTGCGTTAAAACTAAAGGCTATAACTAAAGCTAAAAAAGTTACCAAAGAATTTATAAGACCAATGGTTATTACATACATAACCTTTCCGAAGGCTATAGAAGTTCTTGAAACTTGATTAACTAAAATACTGGCTAGAGAACCCCTTTCTTTTTCACCAGCGGTTGTGTCTAAACCAATATTCAAAGATCCAGCGAATATATAAATTACCAACATATAAGGAATCATCATAGCTAAAAATTGAGAATCTTGAGCTTCTTCAGGAGCTAAGTCCACTCTACTAGTATCATAAAAATTTAAGTCATTATAAGATAAGCCTTGTTTGTTCAAAAAGGATTCTCCTAAAATCATTTCATATTGATTTATAGCTGATTCAATTTGATTAGCTGCATAAGAAAGTTTTTGAGATGTTGAGTCATAATATATTTCTACTGTACCTTCATTGCCTTCGGGAAAAACAACTCTTAAACTATTTTCGTTATCTGATTTTTCATAAGATATGAAATTAGCCAACAATTCTTCAAATCTTTCGTCATGATTTTCTAATTGTATTGAGTAAACTGTTTCTCTTGTTTCGGTTTCTTGTTTTTCAGTAAACATACCCAATGTAACAAAAATAGCAGGTATTAAGATTAATGGTAATATAAATAAAGAAAAGATAGAAGCTTTATCTTTAATTACATTTTTCATTTCTTTTTTAAAAATAATAAATGCGTCTTTAAACATTCTCAACCACACCTTTTTTTGAAGCTATGTTAAAGAAAACATCCTCTAACTTGTTAGTATTATATTTCTCCATAATTTCTTTCATATTACCTTGTTCTTCTAATTCACCCTCTAGAATTATCCCAATGTCATCACACAATTTTTCTGCTTCCGACATTATGTGTGTTGATAATACAACGGTTTTACCAGCTTTTTTAGAATCGTAAATAAAATCAACAACAACTTTAGCTGCCAAAATATCTAAACCGTTTGTTGGTTCATCAAAAATAATAATTTCAGGATCATGAATCAAACTGACTGCTAAAGAAGCTTTTTGTTTCATTCCAGTGGAAAGCTTTTCCACAGGTTTGTCTAAATAAGATGCCATGTCTAAATATTCAGTGAGTTCTTCTGTTCGTTTTTTTATGGATGCACTATCTATATGGTTTAACTCTCCAAAAAATTTCAATAATTCTCTAGGAGATAAATTTCCAGATAATTTCATATCACTTGTTAAAAAACCTATTTTATCCCTTACTTTTCTTGGTTTTTTTTGAACATCTAAACCATCTACTGTGATTTGACCTTTATCTGGTTTTAGTAAAGTAGCGATAGTTCTTAAAGTGGTTGTTTTTCCTGCTCCGTTTGGACCTAAAAGTCCAAATATTTTACCTGGTTCAGCAGTGAAATTGATATCTTTTAATACTTCAACTTTTTTTCTTTTATTTTTAAAAGATTTGTAAAGACCTTGCACTTGAATCATTTAGTACCCTCCCACCAACAATTTATTTTATTTCATAAAAATTTTTATTTTCAGAAATATTAATCTGAATGTTGTCTAGTTCTTTTTGAGCTTCTTCTAAACTGTCATACTTCCCCAATACATCTATAGTACTTTCAAAAAAACCATCATACTTTCTTTTTCCGTGTATGTATATTTTTTTACTTCCTGTGATTGAAAACTTAATATATTTAGCTAATATTTTTTTATCTTGGCTTCTGACCCACATAAACTTCCTCCTAGTTTAAGATATAATTTATTATATAAAATTAAAGTTAATTTTATATGTGATAAAGGTCACTAAATTATTGTTTAGCATCTATTATTTGTTTTTTATATTTTTCAAAATCAGGAAATTGATTTTCTTCTGCTATCAAAAGGTTGGTTTCTATATCATAGTCAATTCTTTTGAATTCTATGCCCATTTCTTTATTTTTTCTAATATCTAAAACTATAAAACTTGCCTTTGGTATTTCATCGAAAGGAAGCCCTACACTACCAACATTAATTATAGTTTTATCTTCTATATACTTTAAAAAGCTATTGTGTGAATGACCACAAACAATGATGTCTTCTTCTAGTTCTTTTAATAATTCTTTTAGTTCTTCATCAGTTTTTCTTGAATCCATAATATCCAAATTTGACTTTGGAGAACCATGTACACATAAAATTTTTTTATCTAATACATCTATAGATTCTTTTTCTTTTAAATTTTTTAAAAATCTTTTGTTGTTATTGCTGAGTTTTTCATTAGCATAATTATAATATTCCAACTGTTCTCCATCAAGATAATTATCATTTAAATTTTCCACATTTTCTAGCCATTCATCTGTGTTTCCTTTTAACCAGACAGTGGGCTTTATTTGTTTCATAAAATGAAAACATTCTTTCGGTTCTGGTCCTTTTATAACCAAATCGCCTAAAAATATAATTTCATCAATATCTTCGGTTTCAATTGCTGACATTACAGCACTAAATGCTTCAAAATTTGCATGTATATCAGACATAACAGCTATTCTCATAAAATCACCTCGTAAATATATTATCATAATTATGTTCTATTTTTTATAAAATGATTTTTATTGTATAATTATATAAAAATTAGTTAGGAGGGTGAACTATGAGTTTGAAAAATTTAAGTATAAAAAATATACAAAATTTGTTTGAAAAAAATGAACTAACTTCTGTTGAATTGACAGAATTTTATTTGGAAAGAATTGCAAAATTTAACGATAAGCTCAATGCAATAATAGAAATAAATCCTGATGTATTGGATATAGCTTTTAAAATGGACCAAGAAAGAAAAAATGGGAAAGTGAGAAGCCAACTTCACGGTGTACCCTTTGTTATAAAAGGGAATATAGATACAGCTGATAAAATGAGAACTAGTGCAGGAGCATTGGCTTTAAAAAATAATTTCACAGAAAAAGATGCTTATATAGTTAAGTTATTGAGAAAAGCAGGGGCTGTATTAATAGGTAAAGCAAATTTAAGTGAATTCGCAAATTTCATCTCTTTTGACTTACCGAACGGTTTTTCAGCTGTTGGTGGACAAACCAAGAATGCTTATGGTGACCATGATACAGGAGGTTCAAGCTCTGGTTCTGCTGTTTCAGTAGCAGCTGATTTTTGTGCTTTTGCTATAGGAACTGAAACATCTGGATCTATACTTTCTCCAGCGAGTTCTAGCTCATGTGTTGGGTTAAAACCTACAACTGGCAGTATAAGCAGAAGTGGGATAATACCTATTTCTCAAACACAAGATACAGCTGGCCCAATAACAAGAAATGTAGAAGATTCTTATTTAGTATTTAAAGAGGTAGTAGGCTACGATAAAAAAGATATAAGGACTTTTATAGCTAAAGATTATAATTTAAAAAAAATAAAGGAAGAATCGTTTAAAAATAAAAAATTTGGATATAATAAGCAAGTTATAGATTTTTTGTCTGATTCCCAAAAAGAACTATGGGAAGAAACAATAAAAATGCTAGAAGAAAACGGTGCTGAAATAATACCTTTTGAATATGAAAATATTAATAAAATCTCAAATATAAATGTATTGTTCTACGAATTTAAACATGGTCTAAATGACTATCTAAAAGATAAAAAAGTTGAAGTTAAAACTTTGACTGATGTTATAAAGTTTAATCAATTAAATAAAAAAGCTATACCTTATGGTCAATCTATATTGTTGAAATCTGATTCAACATCTGGTTATTTAACAGAAAAAGAATATTTAGAGAGCTTGTTAAACGATAGAAAATACTCTAGAAAAGAAGGAATAGATAAGGTAATGAAAGAATTTAGTCTTGATGCTATTATTTCTCCAGCAAATTTTGGAGCTATGGTTCCAGCAAAAGCGGGGTATCCTTCTATAACTGTACCAACGGGTTATTCTGATTTAGGTCCTATGGGCTTTACTTTTACTCATAAAGCTGGCGAAGAAATGAAAATAATAGCCTTAGCTGAATTATTTGAAAAAATGCACGATGTTAGAAAATTACCAGAAATGGAGTAAAAATCAAATAGTGATTTCTGTTACTTTTCTTTTTTATATTTCGGAATTGTTTTTATAAATAAATTAAAAAAATACTTGCGTAAGCAAGTATTTTTTAATAGTTCCAGCCTCTATTCATATCAAAATAAAATTCTCGACCAGTACTTAATGCGATAACTACTCCAA
>JBNJGY010000020.1:22194-34808 GCA_051748045.1 Thermotogota bacterium
AAAAAATACTTGCGTAAGCAAGTATTTTTTAATAGTTCCAGCCTCTATTCATATCAAAATAAAATTCTCGACCAGTACTTAATGCGATAACTACTCCAACTACTATCATTACAAAAGAAATGATAATTAAAACGCCTTGAATTGTAAAATATACTCTCAAGTTATCTAAAATTTCTTCAAGGTGTTTTTCATTTTTATCTCCTTCATATCTATAAGCCATTGCAGAATTTTTTACTTTCATCAATTTAATAGCCATGATAATTGTAATTACTCCTGGAATTGCACCAACGCCATAAGCAAAAAGCCCACCAATAACTGCTAATATACCCCCTATTAGCGAAAGTATTCCAATAAAATAAGTCCACTTAGCTAATTTTTCAACTACATCTACAGATACCATATAAAATCCCCCTTTTTTCAATATATTCAATCTTTATTATAAATATAGTTTCTTTTCTCTTTTGCTTTGTAAAGATAATCATCAACTCTTTTTAATAAAGAATCAATGTCATCATCTTTTTTTAGTTCAGTTACTCCAAAACTGCAGGTAACCTTTTCTTTCTTAACAAAAATTTTCTTTTCTATCTTTTTTCTTAATCTTTCTGCTAATTTAATTGCGTCTTTTAATTTTGTTTCCGGGTTTAAAATCATAAATTCATCTCCACCATATCTGGCGAATAAATCAATTTCTCTAATTTCTGATTTTATTAGATTTGAAATTTTAATTAATATTTTATCACCTTCTAGATGTCCATGCTCGTCATTTATATCTTTAAAATAATCAATATCGATCATTATTAGTGATAAATTATGGTTATAACGGCGACTTCTATATATTTCAGATTCTAAAACACTCAAAAACTTAGATCGATTATAAATATCCAACATTTCATCTTTTTCTGAAATTTTAGTAATTCTTTTAACCTTATCTTCTAACTCTTTAATAATTTTTTTGGAAATAGTAGTTAAAGTTATAAAGAAGATAAAAACAAATATTGAAAAGACAAATATAAATCCACCCATTATTTTAAAAGACAGAGTATTTAAATCATCATAGAGATTAGATTTTGATGTTTCTACCCTTAACCAATAATTAGTATTTAACAGTTTTCTGTAATTTACTAAAATATCTTCTGTTTCGAAATCAATATTTTTATTTTTATTATGAACAATCTCACAATTAGCTTCTTGTTTATTAATTTCGTTCATTAAGGATTTAAGATCAAAAACAACAATGTCATGTCCAAGTTTTGTGTTATCTTTTTTAATTACTGAATTTAAAACTACTAAACATTCTTCTATCAAAAAGATGAGTTCTGTAGTTTGGTTATTATAAGTGATATTATTAATTAAAGTATTTACTTTTTTTTCTTCCCAACTTACTATTGTCTCTCCTTCACTAATTCTAAAAGCTGCTACGACATTCTCTAAAACTTTTATTCCATCAATATATTTTTCTTTTGTATAATCTCTCAGTTCTTGAAAAGAAATTTCTCCGTCTTTATACTCAGCGAGTTTATTTTTAATCATTGTTCTGCTTGATAAGCTTTCTGCTCCCTCTTTATATCTTTTTAATTTATTCTCCACATTCATTTCAGTTATAGAAACAGAATTTTTAAAATTTTGATTAAGACTATCTTCTAATTCATTTTTTAGTGGAGAAAAAACACCGAAATAGAAAAATAGAATTAAAAAAATAACTGTCAAAATGATCAAGTACTTTATTTTATTTAAGATATTATACATTTTTTATCATATCCTTTTTTATAAAACGCTTTTAATTATTTTGTTTTTCGTGGATAATAGAATATAAATATTCTTTTTCTGCAAAAGGTATTGGATGACTGTAAACCTCTACATCTTTTATTTTATCATTAGCGGTTCTATGTTTAAAAACAAAATAGTTTCTATCTTTTTCTTTAGCTCTTAACATCTCTTTTTCTATTTCTTCTTTACTCAAAATATTTATATCTGTTATTTTCATTGATGTAAGCTTTTTTTTACTCCAACCATAAAAAATTTCTGCAGCTGGATTAGCATCAACTATTTCACCATTAACTGGGTCTATAATTAACATAACTGTATTTTTATTTTCAAAAAGAGCTTGATATCTTTGTTGTAAGTTTTTATATTTAAGTTTTGCTTCTTCTAATTCGCTGATATCTCTGTAAATTATATAATAGCCAATATTACCCCCATCTAAAAAAATAGGAAAACCTTGGACTGAAACATTAATAATTTCTCCATTTTCTTTTTCTCTGATGGTCTTTGAAGTTATGTTTTTGCCTTGAGATAATTTATCAATATGATTTTCAATTTCAGCATTTTTATTTTTTGGAACTATTTTTTTAATTTTTTCTCCTACTATTTTTTTCTTGTCATATCCAAACATATTAACAAAATAAATATTAGCTCTAATAATATTAAAATTCTCATCCAAAATTACTATACCTTCGTTTGCTTTCTCAAAAAATTCTTCCGATATAACTTTGCTTTTTAATAATTGTTTTTCGTTTTTAGAATCATTGATTTCATTATCTAAAATAATTTGTTGAATATTTTCAATTCTGTTGTTCTCAACTATTTTAACAAAAGCTTCTACAACTTTTGGAGAAAATTGAGTTCCTTTGTTTGTTTTTATTTCTTTTAAAGCTTGATCAAAACTCAATGAATCACGATAACTTCTTTTAGATGACATGGCATCCCAGGCGTCTGCTACTGCTAAAATTTGTGAAATTAAAGGTATTTCACTACCTTTTAGAGCTTCTGGATAGCCCTTGCCATCCCATCTTTCGTGATGATAAAGAATGTATCCTGCTATTGGATTTAATATATTAGAACTGCTCAAAGCCTTATTACCCCATACAGGATGTTTTTTTATTAAATCAAATTCCTCATCTGTTAACTTTCCTGGTTTATTAATAATGTTATGAGGAATAAGCAGTTTACCTATATCATGAACCAGTCCTGCCCAGTATGTATCTTTAATTATTTTTTTAGAAAGGTGCATTTCTTTTGCAATAGCTATAGATAATTTTGCGACATTTTCTGAATGGCCTTTAGTATAAATATCATACATTTCCATAATTTTAATAATGGAAGTAATTAATTCTTTAGTAAAATTAGTCTGTAAATTATCATATCTTTTAAAGGCTAAGAATGAAGAGGCTAAACTCGAAAATGATTCCAAGACTTTTTTAGATGTATCTGTGAAATCTTCACAACTATTTTCTTTTATATCAAGACCTAATCGACCAAAGCTCTGCCCATCTATTATAATGTTTACATATAATGATTTTTTAATTGGTTTTAATGAATTTAAAAATATTTCTTTATTATTTTCAATCTTATCAATATCAAAAAAATAATTATCGCTGATATTAACATATTTACTATTTTTATTGATAAGTAGGTTTTTATCAAACATAATTTTCTTTAAAGTTTTTATATTATGACCTATTGCATCTATAAACTCACATTGTTTTTGATCATTTATTATGCAAATCATGCCGTAATCAGCTTCTGGGATTATTTCCATAGCATTTTTTAGTAAATCTGAAAAGAATTCTTCATCACTAAATAATGTCTTATCTTCCATATTAGAAACAAGATCGATCATTTTAACAAACCTTTGATTAAGAAAATTTGTTTCTTCAAAAGATTGTTTAAGTTCCTCATTCATAGCCATGATTTCTTCATTGTAAGATTTAATTTCTTCAAAAGATGCTGAAAGCTCTTCTTTTTGTTCATTTATTTTAAATTCTCTATTTTTCATTTCTGTAATATCGAATACAAAAGCTTCAATTACAAAAAAATCTTTATATTCTTTGTTAGTTCTGGCATTCATACTCAACCATATTTGTGTTCCATCTTTTTTTAAGGCTTTATATTCAAAACCTTTTACTTCTCCATGTATTTTTAGTAATTTTAAAAACTCTTCTCTTCTTTCTGGGTTAACATATAAATCTCTAGGTAAATCAGTATATTCCTCTAGAGCTTCTTCAACACTATCAAACCCTAAAATATTTGCCATTCTTTTATTAATTTTAAAAGCTTTTCCGGTTGAGCTAGTCGTAACAATTCCTATTGGAGCTGAATTAAACAATTTTTGATATTTAGTCTCACTCTTTTTCAATTCTTCCTTAAAAATGCTTTCTCTCTTTTTATATTTCTGAATATTTTCTAACCAGCTTTCTATTTCATATTCTATAATCTTATTATCTCTATATCCCTCAGGTACAATATAATAAGGATTTTCATGAATTTTTCCTTGCCAGATTATAAAGTGGTGGAGTTCAATTATGGCTTTTATAATACTACTATCAAATTTATTAAGATTATACCTACACATTGCGACTACAGGATAATCATTAAAAATATATTTATTCAATTTCCACTCATAATCTATTATTTCTTTTTTACCATTCTCAAAATTCAAAGCCCAACTAAGCTCTCCTGTTATAGATAGACCTTTATAGCCTTCCCTCAATGCTTTTTTAGATTCTTTTTTTAATCTTTCAATCATTTGGTCTGATTTAAAATTATCGCTTAGAGCATAAGTTTCTTCTTTATTTAAAAAATGTAATTGGCCTTTTTCAATAAATAAATCTAGATTTGTGATTTGGTTTCTTAACTCAATTAATAAAAGATCATCATTAAGATCACCTTTTATATAAAGACATTTTTCATTCCTATTTAAACTTGTTTTAATAAAAGAAACAGAAGCTGATAAAATCTCAGATTCTTTTTTATAAAATAATACTATATGATCTCCAGCTTTCATTTTATCTAAATTATCTATTTTCTTATAGGTAATCATATTTTTTAGCTCCTTTTGTTTAAGGTTAAAATTATACCCACTATAGTTTATATCTTATCATAAATGTTTAATATTATTTTAAGTTAAAATCATAACTTATATATTTTTTTAGAATGGATATTTTTTACTAAGTAAAAAATAAAGCAATAAGAAGAAAAAACAATTTATTCCTTAATTTTATTTTTAGGTTTTTTTAGTTATAATTAACATGAGGTGAAATAATTATGAATTTCGAAATTGCTAGAGAGAAAATGATAAAAAATGATCTTATTTCAAGGGGAATTGAAAACAAAAAAGTTTTAGAAGCATTTAGAAAAGTTCCAAGAGAACATTTTGTGCCAAAAGAAAAAGAATTATATGCTTATGAAGACCATCCAATAACAATAGGAGAAGGCCAAACTATTTCACAACCATATATAGTTGCTTATATGATTGAAAAATTAAATTTAAGCAAAACCTGTGAAGTTTTAGAAATAGGAACAGGCTCTGGTTATCAAACAGCTCTTCTTGCTGAAATTTTTAAAACAGTTTATACAATAGAAAAAATAACTTCTTTACAAAAAAAAGCGAAATCAATTTTAGATAAATTAAATTATAAAAATATAGAATATAAAACAGGTAATGGAATTGACGGTTGGGACAATAAATTTTTTGATAATATTATTGTTTCAGCTGCAGCAAGAGAATTTCCTGAAAAACTCATTTCTCAACTGAGTGAAAATGGGGTTATGGTTGTGCCTGTTGGAGAAATGTTTGGACAAAATTTGTTTAAAATTAAAAAGAAAAAAGATAACATTGAAAAAGAAAGATTAGTTGGAGTGAGATTTGTTCCGTTAGTAGATGATTAATATTTTGGGGTGATTAAATTGTATAGCAAAGATAATTATTATTTTCAAGAGTTCAAAGAAAAATCAAACATATTAAACATAAGAAAATTGATGTTTTTTTCATTGATCATATCTTTTTTGAGTCTAATATTATCAACTTTTAATTTTTATAATTCAAATTTAGACATTGGTTTAGTTAATTTAGGGTTTGCTATTTTTAGTCTTTTTATTTCGTTTAGCGTAAAAATTTTGACTAACAGAGATATAAAATCTATGAAAAAATTGAATGCAACTTTCATGGCGTATTTATTCGCAACTTACTTATGGTCGTTCAAAGATATATATTTCAATGACAGAATTATGTTTAATGTTTTTTTATTCAGTATAATCGCTATTTCAATTTCATTGATTTTTAATCAAAATATAAAGGATCATATAGTAAATTTAGCCTTAGCTACAATACTTTTTTCTTTATCTACGTTTATTGTTGGTTATGAAGTGTTAGAGCTTATAACCATTAATTCACTTTTAGTATTGATAGTTATTTTTTCTTCTTATATTAATAAAAATTTTTTAGAAATACTGTATAAGAATTATGAAAACTCAATAATTATTGAGCAAAAAAATAGATTGATAAATGAAATACAGGATAATGTTGAATATGAAATTCAAAATAGATCTTCTTCTGTTGAAAATTTATATCAAGAAACATCAAGAACTAATGAAAAATTAAAAAAAACTATGGAAGAACTAAAAAGATCTTATTCAGAACTAAATAAAAAATCTGAAGAACATTATTTACTTTTTAGAATATCTATGAAATTTAATACACCCGCTACTACTGAAGAAAAAATCAATTATAGTTTGGGATTATTAGGAGAATTTACAAATGTTAGTAGAGTGTATATATTTAAAAATGATTATAAAAATAAGACAACATCTAATACTTTTGAATGGACTAATTATAAAGTATCTCCAGAAATACAAAATTTACAGAAAATACCTCTTGAAGAAATTTCTGAATGGATAGATATATTAAGTAATAAAGGAATGATTAAATCTTCAAATATAAAAGAATTACCTAAAAATATAAGAGAGTATCTAGAGCCTCAAAATATAAAATCAATCTTAGTTCTACCTATTTATATTGAAGACGAGTTATATGGTTTTATTGGCTTTGATGACTGTGAAAATTATAAAGAATGGGAAGATGAAAAAATAGAATTATTAAATATAATATCAAACTTAATAGCCCATGAATTTGAAAGAGAAATACAGAATAAAGAATTAAAAAAGGCAAAAACCAAAGCAGAATTATCAAATGAGGCGAAAACAAAATTTTTGGCAAATATGAACCATGAAATAAGAACGCCAATAAATACTATAATAGGTATCAACTCTCTTTTAAGTCAAAAAAATGAAATTAGTGATGATTCAAAAAAATTATTGAATTTATCATACGAAGCTTCAAAAAACTTGAAAGAGTTAATAAATAGCATACTAGATTTTTCGAAAATTGATCAGGGAAATATTGAATTATCAACGTCTTCGTTTAACTTGAAAGACTTAATTGATGATATAGTTGAAGAATTTAATATGAAAAAACATGAAAATCTAGCAATCAACTATGAATATAATACAAAACAAACTATTTTTTTAGGTGATAAAGTCAAAATATATCAAATAATTAATAATATGTTGAATAATGCTTTTAATCATACCAAAGAAGGTGAGATTAAAATAAGGATTGATTCTGAAAAATATAAAGAAGAAAAATATAAAATAAACTTTGAAATAGAAGATTCAGGAGAAGGAATTGAAAGAGAAAAACTAAAATATATATTTGATGATTTTTATCAAATAGAACAAGAAGAATTATCTGACATTTCAGGTGTTGGTTTAGGTTTATCCATATCAAAAAAACTAATTGAAATAATGGGAGGAGAAATATCTGTTGAAAGCAAAAAGGGAGAAGGTACACTTTTTCAATTTTATATATTTTTAAAAAAAGGTGAAATAATAAGAGGAACAGATAAGAAAAAAGATAAAATAAATAGTTTTGAAGGTCACAAAGTATTATTAGTTGAAGATAACCAAGTTAACCAAGAAATAGAAAAAAGAATATTAGAAATGTATGGATTAGAAGTTGATACAGCAAACAATGGAAAACAAGGCTTTGAAAAAATAGAAGAAAATCCAAACAAATATGAAATTGTTTTTATGGATATTTCTATGCCAGTAATGGATGGATATGAAGCAATAGAAAAAATCAAAGAAAATATTATTCAATATCCTTTTAAAATAATTGCATTGACTGCTTTTACATCAAGTTTGGACAAAAAAAAGATATATAATTTTGGGTTTGATGAATTTTTAGCAAAACCAATCGATGAAAATTCATTAATTAATCTTCTAAAAAAATATTTAAAAATCGCAAAAGTTAAAAATAATAAAGATAAAAACAAAATTGATAAAAACAGAGATATATTAGATCTATTCATAAAAGATATTGAAGAAAAAATTCCTATTATGAAAAAGTCTTATAATGAAAAAGATCTTGCTAAAATGCATGAAATTTTTCATCAAATAAAAAATCCTTTTAAATATTTACGATTTGAAAATTTATACCAAGAATCATTAGAATTAGAAAAACTAACAAAAAAAGAAAATATTGAAAAAATCACTGATATTTACCCAAAATTTGAAAAAGAACTATTAGAATTTTTGGAAGAAAATAAGGAGTGATTAAATGAAAACAAACTTAGATAAAATAATATATGGTATTAGTCAAGGGTTAAAACCAGATATATTAAAAACAATTGTAGCTTTAAAAAGTGGAGATGAATACATTCAGATTAGTATATACGATGGATTAACAAATAGTATAAGAGATGATCAAGAAGGCATAACATTTACTTTAAATGAGAAAATGGATAAAATAATATATGAAAATGATTTTTTCTCTAGAGAGATTAATGTAGAAGATTATAGAAATGAATTCTGGTGGATACTATCTGAGCTAAGACAAAAAGAAGTCAGTTTATATATAAGACCAATTTTTAAACCTCTTATTAACAGACAAGAGCAAATAGGAATAATAATATTCATTTCTTTAAACAACTTAACAACAAAAATGAACGAAATGCTAGAAAAAGAATTTGACTTAATTCAAGAATCAACGTTTGATATTTTTGAAAAATATGAAAAGAACAATATTATTAAAGTTTTTATAAATAGCATGGTTCATATATTAAAGCATGACCATCCAGAGATATACGAACATTCACTCAGAACAGCAGATTTGGCAACTTTAATTGCAAGATCTATGGATTTAAAAAATGATGATATAGAAAAATTAAGAAATGCAGCGATAATTCATGATTTTGGATTAATTTTTATTGGAGATACTCGTTTCAAATCTAAATCAAATATAAAAGAGCTTGAAAAAGATTTATATAGTTTACATACTGATAAATTAAAAGAAATCTTTCAAAATAATCCATACATGAAAGATGTTTTGGAAATTGCTTATAAACATCATGAAAAAGCAAATAGGGAAGGGTATTATGGTCTTGGTGAAGAGGACTTATCCTTAGTTGAAAACATCTTGATAATTTCAAACAAATTTGACAATTTATTTTATAATGAAAAAGAGAAAAAATCTGTAAAAGAAGTTCTAAACGATATGCAAAATATGGCAAACAAAAAAGATATTAGTGAGGATGTTTTTGAGAACTCTAAAGAAATAATATCTTCTTTTTATGGAGGATATTTAAAATTATCCTCTATAACTTCAATAGGTGTATCAAAAGATATACACGTTCAAGATCCAGTAAAAAAACAACAAATGCATAAAGCTGAAATTATAAGTTCCATAGGAAATTTAATAGTTATAAATTTTGAAAAAGATCCAGAATTTTATTTAGGTAGAAATTTAATTTTTATCTCTGATATTGGGGGATTAGTAGAGAAGTTCAAAGCAAAAATAATATCAAAAACCAAAAATAATTATACATTACTTATCAAGCCAAAACAAAAAAATAGGAATGATTCTTTAAAAATATTTTGGAATTCAGAAGCTTCAATATATAAAATGCCAATCGAGATAGATGATTTTGAAAACATGAATTTAGAAAAAAATTTAGAGGGTAAAGTCTTGATAAGAAAACTTGGTGGAGGAGAATTATCTTTTTTATCAGAAGAAAAATTTATTAATGGTGATAAAAAAATAATCTTTTTTAAATATAAAGGAGAAAAAGTATATATACCAGGAATATTAAATGCCAAAATAAAAGAAGGTGAAAAAACAATTTATTTCTTAGATTATTTAGAGATGAATGATAAATATTCAAGAAAAATTTATCAGGCAATATTCAAAAAACAAATAGATATGAAAATGAAATTATAAAGGGGTGAAAACATGAATAAACCAATTTATATTATAGAAGATTATGACTTAGATTTTGAAATAATAAAAAAAGAAATGAAAGAAAACAATGTGATGAATAAAATAGTACGTTTTAAAAATGCTGAAGATGCATTGCAAGATTTAAAAGGTGGCGGTGAGCCTTCCATTATACTTTTAGACATAATGTTGCCAGAAATGACTGGCATAGAATTTTTAAAAAACGCAAAAGAAAAAAACCTCTTAAAAAAAATAAAAGTAATAGTACTGACACAAAATGAAGAAGATAAAAATAGAATAGATTCTTTCAACCTTGGTGCTGTGGGCTATATGGAAAAACCTTTTGATATTTACGATTTTAGAAGCATTCTGAGATCAAACTCATAATAAAGTTAAAACTAATCAATAGAAATAACCATTTTATATTTTTTTATAAAATGGTTATTTTTTTTATTTTGTAAAATATTTGATGTTAGTTTAAATGATATTAACATATCAAAACCTATTTTTAAGGGCTTTTTAAAGTTATCAATGTCAAAGAAAATGTTATATAATGTATATACAGGTTACTTATTTTATATCTTACAATGACTTTTATGTTAAAAGAAGGGGTTTAATGATAAAAATTATTTATATATTAAGGTTAATTAACAAATATTCTAGTTTAAGTTTAAATTACTTAAAATATATTTCCAAAAAAACAAATGGAGATTTAAATTTTTTTGTTTGTGTAGTTATTTTATCTTATGAAAAAAAACACAAAGAAATAATAGACAAAACTTTAAAAATAGAAAAAATTAAAAAAACATCATTATTTTATCCTCTTAAAGCATTAAGGATGAAAGCGTTGTTTTATAACAATAGTAGAAAATATATAACATTATATAACCTTTTACATAAAAACATACATAAGATGACTTTAGAAGCAAGGTATTTTGTTGAAATTATAATGAAAGAAATAGAAACTAAATCAAGAAAGATAAAAACATCAAAATTATTATTAAATATAGAAAAAGATTACTATATGCAACCATATAAGTATTATTATCTAGGAATTATATCTTATAAAGAAAAAGATTATATTTCATCAAAAGACAATTTGTTAAAAAGCTTAGAAATATCAATAAAAATACCAAATCCTGATATTTCTATAGAATCTCTTTTAGTTCTATATAAAATAACAAAATATGATAAATATTTTTATAAAGCTTTGGAACTGGTTTTTTATTATTTTGACTTAAATCATAAGATGTTTAGATACTATGATCATTATATAAAAAGAATAAAAGATAAAGAACTGAAAAAAATTAATGTATATTTAAGTAAAAAAATTAAACACCAAACATTAAATATTCTGTTTAATAAAAAGAATTATCCTAATGAATTAAACTTGAAAAAAGATTTTGATATAAAAAAACCAATTTATAAGTTTTCTCAAAGAATAGGAATATCAAGAGCAACACTTTCAAATATAGAAAATAAAAGAGTGAAAAAAATAAGTTCTCAAACAGTAAAAAAATTGATGACATTCTTTGTTGGTAAAAAATTTAATTATATTGTACATAGCGAAATGGTAAAAGATTTTATAGATGTAAATAGAATAGAATATGATGAAAAAAAGGTTAGAAGATATTTAAGTTTTTATTTGGCTATGGTTTTTTTCTCTCAAGATTATAATTTACTAACAAAAGAAACAATAAATTTACTGAATAATAATTTGAATTATAATAATCATAACTTAGGTATTTTAGAGATAGCTTTCATTAACTATATTGAAAAAACCCCTTCGTTGAATGGGATTTTTAAAATATATACAGATTTTTTAAATGGTTTTGCTCTAGAAGATTTAAAACATTATTTTAAAATATTTTTTAAATTAGATAATAAAGAAAAAACACTCATTACTAAATTTGTTAGAAACATAATAAGATATAGAGCTTTAGATGTAAAAATAAAAATTGATTATAAGATACCACAATTTTCAAATTTTAAAATATTGAGTCACCTAAATCTTCAAGAAGATTATTTATATAAGGCATATAGCTTACTCGAAGATGAAGAAAAAAATATTTTATTAGATATTGTTTCAAAAAAATTTTAATACTTGACGAGGAGGATGGTTCTAATGAAAAATCTTAGTATGATGATGAAATTGCTAGTTGTGTTTCTAGTTACAGGTCTTATTCCTATTTTGTCTATTGTTATAATATCTGGAGTTATAACAAGTAATAGAATGAGCGAAGAAGTTGTTTCAAAAATACATAATTTCGGAACCCTAACAAGCTCTCAGTTAACTGCTTTTTTTGAAGAAAGAATAGGTGATATCAAAGTAATAGCAGAAAATCAATCTATAAACAATTTATTGAGTGAATATTTAGTGGATAAAGAATCAGAAAAGTTTAATAATATTTATAATAATATTGGGGCTTTATCAAGACAAATTGAAGAATCTTATGGATATGACAATCTTTTTGTTTTAGACAATAATGGTAATGCCATATTTTCTGAAAAATATAAAAATTATGTTGAAGGGGTGGACTTTTCACAGAGAGATTATTTTAAA
>JBNJGY010000021.1:0-34749 GCA_051748045.1 Thermotogota bacterium
ACTATTTTTTTAACATCTTCTGGTATTGTTGGAATTTTTGATAGCAATTCATAACCATTATTCACATGTTTTTTTACTCTTTCATTTTCTTCTTCTGTCAATTTTTCTTTTTTTGACAAAATATTTTCTGGAATACCTATTTTCCCAATGTCAAATATTAAACTCCCATATTTTAAATTGTCTATATTTTTATTAGATAAGTTCATTTTTTTTGCTATTTTTATTGAATAATTATAGACATTTTCACAATGTTTTTCTGCTCCCGGAACTCTTGCTTCTAGTATTTTTGTCAATACATTCAATGATTTATCCAAAATTATATTGAATTTGTTTTCTAAAAAAGAACTTTCAATATTTTTTCTTATATAATCATTGAGTTTGTTCACAAGGTAATATTCATAAAGATCAAATCCACTTTTTTTGTATAATAAAAAATACCCAAGAAAATTTTCTTCTATTTTAATAGGCAAATAAATTTTATTTTTTATACATATT
This sequence comes from Thermotogota bacterium, assembly GCA_051748045.1. Lineage (GTDB taxonomy): Bacteria > Thermotogota > Thermotogae > Petrotogales > Petrotogaceae > Geotoga. The sequence goes on from JBNJGY010000021.1 coordinate 496, forward strand.
ATATTTTCAAAAAAATCTACATCATCATTTTTTTTGAAAATATTATCTTTTATAATTTCACTTTTTTCATTTATAAAAAAATCTGTATTATCTAAGTCAAATGTATTTTTGAAAATTTCTAATACATTTATAATACTATCTTTCAAACTTATGTTTGGTTCTAATTTAGATAAAAAATCCATCAATAGGTTTTCATTTCTTGTTTTTATATTACAATATTCTTTAAATATTTTATCCAAGCTAAGTAAATATAATGGATCTATTAATTCGTAAAAAATAACCTCTATTTTTCTATCTCCATTGTAGACTATTTTTATTATCTCTTTTTCTTTTTTATTATTTTTATATTCTTGATTTTCTATAGTTATTTTATAGTCAATATTTTTTTCTTTTAAAAAATTCAAGTTGTCTTTAATTAGTTGAACTGTCATTTATTTCACCCACCTTTATTTTGTAGAGCTTTAGAGGTTTGGATTTACCTTTTACTTTATGATCTCCAATATATTCAAAATCATATTTTTTTGACCTTTTTACTATTTCTTCTGAGACAACAAGCCATTCACCTAAATCTCTTGTAAGACTTTCAATTCTGGAAGTAGTATTAACAGTATCTCCTATGCATGTATAATCCATCCTAAAATCAGCTCCAATATTTCCAATAACTACCTCTCCATAATGAATACCAATGCCTGAATTTATTTCAAAATCAAATCCTCGATTTTTAAGTTCATTATTAATCTCTTTTAATTTTTTTCTCATATCCAAAGCACAAGAAATGGCTCTATCAACCTCATCACCAAATTCAATAGGTGCTCCAAAGATAGCCATTATAAGGTCTCCAATAAATTTATCTATAGTCCCATAATATTTATTTCTAATTATAATAGCCATTTCAGACAAATAGTAATTCAAAAAGTCTACAACTTCTTCAGGACTTAATTTCTCAGATTTACTTGTAAAGCCTACTATATCTGACATGATTATAACTACTTCTTTCCTTTCTCCACCTAATTCTGTTTTTCCTTCTTTTAGAAGTTTTTCTGCTACAAAATCGGGAACATATTTGAAAAAGAAAGATTTAATTTGTTTTTTCTCTTTAGATTCTTTCAATATAGATTGGCTTGTATCAACAGCTGGAATTATTAAAGTAGCTAAAAATGGATAAAAAGTGTCTATCCAAATATTGTTTTCAAATAAAAAATAAGAAATAAAAATGTATACAATAGGTATGGCAAATGAAAATAACTTAATATAAATTCTTTCAAACATACTAAATATTAAACAAAGTATTAGCAAAAAAATCAAAATAATTATTGAATAAAAAATATTGGCTCTAGTTAATTTGTCATTGTTTATAAGGTTTTGAACTGCTGTAGCGTGTATATATACTCCTGGCTCATTGTTTGAAAAAGGTGTTACCCTCAAATCATACAAGCCTTTTGCAGTAGCAGAATAGCCTAAAATAATAACTTTATTTTTAAAATCAAAATCATCATATTTATTACCATATACTAAATCGTAAAAAGATATAGTTTCAAAAGTATTTTTACCTTCTCCATAATAATTCAATAAATAAGTTCCATTTTTATCTATTTTTATCTTTTCATTATTTATCTGTAATGTGTAGTTTTTTGGATCTAATACTATATTAGAAGGATTCAAATCTTTATATAAAGAGTACAACATTAAATCCATATGAGGGAAAAAACCTGTACTATATCCATTTTCATGAGACCAAGTTTCTTTAAAAAGTAAGGGAATTCTTCTTGCCACACCATCTGGATCTAAATCACCTATTTCATAAGTGGAAGAAGGAACCAATGAAGAAAATTCTTTTATTGGAGGAATTATTTTATAGGCCTCTAAGGCTTTAAATATTGAAAGATACTCTGGATTCTTAATTTTAATTGAATAATCATTGTAATAAATATTGTTTTCTAATCTATCTTTATATTCATCATTATAACCATGGTAATTCTCAGCTTCTACAGTAAGATAACTACCTAAAACAACATCACTATATTTTCTTAAAACTGCAGATAGCATTGAATCGTCTCTTGAAGAACCGTTAACAATATTATGTTCTGAAGGTGTAGTAAACGAAACATCAAACCCAACAGAGTTTATATCTGATTTAAAAAGCTTCACAAGCATTCTTGCATAATGCTCTCTGTTCCAAGGCCATTCATCGTTAAACTGAGTAGACATTTTAGTTAGTGAATTTTCATCTATTGACACAACAACAACATTAGGAGTAATGTTTTTTTCTCCTCTAATTCTATATCTCAAATCCAGGGTTTTCAGTTCAAATATTTCAATCCAAGGATTATTGAAAAAATAAGTAATTATGTATATTGCTATGAAAATAATAAAAAGAATATGAATTATCTTGGGCTTAAAAATCTTCACATTATCACCATATAAATTATAACAAATAATATTATGAAAATAACATGTAACAACGAGTAATTTTGTCATGTTTGAAGTATTAGACATAAAAATAGACTAAATGATTTTTTCAAAGTGAAATTAACTAATGGTATAATTAATATGGAAATCTATTTTGGGAGGGAGAACAATGTTTAAAAAACAATTAGTTTTAGATGAAGTGACTCTATTTAGAACAGGAAATCCTTTTAACACTACTGCAGTTATAAAAGAAATAAAAAATGAGTTTGAAAACACAAATGATGTTCCCTATTTTGAAGTAAAAGAATATGAAAATTATTATGAATTTATCTACAAGATGGATAAAGATGATTATGTATATGGACTTGGAGAACAATTGGGAGCTTTAAACAAAAGAGGAAAAGAATACAAGCTATATTCAACTGATGATCCTATACACACTCCAGATAAAGGTTCTCTTTATGGTTCTCATCCTTTTGCATTAATCGATGGTAAAAATAATTTTGCATTTATGATCGATTTCCCAGGGGAAATAATTTTTGATATAGGATACACCAATAAAGATATAATGACCATTAGAGTTCCTTCTAAAGATTTTGATTTTTATCTTTTTGATATTGAAGATAAATATGAAATCATAAAAAAATATTTAGAGCTTACAGGAACTCCTTATACCCCTCCGAAATGGAGTTGGGGTTTTCAGCAATGTAGGTGGAGTTATCCTGATGCAAAAACAATTAAAAATATAGCAGAAGGTTTTAGAAAAGATAATATACCCTGTGATGCTATTTATATGGACATAGACTACATGAAAGACTACAAAGTTTTCACTGTTGATGAAGATAAATTTCCTAATTTTGAAAACTTTGCAAAAGAAATGAAAGAAGATGGTTTTAAATTAGTTCCAATTATAGATCCAGGCGTAAAAATAGAAGAGAGTTATGAAGTATATGAAGAAGGCGTTAAAAACAATTATTTCTGTAAAGACAAAGAAGGCGATGATTTTGTTGCGGCTGTTTGGCCAGGTCTTACACATTTTCCTGACTTTTTAAATAAAGAAACAAGAAAATGGTGGGGGGAAAAATACAAATTTTTTACAGACAAAGGAATATATTCTTTCTGGAATGATATGAATGAACCAGCTATTTTTTACTCACTAAAAGGTTTTAACAAATTAGCTGAAATAGGTGAAAATCTAAGAGGAAAAGAAGATATGGGAATTAAATCATTCTTAGCAAAAGAACAAATGTTCAACATGGCTAATAACAGAGAAGATTATAAGAGTTTTTATCATAGAACAGACGAAGGTACTCTAAATCATGATTTAGTTCACAATTTGTATGGTTATTTCATGGCAAAAGCAACTGTGGAAGATGGCTTTGATAAAATAATACCAGAGCATAGATATCTTCTTTTATCCAGAAGTTCTTACATAGGTCATCACAGAATAGCTACTATTTGGATGGGAGATAATATGTCTTGGTGGGATCATATGCTTGTTCAAATGAGGATGTTGCAATCATTGAATATGGCAGGATTTTTCTATACAGGAGCAGATGTTGGCGGGTTTGGAGCTAACTCATCACCAGAGTTAGTCTTAAGATGGATGGAATTAGGTGCTTTCACTCCATTATACAGAAACCATTCAGCTCTTGGAACAAGAGAACAAGAGCCTTTTGCTTTTGATACAGAAACAAAAGATATGATGAGAGATATTATAAACCTTAGATATTCACTGATTCCTTATTCATATTCTGAATACATGAAATCCGTTAATGAATTAAAACCTTTTATAAAACCACTAATGATGGATTATGATTCAAAAAGAGTGAAAGAAATAGAAGACCAATATATGTACGGAGATTCTCTGATGGTTGCTCCAGTTCACACACAAAATGCAAAAGGAAGGTTTGTTCATCTTCCTGGTGACGATAAGTGGTTATCTTGGGTAGCCTCAAAATATGATGAAAGGAAAATGTCAATTTATTATCCGGGAGATTTTTATATTGAAGCAGATCTAAATGAAATTCCTTTATTTTTAAAAGAAAATCATCTCATCACACAATCTGATCCGATGAATTATGTTGGAGAAAATGAAATCGAAGAAATAACTGTAATAGGTCTTGTTACTGATAAAGCAGAGTTCACTTATTATGAGGATGATGGAGAAACAAAAGATTATAAAAAAGGTAAATTTGCAGAAGCCTTAATCACTGTAGAAAAAGATGGAGAAGAGTTCAAATTCTCTGTTGAAAAAGACGAACATGAAAACCCAGAAACTGGAGAAACATTTGAGCTTGGAATACAAAGAATAAAATTTGAAATATATGACGAACATGGAAACTTGATAGAAAACATTTTAGAAATTTAAAAAAATAAGTTGATATTAAAAAACCGAGCTTTTGACAGCTCGGTTTTTTTTTGGTATAATATAATTGTATTATTAGCAATCTAATGTTACGAATGATAAAACATAATTTTCGGAGGTGTAACACCAATAAAATGGATAAAATGAAAAAGGTTATTTTAAAAGAAGACAGAATTTCTGAAGAAATATATGAAAATATTTTTGAAATTTATTTTGATACGGAAGAAGAAAAGAAACCTGGAGGTGAACTAAATGAGACTGAACCCGAATGATTTTACAGAAAAAGCTTTAAAAGCTTTACAAGATTCACAAACATTGCTCGCAAGTAGCGGAAGCAATCTCATGAAACCAGAACATATGGTTTATTCTGTTGTTCAACAGGATGATGAATATGTTAATAATGTTTTTGAACCAGAGAGTTTAGAGAAGTTACTTGAAGAATTAGATAAATCAATTTCAGACGATATAGGAATGAGATATTCAGGACCAGAAGGTGGTCTTTATTTATCTAATAACTTAGCCAGAGCTCTTGAAATAGCTAAATCAGAGTTAAAAAAAGAAAATCAACAAAAAATTTCTTTACTTGGGATAGTTTTAGGTATATTTTTAGAAAAAAATTCAATGGCATCAAAAATATTGAATAAATATACAAATGAAAAAATAATTAGAAAACAGATGAAAAAACAAATAAAAGAAAATGGTGATGAAAAATCAGAAAACGAAAAAGACCCTTTAAAAAAATTCACTATTGATTTAACAGAAGAAGCAGAAAAAGGAAAATTAACTCCTGTAATAGGAAGAGAAAACGAAATCCAAAGAATAATAGAAATACTTTCTAGAAAAACAAAAAACAACCCTGTCTTAGTTGGTGATGCTGGTGTTGGTAAAACAGCTATCATTGAAGGCTTGGCTCAAAAAGTAGTTGAAGAGGATGCTCCTTATTATCTAAAAGACAAAAAAATACTTCAACTTGATATGGCTGGGTTAATAGCTGGAACCAAGTTTAGAGGAGAATTTGAAGATAGACTAAAAAGTGTTATAGATAGAGCAAAAAAACTAAAAGATCAAGCAATAATTTTTATAGATGAATTACAAATGCTTATGGGTGCTGGTGCAACAGAAGGAAGCACTATGGATGCTGCTAATATTTTAAAACCTTCTCTCGCAAGAGGAGATATTAAAGTTATCGGTGCAACAACTATGGAAGAATATAGAAAATACATTGAAAAAGACAAAGCATTTGCGAGAAGGTTTCAACCTATAGATATTGGAGAACCTTCTGTAGATAATGCTGTAAAGATAATGAAAGGTCTTAAAGACTCTTATGAAAAACATCACGGGGTTGAAATAACTGATGAAGCTGTTAAAGCTGCTGTTAGTCTTTCTCATAGATATATAACCGATAGATTTTTACCTGATAAAGCTATAGATCTTATAGACGAAGCTTCTGCAAAAGTAAAACTAAAAATTAATACAAAACCTGGAGAAGTAAGAGAAATTGAGAAAAAGTTATTGAACCTTGAAGACGAAATAAACAAACTAACCATAGATAAACATTACGAAGATGCAGCAAGAAAAAAAGCAGAATATTTTGACGTTCAAAAAGAACTTGAAGCTGCAAAAAAATTAGCTGCTCAAAATAAAGAAAAAGACAATATAAGTGAAAAAGTAGATGAAGAAACTATAGCATATGTAGTTCAGCAATGGACTGGTATACCAGTTACCAAAATGTTGAGTGATGAAAGAGAAAAATTAATAAATTTAGAAGATGAAATACATAAAAGAATGGTTGATCAAGATGAAGCTGTTAAAGTTATTTCTGAAACCATCAGAAAATCAAGAGCAGGTTTAAAAGATCCTAGAAGACCTCTTGGTAGTTTCTTATTTCTAGGCCCAACAGGAGTTGGTAAAACAGAACTTGCTAAATCAATTGCAGATTATCTATTTGGAGATGAATCAGCTCTTGTAAGAATTGATATGAGTGAATACATGGAAAAATATTCTATTTCAAGACTTATTGGTGCAGCACCTGGATATGTAGGTTATGAGGAAGGTGGACAGCTCACAGAAAAAGTAAGAAGAAAACCTTATTCTGTTATTCTTTTAGATGAAATAGAAAAAGCTCATCCAGATGTTTTTAACATTTTACTTCAAATAATGGATGACGGAAGGCTTACAGACTCACAAGGAAGAACAGTTAATTTTTCAAACACGATTATAATTATGACTTCTAATTTAGGATCTGAACAAATAAGTAAAACTAAGAAATCAGTTGGATTCATAGAAGAAGGTGCAGATAACTATAAAGATATGAAATCACAAGTTATGGCTTCTGTTAAAAAGGCTTTCAGACCTGAATTTATAAACAGATTGGATGATACTGTAGTATTTAAACCTTTATCAATGGAAGATATGAAATCAATAGTCGATATTATGATAGGAAGACTAGAAGAAAGATTAGAAGAAAAGAGGTTGACTATAAAAGTATCTGATGAAGCAAAAAAAGAACTTGCTGAAAAAGGTTTCGATCCAGTATTTGGTGCAAGACCGTTAAGAAGGGTAATAGAACGAGAAATTGAAACTCCTCTCGCTAATAAAATTATAATGGCTGAAATTCAAGAAAATGATAAAGTTGTAGTAGTTTTAGAAAACAACGAATTAGTCGTAAAAAAAGAAGAACTCAAACAAGAAAATACAAAAAATAATTCTGAAGAAGTTGAACAGAAAGAAAATAATGAGTAAAATAAAACCCCCGCTTAGCGGGGGTTAATTTTATTATTCTACTACTTCAAAATCTTCTTGGCTAGCACCACATAATGGGCAAACCCAATCTTCTGGAAGATCATCAAAAGATGTTCCTGGTTCTACACCATTATCTGGATCTCCTTGTTCAGGGTCATAAATATATCCACAAATAATACATCTGTACTTTTTCATTGAAATCACTCCTTTATTTTAGAATGAGTATTTTTTATTCCACTACTATTTTTTTACTATTTTCCCAAAGTCCGTGTATATTACAATGAGACATTACTAACAATGTTCCGCTCTTTGGCAGTTTAACTTCTGCTTTTATTTTTGGTTCTCCTACTACTGGTCCAAATTCATATCTTCCTACATGTACTGTATTTGGATCTCCATCATAATGAACATATAAATCCATCCATTCGATATGATGTTCAACAGTATTAGGATGTGCAATTTCTTTACCAATTTGTACTTCTACTGAAAATGGTTCATCTTTTTTAACTTTTTCAGGGCTATCTATTGTTGGAACATGTTTTTCGTTCTTGAAATCGTCTTTTTTGATAATGTCACCAAACATTTTAAATTCCCCCTTGTATTAGTTATTTATTTGAAAAAGATGTGAACATTTCTTTTTTTGCGCCACACACTGGACATTTTTCTGGTGCTTCGTCCCAAGCTGTGTAACCACAAACTTCACATATAAAATAAGTTTTTTCTTCAATATCTTTTCCTTCTGTGCATTTTTGTTTTGCTTCTGCATACATTGCTTCGTGAATTTTTTCTGCTTCAAGAGCATAATGAGTGCTTCTTACTGCTTCTGGTTCTTCTTGGAAATCAGAAGAATTATTATAAACAGGATACATTTCTTGAATCTCGAAATCTTCTCCTTCTCTTGAACTTTCAAGGTTTTCTTCTGTTGATCCTATATAACCTAAAGCTCTAAAATGGTTTTTAGCATGAACGTATTCTGCGTGTGCTATTGCTCTCCACATATTTGCTAAATTATCTAAACCTTTTTTTTCTGCTTCATCAGCAAAAATTAAGTATTTCATATGTGCTTTAGATTCACCACAATAAGCTTCTTCTAAAAATTGTCTGGTCATTTCTTTTTTAACCATTAATTTCACCCCTTATAGATTATTGTACCTAGGTTAATTATAACATTTATTTTTGTAAATTATGTTACAACACTTGAAATCGATAAAGAATTTTATTATTTAATAAAACTATTAAAATTCGATTGAATCGAAATTACCCTTAAAACTTGTGATAAATTCTTGTGTTTTATCTAAGTCTTCTAGTATACCTTTAATATTGTTAATGAACTCTCTTACAGACGAAGAAATTTCTTCTGCTGTTGCTGAACCTTCTTCTGAAATAGCCAATAAGTTCTGTACACTACTTGTTAAATTTGTTAGTTTATCGCCTTCATTCTGAAGCTCTTTAAGAATACTTTCAATATCAGTAGATATTTCTTTTATATCTTGTGAAGAAGATAGATTTGATTCAGAGCTTTCTTTTAGCCTTACTGCTTCTTCTCTCATTAGATCATATTCTTTGTCTACATTATCTGTAAGTTTTTTTATTCCCTTTGAAATATTACCAAGAACTGATGCTATTTGATTCGCAGCGTTTTTAGATGATTCAGCTAGTTTTCTTATTTCATCTGCTACAACTGCAAATCCTTTCCCAGCTTCTCCTGCTCTTGCTGCTTCTATTGCTGCGTTTAAAGCTAATAAGTCTGTTTGTTCTGCTATATTACTAACTGTTTCAACAACACTCATGATTTCGTTTGCATCTTTATCCAAATTCTTTGATTCATCTACTAAGTCGTTAAATCTTCCACTCATAGACTCTATACCTTTTGATGCTTTTTCAACCATCTTTGACGATTTTGTAATATGTTCCACTGCTTTATCTAAAGATATTACCATATCATTTTCTCTATCTATTATTGACTGAATAGAATTTACATTAGACTCAACCACATTGGAAATTTGTTCTGCATCTTCACTTATTTGAACAGAACTAGTTGCTACTTGTTCTACAAGTTCACCCATAGAATCAGAAAGTTCTTTCATTTCTTTTGCTCTTTCCCCAACTTTTGTTGTAAAAGTATCTATTTCTTCAACGTCTCCAACAAAATCTATGAAAAGACCACTTAATGTAGTTCTTAATTCTTCTAATTTATTTGTTTGTTCTTCTAAAGATTTTTCGCCCTTAACAAGAACAGGTTGATTATAATTTTTGTTTTTCATATTTTCTATTGACTTTTCACCAGATTTCATTGCATTGGAATACATATTTCCCATTAAGAAAAATAGTGCTCCACTACCCACACCTGTCAAAACACTTGAAACCCATGAAGAATCAATAAATATATTCAAAACTAACGATAAAATAAAAGCACTTAAAAAAACAAAAAAAGTTGTAGAACTTACAAATTTTCTAAGTATCCCAAGGCCCATAATACTGAAGAATTTAATCTTTTTAATCTCTGCATATGGTTTGGTTGATTTAACTTCTACTTTAATAAAACTACCCTTATTATCTGCGCCTTCATCTAAAATATTATATTCTATATTATCATTGAAATATTCCGCAGCGCCTTCCAAAAGACCCAAGAAATAATATCTCATGTCTCTAAAAGATGAATATGTAACTATTGCTGTTTTTTCATTTTGTATTTCAAAATCTATTTTTGGAGGTCTTGCTCCAGGGATTCTTTTTGTTAAAGATTTGTGTACATCATTCATAGCTGCTAAAAAAGACAAAAGACCTTCTCTTTTAAAAAAGTTTGGATAATAGGAATAAAAAGTATTTATATTCTTTTTTCCCATGTCTTTTAATATTTCATCTCTTTTTTTACCTGTTCCACCAGAAATAGTATCAACCATATCAAAAACTTTTTTGTCATCAACTTCTTCAGTTGGAGTAAAATATTTATCAGTAGGTATATTTACATTATTCATTGCTTTATCTACCAGTTTATCTCCGAATAGTTTACGCCACGTATCTATCCAAGTTCCTACAACCATTCCCTTCATATGAAAAACCTCCGTTTTAGAATGTATAAAAATATATTTCCCTCAAATAATTATAACATATTAGTTAAATTTAGAATGTATTTTTATTTTTTAATTTCTATTATTTTGTCCAATTTTGTCATTTTTATCAATTTAAAAACGTTATCTGTTGGTCTGTATATCATCAATTTTTTATTTTTATCTTTTAAGTATTTGTAAAATTTAACCAAGACCCCGATACCAGAACTGTCTATGTAAGTTAATTTAGACATATCAAAAACTACCTTATCATTTTTTAATTTAGCAAATTTATTCTGTATTTGTCCAGTTATTTTATTAATATTGTACACATCCATTTCACCTTCAAAATATACCCATAAAGAATTGTCGCTCATTTCTTCAAACTGAATATTCATAAGTTAACCCTCCTTGTTTATTAATCAACTGATTATATATTATATTTTACCATTTTTTAAAGAATTTAAAAATAAAAATAACATTTTATTTTGAAGCTAATGTTATATTTTGATATAATTTTATAAAGGAGGCGGTTTTTAATGTCTAATGAATTAAAAAGATTACCATATTTCAATTTAAAAGATGAAAATGAAAATGATTTTGATTTTTATAATATTAGGGGTAAGTACACTATATTGTATTTTTTTCCAAAAGCTTTCACTTCTGGTTGTACAAAAGAAACTGATAATTTTGCAGAGAAAAAAGATTTGTTTTTAAATTTTGAAAAAGAAATCCCAAAGAAAGAAGTTTTTGGTAGTTCAGAAATAAAAGAAGATTTGAAAACAGAAATTCAAATCATAGGAGTATCACCAGACAATCCAGAAAAACTTAAAAAATTTATAGAATCAGAAAAAGCATTTTTCCACATGATTTCTGACCCTGATAAAGAATTTGCTGAAAGCCTTGGGGCAATAAAAGATAATGGTGGAATTAAAAGATCTACTTTTATAATAGATAGGTGGGGGAGAATCAGAAAAAGTTTTTATAACGTAAAAGTAGATGGACACGTTGAAAAAGTAATAGAAATTCTAAAAGAAATCATAGAAGAAGATCAAGAAATAGATAGAGACTTATATCATAGAAGATCTTTTAGAAGTTTTTCTCCTGAGAAGGTTTCTAAATTAGAATTAGAACAACTTATTAAAACAGCTCACCTTTCTCCAAGCTGTTTTAACAATCAACCTTGGAGATATCATATAATAGAAGATGAGAAAAAACTAAAAGAATTTCACAAAGCAATACCTGATGGAAACTACTGGGTAAAATATGCTCCAGCAGTAATAGTAGTATATGGAAAAGTAGATGATGACTGCGATCTTTCAGATAATAGACAATATTTATTATTTGATATAGGTCTTTCAATAGGTTTGATTTTAAAACAAGCTACAAAAATGGGTATTCTGACTCACCCTATAGCTGGTTTTAGTCCTAAAAAAGTTAAAAAAATATTAGAAATAGACGATGAAAATATAGTCGTTACTGTTATACCAGTTGGTTATCCAGGAAATATAGATTACTTAAATGAAAATCACACTAAATCAGAAAAAAGTGAAAGAGAAAGAAAAGACATTTCAGAAATTTTAAAATGGAATTAATATAGAACTAAAGGGGATGGTAAATATGTTTGAAGGAAAACTGACTAGACTGAGAGTCTACAGGAAAGATGATTTAAAAAAGGTTTGGAACTATATAAACCAGGATAACACTATAAAATTTTTACGACCAGGAATTCCTTTTCCTTTTAAATTTGAAGAAGAAGAAAAATGGTATGAATCAATTGATGCAATGAGCACAAAAAATTATACTTTTGCTATTGAAAGAAAAAAAGACGATGAATATTTAGGTGGATGTGGAATAAATGAAATAGACTGGAAAAACTCTTATTGTGAAATAGGAGTTTTCTTAGCAGAAGATTTTTGTGGACAAGGTTATGGAACTGATGCTCTTAACATATTGGTTGATTTTATTTTCAATGAAATGAATTTAAACAAAGTTATGTTAAGTGTATATGAATTCAACGACAGAGCACAAAGCTCATATAAAAAGGTTGGTTTTGTTGAAGAAGGTAGATTAAGAGACCATATTTTTAGAAATGGACAATATAATGACGAAATAATTATGAGTATTTTGAGAAAAGAATGGGAAGAAATGAAGAAAAAAGGAGTATAATAGAAATTGTAGAACAATTTCAGCTGGAAGATGGATGTTGGATGTCGGAAGAAAATACATTGGTAAAATTCTGGCGAATGTCACCTTGAGCTTGTCGAAATGACAGAGTATATAGTTTTTTAATAATATTTTTTCTTCCAACTAGATAGGGGTAGAAGCTTGCTCGACGTTAAGATGTTTGGTGATTTTAAAATTTCAAAAGACAATAAATCAATAAACAACTCTTTCGGCTCTCACAAAGCCGAAGAGTTGTTTAAGTTTTTAGTTTTAAATAAAGAAAAAAGAATTTCAACTTATGAATTATACGATCTATTCTGGAATGATTTTATCGATCAAAATGCCAAACAAAACTTGAACTCAACTCTTTATTATATAAGAAAAAATCTAAATATATCGAAAGATGCCCTTTATATTAAAAATGATATTTGTACTTTTAAACCAAAAGATTTCAAGAGTGATGTGGATGAATTTCTAAAAATAATAAAACTTCTAAACATGACTATTTCTGAAGATGAGGAAAAAACTGTTGCTCTTTTCAAAGAATTAGATAATATATATAATGGAGAGCTTCTTCCAGATAATTTTAACGATATTTGGGTAGAAGAAAAAAGGTTTTATTTCCAAAATTTATATATAGACAAATTAATAGAAGTAGTTGATATTTTATTTAAAAAATTAGAGACTCAAATCGCTATTAAATATATTAACAAAGCTTTAGAAAAGAATAGAAAAAGAGAAGACTTATGGCTTAAAAAAATTGAACTTTTAATAAAAATGGAAGATTTTAGTCTAGCAAAATCTACTCAAAAAGAATATAAAAAAATTTTTGGCGAGCAAGATATAGATTTTATTGATCTCACGCTTGAAAATTTTTCCAATTTCAAAAAAAGAGAACAAATAGATAACTTTTCAGATATTTTAGGGAATTTAGAAGGTGGAACGACATTAAATAAAAAAGAATTTGATTTTGCTCTTGAATTAGAAAAGAAGAAAAGAAAAAAAGATTATCTGTTTATAGAAATAGAGATTGAAGATAATTCAAATATTATAGATCTCTTCAATGTTTTATCTAAAAATATTAGAAGAGAAGATTTGATAAATAAAAACAAAGACAAAATTTATATATTATTCAGAGGTCTTGATATACCAAAAGAAAAAAAGGAAATCATTGTTGAAAAATTATCTAAATTTTCAGGAAAAGTCACAGAAAACTTCAAAATTTTGAAGTTTGAGTAGGAGACTACATGTTAGAAGATAAAAAAAGCTACATGATAGAACAAATACTTTCTGAAAGCATTTGGCAATACTATAATTTGATAAAAAAATATTTTCAGTTCAACAAGAATTATGTTGACATTATTTTTTACGCCTTGAACTCTAGTAACAATGAAATAAGCTGGTTAAATTATTTAAAAAATATTGAATTCAAATTAAAAGAACTATTATCTCCTACGATTAAAATCTCTAAAGAACAAGATTCTAATATTTTAATAGGTCAAAAGAATGATATAAGAGCTTTTATCAAATATGAAAACACTAAAGATAAAGAATTTTTATATGAATTTTCAAAATTTTTATATCTTATGATTAAAAAAATTGAAATCAATTCTCAAATGGCTAAAGAAGTTATTTTTAAGCAGTTCATAATTGATAAAAACGATTCTATTATTTTAATTTTAGATGAAAATGATGTAATTGAAAACTATAACTTAAAAGCTATATCTTTTTTTAAATATGACATAAGAGGTAAAAAAATAGATCTTTATATAAAAAATCAAAAATTAATTAAACCACAAAACTCTTATGATTCAATCTATATGGATTTAATCGTAAAAAAAGTAGAGTTTAAAGCTAAAATAAGTTCCTACAAATCAGAAAAAACATTAATCGAGCTGATCTCTTTATAATTAGCTAAAAATATTGTGCTATAATAATATTTATTCTATAATTTGAAAGGAGTTCAAAAAATGAAAAAGATTATTTTAGTTTTAACTTTGTTAATCTCAGTAATTACTATTTTTTCTGCAACAGCAAAGTTTAATTTCTTCTTTCCTACTTTAAGTAGCGTTAGAGGTGATCTGATGATGGCTTCAGATTTATCCAACCTTGAATTTGTTGGAGGCACAGAGTTTCCATTTCTGACAGCTAATTTTGATGATAAAGTAATTTCATCATTAGGCTTGGGTGTTTTGACAACTGGAGGAACACCTGATTTTAGAATGGTTTTAAAAGCAGGAACTTATAGTATTAAAGGTCAATTTACTGCTGGAACTGATGGAATATCTATCGGAGGACAGTATGCAACCTTTGGTGGCTTTTTGAAAGCGGGAGCATGGATACAACCAGCTTTTAAATTATTTTTTGGAATTGAATATTAAATTTTATAAAAGATGTCTGATTGATTTCAGGCATCTTTTTTATTTAATGCTAGTTATAGTATAATGTTATTAACAGAATATATTTGGAGATGATAACATGTTTGAGAATTTAATGGGAATTATCGCAAATGAAAATCCTACAAATTTATTAAGAATTATTTCAAAAGAAATCTCCGAACAATTGCAAAGTAAAATTAACTCCCATAATTTAATTTTTATATATGAACCCGCTAGAGAAGTACTTAGACTTATGGGATCCTCTGTTGACTGTGAACTTTTAAGAGGCTTTAAAATCTATATGGGAGATAACGCTAAATTGCATAATGCCATATATGATAAAGAAAAAACAAAATATGTTTTAAATGATGATGAAAAAATTGGGTGTTTAAAAAATCAAGATGAGATTTTTATATACCCTATTTACGCTAATAATACTTTTCTAGGCGCTGTTGGTTTATTTGAAAATAATTATGATGTTGAAGAACTAAACTCTGAATTTTCAACGTTTGCTGTTCTTATGAATTTGGTAATGGAAGCATTATCTATAGAGGAATTAAGAGAAAAAGTAAAATTATTAGAAAATTTGACAGAAATCATTGAAGATGTCATGGATAAGGACGAACTGATAAAAAATATTATAAAAGATATACACAATTTTCTACATGCACAAGTCAGTGTTTTCTGGGAATTTGATGAAGAAAAAAACAATTTAGTATTAAAACACCATCAAGGAATTGATAATAAAAATATTATAAAAGATAATCTCCCTTTAGAAAATACTTTTGAAGGAGAATCTTTATCAGAAAACTCTGGAAGAATTATAATAGGTAGAAAATTTTATAAAGATAAAGACAAACCATTTGATATAGATTTTAGATCATCAATGTACTCAAAAATTGTTTCAGATAACAAAGTTTTAGGTATAATAGCTATTTACAATAGAAAAAAAGACTATGGTTATAGACCTTATAAACATTTTGACAATCTTGATTTAGCTTTTTTAACAGATGCTTCTAAAAGAACTGGCCTAGCTATCAATAGAATTTATCTATATGATAAATTAAGAGAAGAAATTAAAAAACTTAAAAAATTCAAAAAAAGCAATGAACAGCTTATAAACATCCAAAAAAACCAACTTGAAAAGATGAATGCATTACATAAAATATCACAAGCTATTAGATCTACATATGATAAAAATAATGCTATTAAAATTATGCTCCTTGGATTAACTTCTGGAAGAGGCTTGAAGTATAATAGAGCTCTATATCTTGAAAGAGATAAAGTTAGAGGTTTTTTAATACCCAAACTATGGGTAGGGCCCTCTGAAGATGAAGACATAAGTGAGGCTTGGGAGCAAGCTAATCAAAAAGCACTTAAATATGGGGATTTGGTTCAATTTTTAAGAGAAGAAGCTTTGAATATGCCTAATACAAACAAACTAACTGAATCAATTTCTAATAATGTTCTTGCATATAAAGGTCACCCTGTTCTTGAAAGGGTAGTAAGCAAAAGACAAATTGTAAATGTAACTTCAAATGTTTTTAAAGTAAAAAATGAAGAATTAGAAGATATTTATGACATAATAAAAAATGAAGAGTTTCTAATTTTCCCTATCGCTGGTAGATTTGAAACAAAAGGTATTATTATAATAGACAACAAATTCAACAAAGAGCCAATAAATGATATAGATTCTGAAATATTAAGACTATTCATGGATTCTATAGGGCTTGCAATGGAAACAATAGATAATTACAATGAATTAAGAAACAAAACCAAAAGTTTAGAAGAGCAAAAAAACCTCATGGATTACTATCGAAGATTCAAAGAAAATGTGTTACAAAACCTAGCTGTTGGTATAATTGTTGTAGATAGACAGGGTAAAATTATTGAATGGAACGAAAAAGCAGAAAACTTTTTTTCAAAACCAAGAGAAAATGTAATAGGCAATTCTATAAATCTTATGTCCTCGACTTTTGGAGATGACATAATAAACACAATAGAAACCATTATAGAAACTGAAGAAAGCCTTAAATACCCTAATTACAAGCTTAAAATAGGTGATGAAACTAAGATTTTTGATATACAATTCTCACTTTTAAGAAATAGAGAAGTTGGCTATGTAGAAGGAGTTATTTTGGGATTTGATGATGTGACTGAAATCTATTCTCTACAACAAGAAATGGAAAAAAGAGAAAAATTAGCTGCAATAGGAGAGATGACTTCTAGAATTGCTCATGAAATAAGAAATCCTTTAACTGTTATAGGGGGATTTTTAAAAAGACTCTATAAAAAAATGGATGACCCTAAATCAGTAAAGAAATATGCTGGTATAATAGATGATGAACTCTCAAGGCTTGAAGTTATTGTTTCTGAAATATTAGAATATTCAAGAGGAAAAAAGCTACCAGAATTTGAAGAGATAGATTTAAATAATTTAATAGATGATGTACTTATGATGTACGAAGATTTCATAGAACAAAAAGATATTACACTAGAAAGAGAAAAAAATGTCGACAATATATATGTTGATTTGGATAGGAATAGAATTAAACAAGTTCTAATAAACTTATTAAAAAACGCTATAGAAGTAGTCCCTAAAGAAGGTAGAATAGAAATAAAAAGTGGTATCGATGAAAAGCATAACGCCTTTTTCCAAATCAAAAACAATGGAGATACAATTCCAGAAGAAGACCAAGAAAAACTATTCATGCCATTTTTTACAACAAAAACACACGGAACAGGATTAGGGCTACCAATTTGTAAAAAAATAATAGAAGATGAACACAAAGGAAACCTTTATTTGGTAAAATCTGACGGGGACGGAACAATTTTCAGATTTGAAATACCTTTAGATACATAAGGAGGGAAAATTATGGCTAAAATCTTAGTTGTAGATGACGAAGATAACGTAAGATTATTAATTAAGGAAGAACTCGAAGAGTCAGGGTATGATGTTATAGACGCTCCAAGCGCAGAAAAAGGATTAGAAATCCTAAAAGAAAAAAACGATATTGACATAGTATGTACAGATATCGAAATGCCAGACATTAGTGGTTTAGAATTTGCTGGTGAAATTAGGAAAAAATTTGGTGACACAAAAATTATATTTTTGACTGCATATTCTCATTACAAATCTGAAATGGCTTCATGGGCAGCAGATGCTTATGTCGTTAAATCAATGGATTTAACTGAATTAAAAGAAACCATTTCAAACTTATTGAATATTTAAAGAAAATGCTGGTCACCGTTAGGTGACCTTTTGTGTTAGTTCAGATGAAAAAGATGAAACCTTTTTCTGTTGGAAGATGGAGATTGGAATTGCTTGGCGATTCCTGTTGTTAGATACTGGTTGTTAGTTGTTTGTAAATAACATATTTTGGGAAATATTGCGTATGTCACCTTGAGCTTGTCGAAAGGTCTCTTCAGTAAATTTGCGAAGCAAATTGATAGAGTTTTATATTCTTCGACTCCAAAAACCCTCGCTCAGAATGACAAATCGTAATGTCACCCTGAACTTGCCGAAGGGTCTAACCTTCCAACTTCCATCCTCAAACTAATATAATTTCAATTTTTTAAAATACATAAACGGAGGTGTTTGTCTTGGAATACAAAGACACGCTTAATTTGCCCAAAACGAACTTTAAAATGAAGGCAAATTTAAAAGGAAAAGAACCACTCCAGTTAAAAACTTGGAAAAAACTGGATTTAGAAAATTTTGTAAGAGAAGAAAGAAAAGATGCTCCAAAATTTTTATTACATGATGGACCTCCTTATGCTAATGGAGATATCCATATGGGACACGCTTTAAACAAGATATTAAAAGATTTGGTTATAAAATATAAAACTTTACAAGGGTACAATACTCCATATGTTCCTGGTTGGGATACTCACGGTCTTCCAATAGAGCATAAAGTTACAACTGAAATGGGAGAAAAAGCAAAACATAAATCAAAGATAGATATAAGAAAAGCATGCGAAAAATACGCAATGAAACATTATAGAAAACAAAAAGATGAATTCATAAGACTTGGTTTGAGAGGAGATTGGGATCATCCATACTTGACTCTTCACCATGAATATGAATCTTCTGTTTTAGATACTTTAAAAAGTCTTGTAGATTCAGGTAATGTTTATAGGAATAAAAAACCAATTTACTGGTGTTCAGAATGTGAAACAGCTTTAGCAGAGGCAGAAGTTGAATATCATGATCATTCATCACCTTCAATTTTTGTTAAATTTGAGTATGAACCAAATACTTATATGGTTATTTGGACAACAACACCTTGGACACTTCCAGCTAATGTTGCCATAGCTGCTCACAAAGATTTCGAATATGCAAAGATAAAAGTTGGAGAAGAATACTGGATTTTGGCAAAAGAATTGATTGAAAAAGTATTAAAAGCTGCTGAAATAGAAGATTATGAAATTATTGATACTTTTAAAGGTTCTGAGCTAGAAGGTAAAACTGCTAAACATCCATTTATAGATAGAGAGTCACAATTAGTATTGGCAGATTACGTTACTTTGGAAGACGGTACAGGACTTGTTCATACTGCTCCTGGACATGGTAATGATGACTATATAACTGGATTAAAATACAAATTACCTGTTGTTTCTCCAGTAGATCATCAAGGGAAATTCACAAATGAAGTTCCAAAATATGAAGGAATGAAGATTTGGGATGCAAATAAATCTATAATAGAAGACTTGAAAGAAAGCGGACATCTTGTTGCAGTTGAAAAAATAGAACATTCATATCCACACTGTTGGAGATGTAAGAGCCCTCTTATCTTCAGAGCTACAGAACAATGGTTTATTGGTGTTGATCACAATAACTTAAGAAACAAGGTTCTCGAAGAAGTTGACAAAGTTAAATGGATCCCTGATTGGGGTGAAAAGAGATTCAAAGGTATGGTTAACGACAAACCAGACTGGTGTATTTCAAGACAAAGATCATGGGGTATTCCTATTCCAGCTGTTTATTGTGAAGATTGTGGAGAAGTTTCTCTGACTTCAGAACAATTAGAACACGTCATAAAAATTGTGGAAAAAGAAGGAACAAACGCATGGTTTACAAAAGATGTTAATGAATTGATCCCAGAAGGATTCAAGTGTCCAAAATGTGGTGGAACACATTTCAAAAAAGAAGAAGATATTTTAGATGTTTGGGTAGATTCAGGTGCTTCTTGGGAAGCGGTTGTTAATAAAAGAGAAGAATTAAACAAATACCCAGTTGATTTATACCTTGAAGGTTCAGACCAACATAGAGGTTGGTTCCAAAGTTCAATTTTCTTATCTGTTGGTAAAAATGAAATAGCTCCTTATAAAGCTGTTTTAACTCATGGTTTCGTAAAAGACAAAGAAGGCAAAAAAATGTCAAAATCCATGGGTAATGTTATAAGTCCTCTTGAAATTATGGACAAATATGGAGCAGATATTTTGAGACTTTGGGTTGCTTCTGCAGACTACAGAGGAGATATCAAAATCTCTTACGACATTTTAAAACAACAAACAGAAGTATACAGAAAATTTAGAAATACTGTTAGATTTTTATTAGGTAATATTTCTGATTTTGACCCAAAAAAAGATTATGTTAAATATGAAGATATGTATGAAGTGGATAAATGGGGCATGATTAAGCTTCATGATTTAATAAAAAATGTCACTGACGCTTATGATAACTATGGGTTCTACAGAGTTCATCATATGTTAAATAGATTTTGTACAATAGATATGAGTTCAATTTATTTAGATATTATAAAAGATAGAATATACACAGAAGGAACAAAATCAAAATTAAGAAGATCAGCACAAACTGTTATGTATGAAATAGCATTAGCATTGACAAAAATGATGACACCTATTCTTTCATTCACAGCTGAAGAGATCTACAAATATCTTCCAGAACAGGCTCAAAAACACGAAACAGTTCAATTAGAAGAATGGCCAGAATTCAAAGAAGAATACATGGATGAAAAAATCATTTCTAAATGGGAAAAAATGCTTGAATTGAGAGAAGATGTAACAAAAGCCCTCGAAGAAAAAAGAAGAGATAAGTTCATTGGAAACTCGCTCGATGCAAAAGTAATCGTTGAAACTAAAAATAAAGAATTGAAAGAACTATTGAAAGAATACGATAACTACTTCTTATCCGATGTATTCATTACATCACAATTCGAGCTTGGAGACGTTGACGAAGGATTCGAAGGTAATGTTTCAAAAGTAAAAGTTGTTAAAGCAGAAGGCGAAAAATGTGAAAGATGTTGGAAAGCTGACCCTAAAACAGGTGAAGACTCTGAACATCCTGGAACATGTCCAAGATGTGCTGCTGTTTTAAGAGGCGAAAGAGAAACTTAATAATATTTTTAATCTAACCCATCAGTTTATCTGATGGGTTTTTTTATCATAAATTTTTAATAATTCCTTAAGAAAATCTTTATTTATTAAATGTAAAATTTATTTCGGTTACGAAATATTCGAGTTCGAAATAAAAAATGAGGTGATTTATGGAAAACAAAGCTATAGATATCGTGAAAAATTTAAAAAAAATTATGGATTTAGTTGGAAAAGCTGTAAAAAGCGAATTCAAAGAAAAAAATCTTACCAGTTCTCAAGTAATGCTTATTGGTATACTATCTCATAAAAAAGAACTCAAAACTAGTGAGTTAAGTAAAGAACTAGGTCTTTCTAATAGTACTGTTTCTGGTATTTTAGATAGATTAGAAGAAAAGAATTTGATTGAAAGAACAAGAAGTGACAAAGATAGAAGAGTTATAAAAGTCAGACTAAACAAAGAGTTTCAAAATTCTATGATTGATAAATATATGGGGGTAGAAGAAAAAATAACAAATATAATTAACAAGTCTCCTAACGAAGAAATAGATTTTATTTTTAAAGGATTAGAAAATCTCAGAAAAATGTTAGAAGATGAACTTAAAGAGGAGTCAAAAAAATGTTAAAGCTGATTAGATATTTAAAACCATATACTTTTTTGCTTATAATGGCTATATTTTTACTCTTTGTCCAAGCGATGAGTGAATTAGCTTTACCTGATTATATGTCAGATATAGTCAACAATGGAATACAACAAGGTGGTATTGAAACAGCTGTTCCAAAAGGTATGAGAGAAAGTACTATGGATAAAATCACTCTTTTTATGGATAGTGAAGAGAAAGAATTTGTTTTGAATAATTATGATTTTGTGGATAGCTCTTCTGAAGGTTATGACAAATATTTAGAAGAATACAAAGTTTTGAAAGAAGAAAATATATATGTTTTAAAAGATATTTCAAATAAAATAAAAGACGATTTAATCCCTATACTTGGAAAAACTCTTATGACTGTTTCAAGCATTCAACAAGCCAAAGAAAATGCTGAAGACGGGGTTATGAATTTAAACGGTATGGAAGTACCTGCTAATATGAATGTCTATAACATACTCAAGCTTATGCCTGAATCTCAAAGAAAAGAAATGACTAAACAAATAGATAAACAGATAGAAGCTTTGGGTGAAGATATGGTCAACCAAGCAGCGATTGCTGCTGTTGAAAAAGAGTATATAGAACTTGGTATAGATGTGGATGAAATGCAAAACGACTATATTTTGAGCACTGGATTTTGGATGCTAATGATTTCTCTTTTGAGTGCCGCCAGTACAATCGCTGTAAGCTTTTTAGCTGCTAAAATTGGTTCTGGGGCTGCGAAAGATATAAGATATGATGTTTTTTCAAAAGTTGAAAATTTTTCTAATTCTGAATTTGTAAATTTTTCAACTGCATCACTAATAACAAGAACGACAAACGATATTATTCAAATCCAACTGGTTCTTATTTTGATGATAAGAATGGTTTTTTATGCTCCTATAATGGGTACTGGAGGGATTATAAAAGCTCTTGAAACAAGTCCTTCCATGTCTTGGATAATAGCACTTGCAGTTATAGTTTTGTTAGGTTTAATAGCTGTTGTTTTTTCAATAGCTCTTCCAAAATTCAAAAGAATGCAAAAACTTATAGATAGATTGAATCTCGTTACAAGGGAAAACCTTTCTGGAATGATGGTTATTAGAGCTTTTAACACACAAAATTTTGAAGAAGATAGATTTGATAAAGCAAACACTGAACTGACAAAAACACAACTTTTCGTTAACAGGGTCATGGTTTCCTTGATGCCTGTTATGATGTTTGTTATGAACGGAGTTATGGTTCTTATTGTTTGGGTTGGAGCACATCAAATTTCTGAATCTTCTTTGCAAGTGGGGGATATGATGGCTTATATGCAATATGCGATGCAGATTATTTTCGCATTTTTAATGCTTTCAGCTATGTTTATAATGCTTCCAAGGGCAACTGTCTCAGCAAAAAGAGTTAAAGAAGTTATCGATGTTGAACCTGAAATCAAAGATCCAGAAGAACCAAAAAATATTAAAAATCCAAAAGGTTTGATAGAATTTAAAAATGTTTCTTATAAATTCCCACACGCAGAAGAACCTATTTTAAAAAACATATCTTTCACAGCTGAACCAGGAAAAACAACAGCCATAATAGGCTCAACCGGATCTGGTAAATCTACATTAGTAAACATGATCCCAAGGTTCTATGATGCTACTGAGGGGCAGATCCTCTTAGATGGAATTGATATTAGAGAAATAACTCAACATGAATTGAGAAATCAAATAGGCTATGTACCACAGAATGGTGTTCTATTCAGTGGAAATATTGAATCTAATTTAAAATATGCTGACGAAAATGCATCAGAAGAACTTATAAACAAAGCAATAGATATAGCACAAGCAAGGGAGATTATAGAAGAAAAAGAAGAAGGGATTTACGCCCCTATTTCACAAGGAGGAACTAACGTTTCTGGGGGGCAAAAACAAAGGTTATCAATTGCACGTGCACTTGTTAAACAACCTAATGTGTTTATCTTCGATGACAGTTTTTCTGCTTTAGACTTTAAAACAGATTCTAGGTTGAGAAAAAAGCTCAACGAAGAAACGGGAGACAGTACTATACTTATCGTAGCCCAAAGAATAGCTACTATAAAAAATGCTGAACAAATTCTCGTGTTAGACGAAGGAGAAATTGTAGGTAAAGGAACACATAAAGAGTTGATGAAAAGCTGTAAAACTTATCAAGAAATCGCATTATCTCAATTATCCAGGGAGGAATTAGAATGAGTAAAGAACAAAAAAAGCGTCCTCAACATGGTCCAGGTTCTGGCCCTGCGATGATGAGAGGTGGAGAAAAACCCAAAAACTTTGGTAAATCTTTTAAAAAATTGTTGAACTACATTAGTGAATACAAAATTCCCATTATAATAGTTTTTATATTTGCAGCTGGTTCTGCAGCGTTGATGATTTTTGGCCCAAAAGTACTTGGTAACGTAACGACTGAAATTTTTGAAGGTCTTATGGAAAAAATAGCTGGTACCGGAGAGGGTATAGATTTTGGAAAAGTTGCAAACACATTGATGATTCTTTTAGGACTTTATTCTATCAGTGCCTTATTTAGTTATATTCAAGGATGGATTATGTCTGGTATTTCGATGAAAATCACGTATAAATTTAGAAAACAGATTTCTGAAAAGATGAACAAAATGCCTTTCAGATACTTTGACAATACAAACCAAGGTGAAGTTTTATCCAGAGTTACAAACGATGTCGATCTTCTCAGTCAATCAATGAATCAGAGTTTGACCCAACTGATAACTTCTGTCACAACTATAATTGGTATTTTGATTATGATGTTGACGATAAGTTGGAGAATGACTCTTGTAGCTCTTGGAATAATACCTTTATCAGTCTTTTTAATAGCTTTCATAGTCAAATACTCACAGAAATTTTTCAAGCAACAACAAGATTATCTCGGAAATGTAAATGGCCATGTTGAAGAAATGTACGGTGGTCACGTTGTTATGAAAGCTTTTAACGGTGAAAAAGATAGTATTGAAAGATTCGATGCATTGAACGAAAAACTTTATGGTGCTGCTTGGAAATCACAATTTTTATCTGGGCTTATGATGCCTATTATGAGATGGGTTGGTAATTTAGGATACGTTGCAATAAGTATTCTTGGTGGTTTTTTAGCTGCACAGAGAATGATCGCAGTTGGAGATATTCAAGCTTTTATTCAATATGTGAGACAATTTACACAGCCTATCGCACAAGTTGCAAACATATCCAATATACTTCAACAAACAATCGCAGCTGCAGAAAGAATCTTCGAATTTTTGGAAGAAGAAGAAGAACCTGTTGAAACAACTAACCCAATCAATCCAGAAAAATTAAAAGGTGAAGTAGTATTCAAAAATGTTCACTTTGGTTATGATGAAGAAAAGATTATAATAAACGATTTTTCTGCAAAAGCTAAACCAGGACAAAAAATAGCAATAGTAGGGCCAACAGGTGCAGGAAAGACAACTATGGTGAAGCTTTTGATGAGATTTTATGATGTTAATTCTGGTGAAATTCTAATTGATGGTTATAACATACAGGATTTCACAAGACACGATTTAAGAGCTCAATTTGGAATGGTTTTACAAGATACCTGGTTGTATAACGAAAATATAAGAGAAAACATAAGATATGGAAATCTAAACGCATCTGATGAAGAAGTTTATGAAGCAGCAAAAGCAGCTCATGTTGAAAGCTTTGTTCACGCACTACCTGAAGGTTACGATTTAGTCTTAAACGAAGAAATAACCAATATTTCTCAAGGACAAAAACAGCTTATAACAATCGCAAGAGCTTTTCTTAAAAATCCAAAAATGCTTATTCTCGATGAAGCTACAAGTTCTGTTGATACAAGAACTGAACTTCAAATCCAAAAAGCTATGGACAAACTAATGGAGGGAAGAACCAGCTTTATTATTGCACATAGGTTATCTACCATTAAGAATGCTGATTTAATTCTTGTTATGAATCATGGAGATATTATTGAACAAGGTACACATGAAGAATTATTGAAAAAAGATGGATTCTACGCGGATTTATATAAAAGTCAATTTGAAGATCCAATGACAGCTTAAATAAAAAAGATTCCTGTATAATTACAGGAATCTTTTTTTGACATTTTTATAAATCAAATGATATAATTATGTATAACTAAAAAAGAGGTGGGATTTTATGATTGCGTATTGTGGGCTAGATTGTTCAAAATGCGATATTTTTATTGCAACTGAAAATAATGATAGAGATAAAATTGTCTCAACTTTGAATCAATGGAAGAGTGAGATTGGTTTAGATTATAAAGAAAGTGATCTAAACGGATGTGAAGGTTGTAAATCTGATATGGTTCTTTCTTACTGTTCAAACTGTGATATAGAAAAATGTGCAATTTCTAAAAATGTTTCAACATGTTCAGAATGTCCTGATTATAAATGTGATAGGATCAAAAAATTTTATGGTGAAACATAAACTAAAAATATGACATATCGAGATATGTCATATTTTTTATTCTCCCTTATGAAAAAACATTGTTTCAATTGTTTTCAACATAATTTGTAAATCAAGCATTATATTTCTATTTTTAATATAATATAAATCATATTCAGTCTTTCTTTTATAGTCTTCAAGATTTTGAGTGTATTTATAGTAGATTTGCGCCCATCCAGTTATTCCAGGATTTGTTTGATATCTTAAATTATAATAATTGATTTTTTTCTTCATTTCTAAGTGAAATTTTTCTATTTCTGGCCTCGGACCAACTATAGACATATCTCCTTTGATAACATTCACAAACTGTAAAATTTCATCTATTCTTATTTTTCGAATTATCTTTCCTGATTTCAATATATTTCCCTTATCATCCATCGTTCTGAATTTAATCATATAAAAAGGCTTTTCATTTTTTCCAAATCGCTTTTGTTCAAAAATTAGAGGAGTCCCTGATTCAACAAAAATAAAAATAGATATTAAAAACATTATTGGAGAAAATATAATAAGAAAAAGTATACTTAAGAAAATATCTATAAATCTCTTAAATTTAGGCTCTTCTTTTTCAGAAAAAAATATTTTATAGTACTCATCAAAAGAATACATAAGCTTTAAAGAAATTCTTTTTAAATATTTTTCTGAAATAGTTGTTATATAATCTTTTTGAATATTATTTTCATCTATAAATTTTTTAATCTTATCTGGCATAAATGGATTTGCTATTAAAATTTTATCAAAATTAACATTATTATTAAAAATCACTAAATCATCTAAAGAATCAAAATAAGAAACAAAAAGTAGATTATCTCTAGACTTGTCTGAAATTTCTTTTAATATATCTTTATAATAATTTTTTTTACCAAAAACAATATATCTAATAGGTTTCACATATTTTCTTTCATATCTAAAAAATATTATATGTATGAAAGGAATAAGAATAGAAGATAAGAATAATTTAAAAATATTATAATTATCTAACAAATAATTAGAAAAAATAGAAATAATAAATATCAAAAAACTACTGGCTAAAAATCCTGAAAAATATCTTATAATAATTTCTGAAGGAGTTATGCTTGTATCGTTATCAAAAAGTTTAAAAGCATACAACCCTATGTAAATTGCTAGAGTATAAAAAATACTCAAACCTATATTTTGAAAAATTATAAAATTAATTATTAACAACATTACAATTTCAATTAACTTCAATTTTTTAAACATATAAAACCCCTCATATTAAGAATTAATAGTAATTATAAAGAATATGTTGTTTAATATTATTTATGTATTAAAATTTTCTTCACAAGAAAAATTTATGTTATAATAATAATATAGTTATTGGAAAAATAGTAAGCCCCATAGAAACAGAGTAAGTCGCTGTTTTTAGCCTCAAGTATTCACCCTACTTGAAAAGTAAACCCTCATTAATGGCAGATTGAAAAACTCAATCTGCCAAATTTTTTATGTTAAAGCATTTTATTATAATTATACCATTTATGAAATCTATTTTTTATGTTGGAAGAGAAGAAATCAGAGATTTCGGTTGAAAGATGGATATTGGAAGTAAAAAGCATTGTTGAAAATCTTTGCGTATGTCACCTTGAGCTTGTCGAAAGGTCTCATCAGTCAATTTTTGAAGAAAATTAGATCCCCTCTAAAATAATATTTTAGAGGGGTCATGCGAAGCATGGGTGTTTTATAGCTTTTTAAAAAATAATAAATAAAAAATCTCACAAGGTCGAAATATAGAAAGAATAATATCTTCAATCTTTTGAAAATATTCATATAAATATATATCATCCCAAAAGAATTGAGCCATAATGGTATAATTCTTTTTGGAGGTGAGATATGAATTTTTTAGAACTTGTGAAAAAAAGAAGAAGCGTAAGAAGTTTTCTAGATAAAGATGTAGACGATGAAACTATAAATTATATTATAGAATCAGCTAGATATGCTCCTTCTGGAGGTAACACACAGAATTTTATTTTTGGGGTTATAAAAGATAAAAAGATTATTGAAGAACTTTCAGAAGCTGCGGGAAATCAAGACTGGATAAAAACAGCACCTGTTGTCATCGCTTGTTGTGCTTATACTGGATTTGATCTTTCAAATGTTGAAAAAGATTCTTTTGCTCTTGAAGTTAACGTAACTAGATTTGGTGAGAATTTTGTAAATTACATGAATAATTACGATGATAGGGAAATGATGAATATTTTTTGGGAAAATGGTTCACCTTTGATACCAGGAGAACATATTTTTTTAGCTGCAACAGAAAAAGGCTTAAATGCCTGTTGGATTGGTTATATGGATATATTAAAAGTAGGCAAAATACTCAATTTACCAAAAGATATCAACTGTTTATTTTTAATGCCAATTGGCTATGCAACAGAAAAACCAGATGATAAAGATATAAAACCATTAAAAGAAATAGTTTTCTACGATAAATGGCAATAAAAAAGCACTTTATCTTTTTATTGATAACTTAGATAAAGTGCCTATTATTTATTTTGCTATTTCAGTTTGTAAATGCATTTCAATTTTTTGTTTTGCGATTGATTGATTTAATATCTTCATTTCTCTTAATACAAAAATCAAAGTTACTGTGAAAGCTAAAAGATCTGATATAGGAAATGTTGCCCAAATTCCAGCTAATCCGTACAGATTAGACATCAAAAATACTATAGGAATGAAAAATAGTATCTGCCTTGACATAGAAAGAAATAATGCTGGTCCTGCTTTTCCTATAGCCTGGAATAATGAAGCGCCCACTACCTGAAATCCAACAATGAAAATAACAGAAACATTAATTCTAGTTGCCCATACGCCTTGTGATATTAAATCAGGATCTGTTGTGAAAATTGAGATCAAAAACTCAGGAAAAATCATCAAAATTGCGTAGGCTGTTAATGAAAAAATGGTTGTAACTTTTGTAGCTGTTTTTATTACTTCTTTGACTCTGTCATATTTTTTTGCTCCATAATTGAAACCCGCTATAGGTAAAAATCCTTGAGCAATACCAAACATTGGCATAAAAGTGAACATCAGTAATCTATTTATTACTCCAAACACTGCAATGGATAATTCTCCACCGTAGAGACCAAGTAAATTATTCAAAATGATTGCTAAAATACTACCTGCAACTTGCCTTGCAAACGCTGAAGAACCTACAGCAAAAGTTTCTTTTAGTATAGGTAATTCAAATTTTATATCTTTAATATGAAAGTGTAAAGAACTTTTTCCTCTCATAAAATAAGAAAGAATATAAACAACACCAATCATTTGAGAAACTAATGTAGCAATAGCTGCTCCTCTTATACCCATATCAAAACTAAAAATGAATATAGGGTCAAGAATTATATTCATGACTCCTGATATTAGCATACTGATCATAGCTACTTTTGCATTTCCTTCTGCTCTAATAACATTATTTGAAGTCATAGCAAAAGAAAAGAATATATTCCCTATGAAAATAACACTCATATAGTCTATTGCATAAGGCATAATAAGATCTGTAGCACCAAATAGCGTTAAAATAGGTTTTATGAAAACACTTCCTAAAACTGCAATAGCTACAGAAAATATAACTATTATTCCTAACATGTTTCCTAGTGTTTTTTCTGCCTTTTCAACATTTTTAGCCCCAAGTGATCTTGATATTATTGAAGCTCCACCAATACCAACCATTTGAGCAAGGGCCATTATGATCATTTGAATAGGAAAAGATACAGAAACTGCTGCTATTCCTATTGTTCCAACACCTCTTCCAATGTATATAGTATCTACAAAGTTATATAAGGCTTGAACCATCATCGCAACTGTCGCTGGTAGAGATAATTTAAAAAGTAACTTACTTATACTTTCATTGCCCAACATTTTTGAATTTTTTTCCACTATTCAACACCTACTTTGTTCTTTTCATTAATCATGTTATCTTTCATTTTTTCTAAGACCTCTAAAAAAACTTCTACTTTCTCTTCTGGAATTCCTTCTAATAACTTCTTTTCCCATATTTCAGCGGTTTTTTTCAACTCATCTTTTATTTGTTCCCCTTTTTCTGTTAAAAAAACTCTTTTTTTTCTCTTATCTTTTTCATCTGATTTTCTTATTATATATTCATTTTTTTCTAGCTTTCTCAAGGCTCTCGTTGTTGTTGCTTTATCTATTTCTAAAGCTTGGGTTATTTCTTCTTGGGACATACCATTTCCATGGTTAACAATATACATAAAATAATGCATCTGTCCTCTTCCTATATGAAATTCTTCAAAAACCTGATCAAAAAAATTATGAGAATTTCTGAAAACACAAGAAATTTTTCGTCCTATATATTTCATAATCTACCTCCGAATTATAATTATTATAATTAGTTGCTAACGCAACAATTTCAAAACCAAATAAATTATACATCAAATAATGTTGCGCACGCAACTAATTTTAGTTAAAAAAAGATGAAGCTCTTAGGCTTCATCTTGTAAAATTTCTTCTAAAGAAATAGCTCTATATTTTTTAATTTCATCTTTGGAATTAATTTCTATTGCTTGTTGTGGACAAAAAGAAAAACAACGCATACAACTTTCACAATCATTTTTAATCTCAGGATAATCTCCCACATAAACAATATTTTTTACAGGGCATAACTCAACACAAATTCCACAACTAATACATTTTTTTTGGTTTATTTTCATGCCCAAAGATTTCTGAGTGAGTTTCCACATCCATTTCTGGTTGGCTAGGGGAACAAACATATCTGTTAATGGTTTTTTAATATATTCAATTTTTTCTCGATTCATAATTTTATTTGAAAAAGTTTTGATATCCTCTTTCGCTTTTTCAAGTTTAGCTTTTGCTTTATCATTATTTATACTTTTTTGCATGAAATTATTTTGTGTTGAAAATTCTTCTAACCCTAAGTATTCACAATCTTTCTTTTTAAATAACTTGTGAAAATAATAAGGCACTCCGCTATAATCTCCACCTAGAGTGGTAAAACCAAATATAGTCATATCTTTATTAAATTCTATATTTTCTATGAATTTTCTCACAAAAGGATATGTTGTGTGTATTGCTACAGGAAAAGCAAAACATATCAAACCTGATTTCACTACTTCTTCAGACTTTATTTTTTCAATTTTATGTTTATGAACTTCATAATATTTTTTCTTAAAATAATTCGCTATCTCATCAACAAGAATTTTTGTGTTTCCTGTTCCAGAAAAATAATAAATATTTAATTCTTTCATCAACTTCACCTCAAAAATATTATAACTTATAATGTTAAAATATGATATAATATGTTTACGTTACGAACCAATAATTTAAAAGGGGGAAGGAAAATGTATACAGAAGAAAAAATAGTAAAAAAGCCAAGAAAATACTATTCAGAAGATTTGAAATTCACTGAATGGGATACTGTAAGAAAAGAGCTTGAAAACCTTGAAAAATTTGAAATAAACTCGAAGGATAATTTGATTGAATTCATGAAAATGAAAAGTGAATTTGAAGCTGCTTTATCTGAAGAGATGGCATGGAAATATATAAGAATGACATGTAATGCTGATAAACCAGAATTTTCTAAAGATTTTAATGATTTTTATTCTAAAGTTATTTCTCCTGCAGAGGCTTATGATTTTAAACTTAAAAAGAAATTCTATGAAAGCCCTTACAGAAAAGAATTAGGTTCTGAATATGATTTGATGAATAAAATCATCTCTAAAGATATTGAAATTTTCAGAGAAGAAAACATCCCTCTAAAGATAAAAGAACAAGAATTATCTTCTAAATATGGGGAGATAATTTCAAAATTAACAGTTGAATACGATGGAGAAGAAAAAACTCTTTCTCAAATGGGAATTTATCAAAAGAATCCAGAAAGAAAAATTAGAGAAGAAACTTGGAAATTAGTAAACACAAGACTTCTAGAAGTTAAAGATGAACTGAATGATTTATTTGACCAATTAAAAGAAATCAGAATTGAAATTGCAAAAAATGCTGGGTTTGATAATTATAGAGACTATATGCATTATGCTAAAGGTAGATTCGATTATGAACCAAAAGATGTTTTTGAATTTCATAAATCAGTAGAAAATGTTATTGTGCCTTTCTTAAAAGAAATCAATAAAGATAGAAAAGATAAATTAAATGTTGAAAATCTTAGACCTTGGGATTTGAACGTTGATTTAGATGGAAAAGTTTTATCACCTTTCAATACAGAAGATGAATTTGTAGACAAAGCAGTAGAAGTACTTCACAGGGTAAAACCAGATTTTGGTGTTAAACTCGAAAAAATGAAGAACTCAGGTTTCTTAGATCTTGAAAACAGAAAAGGTAAAGCACCAGGTGGCTACAATTATCCTTTACATGAAACTGGTGGATCATTTATTTTCATGAACGCAATTGGGCTTCAAGGAGATGTTAGAACACTTCTTCATGAATCAGGTCATGCAATGCATAACTTTGCTTGTAACCATATTGATTTAGGGGTTTATAAAGATTACCCAAGTGAGTTAGCAGAGCTTGCTTCCATGTCAATGGAACTTTTAACTATGGAACATTTGAATGTTTATTATTCAGATGATGCAGACCTTAAAAAAGCTAAACTAGAACAATTAAGAGGTACTTTAAAAGTTTTCCCATGGGTGATGACAGTAGATGCATTCCAACAATGGATTTACACAAATCCAAACCATACAGCTGAAGAAAGAGAAGAGTTTTTTGCTTCTTTGATGGATAGATTCAACACAGATGTAGAGTTTTCTGGTTTAGAAGCAGAAAAAGCAGCAAGATGGCTAAGACAATTACACATTTTCGAAGTTCCTTTCTATTACATTGAATATGCAATGTCTCAGTTAGGTGCAATTGCTATTTATAAGAATTATAAAGAAAAAGGAAAAGAGGCAGTAAAAATGTACGAAGAATTTATGAGCCTTGGTTATTCAAAATCAATTCCAGAACTTTATGAAACAGCTGGTATTAAATTTGATTTTAGCGAAGAATATATTTCTGATTTGGTTGAGTTTATTAAAAAAGAAATTGAAGAAGTAGAATAAAATATATGGTATCATTTAAGCGTCCTTAACTGGACGCTTTTGTTTTAAAATTTTGAAATTTTTTAAAACTATTAAAATAATAAATAGATGTGAATAACTAGTGAGAATTATAGTAGAATATTTACATCGTTGTTAGTAAAAATAAGAATTATAAACTATTATAGCTATCAGGTCGAGCATCGTCTAAACACAGTCCGGACATCTATTCAGTAAATTTTCAAAGAAAATTAAAGATTTTTAAAAGCTTAATTTCACTTTGTGAAATTTACTGATGAGATATTTCGACTCGCTATGCTCGCTCAATATGACATACACAAAAGTTTTTAACAATGTTTTTAATATAATGAAGAAATATAAAAATGAAAAGTATTGGAGTTTTACTGAGTGAAACAATATAAAAATTGATGTTGAAAAACACGGATGTTTTTCATGCGAATTTATCCATGGACGGATAATATGAGCTGTACATCCATTTTATTGTTGAACGAGGGTTAAAAAACGACCTACTTTGAGTTTTTATATTTCGGAATTGTTTTTAATTAATCTATAAATTTTGCAAGCAAAATTAACTGATGAGATATTTCGACTCGCTATGCTCGCTCAATATGACATACACAAAAGTTTTTAACAATGTTTTTAATATAATGAAGAAATATAAAAATGAAAA